>JBJXFL010000113.1:0-89011 GCA_046155405.1 Bryobacteraceae bacterium | reverse complement strand
GTCAGGCGACCTGGCAGGAAAAGATTTTCGACGACCCCAGACTGGATGCGCACACGCGGAAAATCCTTGAACCCCTTATGGAATGGGTCAAAGCTGCTGCTTAAAACTGCAAAACTCTAGGCTAGCGAGCTCTATGCGCAACACTTTTCCTTGGTCGCTGAACATCTTCAGAATCCGGCTCAAGCCTATGCAATCATCGAGCAAGTCCGCGGGCGAGTTTCCGCCGATCTTCTCGGTGCTGGCTCGTTCCGACCCGAAGAAGCCGAGCGTGTAGAGCGAGCCATTGCAAGACTTAGGCTGAAGCTGATGTCCGCCCGCTCTGACAAGGATGTGCGACGCATCGGCGACGAAGTCTTTTTGGCAGAGCAATCTCGATGGGTCACTCCAAGTCTGAGTATTCTGAGAAACAAGTTGCGAGAGCCCGTCAGCCTCGCGCGATTTCAGCGGAGTCTCGCACCTTCAGCCATCGTCCTGGAATACGTCGTGGCTACTCCTCGCTCCTACTGCTTAGCCATCTCCCAAGCCGGAGCGCACATTGTTCCATTGCCAGGGAAAGAGCAAATCGAAAAGCTGGTAACCGCATATCTGAAAGCTGTCCGCGAACGAAAACCGGCATCGACCGAAGCCCGCAGTCTTTATAACGCCTTACTTCGGCCGATACCAGAAGCAACAAAAATGGAGCATCTGCTGGTGATTCGGGACGGGCCACTGCATCTAGTCCCTTTTGACGCTCTCGTGGCCCCTTCCGGCCAATACGTTTTGGAGACAAAGACCGTCGGTTATGCGCCGTCGGCCACGAGTTTTTACCTGTTGACGCAACGCGCTTCCAACCGTGCATTAGTCCCTCGCCCGCTTCTCGCAGTCGGAGGAGTTCCTTATGGGAGCGGAGAGGGCGGCCAATTCAGCCCGTCCCGCGGATATGTGGGTGGCAAACTCGCCGATCTTCCGTCTTCAAAAGAAGAGGTGCTGGCGGCCGCTGTGGCTCTTGGCGACCAGCGAAATGTCGTGTTGACCGGCGAGAAAACAACGGAATCGGCGTTCAAACGAACTGCACTCGACCAGTACCGTACCATTCACTTGGCGGTGCACGGTGTGGCAAACAAAACCTACCCCGAACGCTCGGCTTTGATTCTGCTGAAGGACTCGAAGGCGGGAGAGGATGGAATCTTGCAGGCTTCAGAAGTTGTCCAACTGCAGCTTGATGCCGAACTGGTTGTCTTGTCCGCATGCGAGACGGCCGTCGGAACCCTGCAAGGACAGGAGGGGATATCGGCGCTATCAGGAGCATTTCTTCTGGCTGGGGCACGGCGGGTAGTCTCGACCCTGTGGGCGATTGACGACTCAGCCTCACTCTCTTTCATGAAACGGTTCTATAAGCACTTCCCCGAACACAATTCAGCTGCAACCGCCCTTCGCGCTGCGAAGCGCGAAATTCTCGCGGAACTCGGCAGTAATGCGATTCCCTACTACTGGGCCGGTTTCACGTTTGAAGGAGTTGCCGAAGGTGTCTCACAGAAGGCACGGGGGAAATGACACCATGTCGTTGAGCCCAGAACTTCGTTCTCAAATCTTGGATCAGATCAAGAAGTGCGTCCTGAAGCATCACATCAACGTTGGCGGCATCGACTATGGCGGATGGGCAAGGCGAATCGCAGATCACGCGCCGGAGTTGCTCACTCTGGATATCGACGCGTTCGAAGATGGCGTCCGAAAGCACCTGCTGGAGTTGAAGAGCAGCCACACCGGCTTTTACCATGAACAGCCAGCGCGACTGATGCCACAGTACACGGTCAATGCAACCTTGCATAGTGCGCCGTGGCAGGGAGAACAACGCTGGATGTTCCTGGATGTCTTTGAAGATGGCCCGGCACAGAAATCTGGGATCGTTCCCGGAGACATATTACTTGCGGTGGACGGAGTGGACTACACTCTTCCAAACATGCCGGCTTTCGGCATTGGCGTTACGCACCGTCTGACGGTTGTCCCGGCCTCTAAGAGCGAGTCTCGTGAGATTGTGGTGACCGTTCCTCATCGAAAGGGGTCGATAGCTAGGCCTCCCATTGTGGTGCCCACGAGTATCTCCCATTCGATGGCCGGTCCTGGAATCGGCCTTTTGAAGGTACTGTTTTTCCCCGGACTTTTCGGTATGCGCTTCTCAAGTGCACTTGCTAAATCCATGGAAGATTTGAAACGTCAGAGACTGGACCGACTCATAATTGACCTGCGAGGCAACATCGGCGGGAGCATGGGTTTTGCGCATCTGGCCAGCTACCTCTGTGCCGGGCGAGTCGCCATAGGACACAGCGTGACACCGCAGCGGTTGCGAACGGGCTATGACATCAACAGTCTCGCTCGCGTCCCAATCCCAGGTAACCGGGCACAACTTATTGGTACCCTTGGCCGCTTTGCATTCCAGGACAAGTCGATCATGCTCCTGACTCAGGGTCTCGGATCCCAGCCATTTCATAACAGAGTGGTGATTCTGATGAACGAGCACACGAACAGCGCGGCGGAGATGGTCGCTAATTTCGCTGTGGAGAGCAGATTGGCGACGACCGTTGGAGTGAAGACTCCTGGTAACGTTCTCGGCGCCAGTAATTTTCGCCTCGCCGGCAACTACTGGCTGCGGATCCCGGTATTCGGCTGGTATACACCGCAAGGGCAATCAGTTGAAGGGACTGGGGTGACTCCGGACGTCATGATTGAAATATCAACTGAAGCGCTTGGGATCGGCATCGATAATCAGATGCAAAAAGCCATCGAACTCGTGACCGCACTCTGACCGTGCGGAGCGACCTTCCCGCAGGAGGAGGCAATGTCCTCGTGCCGGCATGTTGTACGGATCGTGGATGTGAACAGAAGAATCGAACGATCCAACACCGGTCCGCGCTGTCTCAGGCAATGATGCGGTCCGTCTGCAATCCAAACGCTCGATTTCTATGCCCACCTCCGCCAGCAGCGGGTGGTTCCCCAGCAACTCAAGGGCGCCTGGTCTATGCCTTCGATGAATTCTTCCGTCGGGACCGCCTTTCCTACCCGGCGGATATATCAGAAACTCCACTTTTTCTGATGACTGTCGACGCTTCCTTCCTGATGACGGCAAGCAATGGGCCCGACCAACTCACTTGGTGGAATTGAAAACATGCCGTACAAAAGGGCATGAGACAACATTTCCCCCAAATCGCGGTCGGGCACGAAAGGCCGCCCGGTCTCGCCCTCGCTCGTGAGGAACTCCCGCTGAACGTTCGCGAGGCGGCAACCTACCTCGGGGTCAGTATTCAAACGGTGTATCTTTGGGTAGAGCGAAAGCAGATTCCCCATCTCCGCGTGATGGGCCGGAACATCCGGTTTCTCAAATCGGATCTCGAGCCCTTCCGCGCAACATTTAAACAGGAGGTGGGAATTGGCAAGACCGATAACGCATGATGGCGGACTGTACAAACGTGCTGGCTCGAAGGTTTGGTGGATGCACTACCGGGATCGGAATGGCATCCGCCGGCGAGAATCGAGCGGCATGGAGGACTGGCAGGAGGCACAGAAGTGCCTTCGAGAGCGCCTACAGACTCGCGACGACAACACGCTACCCGCTATACGCCGGGGGCGAGCGACTACGTTTGGGCAATGGGCGGATATTTACTTGGAGGACTTCTCCAAACCGCCCTTCCACGCGCCGAAGACTCATTCTGTCAACGAGCGCGTGCTGAAGCATTTGAGAACAATGTTTGAGACCACGATGCTGGCCGATCTTACCGCCGAATATATCGAGACGTACCTTCGCAGGCGGCTGAAGGCACGCGTGGTGGTCCAGACGAAGAACGGACCTGTCGAGAAAGGAGTCCTGAAAACCTCAACGGTTCATCAGGAGTTGCGGGTGCTACGCCGGATGTTGAACGTCGGCGTGCGCAAGAAACTCCTGGCAGCCAATCCTTGCGCAGGCGTGGAGTTCCCGGCGAAGCTGGTCGGCCTCTTTCGGCCGCACTATATGAGCTGGTCTGAGCAACAGAACATTGAGTTCCATGCCCCAGACTACTTGCGCAACGTGATCCGCATCATAACGGAGACGGGACTACGGGTCTACAAGGAACTAGCGCCCATGCGCAAGGACCAAGTTGATCTAGAGAACGCAACGATCTGGATTCCAGATTCCAAGACTCCGACTGGTGTGGCAGAGGTTCCGCTTACCGACATCGCGGTGGAAGCTCTTCGAAGCCAAATCGCGGTTGCCGGCCCGGGTCCTTACCTCTTTCCGAGCGAGGTTCCTGAGAATGGCTACCAGAAGTCGTTCAAGAAGGTCTGGAGCCTCACGCTGAAAAGAGCGAAAGTCGGTTACTTCCGGCTCTACGATCTCCGTTCAACTTACGCCACCCGGCTCAGCGGCGGGGGCGTGGCGGACGAGTGGGTCACGCAGTTGCTCCGACAGGGCGATGCGAAGGTGTTCAAGAAGTATTCTCAGATGAAGCTACAGATGAAGCGGGAAGCGCTGGCCAAGATGAACCGCAAGGCAAACGAGACGGGTTCTGGCACAGTGACGCCAAACTGAGGGGTTTTGACACAGTTTTGGCACAGTTGAAGGGATTTTGCGGGAACCGGCGGGATTGGAACTAGATGAACTCTTTTGGAATCAACAGTGGATATGGTGGGCGGTCACGGGCTTGAACCGTGGACCTCCTGCTTGTAAGGCAGGCGCTCTAACCGGCTGAGCTAACCGCCCGGCACCAAACTATTATTGGCTCACGCGTTCATTGTCTCACGCCGGAGAGCAATCCCGGCAGACCCCGTACAGCGGCAGGTCATATCCCGAGACCTGAAAGCCCGGCGGCGTCAGTTTTTGCACGTTGGGCAGGCAGGTTTTGCACGTTGGGCAGGCAGGCGTTCAGCTCGAATTCCTTCCGGCAGGTACGGCAATGGAAATGATGATGGCGCTCCTTGCCGGCAAGCCCATAGCGCGTCATCTGGCGTGGCAAGCGCTCGTCGGTGCCGGAATTTCCCGTACTGGATTACCCGGTAGTTCACGGTAGGCGCACCAATCGGGTGTTGTCGATGCGGGTCAGGCTTCGGGTAGACTCTTGGGAATATGCGACTGATATTGCGGCTTCTACTTTCCGTTCCTTTGTTGGCCCTGGAGCGGCCGGGCATCGAGTTCCGGGTGTTCCAGTTTCCGGCGGACCAGATTCCGCGAATCGACGGAAAGACCGATGACTGGGCCAAGGTGCCGGATAGCTATTCGATCGGTATCGACCAGTTGAAGGACACGGTGAATAATACACCGATGGACCGGAAAGACCTGGATGTCAAAGTAAAAGTTGGGTGGGTGAAGGGGTTGAACCGACTGTATTTTCTATATGAAGCGTCCGACAATTATTGGGACTTTCGCCACCGGGATCTGCACAACGACATTTTCGAGCTGGTGGTGGACGGGGACCTTTCGGGTGGCCCGTTCATAAAGCAGATGCATCCGGAGAAGGCGTACGACCCGAAAGCGGCGCACTTCACGTTTCATGGGGTGCATGCGCAGAACTATCACATCTTTACACCCGCCGCCGGGAAAGACTGGACGATGGTGTGGGGGTGCCAGCCGTGGATCAAGAACCTGCCCTACGCCAACGCCGCGTATAACTACAATTTCAAGCCCGGCGAGAGCGGCAAATTGATTCTGGAGTTTTACATCACGCCGTTTGACTATGCGGCGTACGAAGGGCCGGAGCGATCGGTGGAGAGTAAGTTGTGGGAGAACAAGGTGATCGGCATGTCGTGGTCCGTTTTGGACTATGACGATGAGAAGGGGACGAAGTATCGCGGATTCTGGAACTTGTCGCATAAGACTTCGATGTACGGCAATGCCTCCGACCTGGTGGCGTTCCGACTGATGCCGATCGAGTCCGCGCTACGCAAGCCAGTGGAGGCGGATTGGACGTTTCAAGTGGTGGATATGGAGCGGCGGCTGGTGGCGTTTCAGGATGCGACTTACGGGCCCGTTACGTCATGGCGGTGGGAGTTTGGCGATGGGAAAACATCGACGGAGCGCCATCCTCTACATAATTATGAAAAGCCGGGCGAGTATGTGGTTACGCTATCGGTTGATGGGCCGAAGGGCAAGGACGGGAGGACGAAGGTATGGGACGTCGTGTTGCGATAGGTTTGTTGGCGGGATTGGTTTCGATGGGGCAATTGAAACGCAGCGAACCGGAGGCGGTGGGGATGTCGAAGGAGCGTCTGGCGCGGGCATCGATGTTGTTAGCCGAGGAGACGAAGTCGGGGCGGGTATCGGCGGCGTCGATCATCGTTGTGAAAAACGGCGGCGTGGTGCTGCACGAGGGCTTTGGCGCGAAGCCGGACGCGGTGTACCTGCTGGCTTCCATTTCAAAGCCGGTGAACGCGGTGGCGCTGATGGTGCTGGTGGAACGCGGGCAGGTATCGCTCGACGATCAGGCATCGCGCTATTTGCCGGAGTTGCAGGGCGGCGACCGGGGGCTGATACGCGTGCGCGATTTGCTGACACACACGTCGGGGTTGCCCGATATGCTGCCACAGAACATCGAGTTGCGGCGCGCGCATGCGCCGTTGAGCGAGTTCGTGAAGGGTACGTTTTCGACCGCGCTGCTATACAAACCACGGACGGATTTCAGCTACCAGAGCATGGGGACGCTGCTGGCGGGCGAGATTGTGGAGCGGGTGTCCGGGCAGCGGCTGCGGGAGTTTCATAAGAAGGAGATTTTCGATGTGCTGGGAATGAAGGACTCGTCGCTGGGATTGGGCGGGCGGCGGATTGTCGATACCGTTCGGTGCCAGACGGGGGAGGGACCGGACGTCGACCGGTTTGGACCGAACTCCGAATATTGGCGGGACATGGGGCATCCGTGGGGCGGCATGCATTCGACGACGACGGACTTGGCGATACTTATGCAGGCGTTCCTAAATGGGGGCGAGTATGGCGGCAAGCGGCTGCTTAGTCCAGGGACGGTAGCGCGAATGACGAGCGACCAGAACGGTGCAATCGGTAAGCCGTGGGGACTGGGATGGGGGTTGGCGACGAGCCCGGTGTGGGTTTACTGCGGCGACCTTGTTTCGCCGCGGGCGTTCGGGCACTCTGGGGCGACGGGTACGGTGGCGTGGGCCGATCCGGCGAGCCAGTTAGTGACCGTGATTTTGACCACGCGGCCAACGGCAGAGGATGGGGGGCGGCTATTGCGGACGGTGTCGAACGCGGTGGCGGGCGCGGTGGTTCGGTAGCGCCCTTCAGGAGCGAACCATCTCGACAATCGTGCGGGCACCGAGCGAATCGGGGAGTTCGTAGCGGCTCACTATTTTGAGCTCGATCCGGCGTTTACGGGCCTCCGGCGCGGCTTGGGCGATTTCAAAATCGGCATCCGGACCTTTGTATAAAAACACTCGTGTACCGGCTTTCAGAGCCGCGGCGAATACGACGATGACTTTGTGCAGCGGGGCGATGGCGCGTCCGGTGACGATGTCGGCCGGGTTACGGTGGAGCCATTCCTCGGCGCGGTGGGGGAAGGTCCGCACGTTAGCGAGTTGGAGATCGGTAACGGCGGATTCGACGAAACGGGCCTTTTTCTGGGTGGCATCGAGAAGGGAAAAGGCCGTTCCGGGAAGGACGAGGGAGAGCGGGATGCCGGGGAAGCCGGCGCCGGTGCCAGCGTCGACGACATGATCGGCGCCTTCGAACAGGCGCCACGGGAGGACCGAATCAAGCACGTGTTTAATGGCGGCCTCGCGCGGATTCAGGATGCGTGTCAGGTTCATGACCTGGTTGACTTCAACGATCAGATCGAGATGGCGCGCCGCCTTGGCGATACAGGTTTCGCGATGGGGGAGGTCCGGAGGGAGAAGTTGGGCGAGTTCGGCGGCGAAGGACACCTCTTTATCATGGCACTGCGGTTCGAGAGGGGACCAACAGTACTATTCTAATGGTTTTCAACTAAGTTTACACTTGTTTTGCGTAAGGCCATGAGCTATACTCCGGGTGATTAACATAACTATGCGTGTCCGGCTATACGGAAACGCTGGGAACTCCCGCCGTACATTAGGTGACCGAAATGGTTTTGTTGGTCAAGAAGGAGACAGTGGATGGGACGCTTTAGATTGTGGTCCACAGCGGGTCTGTTAATGTTGTTCTTTGCCGTTTCCCAGCATGCTCACGGCGCCGCATGGAGTCTGCAGGAGTTGTACTGTCACGTGAACGGGGTGAATGAGACTAAAGTCGGACCCGGTCCCGTGGCCGGTCCCGGATGCACCGGCGGCTGGGACTTCAGCGGTTATAACCTAACCACCGGTTTAGGTACCATTACGTACACGACATCCACGGTGGGATCCAATAAGGGTTTACTGTTCTTTAATCTCGATTTACTCGGGGACGCGACTGGCAACAACGCATTTGACGAATCGGGCGGCATCACCAACATAGGGAGTGCGTCTGCCGGACAACTATTTGAAATCGATGACAGCGGTTTTGGGGTGAATGCCGGCGATATTTACGCGAATTTTATCCTTGGCTTGGCGGACGGACTTGCATTCCGGAATGGCGCGATCCTTTCCGATAACCCCACCGACGTCGCCGTCGTGATGGGATGGAATTTTATAGTACCGGCCACGCAGAGCGCGAAGATTTCCTGGATCGTTTCGACAACGAATCCGGGCGGGTTCAATCTATTCCAGACCGATCCCGACGACGGTCTATCGGTTTATTACACATCCAGTCTGACGATCAACGGGGGCGGGAGCCAAATTCCGGAGCCGTCTCAAATGGTTCCGTTAACGCTGGCGGCGGCATGGCTCGGATTCAGAGTATGGAAGCAGCGGAGGAGAGAGAAGTAGCGGTTTTCGAGATTGTGCGGCGCCGTCAGGGAAAGTAACTGGAGGGGCCGCAAAACAAAGGCGTAGTTTTAGCATCCCGGCCGGGGGATTAGACAGCCTCCCGGCAGGCCAAGCCAGGAGGCGTACGTGTTAATCAGTTCAGGCGTCCATTCATTGCTGAACCTTCTCCGTCCGATTGCGATTGCAGCGTTGGGGCAGGTAATAGCCCTAGCCGCTCCCCCGGTCGTGAAAACCGTTCCGTGGGTGGCAAGTAACCCGCTGATTCCACACGACACCTGGACCGGCAAATCGATCACTCTAAAGGGTACTTCGGATGTGCAGACCGGTGGCGGAACCACTTATGAATATTCGTGGGATTTTGGGGATGGCACGGCGGCCACGCCGTATGTATCGGTTACTAACAGGTACGCGCTGGAAGCGACCCACGTTTATACAGGAGCGGTGGGGGCCATTTTCACGGCGCAACTCCGGGTACGAAACACGACGACGAGCGAAGCGGCCAGCGCCAATTATTTTGTGACAATCAAGGCACAATCGTTGCCGGTGGAGGTGAATCGGGCGATCGACGAAGGCCTGTGGTGGCTGCATAAGACGCAGAACCGGAGCGTCGCGAACTTGGGGAACTGGGAAAGCGGCTGTTCCTTTACGTGCTCAGGCTATTACGTGTCAACCGCGATCAACACCAATGCTTTCCTGGTGAACGGGCACAAGGAAACGGGCGATCCGGCCAATCCCTACACGGAAACGGTGCAACGGAGCATGAAGCACATTTTCACGCGCCTATCATCCTACTCAATTGGAAGTCCGGCGAATCAAACCAACCCAAGGGGCACGTTCAACGCCGACACGAACGGCAACGGATACTCGGTGGGGTTGGCTGGGGGGCCACAGTATCCGGAAATGTATCAACTCGGCCAGTTTATCGATGCGGTCATCGCTACGGGAACGCCTAGTGCGGTGACCACGACGGGCGAGGCGCCGGCCGGCGCCAACCCCGGGATTCTGGGTCGAACATATGCGTCGATCGTGCAGGATATGGTGGACAGGTACGCGTACTGCCAGTCCGACGGGGGAACGCTGGGCGGAGCGTGGGATTACAGTTGCCGGATCAGTTCGACGGGAAACGACAACTCGACGTCGCAGTGGGCGGCGATCGGGCTGCTACCCGCGCAACGGTCCTTCGGATTTCCGGCGCCGCCGGCGGTGAAGTTGTGGAACAGCGATTGGACCACGAACAGTCAGTTATCCAACGGGACGTATGTATACCGGGATAGCTCTTTCGCGCCGATATGGGGACCATTCGCGACGACACCTTCAGGCATGGTGCAACTTGCGTACAATGGCCGCGGCCGAGGCGACCTGCAGTGGACACGGGCGGAGACGTATATTCGGGACAATTTCGCCAGTACCGGCAATGCTACCGTCAATATCAAAGCCTACTATTATGGCTTGTTTTCCTTCGTGAAGGCGATGCTGTTGCACGACAGCAACAACGACGGCTTGGCGGAGCCGCTGACATTGCTCCAGTCGACGACGGCCGGCAGCACGCCGATCGACTGGTATGCGGCGCAGGCGCCGACTGCGGGAGGAACCGACCCCACGAACGGTGTGGCCCGCACCTTGGTGAACGATCAGAATGTGGCGGGATATTGGACCGGTCAGAGTTACTCTAGCGACCAATTCCCGTTTCTCACCGCGTACGCGATTATTATGCTGAATCAGACTATTGTTGAACCCGGCGCGCCCGTGGCGGTGGCCGTCTGCTCGCCGAATCCGGCGGTGGCTTTTCAGACTATCACCTGCAGCGGGGCGAATTCGTTCCATCAGGACGCCGCGAGGCAGATTGTGAAGTGGGAATGGGATCTGGACAATAACGGAACGTTCGAAGTCTCCGGAGTGACCGCGCCGGTATCGTTTCCGGCGGTGGGAACCTATCCGGTGCGGCTGCGGGTTACCGATGACGCGGCATCGGCGGCTACCAACACGACATCCCTCAATATCCTGGTGAGCACGCCGCCCTTGGCGCCTACAGCCGAAGCGGGCGGGCCTTATAGTTTCTGCGTAAGCCGCACGCCTTGGGTCCTGGACGGGTCCGGCAGCACAAACCCCGATCAAGGTTTGTCCGAACCGGGGCAACCGCCAAACACGATCATTGAGTACTCCTGGGATCTACCTCCGGGCGGCTCGTTTGGCGATGCTTTTGGCGTGCAACCGGACGTCACGGGATACTTTTCGGCACTTGGGACCGGCTCGTACCTGATCCAATTGCGAGTGACCGATAACACCGCGGCTTCCTACCCGAGCAGTGGACAACCGAACCTGACCAGCACGGACAGCGCCCAGATAGTTGTCCGCCCAGCCGGAGACCCGCTGTGCGCTTGCGTTACCATCCTCGCGACCCCGCGGCCGACACAAGTCCAACTTCGGTGGATCGCCGGCAACCCGCCCGGCGGATATAAAATTCTTCGCGCGACCAGCCAGGCCGGACCGTTCACCACGCTAGCGACGGTGCCGGGGAATAATAACGCTTATCTGGCAACGGGTCTGACCAACGGAACCACGTACTATTTCCGAGTGCAGGAACTGAACCTGAACGGAACGGCGAAGTGCGATTCCAATTTGCCCTCGGCCACGCCGACCGGACGTTAACGAATATCAGACTATTTATAATATGAAGAGCGCGGCGATTCGAGCGATCCCCGCGCTCTTCTCATCTGAAAAACACAGGACACCATTGATGACGTTCCGGTCACTAGTATTCGCAGCGATGGCCGTTTGCCCAGCGTGGGGACAGTTAACTACGGCTTCGGTTTCCGGCTACGTTCTGGACGGCGGCGGTCTGGCGGTGAACGGAGCGGCTGTCGTTATCGGCGATTCCACTCGATCCACCACTTTTCGGACGACAAGCGATTCCACGGGTCTTTACCGTTTTACCAATTTGTCCCCCGGTACCTATCGGTTGACGGCCGAAGCGCCGAGATTTGCCAAATCGACAATTGCCGCGTTGCCGGTGGCGGTGGATTCCCGGCTGAAGGTTGACTTCCATTTGCAAGTTGAGGGTGCAAAGGAAACGGTGGATGTGACGTCCTCCTCGATTCGGCTAGAGACCGAAACGTCGGAGATCAGCGCCGTAATAGACCGGGAGCGCATTCAAAAGCTGCCGTTAAACCGTCGCGATTTTCTGCAGTTGGCGCTATTGGTTCCCGGCGTGATGCCGCCGGTAGAAGATTCAGAACTTTCCCAGCGCGGCTCGTTCGCGATGCACGCCAATGGCGGCCGGGAGGAGTTCAACAATTTTCTTTTGGACGGCATCGACAATAACGATCCGAACGTGAATCGGTACGTTCTGCAGCCTTCGGTGGACAGCATCCAGGAGTTCAAGATTTCGACGAACAATTTCAGCGCCCAATATGCCCGGAGCGCGGGCGGACAGGTGAATGTGATCACCCAGCGGGGTGGAAACGAATTTCACGGCTTCGGATACGAGTATTTTAGGAACCGTGTTCTGGACGCCCGCAACTTCTTCGACGGCGCGGAAAACCCGAAGTACAACCGCAACCAGTTTGGATTTGGCGCCGGCGGCCCGGTGATCCGCAATCGGCTGTTCTTTTTTGGCAGCGCCGATTTCCTGCGCGAGCGGCGCGGCATCAGCCGGCTGGGAACGGTACCCGGCGCCGCCGAGCGCTCCGGCGATTTCTCCGGCACGGGAAGAACGATTCTGGATCCATTCACGCGGCAGCCCTTTCCCAACTGCATCATTCCAGCCGGCCGGATTTCACCGATCGGCCAACGGATAGTAGCGCTGTTCCCGGTTCCGAACCGTCCCGGCAATTCCGGCAACTACTTGCCCCAGCCGGTGAACCGCGACAACAGTTCGTTCGGCAATATCCGCTTGGACTACAACGCTTCAGGCCGGGATCAGTTCTCCGCCCGATACAGCCACGGCGTGAATAATTTGTTTGAGCCGTACGCGGAAGACACGAACGCCATACCGGGATTCGGCAACACGGTTCACGACCCGGGAGATAACGCCATGGTGAGCTACCAGCGGATTCTGCGTCCGACGGTGACCAACGTGTTGCGGGCGGGGCTGAACCGGTTTCACCGGGAAATCGTGCCGGAGAACGCGGACAAAGATGTCAACCGGCTGCTGGGCGTCGACTGGCTGCCCTCCGGTACGCGGGACCAAGGTTACCCGACATTCGACGTCGCGGGGTACTCACGCGTGGGCGACGCTACCACGATCCCAATTATTCGGACTACGAATACGTGGCAGATCACCGACGCCGTTACGTGGATCGCCGGGAGGCATGTGCTTAACCTGGGAGGCGAGATACGCCGCTCCAGCCTGGAAGGAACTTTGGATTACTTTACGCGCGGATCGCTGTCGTTTTCGGGGGCAATATCCGGAAGCGGTCTAAGCGACGTATTGCTGGGATTTCCATCGTTCGGTCTGCAGGCGCGGGCCGACAATCCGCAGAATCTCCGCACGACGGCATATAACGCCTATATTCAGGACGACTGGAAGGCCGCTCCACGTTTGACGCTAAATTTGGGGCTGCGTTATGAGTACAATACGCCGCCGGTGGATCCGAACGACCGTATGTCCACACTCGACTTCGCGACGAATAAGGTAGTCCAGGTGGGCACCGGCAACGTGTCTCGATCCGGCATCCAACCATCGCGAAATAATGTCGCTCCGCGCGTTGGCTTCGCCTGGATGGCCGGCCCGCGTTGGGTCGTCCGGGGGGGATATGGAATCGCGTATGACGCGGGCATGCTGGTGGTGAACACGGCGCAGTATTTCAATCCGCCACAGTTCAATTTGCGCGTCTTTTTCCCTACCGCGACGTCGCTGTTAACGCTAAACAATCCGTTTCCGACGACTGGTGGAATTACCCCTCCGGCGACCTTGAATGTCCTGAGCCCGGACATGCGTAGCGCTTATCTGCAAAGCTGGAACACAAGCGTGCAAAGGACCGTTGGCGGGTCGGGCGCGTTCACGCTGGCATATGTGGCGTCGAAGGGGACCAAACTGATTCGCAACCGCAACCTGAACCAGCCCCGCCCAGGAGCGGGAGACGTACAATCGCGCCGGTCGTCACCGGCCTTCGGCGGAATTTTGCTCGTCGAAAGCGGGGCCAATTCATCGTTTCAATCCTTGCAGGCTACTTACAACCACAACTGGACGCGCAGCCTTTCCATTTGGACTATCTACACGTGGTCGAAATCCATCGACGACGCTTCCGCGTTTCTGGGCAACAAGGCGGACAAAAATTTTCCGCAGGATAGCCTGAACTTTGGCGCCGAGAGGGGTTTATCGAGCTTCGACATTCCGCACCGTGCGGTGATCGCCCACACGTACAGCTTGCCCGGCCGCCATTGGCTGCTGCGCCACACGGAGTTCCGCGGCATCACCGCGCTCCAAAGCGGCCAGCCGTTCACACCGATTCTGCGATTCGATAACAGCAATACGGGCAACACCGGAGGCACGTTCGGCTCTGATCGCCCAAATCTTGCGGGAGATCCGCGGCTGGACAATCCGGCGCCGGAAAGATGGTTCAACACGGCGGCTTTCTCCCTAGCGCCGCGCTACACCTTCGGCTCATCGGGACGGAACGTGGTGCGGGGGCCGTCTTTCGCCAGCCTGGACCTATCGGTGGCGAGGCGAATCCCGGTGCGCGAACGAACCGAGATCCAGGTGGAAGCCCAGGCCTTCAATACGTTGAATCGCACAAACTTTAGTTTGCCTGAGCTATTCGCGGATGAGCCTGCCAATTTCGGCCGCATTTTCGCCGCCAGGAGCCCACGCCAGTTTCAATTTACAATGCGGATTTCATTTTGATCCATATGCCACGTCATCTTCTTTATATCGCCCTCACGTCACTAGGTCTTCTTCACGGCGCACCGCCAGACCGAATGCCCGTGTACATCCAACTCTTCCACACGCAGGACGACTATGTCGACATGGAACTGAGCCGCCTCCGCCTCGATCGCGCGCTCGAGGCGGTTAACGGAATCCGGTCCCGCTATCCAGCGATCAAACCGGCGCTGACCGTCGCATTTTCGGGCGCTTCCAGCGAACAGTATCAGGCGCTGAACGGCGCCGACCACCGCGTGGATAAGCTGACCGAGAGCGCCCGGGCCGGGCTGTTAGAATTCGCCTACAACGGCATGTACGAACCGGCGCCGCGAATGCGGCCGAAGCCAAATTTTCGGACGGCGAAGACCGGAGAGGAATTCTGGCGTGCGAGATTGGAAGCCTTCGACTGGTTTCTGAACGACTTCAAGGAGTTCAATTTTCATGTGGGAACTCCGGACGCCAGCCGATCGGGCGGACTGAAGCGCATGGTTGAAGTATTCGGGCCTGTTCGGTACGCGTCGGGAATTAGCGAGACGCTCGGGGGGGATCCAGAGTTGGATCATGTTCTGATGCGGATGAACCAAAACCCCGTTCTACCGGGCGTTCCGGAAGCCGATACATGGCCGGCCAGAAACATCGACGGCTTTAATGGCGGCGTGCCCATGTTCGCTCGAGATATAAGTCAGGCCCAGCAGTCTTCATTTGAATTGTATGCGCAGAATCATTTTCTCCGGCTCTCGGACTTTAGCGGCGCTCCGACGCGCCGGTTCTCGGCCGGAGAAGGCAGGGAAGCGATTGAGAAGGCGTGGTCCGCTCTCGACCGTTCGCGAATACATATCGTGCGGATTGAACTGTCCGGCTACTCGTTTCATTTGAAGCCCGCCTACGAAGGAGGGCCGGCGTTTCATCCGCTGGAGCACGTATTCGAATTCCCCCGCCGGTCAATCGTTCCGGACGTGTTTCGCCGCCGGTCCGAGGCGACCGAGGCCATGTATAAAAATCAAGCGGAGGTTCTGGAATGGTTGAGCGGAGATTTCCTGCCGGCAAATCCTGGCAGCCGCTTTGTCTCTCTTGCGGAGTTGCAGGAATCCGCCAGTACTTTGAAAGGCGAGAAGATCTCGCTTGAACAGTTGCGACCGGCGGTGAAAGCATTCCTCGACCAATGGAACGTCAACGGGACCTTTGCCCCCGCGAATCAGGCGATCGAAGGCGGCTATCTCTCCCTCGCAGACCTTTTTTATCTATTGACTCGTTCCTTGGCTGCGCTGGAACGGGAAGGCAAAGTCGCCGCGACTGTCCAACTTGATCCGTTGTTTGGCCCGCTGGAAGTAAGCAACGAGACACCGGTCCCACAGGGTGAACTAACGGTGGCTGAGGTCGCCAAGGAATGCCGCCGGCTGGCCGCTTCCTTCGATGCCGCCGGTTGGACACCCCGCCCGGCCCGTATCGTACCGAGCGAGATCCAGATAGGGCAACTTCATTTGAACCCCGCGCAGTTTCTCCATCTAATGATTCAGGCCTACCTGGACCCGCGGCCGGAGAAGAGGGTGCAGGTCAAGCTCGTTTATCCCGTCGGTGTTTCTTCTTTCAACTTCCCCTCGACACGCAAGGTGTTCGAGCAAGGGACGACCTGGACATTGAAGCCGGTTTTGTTGCGGGATCTTAAGTAGCATGGGCCGCGTATTCGTGTTGGCCGCCGCCTGCGTCGCGCTGGCGCCGGCACAGCCTTCGGGCCAAGTTCCCCGCGCCTGGGACGACCGAGCGGTGGCCGGCTATCGTCTTCCGCTGCCTGGATTGGGCGGGCCGCCGCGGCTTCCGACAGCCGCCGAATACTACGCTCTGCCGGAGGTAAATCTAAAAACCTATCCGGTTTACGCGCCGGATAAAGAGCCCGCCAACTACATGCAGTGGCTGCGTGAACAGGAGCCGAAGCCGCTGGTGGAGGTATCGCGGCTCCAAACTGAAGCCGATTGGATCGCCGCTGGCCGCGAAGTTTTCTACGGCCGCGAGTTGCCGCGTTTTTCAGGCAGCGAACACAATCTGCAGTTGATCCGCAATCCGCAAATTCTCGCGGCCTACCGGCTGCAAACTACTCGCGATGGTGTTTTGATCGGCCTTAGATATGTGGTGCGCGAGAAGGGCAAAGTGGAACTTGGCACCGACACTTGTTCCATGTGTCATGTCCGGGTGATGAAGGATGGCGGCGTTGTGGAGGGCTTGGCCAATAATTACACCCCCTTCGGTCCGCTGATGGGAGACCTGACACGGCGATACGCGCAGATGAGTCCGCAAGTGCTGGAGGAGCGCCGGCGTGCCCATGTGCGCGAAGACTACCGCATTCCATTCCTGAAGGACGACCCCAATCTTCCCGTGGCCGACTTGCCGGCCGAAGAGATCGCCAAGTTGTACGATCAACACCCGCTGGGCGTGCATGGCCGGACGAATACAAGCCTGCTCTACCCGGTGAAAATCGCCAACTTGATCGGGGTACAGAAGTACAGCTATCTGGATCGGACAGGGACCGCCCGGCAGCGCGATATCACCGACATGATGCGTTACTCCGCCAGCGTTGGAGATGTGGTGGATGCCCTAACGGAGTATGGAGACGGACCAAATGGTAAGTTGAAATTGGAAAAAATGGGTTTGGCGGCCGGCGTGAAGCGAACTCCGGATGCTTTATTATTCGCATTGGCCAAATTCATCTATTCGCTGCAACCGCCGCCGAATCCCAACGCTCTGGCTGGCGACGCCTTGAAAGGCAAAGACGTGTTTGGCCGCGGCAAGTGCGCCGATTGTCACTCCGGGCCGGACTATACAAACAAAAAGCTGACTCCGGCCAAAGGATTCGTTCCTTCCGCGGAGATCCGTGGACAAGCGGACGTTATGCGGCGCAGCGTCGAAACGGATCCAAACCTGGCGCTGAAGACGCGCAAAGCCACCGGTTATTATCGCGTGCCGTCCCTTCGCATGGTGTGGTTGGAGTCTAGTTTTTTGCACGATGGGTCAATTGGAACGCTGGAGGAGCTATTCGATCCGAAGCGTCTTCAAATGGATTTCCGGTCGTCCAACTGGTCCGCATCCATGCGGTCCCATGCCGTTGAAGGGCATCGATTCGGGGTCGAATTGTCGCCGGCCGACCGGCGCGCGCTGATCGCCTTCTTGAGGACGCTTTGAATTCTCCGCCGCCCAGTCCCCAGCGCATCGTCGAGATGGCTAGCGCATACTTCGACTCGTGCGTCTTGTTCGCGGCGTCCGACCTGGGTATTTTCACGGCTTTGGCCGAGTTTGGCGAAGCTACCAGCCAGACAATCGCCGGTCATCTTGCACTCGACAGCCGCGCCGTCGGGCTTCTATTAGACGGATGCGTCGCAGTCGGGCTGTTGAAAAAATCGGGCGACCTGTTTCGGAACACGGTAGATAGCGATGCGTTCCTGGTTCGGGGCAAGCCGGGCGATCTTTCCGGCGCGCTGCTCTACAACCGGGACGTGTATTCGGCGTGGGGCAAGCTGAAAGAACTGGTGCGGAATGGACTTCCGGCGGAATCGCCGAATGTACACCTAGGCGACGATGCGGAACGGACCAGGAACTTCGTACTTTCCATGCATCACCGGGCGCTTTCCATCGGCCGCGTGGTGGTTTCGATGCTGGATCTGAGCGGGTGCCGGAGCCTGCTGGACGTCGGCGGCGGCCCCGGCACTTACTCGGTTATGGCGGCCCGGAACAATCCCGGATTGCGTTGTATTGTATTGGATCTGCCGCCGATCACGCGCATTGCGGACGAGTTAATCTCTCAACAAGGCTTCTCCGAACGAGTTATCACACTGTCCGGCGATTACCACAACACGCCGTTCCCGCCGGGTCAAGATGCGGTGCACTTTTTTGGCATGTTACATCAGGAGCCACCCGAGGCAATCCTCGATCTGTTCCACCGCGCGTGGCGGGCGCTAAAGCCCGGCGGAGTTATCCACATTATGGACATGATGACGGACTCCACGCACACGGCGCCCAAGTTCTCCGCGCTGTTTGCCGTGAATATGGCATTGACGACGCATAACGGCTGGGTGTTCGCCGATTCGGAGTTATGCGGCTGGTTGACGGAGACGGGATTTACGGAATTCCGCGTGCAGGCTTTACCGGCGCCGATGCCGCATTGCCTGGCTTCCGCGCGGAAGCCGCTGGACTAGACCGAAACCTATTGACGTCGTGTCAGAATCCGGTTGACGTCGTGTCAGAATCCGGGCGATGGTTTGCGGATGGTGCTTGCCATGAATAATGGCGACGATAAATAGAGGGTCATGCTCCAGAGCGTATACAATAAGGTACTCCCGCATCACCCAAAAGCGTAACGGTTTAGAAGACAAATGAGGACGCCGAAACCCAATGTCTGGTTGCGTGGAAAGCAGCGCGAATGCTTCAAAAAATTCATCCTCGATTCTTGAAGCAATCTCCGAATTGCCTTCCTCGGCTAGATATTTCCAAATCTCGTCGAGGTCTTCGCGGGCGTGTTCGTGGACTTTGTAGGCCCCCATCAGAGCTGCTGCAGAAAAGCGACATGCCGGTCGGCAAGATCGCGGCGAACGTCGTCCGGGTCGAGGAGTCTGGCCTTGCCGTTCACGACAGCGTCGTAACGGCTGTCCAACATCTTGCGAATATTTTGCTCCTCACGCGTAAGTGCCTGCTGTTGTTCAAGGCCGAGCGCGAGCACGTCATCGGCAGCGGCGGCAAGGTCCTTCCCTTGCTGCCGGGCCAGTGCTTCAAGCTGTGCCTTACGTTGCTCGGATATTGGAATACTTTCCATACCTGCATCTTAGCCTAACTCGGGGCGGGTCAGTCATGCGAGATGGACACCGCCAAGCCATTTTTCGCAATGCAGCTAACGCTCCGGCTCCTCGACGTTCACAATCCGGTCGCTCATCACCCGTCGAAGCGTCTGTCGAGTCCCGCTTGGCCAGCGCACTTCGACGAGCGCGGCGTAGCTATGCTCCTCGAGCCCGAAACGCACAAGTTTCTCGCTCGAAGATGCGTAACCCACGCTTGTCGTCGCATGATTCATCAGTCGCCGGCCATCGGGAAGTGTAAGGTGTAACTCAGCTCCCAGCCCATCGCGATTGCTTCGTTTGCCTTTGAGCCGAAACGCCACCCAGTGACCGCTCTTGTCGGAGATATTCCGGAACAGCCGCGCGGGCGCGTTCATTGCGGACACGACGACATCCACGCGGCCGTCGCCGTCGAAATCGGCGAAGGCCGCGCCGCGCCAAAATGCCGCCGTCTGGATAGAACTTCCAGCCTGTTTACTTACGTCCTGAAATGTCCCATTCCGCAGGTTGCGCAGGATCGTGCTGGGTAGCGGGGACGGGGCGCCTATATAACGATCTAACTGAGGGAAATGAGAATTGGCGAAGAAGACATCTTTCCAACCGTCGTTGTCTAAGTCGAAGAATCCCATGCCCCATCCGGTAAGCTGCCGCGTGGCCGACATAAAGCCGCTCGGGATCGTAGCGTCCTCAAAATAGAATCCCTTGCCCGTGTTCTTAAATAACAGGTACGAGTCGTTTATCATCCCGGTGACCGCGATATCGGGAAGGCCGTCGTTATCGTAGTCGCGGAAATCGGCGCCCATGCCCGCGATGGCGCGCCCGTTCTCGCCATACGAAACGCCGTATTCAAGCCCCACTTCGCGGAATTTGCCTCCGCCTAAGTTCTCGAACAGAAAGTTGCGCACCGAATCGTTCGCCACGAATACGTCGGTTTTCCCATCCCGGTTAAAGTCGCCAAACGCGACACCCATGCCCTTACCGGTGTTTTCGGCAATGCCCGACCGAACCGAGATGTCTTCGAAAGTGCCGTCCATTCGATTGCGAAACAACTGATGGGGACGCCCGGTGTAGTTATCCGGGTGGCAATAGAATTGTGTCTTTTCGGAGCCGCATCGCTTTTCGGTCTCCGGGTTCCAGCCGACGTAGTTAGAAACGAAAAGGTCCAGCCAGCCATCGTTATCGGCATCGAACCATCCGGCGGAGATCGCCCACATTTTGCCGAGTTTCGGATCGACGCCCGAAAGGCCCGCACGGGCGGTCGCGTCCTCAAACGCGCCGTCCCCGCGGTTTCGCAAAAGCTGGTTCCGATTCACGCCCGCGATAAAGAGATCGACGAAGCCGTCGTTGTCGTAGTCGGCCGCGGCCACCGCCATTGAATAGCCAACGCCGCCGGCTTTTGCCTTCTCCGTAACGTCTTCGAACGTCCCGTCGCAGCGATTGCGAAACAGGCGGTTTAGATACGGCGGGCCGGTCTTGGCTAAGTCCGGAACGGAAGCGCCATTGGTGAAATAGATGTCCTGACAGCCGTCGTTGTTGTAGTCGAATGCGGCCACACCGCCCGGCATAAGTTCGATCAAGTGAAAACGCCCGGCCGCGCCATTCCGCAGCGCGAACTCGATTTTCGCGGCGGCTGTAACGTCCTCAAATTGAATCTGCGCGGAGATCGAAAGGGCGCAAGCCAGCAGCAGCGGGCGCGTCACGGTTTGGCTCCCGCCGCCCGCCGCTCGCCGTGGGCGCGGAGCCATGCGGTCTCGCGTTCCGCCAGGCGATTATCGCCTACTTGCCGATAGATCCGCAGGAGCAAGTGGTGGATCTGCGGACGATCCGGCGCCACGGCCGCGACCCGTTCCGCTTCGGCCAGCGCGGGACGCCATTGACCCAGTTTGGTAAGGCAGCGGGTATGCCAAAGTCCCGCTTCCGCGTTGTCCGGGGCCAGCGTCGCCGCTTTCTTGCTGAGTGCGGCGCCCCGCTCAAAGTCACCCATCTCATAGGACAATTGCGCGAAACCGATCAGTAGGTCCAGGTCGCCGGCCAAATGCGGCTGGCCGGATAGCGAACGGAAGGCTTCCTCCGCTTCCGCTTGTCGATTCAATTGAAGCTGACATACCGCGCGGTACACGCTGGCCTTGCCCGGCGCCGCCCCGGGTTCGACGGCACGCGCAAAGGCCCGTTCGGCGGTTGCATAGTAGCCATTCTGTAACAGCAACACTCCGAACAGATACCATCCTTCCCGGTCCTGTTGATTCGCTTTTAGGAGAACGCCGAGAAACCGCTCCGCCTCGCCGAAGGAGTTACTTCCAACGAAGGCGCGAATGAGTTCCCGAAGCACGGCGGCATTCCGGGGATCGGCCTCCACCGCTTTCGTTAACGGTGTGATCGCCTCAAGATAGAGACCCGTCCCGTTGAGCGCCATTCCCAATCCGGCCAGCGCGAGCGGGTCGTTCGGCGAGCGCTTCAACGCCTCGCGGTACGCCGCGCCCGCCTCAGCGTATTTACCCGCGTCCAATAGCGCTTTCGCTTCCGCGGTCCCCGCGACCAGGATCTGCCCGGCCGCCAGAAACGCCGCGACGATTACCAAAGCGCTAGAAAACATAACGTACGCTTACGGACACATCGATTCCGGGCGCGTCGGTTCCAGATCCATGTATCCGGTAGTTGTTGTCGGTCAGGTTCATGACCGCGGTATTCAAGGTGAGACGCTCGGTCAGCGAGTAACCGCCGCGCACGCCAACGGACCACCAGTTTGCGCTTCCCAAGTAAAGCGGTACTCTCGTCGTCGCGTTGGAGACTATCACACCGTTAATCACAGAACCTAGTGGTAGTAGCCGATCTTGGATTTGGCGCAGCGTCTCCCGAGACGGGTCGAATAAGTCATCCGCCGTGCCCAAACGTCCATCGGCGCCGGGCGATACATATTGGCTCGCATATCCACCCGCGAAAAAGTCCGCAATAGTATTTCGATTCCGGGAAGCGCCCATCCGGTCATCGTCATAGTCGCCGGCGTTCATCCGGTATTGAGAACCCGTGAAAGCGCCAACCGTTTCCAGCCACATTCGGCCGTTTGGCGCGTAGCGCACGCTCGTGTTCAAGCGCTGCGGCGGCAACCGGCGTACCGGCCGGTTCGGGAAAAGTTCCCTTCCCGCCAGATAGGCGTAGTTACTTTCGAAATGCCATTGCCTGGACGCGCGGAACTGAAAATGACTTTCCAGCCCGTAATAGCGGATGGCGCCTTCGTTGGCGATACTTCGGACCGCCCGCGGCGTTAGGGAGGTAGCCACGGTCACCACACCTTGCTGCGCCTGCGTTGGCGTTTGCGGAAGAGCTCGGACTGCGTAGCCGCCAATAACACCGGGTACGCCGCCCACTGGAAATACCAGTGTACGCCCCACCAACGGATCCTTCAATTCCGAATCGAACCCTTGTACGCGCAGGTACAACCGCCGGGTAACATGGCGCACGCCGAGTTCATAACTCGTCAGGTTTTCCGCGCGCAAGGAACCGAAGAGGCGGCGGGTGGATGCCGCGCTCTCACTGCCATCGGTACCCACCAACGCACTTACGGCCCGCGCGTCGGACGCGGCAACGTCAAAGCCAAGCGTGGTCACGCCGATTGAGCTAAGGTCGGTAGCGTTTGGCGCGCGAATTCCCCGGCCAATCAGCCCGCTGACGCTGAATGACTTTGTTATCTGATAAGTCAGACTGCTGTTGAAACTGAAGAATTGGAAACTCTGAAAACTGTCGGTAACGCCGAGTGACGCTCCGGATGAATCGCGGTTGCCGGCTTCCGTGGTCCGAAAGCCGGCTCGAGTCCAACGCCCGCCGACGAGCGCGCGTAGCTTTTGCGGAACCAGTTCCGCAGTGCCTTGAATGAACAAGCCGGAGGTAATGTAGCGTGAATTGTTGGGGTAAAGCGCGCGATTCTGCGTGGTGACGCCGTTGACCGGATTGTAAGTGAAGCGCGTCGACACGATCAACTCCCGATAGACATCGCCGCCAAACACCACCGCGATCCCAGGACCCAAATTCGCCTTCCCTTGCCCGCTATAACCGAATGCATTTACCCGGCTATTGTCTTGGATGACTGGATTGACGGGCCGCAGATCTTGCCGTTTGTAGCCGTCTACTTGCGAGTTAATGGAGAACGTCCCGGCCAGCGAATCGAGAAAACCAACGCGGATTTTCTCATATCTCACGTATCCGAAGTTCAACCGTTGCGGCGAAGTCAGCGCCTGCAACCGGCCCACGCCGCCGATACGGTCCCGGTAGGAACGGACGTTTCGCTGGCCAGAGAACATGTGCTGCAATGTCAGGCTGTGCGTCGCGGATGGACGAACCGCGACCTTATTCTGAAAGCCGATTTGAGCGAAACCCGTATCCTGCATGCGCGAACCCAGCAGCCCGGTCACCGCGTCGTCGCTCATGCCCAGAAAGCGCCGGAACGCATTGCGCGAGTCGGTACCTCCGCCGCCCCGAAGATCGTTCAGCTTCCGGCCATTTCCCTCTAGAATCCAACTGAAACACGGCGTTCCCACGGACATAAGAAGATCTCCGCCCGCAGCCATGTCCGCCGAAGAACCCCATAGGCCAGCCTGCCCATGAACGCTCACCCCGCCTTCCGTCGCATATCGCGGAATCGGGGTGCCTACATTGATCGTCCCGCCCAGCGAATCGCTGCCGTGCCGCGAGCTGGAAGGGCCCAGAACAGCCTCAATTCCCTGGGACTGCGCGGGATCGATCCACGCCAGATACTGATTTGGACCCGACCGGAAAATGGACGTGTTGTAGCGGATGCCATCCACCAAAAGCAACGCTTGATAGCCGGTCAAACCCCGCATTAGTAGCGACACTTGGCCGCGCGTCGTCTCTTGCGCCGTCAAACCCGGAGACGCGTCGAGTATCTGGCCGATGTTCACGAGCGGCCGCCGCAAGAGTTCCGGCCGGTCGTGCACGGATACCATCTGCTGCGACTCCTGAACGAAACTCGCGCCGCCCAATTCCGCGATAACGGAAACTTGCGTCGCGCTGGCGACCAGGTCCAAGCGCGCGTCAAGCGGTTGCGGATCTTGCGCGCCCACCGTAACCGGCAGCGACTTCGGTTGCAGGCCCGCCGACTCTACCCGCACGACATAAACTCCCGGTGAAACACCGGTAAGTTGGAAGCGGCCATCGTCTTCGCTGGAAGCTTGGCCAAGAACACTCCCCTGTGAACTAACGACGCGAATCTCCGCTCCCCGCACCACCGCGCCGGAGGGATCGAAAACTGTTCCTCGAATCGTCGCGCTCCAAACCGGCGAAACGGGAATGGCGATAGATAAAATGAAACCGGGCAAACTATGCAGTATGCGCATACAATCTACCTGAGATATTTAGTGCTGCAAATTAAGGGTGCCACAGTTAGTTCTTCAGTTCAAGACTAGAATGGCAAGACAGCTTAGAATTGGGGAAGAGTGAATCGATTCAGAACGGAATGGCCGGCCATCGCCCCGATGTGCCTACTGGCGGTCTGGCCATTGGCTGGGCAGCCGGTGGCGGGGTTGATCGGTAAGTTCGGGGATGGCGCGGCGACTGTTGTGTTTGTTTCGCGTGCGCCCAATTTCTATTTGGACGCGGAGGAGTCGATTCATCCGGCGCTAGGGGCACGGTTTCGCGGCCAGTGGGAGGGGTCGCTGCGGGTGCTGGCGGCGGGCAATTACGAGTTCAACCGTACCGTGAATTTGGATGGCGGGGCGGGGACCAAACACACGCTGAACGCGGGTATGCATGCGCTGGCGATTCCGTTTGAACGTGCGGCTGGATCGGCGGCGCAGTTGCGGCTGGAGTGGCGGTCGGCTGGGTTCGATTGGGAGCCGGTGCCGCGCGAGGCGTTCTTCCATGACCGGGCGGCGGCGCCTTCGCGGGCGGCAGACGAGGGGCGGCGGTTGGTGGCCGACGCGCGGTGTGCGAGTTGCCATTCGGCGCCCGGTTTGGAGCGGACGGTACCGGGTTTGGATGGTATAGGTTCGCGAACGAACCGAACCTGGTTATACGCCTTTCTGCGGCGGCATGCGGTAGTCGCGCAGACAGCGGAGCAGAGCGCCGATTTGGCGGCGTATTTGGCGGGGCGGAAATCGGCGGTTGCGTTCACGCCGCGGAAAGCGAATGAGGTTTCGATCGGGAAAGGCGGGGAATTGTTCGGGACGATGGGATGCGTGTTCTGCCATCCCTCGGGATCCATGGAGGCGATGGGTTCGAAGTACACGCTTACCGTTTTGACGGCGGCTTTGTTGGAGACGCACCGGCCGTCGATGCTTTTGGATGAGGGGGACGCCACGGCGCTGGCGGCGTATCTGACGCGGTCGACCGATGTGAGCTTCGAGGGCGCGGCGCCAGTGGGGGACGCGGCGCGAGGCGAGAATTTGATGGCGTCGTTGGGCTGCGCCGGATGCCACGAGCGGGGCAAGAATGCTGGGCCGCCTTTACGCGGAGTCGATTGCCGGATAGTGCGGAGCGGGTGGACGCCTGCGCAGAAGGAGAGCGTGCGTGCATTTTTGCGGGGAAATGTGGCCGCGAAAAGCCCCGCGCCGGTATTTACTCTGCCTTATGAGCTAGAGCGCTACCAGTGTTTGACTTGCCATAAACCGGGGACGGAAGCGCCGGACCTGGATGGCGTTGGCGAGAAGCTGAAGACGAGCTGGATCGGGAAGGTGCTGTGGGACAAAAAGCGAATCCGGCACGGGCGCGAGTTACGGATGCCCCACTATGGCGAGGCCGAAATGCGGCCGCTGGCCTTGGCGCTGGCGAAACTGGAGGGGCTCGCGCCGGGCGACGGTCCGCCTCCGCCGGCGTCTACGGACGCAGTGCGAGAGACGGGCGTGGGGTTGTTGGGAACGAACGTTAAGAAACAGGGAATGGCTTGTATTGGCTGCCATGATTGGGGCGTCAATAAGTCATTGGGGGAAGAAAGTCCGCAGCTACAGAACGCCGCGGAGCGGCTGCGGTTTGACTGGTATAAGCGGTGGATGCGCAACCCGGCGCGAATCCTATCCGGTACATCCATGCCGAACTACTTTGGCGGTATGACGCCGGAGCGCGCGCGGCCGCGGATGCACGCGCTGTGGGCGGCCATGGAATGGGGCGCGAAGGCGCCGGCGCCGGATGGATTTCGAGTGAGCGATTTGGAAGTCACGGCGGAGGCAAAGCCGGTTGTTGGAAAAGAGGCGGTGGTGGTGCGCTGGGACATGCCGGAGGCGACGCCGGCGGCAATTGCGGTGGGGCTGCCCGGTGGGTTCTCGTACTGCTTTGATGCCGGGCGGAGCAAGCTGCTGTATGCCTGGCGCGGCGGATTTCTGGACATGACCGGGACGCTGCTGCGGAAGACCGACAACAAGAAGCTGACGCCGACCGCGGGGATTATCGGAGAGATATTCTGGCGTGCGGGAAACGACTATCCGGTGTTGGTTGGGAATGACAAGCGCACGCCGCAACGGAAGTTTAAGGGGTACCGATTGGTGGACGGCGCGCCGGAGTTTCGTTACTTACTCGACGGGATGTTAATTACCGAGCGATTAGTTGCAGAGCCAAAGACAATCCGGAGACGATTGACATTCGACCGGATCGACGGGCCGGTATATCTTGAGGGCAAGTTGCTGGAGCGAGGGCGGAATGTGGTGGCGGAGGGGACGCTGCAATGAGGATCGCGCTGTTGGCTTTTTGCGCCTTGGCGGCGAAGGCGCAAGTGCCGTTGGAGAGCTATCGCGTGGAGAACGTGCCATTGCCGCGGGACATTGCGCCGGAGGTGGCGGGCGTGGCGTTCGGCGCGGATGGACAATTGGCGGTGACGTTCCGGCGTGGCTATCTGTACCTGATGGATCCTAAAACAGGACGGTGGCGGAAGTTCGCCGAGGGGTTCCAGTCGCCATTGGGGATAATGGCCGGAGACAAGGCAGGCGAGTACTTCGTGGCGCATTTGCCGGAGCTGACGCGGGTAGCGGATACGGACGGCGACGGGAAGGCCGACCTCTATGAGACGGTGGCCGACGGGTGGGGGATCTCCGGAAACTATCACGAGTTTCTGTATGGGCCGGTGCGCGATAAGCGGGGCAACTTTTATCTATCGCTGGGGCTTTCGTCCGGCGGCGCCGAGCCGCGAATGCCGGTGCGCGGGGAGTATACGGCGAAGGGACGACAGGCGAAGGAACAGAAGGATGGGTTAATTGGAAAAGTCGGTCATTACTCGCCGACCACTTATCGCGGGTGTTCCTTGAAGATAACTCCGCCGGGCGACGTGGAGTTACTCTCCTGCGGATTCCGGCAGCCAAATGGTCTGGGTTTCAATGCCGAGGGCGACCTGTTTGCAACCGATAATCAGGGCGACTGGGTAGGCACGTCACCCTTGCACCATGTTACTCCGGAAGCGTTTCACGGTCATCCGGCGTCATTGAATTGGGCGCCGTGGTTTGGCGGGCGCGATCCGGTGGAAACGCCGGTGGCCGAGCTGGACAAGTTGCGAAAGTTGCCCGCGATTCAGTTTCCGCAAAACGATATGGGCGGGTCGGTCACGCAGCCGCTGCTCGATTCGACGCAGGGCGCCTATGGCCCGTATGCGGGACAAATGCTGGTGGCGGAATGGACGTATCCGCGCATTCTGCGAGCGGATTTGGAGAAAGTAGGCGGGGAGTATCAAGGCGCCGCGTTTATCTTTTTTGAAGGCAACGGCCTGCGCGCCGGGAACAATCGGATCGCCCTTTCGCCCGATGAGAGGAGCCTTTACACGGCGCAGACGTCGCGAATCTGGGGCACCAGCGAAGGATTGCAGCGGATTGTCTATACGGGCAAAACGCCGATGGACATCCTGCACATGCGGCTATTGAAGGACGGCTTCGAGTTGGAGTTCACGAAGCCGGTGGACGCTTCAACGGCCCGCGACGCGGCGGCCTATTCGCTGACGAGTTACTACTACAAATATCACTCAGCTTATGGTTCGCCGAAGACAGACTTACAACCGGAAATAGTAACTGGCGCGGTGTTATCGGCCGATGGGCGGACGGCGCGGCTGATAGTGCCGGGGCTGCGGGCGCGGCGGATCTATGAGCTGCGGCCGAAGGGCATCCGCGCCGCGGACGGAACCGCGCTCTGCACGACGGAGGCGGCGTACACATTAAACCGGCTACGGGAGTAGCTGGGTTTGATATGATCGCTGGCGGTAGGAGTACAGTACAGCACATGTCCAATAGCACGACTCGGCGATATTTCATGGGGGCGGCGGCCGCCGCTTCGGCGATGCGCGTTTGGGGCGCGAATGAGCGGATCAACGTGGCCATTGTCGGCCTGGGCGGACGCGGGTCTAACCACCTGAGCGTCTATTCGCGGCTGCCCGAAGCGCGCGTGGTCGGCCTGTGCGACGTGAACCAGGCGGCGCGGGAAAAGGCCCAGGCCACGCTCCTTAAGAACACCAGCGAGAAGGCCAAGGAGTTCGAGGACATGCGCGAGGCGTTCGCCGATGGAAGCGTGGAAGCTGTATCCATCGCCACGCCGAACCACTGGCATGCGCTGGCCGCGATCTGGGCGATGAAGGCGGGCAAAGACGTGTACGGTGAGAAGCCGGCCTGTTACAACATCCACGAAGGCCAGAAGCTGGTGCAGGTCGCGCGCGAAACGAAAAAAATGCTGCAAATCGGTTCCCAGCACCGTAGCAATCCGTTCAAGATGAAAGCGATGACGGCCGTCCAGGGCGGGTTGATTGGCAACGTCTATCAGGCCAAGGGGCTCTGCTACAAACGGCGCGCGTCCATTGGGAAGAAACCGGACATGCCGACGCCGCCGGGCGTGAACTGGGACATGTTTCTGGGACCGGCGCCGCTGCGGCCGTTCAATGAACTGCGTTTCCGCTACAACTGGCACTGGTTCTGGGAAACGGGCAATGGCGACATCGGCAACCAAGGCGTGCATGAATTGGGCATCGCGCGATGGGGCATGGGCGAGCCCGAATGGCCCAGGGGCGTCCATGCGCATGGCGGGAAGTTCGCCTATGACGACGACCAGGAGACGCCGAACACCTTGACGGCAAACTATGACTTCGGCGGCCGCGAACTGGTGTTTGAAGTTCGCGGGTTGCTGACCGGGGCGGAGGGCGCCGTGCCTGTATCCGCCCGCCGTTCGCGCCCCGGTGCCGCTCCCACGCCGGAGGCCACCGCCCCAAAAACGGCGGCGCCGTTGAACATCATGGTTGGAAACCTGTTCTACGGCACGGAAGGTTGGGCGGCGATGAGCGACGCGGGCTTCCAGGCGTTTAAGGGCGAGAGCAACGAATTGATTATGGAAGAGCGGCCGGACCGGGGAGCGGGCGGCGATCCGACGGGTCTTCATATGCAGAACTTCCTCACCGCGGTAAAGTCGCGGAACTACAAGGATCTGCATGACGAAATTGGGATCGCATACCTCAGCGCATCAATGTGCCACCTGGCAAACATCAGCTATCGCGTGGGCCGGAAACTGACGCTCGCGAACGGACCGAAGTTCGTGAACGATGCCGAAGCGACGAAGATGCTGACGCGGGACTATCGCAAGCCCTACGTGGTGTAGGCGGATGAGACTGGCGGCGGTGCTCCTCTGGCCCGCCGGGCGATGGCGCAGCGGCAATTGGCCGCGCGCCAGAAGTTAGTGGCGGGCATTCGGACCGTTGCGGACGCGGAGCGGGAAACCGGCCGGATCGACGCGGATGGGTACGTCATCGAGACGATTCAATTCGAAAGCCTCCCGGATTTCTTCGTCACCGCGAATGCCTATCGGCCGTTGGCGCCGGGACGATATCCGGCGGTGCCGCTACAGGCCGGGCATACGCAAGAAGGCAAGCCCGACCCGCAAGTAACGGCCGCGAATTTGGCGTTGCAAGGGTATGTCGCGCTGACCGGAGGATCGGTCAACGAGTATCTCGCGGATCGGTGGCGCGCTATTTCATTTGGGATGCCAAGCGCGCAATCGACCATCTGGTAAGCCGACCTGACGTGGACGCCGCGCGGATTGGGGCGGCGGGGTGTTCGGGCGGAGGAGCGTTGACGACCTGGATCGGAGCTTTGGACGAGCGCGTGAAGATCGTCGCTCCGACCTATTATATCAACTCATATCAGGTGTTGTTCTCGCGTTGCGGCGCAAGTTTCCGGCGCGGTAGCTACTGCCGGTTACAGGCGGGAGCGTATTCAACGATCAGCCGCTGGTGCCGCCACCCGCGGCTCGTGTGCGCGCAAACCTCAAAAACGAAGCCCGTTGGAAGCTTGTCCAGTATCACTGTATTGGTTCGCAGCAAGTGGTCCATGAGCGAATCCTGAATGTTGCCGGATTCGCCGATGTAGATCCAGCCGCGAGCGTTTGAGAGTCCGTAAACTCCGGACATGGCCGGCGCATGCTGGCGGATGGACATAGCGGTGAAGGATCGGGGAAAAACTTTTTCAAATGGCATGTTGTGTTTCTTGAAGATCGCGGACGGCCCTGGCGGCTTTGATCGCTTGATAGCGCGGATCGGCGGCGATCAATTGCCGAACTTGAGCGCCCAACTCTTGCCACGCCTCAATGAAGTAACCCGCCGATGTCCGGGCCATCACCTCCAGGCGTTTTTCCTCAAGAATGGCGATCACGGCTAGCGTATCGTTTCGATCCCGCTCCGCCTGCGAGGCGGACACCTCATGAAACGCCTTGGCGACGCGATCGAATTCGGCCCCGACCCGCGGCCTGATCTCGTTCGCCCATTCGATCTGATTCGGCGTACCGGTGAGGGATGTCACGCGCGGTCCGCCGGTTTGCTCGGCAGGAACGCGGCCCGCGTCGCGGGATCGGGCCGGGTTTCCTCGGTAGCGCTCATTAACTTAATCTTAACGAAACCGGGGCGGGTGGAAGTAGCGAAATAGCATCGGAGGCCATCGACATAAGATCGAGAAGGCTTGATGCCTTACCGGGCCAGTGAGCCTATGCCGATTTCTTATCAAACGCGAGAAATTTCTTCACTAGCGGTTGAAGGGCTCGCAGGAACTCGTCCGGGGCGTACGGCCGTTTTTTCATTGTGGCGGACGCCAGGATTGGAACCATCGTATCGTTCATGCCATCCGGCGATCGAATCCAGAATGCGTCTGTCAGGAGCGCGGGGATCCTTAGTAGCCGCAGCCCGAAGCCCCGCGCGCTTTGAAGCTGGTCCGTCTCCAGGATCTCTCGAAAATTCTTAATAAACTCGGCCGACTGTGCCTGCGGATAAAAACTGACCATCCGCGGTTGCGGGTGCCGCTCGCCTGTCGCGATGTCCGCGAGCGCCTGTTCGCCCGCTTCGGTCCCCGCCTCATTGCCGGTCACTAGCCGCCAGCCAACCGCTCGAGCGCCTGTCCACTTTCCCGCCGCCACGTGCGGCAGGGCAAGCGTATAAATAGCGACTCCGGCCGGCGAGGCGCTCTTGAGTTCTTCCCGGCGCGTATCTTCGCTGGATAAAAAGGTGTCGATCCCTTTTTGAAACGCTTCCAGCATCTCGTTCGGAGGTATAGGTTGGTATTTCGCCGTTGTCGTTTTCCTTTCACGACCGGTCGCTCCCGATAGTTTGCGAGGAGGTTTATTTTTCGCCATTGTCGTTTTCCTTTCACGCTTTCAAAAAATAAGTGTGGGTACATTCGCCAGCCGAGTGGTAGGCGTGGACAAACTCGTCATACAGCCACGTGCTTTCCGAGTACCGCGGGTCGGCGATCATGACGATTTGCTCGCCCGGGCCGGACTCGCGACAGCCCGTAATTACCACGAAATGCCCGCCGCCGCCGAACCAGCCGATTCTTACGCCGACGGGAAAACCGTTGCGTAGCTCCTCACGGATTCGCTCAAAAGAAGGAAAGCCCGCATGATCGTCTCTCAGGTGGCCGACCGCGGTTAGCGCGTCCTCCAGAAAGGCGGCTTCGTCGCACACCCGTGCTCCGGGGCAGCAGTTGGTGTCTTTCACTTGCGTGGCGATGCTACACTGCGTGGGCGGTGACGCCGGACTGAAGTATTCAGCCACGGCGGCGGCCACCGCCGCCCAGCACCAAAGGTCCATCTCTTGCGGCCGCATTCGGAATGCCGCCGGAGACTGTGGGTTTTGGGCGATGGCACTTGCAGTGCCGGTCGGATTGGCGATGGGACCGGACATCGACGGAATCGGAATTTGGTGACCTCGTCCACAATCCATAATGATCGAGCCAAATACAACCGTCAGTCCCCCCGAAAGCGGTCCTCCGCCGCCGGGGCCGGCGGGACCCCACTCGCCGCTGCCGTTGTTATTCTTCGGTCGAGCCGCAGGCGCGGAGTCCGGGTTGGCTCCGGAAGTTCCATCGCCAAAGCTCTGCGTGATAGTCACACCGCCATCTTCGAACCGTACTCTGGTTTCGATCACCATACGTCCTCTCCTTTTGGTCATTTGTGGCTGCTAGAGCCCAACATCGTTCTAAAGCGAGAATCGCGGTGCAAGTCCGCCAAATCTGGATAACGGCTCATGTCGGCGAGCACCTCAGGGGGCGAAGCGCTAAGAATTCGCAAAGTCTCCTCCCGGAGTTCCAGCGCCTCATATGTCTTCACGGCCATCCGGCGCGTTTCGTTATTCTCGGGTGACAACTGCAGCGCTTGCGCGATTTCCGATTCGGACCGGTCGCGCTGTCCGAGCCGTGCGCAAACGTATGCCACACAGGAGCGAACATAACCGCCTTTCGGATTGTTCTGTAGCTCACTGTCCAATAACCGCAACGCCCGCCGGTTCGCGCGCGCGGAGTCGGCAGCCAGGTTCAACCGCCGGTATGCCGTTCCCATGTTCATCCACAAAAGATATCTTTCGGGTTGCTGTTTTAGCGCGAGGGTAAAGTAAGGAATGGCTTCCCGGTCCCGGCCCTGGTACATCAGCGCCGTACCCAGCGCGTTTAACACTCTTGCCGTTTCTCCCAGTGCTAGCGCTTTGCGAAGTACCGCTTCGGCGTCGGTTAGCTGACCTGCGTGACCATATGCCGAGCTAAGCGCGAAGTAAGCTTCCGGCTCGCCCGCCGCCAATTCGACGGTGCGGCGCAAATGCTGGATCGCTTCCTGGTACTTGGCGCGGTCAATCCAATAGGCGCCGATGGCCTGATGATTGCGGTGGTAGTCCGGGGCAAGTTCAATGGCGCGGCGATATGACGCCAGCGCCTTGTCGTGCTCCTTCAGTTCGTCGTACACGAGCCCGATGCGTCGAAACGTGTCGCCATTGCCGGGTTCAAGTTCAATCGCCCGCAGGTACTCCAATTGGGCCTGCTCATGCCAGCCCCGGGCCGTCATTAACAGTCCCGCGACGCTGTGTACGGGAGCCAAATCCGGATTGCGCCGCTCCGCCTCGCGAACCGATACGGCGGCGCGTTCCAACCACCTCTTGTCGACGGCGATTCTGTTTTTCCAGTAGTACCCCTCGGCGAGCGCGGCGTGTGTCATGGCCGAATCGGGGTCCGCCGCCGCCGCGCGCTCCAACAGCGGCAAAGCGGTATCGATTGTGGAGTCCTTCCGCAGGTACGCCAAGCCTGCTTGGTAGTCCGCGCGAGCCTGCGCATTCACACCGTCGAACCGCTTTACGGAAGGCAGATGAAACGCGCCGGTCACCGTCCCCGCGATTGCGACCGGTATGTAGCGAATCTCCGCCGGATCGTACGCGGCCTTCCATTCCTTTGCGTTCGCCATCGAATTGGTATCGATCAACCAAACTTGGATGACGATCTTGCCGTTTTCCGTTGCGACATTCGCCCGGATCACGTGCGTTGCCTTCAGTTGTTGGCGCGCCCTGGCCGCGTCGTTCACGCCCGCTCCGCCCGCGGCGATCACCTTCACTTCCGTGCGGCGGCTGCGCTCAAGCCGTGCCAATTCGGCCAACGCATCGCTCGACAACCGTGTAGCCAGCGGCCTTGCATCCTCCCTGGATTCGAACGGCAACACTGCCAAACGCACCGTTTCCTCCGGCGCGTTGGCTTGCCAGTACATCCACCCGCTAAATAGAATCGCCAATAGCGTAAGCACGGCCGCGGCGGCAAGCCAAAGGCGCAAGGAAGCCGAAGGCGACACAACTTTTAGAACTTCGCCCGCGTCCGCCGGCCGCAGCGCCGGATCGGGATCGAGACATCGCTGCAGAATGGCGTTCCATGGATGCTTGACCGGCGGCGGCTTCCGTTCCAGCCGGTCCTCCCTGGACGCATTCGCCGGAAAGGGTTTTCGCCCCGCCGCGAGTTCATACAGCATTACGCCCAACGCGTAAAGGTCCGACGCGACCGACGGCTTCCCGCGATTCCACAGTTCCGGCGCCATATAGTCCGGCGTGCCGGCAATGCTGTCCGGATCGGCGTTGGCGCGGGCCGCGGCCGATCCGGAGGCAAGGCCGAAGTCCATTATCACCGCCCGGACTTCACCGCCTGCCGCCTTGCCGAGAATTACGTTTCCGCTCTTCAGATCCGCGTGGATCACCTCGTTCCGATGAGCCTCCGCCAAACCCTCGCACAACTGGCGGCCGATGATTCTCGCTTCCTTCATCCCTATCGCGCCGCTTCTCATGCGCTCGGAGAGCGTTGGCCCATCCACGAACTCCATGGTCAGGAAGTCGAATTCCTCTCCATCCATCGAACTCGTGTGGATCTCGAAAATCCTGCACACGTTGGGATGACTGATCTCGCTCGCGTTCCTCACCTCCGGCGGAAGGCGTTCGTGAAAATCGGCCTTGGCGCATTTGATCGCAATGCGTCGTCCAAGTTTTTCATCCTGCGCTTCGTACACCACGCCCATGCCGCCTTGCGCCACTTTCCGCACAATCCGAAAACGCTCGTGCAGCAGATCGCCGGGCTGGAGGAATCGCTCTTCCCGCGGTGGAGGAAGAAACGGCTCCGACAGGAACCCTTCCATGCGCTGTTCTTGCTGCACATAGCTCCAGGCCTCCTCGAAGATATCGGGCCGATTCAAACATGCCGTGCGCAGGTACCGCTCGCGTTCGTCCGGCGAACGCGACAAAGCCATCTCGACCAAGCTCATCAGAAGCTCGTCGTAGTCGGGATTATCTAGCTGCGGCCCCTCTAGCACGGCCGGACTCCATTCTCTCGAACAGCCACTGCCGGGCATCCTTCCACATGCGCTGCATGGTGCGCAGTTTCACGCCCAGTACGTCGGCCGCTTCATCGTCTGTCAGGCCCAGGAAATATTTGACTTCCACTAACCGGGCCCATTCCGGTTTTTCTTCCGCCATCTCGTTCAGCAAACGGTCGACCGTAATTGCCAACTCGAGTTTGGCGCTGTCCGCCGGCAAGAATTTCTGTATCTTTTCGAGCGGTTCGATCTTCGCGTCCGGACGCCCGCGCGCGTGATCGATCAGGTGACGCCGCATGGCCCTGGCCGCAAGTGCGAAGAAATGCTGCCGATTCTGCCAGTCCCTATCCTTGGCCGCCACCATCCGAAAGTAGATCTGGTCGATCAAGTCGTTGGTCTGCATGGAATGTCCCTGGCGTTCCCCGCTCATTATGTAGTGGGCGAGACGCCGGAGATCGGGCAGCACCCGGTCGAAAAGCTTGTTCTCGGCCTCGCGGCTTCCCGAACGCCATGCGGATAGAAGTAATGTTATTTCTCCGGTTTCCATGGCAGTAACCAGGACTCCATCATAACTCCGATTTGGAAGGGAAGATAGATCTCATTTAGTAGACTTTGTCCAGCCGCCGTGGCGGACTTTTCGTCCGGTCAACGCTATCTCCTATGACTCGGGAAAAGGATCGATTCCTATATACAACCCCGGGAATGAGGAAACAAATGAATACGAATATCTTTGCTAAATTGAGCTTGACAACTCTGTTGGCCATTGCCCCGGCATTTGGTGAAAGTGCGATTACGGCGAAAATCCCGTTTGATTTCACCGTTAATCGGACGAAAATGACCGCTGGTAACTACACCGTGCGGTTCGACATTCCAGGCGCGATGTCCATCTACCGTGACGATCGCAAGGCCGTCTGCATCGCCCTTACAACGGCCGTTCAGGCCAACACGCCTCAACCGGCCAAACTGGTCTTTAACAGGTACGGCGATTCCTATTTCTTGTCCCAGGTCTGGGGTCCGGGCGCCGACCGCGGCAGGCAACTGCCCAAGTCGAAGCCGGAACTCGAGGTCGCAAGAACCATTAACCGCGTTCAACGCGCTTCCGTACCCGTGACTTCACACGATCCCGTGGATTCGTCCCGGTGATCGGATGGTCGCGGGGTATGTAAGTCGCTCACCCTTTCCGGCGGCGGCGTGTTCACGCCGCCGCCGGATAACTATTAGCCGAATCTAAAGCGGTCAAATAGTATGCGGGTTAATAAACGCGGTTAGCCCCGCCGGGCGCGGCTCCGCTTACATTTTCCGCTCCGGAACCTTCAGCGCCAGGTAGCCGCCGGAAGATATTCCCATTAGTCCGAGCAGTGTGTCCGAAAACTGCGGCATTACTAGTGTCCTCGTCGTCTCCACGACAAATATAACCATCAGAATAAGTGAGAACAGCAGCATCTGCACGCGGGCGATGGACGGTCCGTTCCGGTCGCTGATCAGATCCATCAGAAACCATTCGTTCGGTGGCGTCGTCAACACCGCTTGCGCGTTCGCGATCGCGGGCGGGTTGACCGGGACGACCGCCGGCGCGGTGCCGCTCGCCGCCGCCAGCAGTTTAGCGGCTTCCTCTTTCTTGGAATCGTCCACCACTACCGCTCCCAGCAGCGTGCCCGTGGCGATACCCATCAGCACCAGCACCTGCCCGTTCACCACGTCTTCATTCCAGGTCACCATCCACACGTAGGAAAGCGCCATGGCGACCAGAAAAGTCCAGGCGGCCATCTGCGTCCGCGCCAGGCTGTACGCTCGACGTCCTTGAGCGGCGACCAAGCCTTCGTCCTCGCGCAGCAGGTCTTTCTTCAAAGCCAGGTAGAGGGTAGTACCCACAGCCACAAGAAAGAAGCCTCCCCAAACTATCAACCCTTTTTCGCTCAACCTCCGAATGTGGAATTCCCGCACGCCGCTCGGCAGCGGTGGTCCGGCCACGGTCCCGGCTGAAATAGTTGAGCTGCGTTTATCCGACGGGTTACGAAGCACCCGCAGCCAGCTTTCTTTCGAATCTTTTTGGGACGGCAGATTTTCGTCCCAATGAAATACTAGCGTGGTTAATCCACCCGATGACCCGGTATTCCTGCCCTTCAACCCAGGCATGGGGCCGCCATCGATCCACATCACGATCTCGTCGGTCGGCTTGAATGTCGCCATTGCCTGATCGGCGATTTTCAGTTCTATCCGGTCCCCCAGACGTGCCCAGCAATCTTCTGGAAGCGGACTCGAATTTTTTACCTCCTCGAAGCAATTCGAGCCTTTCTCTTTCCAACGGTCGACGGAATAGCCGCTCACCCCCGGCGGTTCCAGCGGCTCGAACCGTAAATTCTGAGCGTTGGCGAAGGGCTTGCCGGGCGGCGGTCCAATCGACACGCTGCGTAGTCCAGCCGGTGTGAACAGAGCCGTCAGCCCAACGGCGATTTTCTTGTCGATGTCGAACGTAATCTCGCGGGTGCCTTTTTTCAAACTGCCTTCCGGCACGGCCACCGGCTTGCCGTCAACGTAAAGGGCCATGGGCGTATCGGCCGCTGCGTCCGCCGCTACCGTCGCCTTGATCTTTGTTCCTGGAGTTACCGCCGTGCAGGCGGCTCCCGCCGCACACACTATTTCGATTTTTGCGATGGCTGGCTCGTCGGCGGCCATAAGACTGGAAGACATGGCGCCGATAGCTAAAACAAGAAACGTTATTTTCATTTGCCGAAAAATCCTTTCGACAAATAGAGCGTAAATTCATCGCCCACGGTGACACGCTAAACTCGTAGGAAAATTTTTCGCCGGTACATCCAAAAGAGGATGAGCCAGAAGGTCAGCAGTACGGCCGCGCCTCGCAAGAATGGTTCCAACCCGGCCCCCGGAAAGGCGAAAAAGCGCTCGCCGAGGTGAATGTTCAGAGAACTTACAATGAATGCGTCGAACAGGTGGGCGATCAGGTAGGCGGCGATGGAGTTCATGCCGATGACCAATAAAGGAAATGCCCATCTACGGTAGCCCTTCGTCTCGATGATCCAGTTGAAGGCGGCGAGAAGTAGAAAGCAGGCGCCGCCACTGAAGAGAGTCCAGGCGGGCGTCCAGATTCTCTTCACGATCGGGCAGAGGCCGGTTACGTGGAGTAGCAGACCGGCGGCTATCGTAACGCCGGCGGTAAGCAGGAACTTGCGGTAGGGGATACCCTCCCGAAGCCAGCGACCGGCAATCAGACCTAAAATCATCGTTCCCAGCGTGGGAATGAAACTGAGCGTTAAATAGCCGCCCCGATTGGCTTCGAAGGGTTTTACTCTTGGAAAGAGATTAAGGAACCAGACGTCGAAGGCGTGGCCGAGGTTATTGTTCTTTGCCCAAGGGTCGGGGACCGGATAGAGTACCCAGGCCAGCCAATAGCCGGTTAGTAACGCCGCCAACGCGATCCAGGCCCACCTGGGCGGACGCCACGCCAGCAGGAACAGGAAGGGATAGCCGAGGCCGATTTGGGTAAGCGTATCTTCAAAGGTGAAGTTGGTTTGCGGGCTATGGGTGGACCGCAAAAAGATACCGAGGGCGATCAATAGGAACGCTCGCCACAGGGCATGCGCGAATGACTTTGCCTGGCTGTCGCCTTTGGATATCCGGCTGGCGATCGAATAGGGAAGCGCTACGCCCACCAGGAATGAAAATGACGGCTGGATTAGATCGTGTAACGAGCAGCCAACCCATTCGACGTGCGTTTGATGGTACGCCAGAACAGCCCAAAAGGTATTGCCGGGGAAGGCTTGGGCCACTTTCGACAGGTGCAGCACTTCGGCCATCATCAGCAGCATCACAAAGCCGCGGTACACGTCCACGGCTTGGTTTCTCGCCGGAGTCATTTTCCTAACTCTTGGATCATCAGTTCAACCGCTTGGGGGGAGATCATGTGGCGTGGGGCGTCGTTGTCTATTTCCAGCCGGAAGCTCCCGCTGGACCCAAGCGCTTGCTGCACCCGCTTCTCGTATTCGCGCATCGCCGGTTCGTAATCCGTGCCTTTGTGCTGTGCTTCGCCGAAGCAGCAGTTGTCTCTTCGGTTGAGGATCTGGACTTGTTTGCGCCCCCGGCCGTGGGCGCCGAGAAAGTAGAGATCGGGATAGCCGGCGATCTTATAGAACTCGTCGATGTACTGTTCCTTGTCGCCAACGGAGCCGCCGGTGCGAAGGTACAGCGGGATGGAGCCGGCCACCGGAAAGCTGGTGCGAATGGCGGGATCGACGGCGGCCAATAGCGTCGTTGTCCAGCCGCCGCCGGACAGGCCCGCCATGTGAATTTCCTTGTACTTCGGTTTGAGTAAGTTCAGGCTGACGGCGACCGGCTCCAGAAAGAATTTCAGCGCGCTGCCGGCGTTGAGGTTCAGGTTGAAGAGTTCGGCGTGCGAAACGGTCTGGCAGTCGCCGGGCCGCATGTGGGGCATGTAGGCGATCAGGACGGCATAACCGGCATTCAGAAAGCTGTCGACGGCCTCGGCCATGCCGGCGCCGCGCGGGTCCGTCGCGTCGTCAAAAGTGCAGGCGTGGCCGTGTTGGAGAATAATCAGTTTATTCGTCTTTTGTTTGGGCAAAATGTGATGAGTGGTATTCTCCTGGCCGGCCTCCATGCGGATAGTGAAGGTCTCAATTGCGGACGCGTTTTTCAACGTTTTTATTGGCGCCGGTGCGTTAGAGCCGCGGATCGCGGGCTTCGCGGTCGGCATCCCCGCGGGTCCCCAGATGTAGTCGATGATCTGTTTGCGTTTCGCGGCTGCCGTGGATGGCGCTACCGTTCCGTCCCTATCGTCGACCAACACCGGCGGCGGCAGCGCCAGCGCCTTCGCGATATGCGGGGCGAGGCCCTCCGCCATCCATTGGAAGCCGAGGTCGTTCGGGTGAACGCTATCCACCAGACCGTCCAGCCGGTTGGGGCCCAGAAGCGTATAGCCTTCCACCAATGTTAGTAACTTGTCGCCCACGGCGATGTTGCGATTGACCACTTCGCGGATGTGCTCGCGGTATTGCTCGAAGCGCGGTATGTTCACGGCGCTCGCTATGGGCGTAATGGCGATGATTGGGGTCTTTGGATGTTGCTTTCGAATGGTCGTTAGGAACGGCTCGTAGACTCCGCGAAGGGACTCGATATCGGGGTTGTTCTGGGAAAAGTCGAGGACAAACAGAGCGGCGTCGATTTCGGCGGTCATATTGGCCACGGCGGATTCTCCTTTGCCGTTGCCGGAAAAACCCAGGTTCACGAAATCGATGTTGAGTTGACGGCCGAGAATCGCCTGATAACTCAGCCCGGAGCGGCTCGCGCAGCCGCCTTGTGTAATTGACGTCCCGTAGAACACTACCGGTTTGGCGGCGGCGAAGCGGCGGGGCTTGTCCACCGTGGCGTCATCGTCGAGGCCAATGCTTATCACGTTGGCGGGCTTGTAGAGGGGTAGATAGAGGGTGATGTCGCGAGGCTGTTTGGAGAGGCCGGCGAAAAAGACGTGCTCGACGGTTTTGCCGACGGCCGCGTCCTTGGGGGCGACGACCGTGGAGCGGTATACGCCATCCAAATAGAGGTCGATGCCCGTCTGACCGAAGGCGTGCATGTTCGTCATGTTGGGGGCGGACGGGTATTCTACGCGTATCGCGACCCGCGTGGAGTCCGTGCGGAACCGGATCCGGCCGCCGCTCGGAGATTCACCGAGGGTCCAGACGGGCTTTGGGATTTGGGTTTCGAGGCGCCGCGGCAGGCGAATAAGTTCCCCTTTGTTTTCGGCGATCCAGGGAAGGCCGTTGATCGTGAAGCGGGCGTCCTGCGGGGCGATCCAGGAGACGGCGGCGGCAATGACGATGGCGGGGCTCATGTGTCTAACTACCATACCTCCAGTCACCGGACAGCGCAGCGGGATGGCTCCGTTACCACCTTCGGTCTCAGCTTCCGGATGCGCCGTCACTCAGGCTCATTCGCAAGTCCGACCCTATTCCTTTGCATTCTCGAAATAATCTCTTCGATAACCGATGTCTTCGCATCGGCGTAGTTCTGGGCATATTTCCAATCTTGCTGCGCCAACGCGCGTTTGGCGTTAGCATACAACTCGTGATCGCTGGCGTTCGACCGAAGCCAGTCGCGGAACGCCAGCATACGGTCGATTTCGGTGCAGCCGGCGGAGAAGACGTGGAGGTTCACATCCGTTTCCCCACTCTTAAACATCCGATGCTCGTGCCATCCAGGCTCGCGGATATGGAGCCGATACCCGGCTCTTTCCAGCGCTGGCGCGTACTCAGTTTCCTCGGCGGAGTCGGTAACGACGAGTAAGATGTCTATAATCGGCTTGGCCGGAAGATCGGGGACTGATGTCGATCCCACGTGTTCAACACGCAACGCGCGGTCGCCCATAGCCGGCCCGATTCTGTTTACTTCAAGTTCGAATCGGCGCGGCCACTCAAAGTCATAGTCTACAACGCGAATCGGACATGATAGCGGCATCGGTTCGCCGACAGTGTGTGCGCGTAGATACTCTTCAGTTAGGGGTGCCCGACCCCCATGAGACTGAACCGGCGCGTCTTCCTTCACTTTCCTCTCCCTAGGTAAAAGTATGCCCCAGCGGTAGCTCCCGCGCGGGGCCTCGACCTCAGTCCCGAACTCATCCACGGCACGGGCCCACATGCCCGGAGCGCTTTTGCCCACGGTGGAATGTCCGCGGCATCCGCTCGTGGGCGCGTCGATCCCTCTCGCGGAATGTTATACGTTAGTATAACTACGAAGACCACCATGCACATCACTAATCTACGCAAAGTCGGAGGATCGGTCATGCTGGCCGTTCAGCCCGCTCTCCTTGACATTCTGCGTCGGCGGCCGGGTGCCACCGTCGGTATCACGGTGTAGAGCGGCCTCGTGGAGGCGCTGAAGCGGCGGCGTTATACCTTGGACGAACTCGTCGCCCAATGTAACCCAAAGGCCTTCCGTACCAAGGACGAGCGTCAATGGCTGGACGACAAGCCGGCGGGCGATTAGCTGATCTGATAACGGGGAGAAATCTGGTTCGTCGGCCGCCATCCACCCGCTGGGAATGAGCAAAAGGCCCGTCGCCCGGTCCTCATCGTATCGCCGGAGCTTTTCAACCGGGTGACCAAAGTACCCGTGGTTCTGCCCATAACCAGCGTGGGGAGTTTCGCGCGCAGGGCGGGACTTGCAGTGCCCCTGACAGACGCGCGAACCAAGACGTCCGGTGTCGTCCGGTGCGACCAGCCCCGTGCGCTCGATCTCGGCGCACGTAGCGGCAAGAAGCGGGAGAATGTTTCAGACGCGACTATGGACGAGGTGTTGTCAAGGCTGGCGACGATTTTTGAGGGAAACCGTCTAACCGATAACCAATTCCCACCAATTCTCCCCGCTTAATAATTATTTCTCCCTTCTAATCAACGACTTACTAACCGAACCCCTCCAAAAAACCCAAATCGTCTGCTAGTATGTAAGTAGAGGGATGCGTTTCAAGCGCATCCCATTTTTGTTTCCGTTTCCGGCGCGCGAATCAGCACCCCGGAAAGGACCGAAACGAACCGGAAACGGTCTGAAACAAACCAAGGAACAAACCAAGGAACGATCCGTCATGCTAAAAGCTATCTAATTCAAAAGAAAGGAGTTAAACGGCCGGCAACTCGAAAATGCTACCGTAAATATTCGTCATGGATTTTCTCGCTGGCCTTAACCCGCGGCAACGCGAAGCAGTCGCCCACACGGAGGGCCCCCTCCTCATTCTCGCCGGCGCCGGTAGCGGCAAAACACGTGTGATTACGCATCGCATCGGACACCTCATCAAATCCAAGGGTGTCTACCCGGCCGCCATTCTCGCCGTCACTTTCACCAACAAGGCCTCAGGCGAAATGCGCGACCGCGTCGCCCGAATCCTCCAGGAACCCGACCCCAATCGCCTCCCCCGCGTTTCCACGTTCCACTCCTTCTGCGTCCGCACGCTCCGCCGCGACGGAGCCCGTCTCGCCGACATCCGCCCCAACTTCACCCCCGCCTTCAACATCTACGACGACGACGACCAGATCGCGCTCATCAAGCAGATCTACAAAAATGTCGGCCTCGACGAAAAGTTCATGCAATACCGCGCCGCGCTCAGCCGCATCTCCGGTGCCAAGTCCGCCAAAGAAACTCCTCAAGATTTCTACAAGCAAACAGCCGACCCGCGCATGAGCCGCCTCGCCATCGTCTATGAGCAGTATGAGGGTCGTCTCCAGCAAGCCAACGCCCTCGATTTCGACGATCTGCTCCTCCAGGCCGTTCGCCTCTTCGCCTACGACGCCGACCTCCGCCATCGATACAACGAGTGGCTCGAATACCTCATGATCGACGAGTATCAGGACACGAACCGCACCCAGTATGAGTTGATGCGCCTGCTCAGCGCGCGGCGGGCCAACGTTGCCGTCGTCGGCGATGAAGACCAGTCGATCTATAGCTGGCGCGGCGCCGATATCCGCAATATTCTCGACTTCGAGAATGACTATCCCAACGCTACCGTCATCCGCCTCGAACAGAACTACCGGTCCACCAAAAACATTCTCGACGCCGCCGGCGCCGTCGTCGAAAATAACATCCAGCGAAAAGGCAAGAAGCTCTGGACGGAGTCCATCGGCGGTGAAAAAGTCACCGTTTTCGAAGCCCTCGACGGCGAAAACGAAGCGCTCTATATCGCGGACCAGATCAACAAGGCCCTCGGTGCCAACCCGCATGACAAGGCGGCCGTCCTCTACCGCACCAACTTTCAGTCGCGCCAAATCGAAGAGGCGCTCCGCCGCTACGGCCGCCCGTACATCGTTGTCGGCGGCTTCAGTTTCTATCAGCGCGCCGAGGTGAAGGACCTCCTTTCCTACCTCAAGGCCACGCAAGTGCCGGACGACTCCGTCGCGCTCCTCCGCATCATCAATGTGCCCGCGCGCGGCATCGGCAAGACGACGCTCGATCAAATCGAGCTATTCGCCTACGCCCAAAAACTGCCCCTTTTGAAAGCCATCGAGCATATGCTCGACGCGAGGCAGCTCGGCGCCCGCGCGGAGTCCGCCCTCAAGGCCTTCCGCGAACTGATGTTCGAACTGCGCGCGGTCGCCGAACGCGGCGATACCGGGGAAGCGATGCGCGCTATCGCCGAACTCTCCGGCTACATGGCCATGCTCAAAAGCGACCCCTCTCCCGACGCCGAAACGCGCCTCGAGAACATCAACGAACTGCTTAACGCCGCCGCCGAATCGGCCGAACGGGGCGAAACGATCGCCGACTTCCTTGACCACGCCGCTCTTGTCGCCGACAGTGATCAACTCGATAGCGAAGCCCGGATCAGCCTGCTGACCATTCATAACAGCAAGGGTCTCGAATTCCCGCTCGTGTTCATCGCCGGCCTGGAGGAAGGCCTCTTCCCCCACCAGCGGTCGCTGATCGACGCGAACTCCATGGAAGAGGAGCGGCGCCTCTGTTACGTGGCCATGACCCGGGCCGAAAAGAAGCTCACCGTCAGTTGGGCCCGCTACCGCCGCCGCTTCGGCGGCGGCCCTTCGGAGCCGTCGATGCCGTCGCGTTTTCTCGGGGAAATTCCGCCCAAGCTGGTCGAACGCAAAGGCGCCAAATCGCGCTATATGACCGAGGAGGACCAGGACGCCGATCTCGAACTTTTCGGCGAACGCTTCGAGGTCCGCGAGACCGCCAAAAAGAATCTGTACACCGGCAAAACCTACAACTCGGTGGAGAATGTGCGCGGCTTCTTTGAACAGCGCGGCATCAATGTGCCCGCCCCGCCGCCGCCGCAACGGAGCCCAGACCCGATGCCAGCCGCGGCTCCGCCGGTCCGCCCTCCCGGCTCGCTCGCCTATGGCGGCCCATCCAACAAACAGCAACCGGTGAAGCGGCCCGGCTCCCAACACGTCGGAGCCGTCGTCCAGCATTCCAAATACGGCCGCGGAACCGTACTTCGCCAGGAAGGGGACGGCGAGGATGCTAAACTCACAGTTAGCTTCCCGGGCTATGGCTTAAAGAAGCTGATAGCCAAGTTGGCAGGACTGAAACCTTAAGAATGAATACGACGAACCTTACCGACAAAGCAGCACGCAAAGATATCAAGCGCAAAGCGCGCAAGGAAGCTCCTCCGAAACCAAAACGGGCCGAAGGCGTAGCCCGCGGAGACAACAAGAAAAAAGTAAATAGGCTGACTAAGGGCCAGCGTAAGCGGTAGTTTTCGCCAGCGGAAACCCGCCATGCCTGGATTGTTTCGCACCAAGAGCATTGACGCGTTGATCGAGGAGTCGGAACGGAAAGGGCGGAGCCTCCACAAGACTCTTGGACCTTGGAGTCTCACCGCTCTGGGGATCGGCGCCGTCATCGGATCGGGCATCTTCACCCTCACCGGTACGGCCGCCGCCGGGCTTACGCTCAACGTGCCCTCCATATTGCACGCGCCTGTTCTTGACCTCCTGTGGAATGGGAGTAACGCGGTGTCCACCATCGGACGCCCCGGCGCCGGACCCGGCGTCGCGCTCTCGTTTATACTCGTCGCCATCGCGTGCAGCTTCGCGGCGCTCTGCTACGCCGAGTTGGCCTCGATGATTCCAGTCGCCGGCAGCGCCTACACCTACGCCTACGCCACGCTCGGCGAGATCGTCGCCTGGATCATCGGCTGGGATCTTATCCTCGAATACGCCGTGTCCAACATGGCGGTTGCGGTTGGATTCTCGGCCTATTTCAATTCGATACTGGAAGCTCTCTTCGGCATCCATCTGCCCAGGGAACTGTCGGAACCGACCATGGTCAACGGCCAACTCAGCGGCGCCTGGTTCAACGTGCCGGCCCTGCTCATCATCCTGTTGCTGACCTCGATTCTAGTCCGGGGCGCGAAGGAGAGCGCCCGCGCGAATGGCGTCATGGTCATCGTAAAAGTCACGGCCATTCTGCTCTTCGTCTTTGGCGCCGCCCGCGCGGTCAATACCGCCAACTGGCATCCGTTCATGCCTAATGGCTTCAGCGGCGTGCTCACCGGCTCCGCCATCGTGTTCTTCACCTACATCGGTTTTGACTCGGTCTCAACCGCTGCCGAAGAGTGCAAGAACCCGAAGCGCGATTTGCCGCTCGGCATCTTCATGACTCTGGCCATATGCGCCGTTCTCTATGCGTCGGTAGCGCTGGTGCTCACGGGCATCGCCGACTGGCGGACGCTCAACAACGCGGCGCCAGTCGCCAACGCCCTCAAGGCCATCGGCTTCGATAGCTTGCAAGCCGTCGTCAGCGTCGGCGCCGCCGTCGGCATGATCAGTTCGCTCATGGTGTTCCAATACGGCCAGGCTCGCGTCTGGTTCGCCATGTCGCGCGACCGGCTTCTGCCCGATGTCTTTTCCAGGGTGCATCCGAAGTACCGGACGCCGCATGTGTCCACCTGGGTCGCCGGCTTCTTCGTCGGCATCCCAGCGGGCGTCTTCGATATCGGAACGCTGGCCGATCTTTCGAACATCGGCACGCTCTTCGCCTTCGCTCTCGCTTCCGCCGGAGTCATCGTGCTCCGCCGGACGCAACCGGCGCGGGTTCGTGGCTTTCGTGTACCGTGGGTGCCATTCCTGCCTCTGCTCAGCATCGCGATGTGTTTCATTCTGATGCTGAGCCTTCCGCTCGAAACCTGGCTGCGGTTCTTCGTCTGGTTGTTGATAGGCCTTGCGGTCTATTTTCTCTATAGCCGAAAACGCGCTTCCGCCCTTGCGTAACGCTTTGGCGCTCCGGAGCGCCGTATACTGGACGAACGCCGGAATTTCCGGCGAAGCGATCTCAATTGAAGGAGTAAACGGTGAAAACATTGAAATTGACCTTCGCTGGCCTGTTCCTGGCAGCGGCGATCAGCCCGGCGGCGGAAGACGCGCCGCCCGAGCACATGAAGTGGATGAAGGATCTCGGCGCGCAAATGGGCGCCATGCGCAAAGGCGTGGACGTATCGAAGAACGCCGCGGCCATGAGCGAAACGATCAAGGCGGTAACTGAGTTCTGGCACGCCCGCCCTTCCGAAGTCGCGGCGAAGTCCAATAAGAGCGTTGCCGACGGCGCCGCCGCCATCGTGGCGGCCGGCGACGACAAAGCGGCCCAAATGGCCGGCATGAAGATGCTCGGCGGCGGCTGCAAGGGCTGCCACGACGCCCATCGCGAAAAGATCTCCGACACCGAGTACAAGATCAAGTAACCAACTCCTCTTAAAATCAAACAGTCAACGGCGGCGGTGTTAGCGTGAAGCTGTTCCGCCGTCGTTGCCGTTCCGTCCGCCGCACCGCGCGCCGCCAACGAGTTCAACTGCTGGCCGGTGCTTCGACGATCACGGGACCCCGCTGCCCGTCGGCGCGGCCAAGCATTGGCAGCGAGCCTCCTGCTCGGTCCGTCAACGATTGCGGGGGCGGGGGTGCCGCTGCTCGCTAACGGAGCGAAACCCCGCTGCCCGCCAGTGGGCACTGGACTGGCGCTGACAGTGGCGTGGGTGCCTGCATGGTCCAGAGACGATGAACGTCATAGTCCCCGCTGAGCGGCGAACTCCTTGGAGAGCCGCTCCCAGTGCGCGGCCATCGTCTCGGCGCGTCCGGGCTCGCGGGTCGCGAGATTCGTCGTCTCGCCGCGGTCGGACTTTACGTTGTAAAGCTCCCACGGCCCCTTGCCGTTGGATACCAGCTTCCAGTCGCCCACTCGGATCGCCCGGTTATCCAGGTGATGGAAGAAGAGCGCATCGCGCTCGATAGTACGGTCTTTGACGAAGGCGGGCACCAGGCTGTGCCCGAGCGTCGGAGGCTTCGCTCCGCCGGCCAGTTCGGCCAGCGTCGGCAGGACATCGATGAAGTGCGAGGGCGTGTGGCGCAGCTTGCCGCGATCGGTAATCCCGCGCGGCCAGTGGACGATGCACGGCGACGAGATGCCGCCCTCGTGAACCCACGATTTGTGGAGCCGGAAAGGAGAGTTTGCGGCGCTCGACCAGCCAGGGCCCAAGCCCAGATGCGATTCGGCCGAGCCGGGGACGGAGCCGGTCGCGTGCCCATCGGCGCGGATCAACTGCTCGGCGCTGGCGCCGTTGTCGGAGAGGAACACGATGAACGTGTCGTCGAGCGCGCCCATCGTCTTCACCTGTTCAAGTACCCGGCCAATCTCCACGTCCATGCGATAAACCATGGCCGCATGAATCGCCATCTTCAACGACTGGAACCGCTTCTGCTCGGGGGTTAAGGAGGTCCACGGAACGGCGCGGGCCACCTCGCCGGGACCGACCTGTTTTTCCAGTTCTTCGGCCTTCGTATTCCAGCTCGGCCAGACTTCGGGCTCGAGCGGTGCGGGTTTGCAGTGAACGACGCCGCGCTGCGTGGCGCGCTCCCAACGGGCTTGCCGAAGTTGGTCCCAGCCCACGTCGTACTTGCCGCGGAAGCGGTCGATGTCGGGCTGCAACGCGTGCAGCGGGAAGTGCGGGGAGGTAAAGGCGAGGTAGAGAAAGAACGGTTCGGCGGCGTGGTCCTTCTGGTGGCCGCGCAGCCAATTCAGGGCGTGATCGGCGATGGCCGTGGTGGCGTAGAAGCCATCCTCCCGCTTTACGGCCGGGAGCTTCTGGTCGTTCAATGCGTGCTGCTGCGGAGAGAAGAATCGGTTCTGGTCCTGCAGGAGGTACGACTGGTGGAAGCCCGCGCCGGCCACCGGAGGAGCCGGCACATGCCACTTACCGGAGTGATAACAGCGATAGCCCTGCGCGCTCAGATACTGCGGCGTGTAACGAATCCAGGCCGGCGGCTTGACGTTGGCGGCTTGTTCGAATCCCGACTGTTGGGCGTAGTAGCCCGTCATCAGGATGCCGCGCGAAGGCATGCAGCGGGCCGCCGAGTACATCTGCGTGAAGCGCAGGCCGCGGGCGGCCAAGCCGTCGAGATGCGGCGTGTCGATCTCGCCGCCAAAGCAGCCAACATCGGAGAAGCCCATGTCGTCGGCCAGGATAACCATCAGATTCGGTCTGCGCGAGGGCGCACCCAAAGCGGCGCCGGCGGCACTCAGGAAAGTACGGCGGGAAAGCATTGTCCCGCCAGCGTATCGCACACGGCGACCATCCGCCGAATCCGCGTCAGCCTTCCAGCCGCGAAAGACGGCCCGCCCGCAGTCACCATTCGCGGCCTGCGTCCTCAAATGGAATCAGGCGCGGATGGCGGCCGGTTCGACCTCCCCACCGGTAAGCCGCGGGATTGATGGATGCGGAAACGAAGCGGCCGTATTGCGAATCACAAGCAGCGTCTGGTCGTCGGCCGCATCGATATCGCCGGTAAAGTCGCGGACAGCGGTTAGGATCCGATCGCGGATCGCTTCGGCCGTCAAGTGGAAGTTCTCGCGCACCACCCGCGTCACACGCTCCTCGCCGAACTGTTCGTCGTCGGCGTTGGCCGCTTCCAGAATGCCATCGGAGTAGAGTACCAGCAAGTCGCCCGCCTCAAAGGCGCGTTCACCCTGCTCATAGCTCGCGCCGCCGAGCAGGCCGAGCACCGGCCCGCCGGAGGTCAGCCGATGCACGGCGTTAGGGCGCTCCGCCGAGAAGAGCAGCGGCGGCAGATGGCCGGCATTGACATAACGAAACACGTTCGACTCCGGCGCGAAGTAGCCCCAGAACATGCTGGCGTAGCGCTCGCAAGAGGCACGCTCGCACAGCAGTTGATTGATCAAACGCGTCGCCTCTACATGGCGCCGTCCCGACCCGGCCCAGTTGCTCGACCGCACCGCGCCCTGCATCACGCCGGCCAGCATCGCCGCGGGAACGCCCTTACCGGCGACATCGCCCACAACGAAAGCCGTGCCATTGCCGCGCACCTGGAAGACGTCATAGAAATCACCGTTCAACTCCGATGCGGGCGCGCACTCGCCCGAGATTTCGAAGTCGTCGCGAGACTGGCGAGGCGACGGCAGCAGATCCTGCTGCACGCGGCGGGCATGCTCCATCTGCCTTGCCAAATGCTGCCCGGCCAAATAGTTCTTGAATCGGAAGCGCATCACGACCAGCGATCCAAGCAGCGCCAGCGCCGCCGTCGAGTTGATCAACAGATTGCGCTGCAAAGGCCAAAGGTTGCCGGCGCCGTTCATGTACGCCGCAATCTCCACGACGCCAAAGGCGGTGCGCGCGGCGGACGGCTCATACGCCGCCAGGCGGATAGCGGAAGGGCGAGTCACGCCCGGCATGCGAATGGGAAAAGCTTCGACAACCACCCGCCCGGCTTCGGTCGAACGCGTCTCGAAAATCGGCTGCCGGCCACGCATACGGGAGCGAATCAGGTCGGCGGAAAACGTAGGCTCCACATCCAGGCCCACGCCGGCAAGCGTTGTGTCCCGGCTGTCGCGCAGTTGGATCCAGGCGATGCGGCCGTTACTCGAAGCGCGTATCTGTTCCAGCATCTCCGCCGCTTCGGCGCGGTTGGACGGCCGCGCGCTTTGCAACACGTTGTCCACCGCGGCGGCCTGCGCCGACAGATCCTTGCGAACGTGATCGACGGCAATGCGTTGCGAGACCCACACATAATTGGCCGCCGAGTTGCCGAGCACTAACAGGCCCAGCGCGAATCCGCAACCGATGGAAACCGAAAACCAGCGCTGGCCTGTGTGCTTCATACTCTGAGGCTACGCGCCAACCGCCCATTTGGATAGGCCCGAAAGGCATAGCTTAACGTTCTTAACGCAGGTTTACCAATGGCTTAACCGGCCGCGGCGGAAAGTGCGCGTCTGAATGCCTAGGACACCATGCGCCCACGAATTCTGATCGTCGAGGATGACCCCAATGTGGCGCTGGTTCTGCGAGACGCCCTTAGCGCCGAAGGCTACACGACCGAGCATGCCGCCGACGGCAAGCACGCCGTGGAGACGGCTCTGGCCGGCACATTCGACTTGACACTGCTCGACATCGGACTGCCCGGTAAGGACGGCTTCACCGTCTGCGACGAGCTGCGGCGCCACGGCATGCTGATGCCGATTCTGCTGCTAACGGCGCGCACGGCGCCGGACGACAAAGTGCGCGGGCTGCGCATGGGCGCCGACGACTATGTCACCAAACCGTTTCATGTACCGGAGTTGCTGGCGCGCATCCAGGCGCTGTTGCGGCGCACCCAAATCAACCCCGCGGCGATCCTGGTGGAATACCGGTTCGGCGACGTCTTCGTGGACTTCTATCGCGGCCGGGCGACGAAGGGCGGGCGGCCGGTGGAACTGACAACGAAGGAACTGGTCCTGCTGCGGTACTTGATCGCGCGGCGCGGCGCGGTGGTTACGCGCGAAGAGCTGCTGACGGAAGTGTGGGGTTACCAATCGACCAACACTCGCACCGTGGACGTGCACGTGGCCACACTGCGGCAGAAACTGGAGGACAACCCGCACGCCCCTCGCTATGTGATGACGTCGCGAGGCGAGGGCTACCAGTTTCTCGCCGCGGGTATGTAATGAACTCTTTACCGCAATGCGGCAACTGTGTTCGGCGCGGCGCGTTTAAGAGAGCAGGAGGTTTCATACACCGAATGAAACGACGATCTGTAATCGCAACGCTGGCCCTGTTGGCCGCGCTGCCCGTTCTATCCGCCGACTTCCGCGCCCTTGGGGGCAACCGGCTGGATTACCTGGCCGGCTACCTGTCCCTGACGGACGCGCAGAAGGCTCAGGCCACGACAATATTCGCCGCCGCCAGTACGGCCGCCGAAACGGCTCGCGGGCAACTGACCGCGGCGAACGAGGCGTTGACCGCGGGCATTAAAGCCAACAATTCCGATGCCGTACTCGATCGACTGGCGGCCGCCGTGGGTACCGTCCAGGGCCAGATAGCGGCTATCAATGCCAAGGCATCGGCAAAGTTCTATGCGCTGCTAACCGCGGAACAAAAGACCAAGTACGACGCGCTCGGCGAACGCGGCGCGGGAGGGCGTCCAGGCCGCCGCTAATCGTATCCGCGCTAAGGGGCAAAGCGATAACCTTTGCCCCGAATCGTATGAATATGTTTCGGGCTCTGCTGGTTATCTTCCAGCTTTTGCCGGAGCCAAGCCACATGCACGTCGATGGTCCGCGAACTGACATCGCTCTGATACTCCCAAACGTTCTGCAGCAACTCCTCGCGGGTCACCACCTTTCCGCGCCGGTCGACGAGATAGCGCAACAACTGCATCTCCTTGGCCGCCAGGCCCACGGCCACGCCCGCCTTGAATACCTGCCCGCTTTCAAAGTCCACGCTCACGTCGTTGAACTCAAAGCTGCGGACTTGAGCGCGGCCCTCCTTCTTCACGCGACGGAGCAGCGCTTCCACGCGGGCGAGGAGCTCGGAAGGATCGAACGGTTTGTTCAGATAGTCGTCGGCGCCGAGTTTCAAGCCGACAACCCGATCATGGACCTGCGTCTTGGCGGTGAGCATCAGAATGGCCGTGTCGTACCCGCGCTGCCGCAGATCCCGGCATACGTCCAAACCATTGCGTTTGGGCATCATCACGTCGAGGATAATCAGGTCAAACGGTTCGCTGGTCGCCTTTAGCAAGCCGGCTTCGCCGTCCTGCGCGGTATCGACATCGTAGCCCTCGTTGATGAGCAGATCCGACACCGTCAACACCAGTCCGGGCTCGTCTTCAACCAGCAGTATGCGCGAATTCATCCTGTAGCTCCGCCGGCGCAGCCGGAATCTTTATTATGAAGGCCGTGCCGCGTCCGGGTTCACTTTCCACGCGGATAGCGCCGTCATGCGCTTCGACAATTCTCTTCACCAGATTCAGGCCAAGCCCCGTGCCGTGTATCTGATCCTGCTGTGCGCGGCGGCCGCGAAAGAATGGGTTAAAGATGTCGGCCCGCTCTTCGGGAGGGATGCCCAGACCGCGATCGGCGACGCGCACTTCCACCGCGTCCCCCTTCGCGTCGCTCACCTTTTGCGCGGAAACGCCAATCCAATCGCTGTTCTCCGTGCCGTACTTCACGGCGTTATCGAGCAGGTTTTGAATGGCATGCTTCAACGCCATCTCGTCCGCCATCACCAGCGGCAATCCGTTCTCCAGACTCTTTTCGACGACGATACGGGAGACTGGGCCGCCCAGGCCGCGGGAATGCAGTGCTTCCTCAATGACGCTTTCGACGGCCACCGGCCTGCGCTCACCGACGGCGTGCCCGGCGCGGGCGCTGGAGAAGCGAAGCACCTGCTCAACAAGGGCGGTGAGCTTTTCGCTCTCGTCCTGAATCAACGTTCCATAGCGTTCCACCTGCGCTGGATTGGCGGCCACGCGGCCGCGCAAGTTGTACGCCGCGGTGCGAATGACGGTGAGCGGCGTGCGCAGCTCATGGGACACGCCGGCGACGAAGTTCATCTGCAATTCCGCCAACTGTTGCTGCTGCCGGGAGAAACGGACAAGCAGCACAGCCGTGAGGAGCATCAGCGATAGGATGGCGACGGAGATGCCCAGGTTGCGCCATCGGAGACGCGCGACAATGGCGTCCAGCGAACCTTCGGCATAGCGCACGTCGAGTTGCCAGCGGCCACGGTCGAAATCGAAAGGCGGCGGCGGGCCGCCAGGGCGCTTGCCAACTCCTTTCGCGCCGCGCCCGCGGTCCGGTGGTCCGCCGCCGCGGCGTCCCTGGTCGAAGCGGTTCACGTCAAGCACCGTGACGGACGCGTCTGGCTGGGAATCGGGCGGTTGCGTAGCCTTTTCGCCGGACTCGAAGATGGCGGCGCCTCGTGCAAAGCGGTCGTGCACGCGAGCATGGATCGGCATGCCGGTGCCGATGTGGCGCGCGATCAGGGCGGGGAAATAGGCGGTGCGGATGAACTCGAGGTCCAGTTCAACGATCAACCATTCCTGCTCCGCTCCCAGGCCCGGCTCGTCGCCGCGGCGCGCGAAGCGGGGCAGTTCGAGCAGTGCGGAGTCGGTCTCAGGGAACGGTCCGCCGCGCCGTCCTCGCAGTCGAAGCAGCAATCCATCGCGCATTCCTTCCCAACTCTTGGGCCATTCGGCGGCAACGAAAGTTTCCTGCGTCTCATCGAACAGCAGCAACGTCATTTCTTCGCCGCTGGGCACCGCCAAGCCTGCCCGGCGAAACACCGGCGCTTGCGCCGAGCTTTCGCGCCAGCGCATCCATTGGGTAGCGTATGCCCGCTCCCGCCCGGTCTCGTCGATAAGTTCCAAGGGCGGCCGCAGTGCCGCCAGCGAGGTCGAGAAATCTGAATTGAAGTCCTGCGCCAGTCGCTGCACGGAGCTCTGCAGGCCCTCCTGTAGCCGGGCGCGCTCCGCGCGGCTGATCTCGCCAAGCCAGACATATTGCAATGAGGCGAGCACCAGGCACAACACCGCCAGCAGTCCGACAGTGGCCCAGGACATGAGGGCGCGGCTCTTGATGTTCTCCAAATTCATGGGACAGGCTACTTACACAGTACCCGGCTCGCGAGCGGGACACTGCAATGTTCCCGTAAAGCTACCGTTAAGAACGTTAAGCCGTGCGCGCTTGAGTATGCAACAATCGCAAACGGGATGATGACCCGAAGAACGATATTGACGACACCGGCGCTGGCGGCGAGAGCCGCGGCGCGGGATGAGCGTGTGATGACGATCGATCTGCGCAACGGCGGACCGTATGCGTTTCCGCCGCGGGGGAAAGCGTATAGGGAAAACGCGGCGTCGCACCGCGTCTGGCGCCGTGTATTGAATGAGGCCCCGGATGCCATTGTCGTCCCCGGCGGAGAGGATTTTGGATTGAGCGCCGTTGGCGTCCCGGTAGTTCGGGAGATGCCGCGGACGGTGGCCGCGTCGGCTCTACACGCGGAACAATCGCGGCGCATGGCGCGGAAGCCGGGAGAATGGATGGCGCAACTGGCGGGGCAGTACGGGCAGGAGTTACGCGACATGGTCTATACGCTGAGCTTCAGCGTTTGGGGACGGTTACGCGCCGGTCAACTGGCGGCGGTACGGCCGATACTGGAGCCGTTTCTGGATGGACGGATCGACTCACTCGCCAAGCCGACGGCCAGCCACTACTCGGGCCATTTGACCTTGGCGGCGCTGTTTGACATGACGGGCGACGCACGGGCGAAAGACCGGGTGATCGCGGCGGCGAGGCTCGCGAGGCAAAATCCGCTGCACAACGAGATGAGCGACGCGGTTTTCATGGTCTGCCCCTTGCTCGCCAAGGCCGGCAGGTTCACGGGTGACCCGACGTTCTTCGATTCGGCGCTGAGTCACTTCGAACTGATGCGCAAACTGTGCCTTCGGGCCGACGGCTTGTATCGGCATTCGCCGCTCGACGAAGCGGCCTGGGGTAGGGGAAACGCGTTCCCGCTACTGGGACTGACGTTGACGCTGACGGACCTTCCGGCTACTCACGCCGCCCATGCACCGTTGCGCGAAGCCTATGAAAAGCACGCCGCCCGCCTGCTGACGGCGCAGACGCGCGGCGGCTGCTGGCGGCAAGTAGTGGACAAGGACGACGCGTGGGAAGAGTTCACCGCGACCGCGATGATCGGTTGGGCGATGCAGCGCGGGATACGGCAAGGGTGGTTGAGAGGGAAACGGTTCCAGAGCTCCGTTCAGCAGGCGTGGATGGCTGTGCAGCGGCGTACGGGGGCCGATGGCACATTGATCGACGTTTGCGAGTCAACCGGGAAGCAGAAGTCGCTCGCGGATTACTACAACCGCGAGGCGATCTTGGGTAAAGACCCGCGCGGCGGCGCCATGGCGCTGCAGTTCGCGGCTGAGATTTCCGGCGCTAAAGCTTGAATTTGCAGACGATGCCGACGTCGTCGCAATACCACATCACGCCGTTCCAAATGGTCATGCCGTGCGGCAGCGGATCGCTGTCGGCCAGCATGATCTTCTCGACGACGGCGCCGGTTTCGGTGTCGTGTTTGAAGAATCCGTTCAGGTTGGAATCGGCGGCCCAGAGATATTTCCCTTCCCATCCGACGCCGTGCGGGCGGTTGCCGGTGGTTGGGAATTTCGTCTCGACAGTCCATGTTTTTGGGTCAATGCGGTAGATGGTGCGAGAGGGCGGAACGGCCACCCAGAGCTTCCCGTCGCGCCATTCCAGACCATGGGCGCCGGTACCAGCCGTGTTGAGCGGTGGCGGCGTGGCCGGCTTTGGCGGGGCCGGCTGCGGAGCGACCGTGTGGGCCAGCGGGCTGCGGCGCGGGGCGGGGTCGCCGGTCATTTTGTATATGACCCCGGCGCCCGGCGTGAAGTGCTTGGAGATGGTCTTGCCCGTTTTGTCGTCGGTGCGGATCAACTCGCGGCTATACGTGGAGGCCAGCCAGAGCGCCTGCCCGTCGTGCGTAATGCCGCTGGCGCGATCCGCCTCGGTGAGAAACGAACGCAGCACTTTGCCGCTATCGTAGTTCACCAGATATGCCATGTTGTTGTGCTGGTCGATGATCCAAAGACCCTCCGGCGTCGCCTGCAACCCGTTGGGGTGGGGACCGGCCGTTTTGAATACCGTTTCCACTTTGCCGATTTGACGAGAGGGCGCCGCGGCCAAGGCCGCGCCGAAGGTTCCGATGAATTGTCTGCGCTGCATGTGGGGAAGTTTATCTCAGAATTTCGCCGTGCACGAGGGGGTTGTCATCGTAAAATGCTTCTAACAATGCGATTTTTCCAACGACTCGCCGTCGCATCCCGTGTTTAATGGCCGATAAGGGGACCAGTCATGATTAGCCGCCTCGTGATTTCGTTAGCGGTCGCCGCATCCGTTTGCGCGCAGCCACTGCGTTCGTTAAAGGGTGTGCCAGTGCCGGACACGCCGGGCCTCGACGCCTATGTGCGGGACCGGGGTACTCTCATCGCGTTAGGCAAAGCGTTCTTCTGGGACATGCAGGCGGGCAGCGACGGCCGCACGGCTTGCGCATCGTGCCATTTCCACGCGGGGGCCGACCACCGCGCGCAGAACCAGATAGCCGATCCCAACAATCCGTTCCCGGCGAATCTTCAACTGACGATGAGCCAGTTCCCCCTCCGCGAGCTCGCCGATCCGGGCAATCGCAACTCGACCGTCCTGCGCGACACCGCGATGCGAGTAGGCTCGGCCGGCCTGTTCCGACGCGTATTCAAAGACATCGTGCCCGGCCGAGCGACCGAGATCGGCGAAGAGTCGGTGGACCATCCAGAGTTTATGTTGAGCGGCTTGCATGTGCGGCGCGTGACGGCACGCAACTCGCCGAGCGTGATAAACGCCGCCTATTACGTTCGCGGCTTTTGGGACGGCCGCGCGGCGCGGGTGTTCAATGGCGCAACGCCTTCGGGCAACGCCGATGACGCGCCGGGCGCGCTGGTCCTTCGCGATGGGCAACTGGTTCGGGAGCCGGTCCGTCTCGACAACGCAAGCCTTGCCTCTCAAGCGACGGGCCCAATTCTCGACCACCTCGAAATGTCCTACGCCGGGCGCACGTGGACCAAGCTGGGCAAGAAGATGCTGAGCTTGCCGCCGTTGGCCCTGCAGCGCGTAGCGCCGGACGACAGCGTGTTAGGACGGATGGCGCGTTTGGGCGCGCGTGGGTTGCAGTACAGCTATCTCGAACTGATACAGGAAGCTTTCCAACCGGGTTACTGGGCGTCAACCGAATTGGTCGATGGCGAATATACACAGGCCGAAGCCAACTTCCCACTGTTCTGGGGCCTGGCGCTGCAGGCGTATCAAGCCTCGCTGATCTCCAACGATTCTCCCTTCGATCGCTTCCAGGACGGCGACGCGGGCGCTCTCACCGCCCAGCAGCAGGAAGGCATGCGCCTGTTCCAAAACCAGGGCCGCTGCACGACATGCCACGGTGGCGCGGAATTCAGCGCGGCGGTGTTTTCCAACAACGGCGGACGCGGGAACAACCGCGCATTTCAACGCACCGGTGTGCGCGAGGCGGCGGAGGACGCAGGCTCCGGCAACGGCTCCTTCAAGAGTGTCGGGCTGCGAAACGTGGAATTGACCGGCCCTTACTTCCACAACGGCGGACAGGCGACGCTTGAACAGGTGATAGATTTCTACGCTCGCGGCGGTGACTTTGCCAACAACGCCATCCGCTCCTTCAATATGAACTCGACGCAGAAGGCGGCGCTGGCGGCATTCCTGCGCTCGCTGACCGACGATCGCGTGCGCCATGAGCGGGCCCCGTTCGACCATCCGGAATTATGCGTTCCGGCGGGCCATCCGGAGTCGCGCCCGGGCCTGTTGATAGCAGCTCAACTCCCCCAGTTCCCCCGAAGTTCGATGGAGAACTGGAGAGGCTTGGCGCCCGTTGGCGCCGCCGGCCATGCCGCTCCGTTGCGGACGTTCGAGGAACTGTTGCAAGGCATCGGCGCGGACGGCGCGCGCGCGAATGCAATGAATGAGGGTTGTACGGCGCCGCTGCCGTAGCACCTCATCCGCCCGTCCCCGGCGATTCGCGGTCTGGCTGACAGCGCCAGGGCGGCAAGGTTGCCGATGATGTCTATCGAGCGCCTTACCCACTGAAGTCGCTTACTTGACTGCAATGAAGGAGGGTTGTACGGCGCCGCTGCCGTAGCATCCCACGCCCCAGCCGCCCGTGCTTAGCGGTCCTGCCGGCAGAACCCTGAAGGGCGGGGGCGGCAAGGCTGCCGTTGGCCGCGGGTGACCCAACTTCGCGGGTTACTCATCGATCCCGTCCGCGCCGCGGCGGAATTATTCTCCGGTCTTATTACAAAAAACACTGTCTCGCTCAATGAAAATGAGACGCGAAATTGCGAATAGAATCCCGTTGCGGACGGATTCACGAATAGGGTCCCGGTGGGTGCCGCCATCCGCGGTGTTTGCTTAATAGCCGCAAACTACGAGATAATTGAATCGGCCACTTTTCGATAAATCTGTAAACATTCTCACTCGCGGAAACACTTACCTCTCCAACCCACTCTGTAGGGAGTTGCCCCCTCCTTAGGCAACCGGCGATCCAAGGCTGCTCTCCGAAACGCACTAACGCTTAACCCCCGAGATATATGTTGCCTACTGTCTCACCTCCCCAAACCCTCTCCCCCTACCGGCACATTTTCTACGTATTGGCGGCGCTATTCGCCGCTTTTGAACTTTACGGCCCCACCTTGCACGCGCCGTTCCTCTTCGACGACAAGGTGCTGCCTTTCGCCGCGCCCCAATTCGAGCATGCGCCGCTATCCGCATGGATTTCCGGAACGCGCCCGGTATTGATGTTTTCTTATTGGCTCAATTTCACCCTGGCCGGGCCCAACACCGGCTCCTTTCACAACGTCAACATACTGCTTCACGCGGCCAATAGCCTGCTCGTCTATGCCGTCCTGCGCCATTTCGTTCCCGCGCGTTGGCCCGCCGCCCTCCTCGCGGCGGTTTTCCTCGTCCATCCACTGCAAACCGAATCCGTCTCCTACATCGCCGGCCGTTCCGAATCGCTCAGCGCCTTCTTCTTCCTCGCCGCATATGTAGTCTTCCTCAGGCGTCCGGAAGGCGCCGTTACCTGGGCCCGCTCCGCCGCTATCATCGCCTTTTACGTCGCCGCCATCCTTTCCAAGGAGCACACGGTCGTGCTCCCCGCCTTGCTCTTGCTCACCGACGCCTTTCACTCGCCGAACAACATTCGCCGCAACTGGCGGCTGTATATCCCGATGGCCGTCTCGGCCCTCGCCGGTCTCGCCATGGTCGCCCGGGTTCTGGCCATGTCCAAATCCGCCGGTTTCAATACCAGCGGTGCCACTTGGTACCAATACGCTTTGACTCAGACCCGCGCCATCTTTCAGTACCTCCGCTTAACCTTGCTGCCGGTCGGGCAATCCGTCGATCACGATTTCCCGATTTCCCACAGCGTTACCGAACACCACACCTGGCTCTTCCTCACCTCGCTTGTCCTGCTGACGGGCGCCGCCTTCTATTTCCGCCGTCGGTTTCCATTGGCGGCCTTCGGCTTCTTCGCGTTCCTGCTCCTCCTGGCTCCAACCTCCAGCATCATCCCCATTAACGATCCGCTGGCCGAGCGCCGGATGTACCTGCCGCTGTTGGCCCTGCTGCTGGTCTCCGCGCAAGCCATTCCCCGGTTCCGCGTGCCAATTCCCACAGCCATCGCCCTCGCGGTGCTCGCCATTTTCTCGATACTTACTTACCAACGAAACGTCGTCTGGAGCCATCCCATCGCTTTTTGGCTAGATACGGTACGAAACACGCCACAGAAAGGCCGCCCATATTCCCATCTCGCCGACGCCGCCGTCAGCGAGAATAGCTGCGCGGACATTGCGCCTTTCCTGGACGACGCCCGTACGCGCCTGCCGGACGACTACTATGTACTCACGGGTTATGCCAGAATACTCGAGTGCGTCGGCCGGCCCACGGAAGCCGCCGGCCTGCTCCAGCGCGCCGCCCAAGTCCGTCCGTCCGCCGAGGTCTTCGAACTCCTCGGTCTGCTCTATGGCGAAATGAAGGACAAGGAAGCCTCACGTGAAGCCCTGGAATCGGCCCTCCGGCTCAATCCGAACTCCGTCTCGGCTCATATGGCGATGGCTCTCTGGTATCAGGCCGCCGACGATCTTACCAACGCCGCCAAAGCCTATAAACGCGTCCTGGAAATCGAACCTTACCACGGCGCGGCCCGCTCCGCGCTCCGCGCCATTGAATTCAATCTTACGGCCGGACCCTAGTCTTACGTTTTCTGACTGTTAACTCCTTTGTTTTTAGTCAGATAATTTTTAGAACGCCGGATCGTTTCTTGGTTTGAACCTTGGTTTGTTTCAGACCGTTTCCCGGTTGGTTTCAATCCTTTCCGGGATGTCACTGACGCGCCGGAAACGGGACGAAGTAGAGGGATGCGTTGTAAACGCATCCCTCTACTTATATGGTAGCAGGTGATTTGGTTTTTTGGAGGGTGTCAGTTCGTAAGTAGTTGATTAGAAGGGAGAAATAATTATTAAGGCGGGCGAATTAGTGAGAATTAGTTATTGGCAAGGAGATTTTGTACAAAGTAGCTCTTGACGGTCTAGAGGAACAGGTGTAGGCTTTCTCTAGAATGTCTAGAGATATGCTGCAGGGCACGCTTGACATGCTGGTGCTCCAGACTTTGGCGCTGGGGCCGATGCATGGGTGGGGGATTACTCAACGGATTGAGCAGATTTCGGAATCCGTGTTGCGGGTGAATCAGGGTTCGCTCTATCCGGCGATGTACAGGCTGGAAGAACAGGGGTGGATTCAATCCGAATGGGGCTCGACGGAGAATAACCGGCAGGCGAAGTTCTATTCGTTAACTCGTTTGGGGCGGGAACAGCTCGCGACGGAGCGAGAGAGCTGGGCGCGGCTGGCGGGCGCGGTCGGCCGGATTCTGGATGCGGTGTAGTTATGGGATGGCGGCCGCGGCGGCGGTTTGAAGAAGAGATGGAACGGGAGTTGCGGTTTCACTTGGATGAAGCCGCGGCGAAGTACATGCGGGCTGGGATGGCGCGAAATGCCGCCTATTCGGCCGCGGAACAGCGTCTGGGACGACGGGAATTTATCAAAGACGAATGCCGGGATACAAGAGGGAGCATCATGTTGGAAACTACTCTGCAAGACCTTCGCTACGGAGCGCGCGTTCTGTTGAAAAACCCCGGGTTTACGCTGGCTGCGGTACTGACGCTGGCGGCCGGGATTGGGGCGAACACGGCGATTTTCAGCGTGGTTTACGGGGTGCTGTTGCGGCCGCTGCCTTATGCCAAGGGGAGCGATCTGGTGGTTCTGCATCAGAAGACGGCGCAGGCGGACGACCTGCGTTTTTCGGTACCCGAAATCACCGACTACCGGGAGGGCAATAAGACGCTGAGCGCGGTGGTGGAACATCACTCGATGGTGTTCCTGTTGCTCGGAAAGAACATCGCGGAGCGGGTGCAGACGGCGGTGGTTTCCGCCAATTTCTTCCCGGTGCTGGGGGTGGAGCCGAAGCTGGGGCGGACGTTTGTCGCGGACGACGAGAGGCCGGGGGCGGACGCGGTTTTGGTGTTGAGTCACAACTACTGGATGACGCGCCACGGGGGCGATCCTTCGATCGTCGGCAAAGTGTTTCAGATGAACAGCCGGGTGCATACGGTGATTGGCGTGCTGCCGCCGATTCCGCAGTATCCACAGGAAAGCGATGTCTACATGCCGACATCGCAGTGCCCCACGCGGTCGTCGGCGCGGTTTCAACAGAACCGGACGGGGCGGATGATGACGGTCTTCGGCCGTTTGAAACCGGGTGTTTCATTGGCTTCGGCGCAGGCGGATCTTTCGGCGCAGGCGGGGCGAATGGCGCAAGCGTATCCGGAGTTCTATCCGCGGGAACAGCAGTATGGCATTGTGGCGCGCGGGCTGCGGGAGGAGTTGACGGAGAAGGCGCAGCCGGCGCTGTTGGTGCTGTTGTGCGCAACTTGTTTCGTGCTGCTGATCGCGTGCGCGAATGTCGCGAATTTGTTGCTGGCGAGGCTGTTGCGGGTGGAGCGGGAACTGGCTGTGCGGACGGCGCTGGGCGCGAGCCGGTGGCGGCTGGTGCGGCAGCTTTTGGCGGAGGGGGTTTTGCTTTCGCTGGCCGGGGGATTGTTGGGAGTAGCGTTGGCGCCATTGGCGCTGCGGATGCTGGTGGGATTCGCGGAGCGGTTTACGACACGGGCGGCGGAGGTATCGATCGACACGCCGGTGCTGGTTTTCAGTTTGATGTTAGCGGTTCTAACGGGATTGCTATTTAGCCTGGCGCCGGCGCTGGCGGTGAGCCGGCTGCAGACTGGGGCGGGACGGCAGACGGGATCGCGGAGCAAGGGGCGTTTGCGGACGTTGTTGGTTGTGGCGCAGGTGGCGGTTTCCTTTGTGCTGCTGGTGGGCGCGGGGTTGATGGTGCGGAGTTTTCAGAAGCTGCAGCGGGAGAGCCCTGGGTTCCGGCCGGAGCGGTTGTTGACGATGCGGGTGACGCCGAATTTTTACCGCTACGTGGGCCGGGAGAAGCTCGACGTTTTGTGGCAGAATGTGCTGCGGAAGGTGGGCGAAGTGCCGGGGGTGACGTCGGTGGCGTCGACATCGAACGCGCCATTCGACCCGGCGGGGATTGCGGTGGGACCGGGGAATGTGGAGTTCCAGATTGAAGGGCGGCCCGTGTCGCCGGGGACGTTGGCGCCGACCGTGGATTTGACCGGGGTGAGCGCGAGATATTTCGCCACGATCGGTCAGCCGGTGCTGGCGGGGAGGGAGTTTACCGAGCGGGACGACAATGCCGGGCTACGGGTGGCGGTAATCAATGAGACACTGGCGCGGCATCGATGGCCGGGCGAGGACGCGGTGGGGAGGCGAATTACCCTCGACGCGGGCAAGACGTGGATTCAGATCGAGGGCGTGGCGGGCGATGTCAAAGAGTATGGGTTGGACAAGCCGGTGGGGGACGAGGTGTATTTACCTACCCGGCAGACGGGGTTTGCGGGGATTCTATTGGTTCGGACGAACGGAGACCCGATGCGGATGGCGGAGGCGGTGCGGCGGGGATTGGCGGAGGTGGACCCCGAGTTGGCGGTCGATCGAGTATCGACGATTATGCGATTTCAAGAGGAATCAATGGCGCCGGCGCGGTTGACGACGTTGTTGTTGGGACTATTCGCGGGATTGGCTTTGGCGATGAGCATGAGCGGTTTAGCGGCGGTGATGGCATTGACGGTCAGCCAGCGGACGCAGGAGTTGGGGATCCGGCTGGCGTTGGGCGCGCCGCGGGGGGCGGTGCTGCAACTGGTGACGGGGCACGGATTGGGGATGACGGTGGCGGGGCTGGCGATCGGGGTGGCGGGATCGTTTCTATTGACGCGGTTTTTGGAACATTTGCTCTATGCGACGAGCGCAACGGACACCGTGACCTTCGTGAGCGCGGGTTTGTCGTTCCTGGCGGTGGCCGGGGTGGCTTGCGTCGTGCCGGCTTGGCGGGTGATGCGAATCGATCCGGTGGCGGCGATACGGCAGGAATAGGCTCGTTTCATGCGTTCATGCTATCATGCTGTCGTGCCAGTGGATATTAAGACAATCGGCGCCAGCGGGCAGATTTCGTTAGGGAAGGAAAATGCCGGGCGGACGGTGACGGTGGAAGAGGTGGAGCGCGGGGTTTGGGTGATCCAGACGGCGCGGGTGATTCCGGAGAACGAAATGTGGCGGCATACGCCGGCCGACAGGGATTTGAAGGTTCTTGGGCGGAAGGGGAAAAAGAGGAAATAGGGGCGGCGCTGGATTTGAAATCGGGTGGCAGTGCGGTGCCGGGGGTTTCCGCACCCGGCGTTTTCTGACATGCTACATGCATGTGGGAGTGGTTTCGATGCGCTTGCTTTGCTTCTTGTTTCCACTGACGCTGCTCGGCCAGTTCGACTATGAGAGGGGCGCGCCGCTGGACGCGCGGCCGGAGCCCATGTCGGAACGGGCGACGGCCCGGATATGGGGCGGGACTTTCGCGGGGACGCGGGGAGCGCGGGTTTCCTATGTCATGGTGGAGCCGAAGTTGCGGGGGCGTGCGGCGCGGGTGCGGCATCCGGGCGTGCTGTTTCAGCATGGGGGCGGGCAATCGATGTCGAATTACGTTTCGGAGGCGTTGATTTTGGCGGAGTTGGGAGTGACGTCGTTGCTGGTGGATGCGGTGGGAGCCGAGTCGAGGGAGAGTCTGGTGGAATTGGTGATTACGGAACGGCGGGCGCTGGATTTGCTGCTGCGCCAAGTGGGCGTGGATGCGAAGCGGATAGGGTATGCCGGGCATAGCTATGGCGGATTTGCGGGGGCCGTTCTGACCGGGATGGAGCCGCGGATTTCGGCGTTTGTGTTGATGGGGGCGGTGCCGTCGTTGGCGCGCCATATTCGGGAGTCGGAGAGTTCCTATTGGGCGCCGATGCGGGCGCGGCCGGATCTGGAACATGTATTGGCGGGAATTGTGGAGGTGGATGCGGATAGGTATTTGCCGCGGGCGCGCGCGGCGGTCTTAGTGCAATGCGCCAGATTCGACACACCGGACAATATGAAGGCTTGCCCAGAGGTGCACCGGCTGGCGGGTGGGCCGAAAACGCTAACCTGGTACGATGACGACCACAATTTCAGTTCGTTCGAGGCGATGCGGGACCGGTTATATTGGCTGGCCGGGCAGTTCAAGTTGCGGGGTCTGGACGCCGTGTTGCAGCGGTGGGCGCGGAAGAAATGATGGTACGGGCGTTGGCGGTGCGGGTGGCGCCGATGCCGGCTGAAACTGGCCGCCGATTGGAGATTTTCGGGCGCGGCGGATAACCTACTTGACCGACTCAATCATCTGAATTTCTTGCTTCAACAGCGAGTTCACCATGTCGCCGAGCGGAATGCCTTTTTGGGCGGCGCGTTCCGAGAGATAGGTCTCGACGTCGGGGCTTAAATAGATCGGTAAGCGAACGTCGGCGTTGGGGCGAAAGAACTTGCCGCGTTCGCCTTTGCTGAAATCATACTCAGGTTTCATGTGTGCGTTCCTCGTAGTCGCGGATTTCGGCCCTCGTTGGTCTTCTTGCAGAAACAAACGAACGCGTCCCCGTTCATCGGCCAACTACTCGAAAGTGTGGATCACGAGTGCGTATCGGTCACCCGTGTCCTTTCCCAGCGTAATCCATCGAGCCTCGGCTTCGCTGTGCTCTTTGTCAGGGATAGTTATAGCTAGCGGGTCCAGGAACACTGTTGCAGCTCGCTCAAAATTCAAGCCGTGCGTGGGCGGACGCCCGGGCGGATTTTGCGCTATGGCGACGCCGGTTGCCGCCGTTGGGGCCGGCGGTGCCGATCCTCCGCCATTGGCGGCGGAACGGTTGCGGCGGTAGGCTTAGGGATGCGATTTCTTGCGGTGCTGGGCGGGTTGTGCGCGATGGCGCAGAGTTGGCCCGACTATGGAGGCGGGCCGGATGCGGCGCAGTTCTCGGCGTTGACGCAGATCAATCGCGCCAATGTTCAAAGACTCCAGCGCGCGTGGACGTATCCGACGGGAGACTCGAATCGGTATTTCTTTAATCCGGTGATGGTGGATTCGACGCTGTACGTTTTGGCGAAGAACAATTCAATCGTCGCGCTCGACGCGGCTACGGGCAAGGAGCGCTGGACGTTCGCGCCGGGCGCGGATACGAAGATCATTACCAATCGGGGCATCAATTATTGGGAGAGCACGGACCGGAAAGAGCGGCGGCTGCTATTTGCGTCGAATCACCGGTTACGGGCGATTGACGCGTTGACCGGGAAGGCGATTTTGTCCTTTGGCGAGGGCGGGAGCGTGGATCTGAAAGAAGGGTTGGACCGGGACCCGAAGACCATTGCGTTGGTGCAATCGACGACGCCGGGGCGGGTGTTTGAAGACCTGCTGATTCTGGGGTCGGCGACGAACCAGGGATACGGATCGGCGCCCGGGGATTTGCGGGCCTTCGATGTGCGGACGGGGCGGCTGGTTTGGACGTTTCATACCGTGCCAAGACCGGGGGAGTTTGGGTATGACACGTGGCCGAAAGACGCTTGGAAGACCGTTGGCGGAGCGAACGTTTGGGGTGAGATGTCGCTCGATGTGAAGCGCGGGATTTTGTACGCTCCGACGGCGAGCGCGAAGTATAACTTTTATGGCGCGGATCGCGCCGGCGCGAACTTGTTTAGCGATTGCCTGGTGGCACTGGACGCACGGACGGGGAAACGGATCTGGCACTTCCAAATGGTCCATCACGACATTTGGGATTACGACGACGCGACCGCGCCGAAGTTGTTGACGGTTCAGCATGCGGGGAAGCGGATCGACGCAGTGGCGCAGGTGAGCAAGCAGGGATTTGTTTGGGTGTTCAATCGCGTGACGGGCGAGCCGCTGTGGCCGATTGAAGAGCGGCCGGTACCGAAGTCCGACATGCCGAATGAGAAGACGTGGCCGACGCAACCTTACCCGGTGAAGCCGCCGCCGTTCGCGCGGCAGAAGTTTACCGTCGATGATTTGAGCCCGCACCTGAGCGCGGCGGACCGGGCGAAGTTTCGCGACGATATTCTGAGCGCCAGGAATGAGGGGCTTTTCACGCCGCCGGGGACGCGGAACACGATTCAGATGCCGGGGAACAATGGCGGCGCGAATTGGAGCGGGGCGGCGGTGGAGCCTTCGCGAGGGTTCCTGTACGTGGTCTCGAAAGATCTGCCGGCAATGCTGAAGTTGGAGCCGGAGGGAACGGGGAAGTCCGGGTTTAACGATTCCGTTGAACAGCGGGGCCAGACACTGTATCAGGCACATTGCTTGAACTGCCATAAGGCGGATAGGCGGGGGAATCCGCCGGCGATGCCATCGTTGGACGATGTCGCGATACGGTTGCGGCGGGAGCAGATTGTGAATGCCATCCGGCAGGGGCAGGGGCCGATGCCGGGGTTTCCGAAGTTGACCAATAAGGAGGTGGACGCGACGATTGCGTACCTTTACAATCCGGCGCGGGCGCGGGCCACGGTTCCGGCCGGCGCGGGAGGGAATGGGGACGCGGACCGGTATTTGAGCGGGTTCGGATTCATGATCGCGAGCGACGGGTTATCGCCGATAAAACCGCCATGGTCGACGCTGACGGCGTATGACTTGAATGAGGGTACGATTCGTTGGCAGATTCCGCTGGGCGAAGTGCCGCACCTGGCGGCGAAAGGGATCAGGAATACAGGTTCGCACTATCCAAAAGTGGGACCGGTGGTGACGGCGGGCGGGATCATCTTTACCGGCACGCGGGACCGGCATGTGCGGGCGTTGGACACCGAAACGGGAAGCGTGTTGTGGGAGGCCGAGGTGGATGCGGCGCTGGAGGGAATGCCGGCGGTTTACTCCGTTGGCGGGCGGCAGTATGTGGTGTTTTGCGCGGCGGCGCAGGTGGGATTGACGCCGTCGACGCAGGGCAGGATTAGCGGCGCGTATGTGGCGTTTGCGCTGCCGGAGACGCCGTAGAGCGGCGGAATATCTTTTTTGAAGTGGCCCCAATGCGCGGCGGCGCGCGCTTAGAGGGGGCCATGACAAATACACTCGAATTTCCCGACGTTCTACGATGTTCGCTGGCGCGAGCCGCGGAGGATATGGACGATGTGTTCCGGCTCCGCTATATGTGTTATCGCCGGCGCGGGGCGATTGCGGATCGGGCCGACGGCCGATTCAGCGACTCTTTCGACGACTTGCCGAACCAGTTCAGTTTTCTGATGCGGGACGGGGAGCGGGAGCCGCTGGCGACGGTGCGGCTTTCCGTGCTGCGGCCGGATTTGGGTTGGACGGAGTCGCCGGCGGAGCGCGTCTTTGGCGATCATCCGGCATTTCAGGAGATGGCGCGGACATCGTTAGTGGAGGCCAGCCGGCTATGCTTTGCGCACACCGCGCGGAGGGATTCGTTCTACGGGTTGCTGGGCAATATGGCGGCGCTGGGGGAGCGGTTTGGCGTGGAGTGGTTGACGGCGTGCCCGCGAGTGGAGCATTCCGAGACCTATCAGCGGTTATATGGGTTCCGGCCGATGGCGGCGCCCCGAAAATATTTTGGGGTGAGTTTTGAGACGGAGTTGCTGGGGATACGGCTGGAAGAGATCCGGGCGCGGGCGGAGCGGGTGGGTTGGATGAGGCGAGCTTGGGAGGGGGCGCGGGCCTCTTGTACGTTGCCGCATTGTTTGTAACGCCGTGCGCCCCTTGATCACTACTCCCATAGAGCCGCTAACCGCGGGGCAGGCTCGCGGTCGAGAGCGTCAACAACTTGGGCGGTACCGCTCGCGGGTCAGGCACCAAGGTAATGGAGAGGAGTCGAAATCATGAAACTACGGACTGGGCTCGGCGTCGCGCTGACCATATTCTGCTTGACGGGATGCGATACGGTGAATGTCTCGAATGGCACGGGAAATTCGAATGGCCTTATGGTGGACGGTCAAAGCGGCGCCACCTTCAACAACGACCGGAACTTCGTCGCTACCGCCACGTCGTTCAATGTGGGGAGCCTGACGGCATCCGCGCAGAACAATGAGGTGGCCGCTTTCACGAATGGGCGCCCACCGAAGGTGATAACCTCTCCGTGGACCGGCGGCGACGACAGTTTCGACGCCAACTTCCGCCCGGTGATCGCGATTCCGGTTACGGTGTGGATCGTAAAGGGTCCGTTCAACGATCAACGCCAGCATGTGATCGAGGCTTGTATCCGCACGTCGGCGATATGGCAGAACGAGCGAATGGGCGTGATCTTTAGCCCGTTCGACATTCAAGACGCCACGGCCGATCCGCAAGCGGCCTCGCACTTCGCATTTCCCAACGGCGACGTGGGCGATTCGGTGTGGGCTCCATTGCGGACCGATATCGGCTTTGTCGCGGGCCGCCTTAATATCTACTGGGTGGACACTGTCAACGGCGCCTCTTCGAGCGGATGGTCGAATTTCGGAAACCAAATCGCGATGGGGAAAAACACGGGCGATGAGTTGCTCTCGCACGAAATCGGGCACGCATTTAGCCTGACGCATGTCGATGGGAACGCGAATTTCAATCAAGAGAATATTATGCACAGCGCGAGCAATACGCGCCAGTTCAGCACCGAAGGGCAGCTATTCCGGGCCCACTTGAACCCCACATCGATACTCAACGCCACGTACAGCTCACGCCCGGGCGAACCGCAGCGAACCTGCGGCTTCGCCACGGCTACCGCGCTGTGCCCCGTCATCCAAAAACGGCTGTGGGCCGATGGCGGATTTGCCGCCAATTGAAGTTTAGACTGAATAAGGAGCCGCACCATGAAACGTCGATCCGTCCTGACTTGTTTAATCCTGATGGGCGCGCCGCTGGCGGCGCAGGATGATCGCCCGGAACTCAAACGGCTGCCGCGCGAGTTGCAGATCCTTGTACTGGCGTGGCTCGACGGCAACTGCGGCGCTGGCGTGCCGCCGGACACGGAGCGTCAGCTTACCGCGGTTGGCGCGCGAGTGGAACCCGCGTTCTGGGAGGCTTACCGTTTGGGCCCCATTCGCATTCCGGTGGAGGACTACCGCAAGCGCTACGCCGACCGGCAAAAGTGGCTTCGCCAGTTCGGAAACGAACAGATGGGCCGGGCGGAAGCGGAACGCGCGCTGAGCGTTTCCGAGCAGCAGTACATCGCCCGCGAGACGCAGCGTTACCGGGAAGGCTACCAGTCGGCGGGAATCTCGGGCTTGGGTCTTACGGGCGGCACCACCAGTTTAGCCGAACTCACGAAGATCGCCTCCAACCCGCAGGATCCCGCGCAGACTGCGGCGCGCGAGGCTTTGGAGCGAATTCAAAAGCGGCCGCGCTAGGTCCGGGGAGTGTTTTTAACAGTCGTAGTACTTTCTTCTCATTGCATTACGACAAATGTACTGCTATTTCTAACGTCATAGCATGATCCCCCAAAATTTGTTGCCGCCGGCGCTTAGAACAGCACCGGTGGAGGAGCAGTTGTCATTTCTGCTCGAACGGCGGTCGACGTTAGAGAGGTTGTTGCGATCCCTTGAGGCATATTCCCGCGAACGGGAAGAGAGTTCGCGGGAGGCGCAGAGGCCGAATGCGGCGGCGGCGGCTTGAGAAAGGTGAAGGTTTTCTCTTTCTTCGCCCTCCGGATAAACTGCTGTAACCTGTAGAGAGTGGTTAAGCGCCTACTGATTTGTACGGTCTGCGGGAAGAAGCACGAAGGCCAGCCGGAGACAGTTGGGCGGAGCCGCGCGGATTAGGTGGCGAGCCTCGATGCTGGTTGACTTCGATCTCATTCTAAAGGCCAAGCAAGGCGATGATCAGGCGTTCAACCAGATTGTGCAGGCATACCGGCGACGGATCCTGGGAACCATTTCGCGTCTTATTGGGCGGCCTGAGGATGTGGAGGATGTAGGCCAGGAGGTGTTTGTACGCCTTTACTATTCATTGGACCAACTTCGCGAACCGGATGTATTTGAGCCGTGGCTCTACCGATTAACGGTGAACGCGGCCTACGATTATTTGCGGAAGCAGCGGCGGCGGCCCGAGGCGCGGATGAGCGATCTGAGCGAGCAACAAGTGATGATGGCCGACGCCGATGCCGGGATGATCGCGCAGCGGGAAGAGGTTCGGCAGGGAAAAGTCCGGGATTTCGTGAATTCGCTGTTGGGTTCGGTGAGTGAGGAAGATCGGGTGTTGTTGACGCTGAAGGAAGTGGAAGGGTTGTCGTTGAAGCAGTTGGAATCGGTATACAAGGTAAACGAAAATGCGCTGAAGGTTCGGTTGTTTCGAGCGCGGCAGCGTGTGTTAAAGGCTTTTGCAAAGAACGAGGAACAGGAAGCGCGAGCGAATGTTCCTTCAGGCCCGGTGAAAAACGGGTAGAATTTTGGGAGACCGTTATGTCGTTGGCAAATGATCGCGAAAAACGCCTGGAACTGCTGTTGATGGAATACCGGACGGCATGTCCGGATCCCGAGCCCGGGGCGAACTTTATGCCCAACTTGTGGCGGCGAATAGAGGCGCGCCGGAACCCGGTGGTGCAGTGGGTGACGCTGAGCCGGCGGGCGCTGGTAGGCGCACTGGCGTTGTGTCTGGTGTTGGGAGTGGTGATGGGAACGGCGTTGTCGTCCTCGCAGTTCTACCAGTCGACGTATATTGAAGCGTTGGACGACGACGGGGTGCCGGAAGACTTGGCGGCGATGCTCCCGGTGTCGATGAATTCAAGCGGGGAGTCAAGCGGAGATCCGACGGGAAAGCAATGAAGCGCAGCAACGTAACCATCGCATTGTACTTGACGCTGGTGTTTGCCGGCGGTGTGGCGGTCGGCGGGTTTGGACATCGGCTTTATACCGTTAAGACCGTGAGCGCGACGACGAGCCGGAAGACTCCGGACGAGTACCGGCGCGCGTACATGTCGGAGATGACGCAGAGGTTGAAACTGACCGACGCCCAAGCCGTCGGCATCGAAAAAGTGCTGGATGCGACCCGGGACCGCTTCAAGGAATTCCGGGAGCGAACAAAGCCGGAGATGGAAAAAATTCAGTCCGACCAGACGGCCGGAATTCGCGCCATCCTGGGCGACGAGCAGATGCGTGAATACGACAAGATGCGCGCGGAGCGGGACGCGAAACGGAAGCCGGGGTTCGGCGGCGGGCCGTAGCCGATTATCGGGCTGAAATGAGAAAAGGCCTTGCCGGGCGGCAAGGCCTTTTCTCATGTTTGATTCGAAGAAATCGAATTAGTTGGGGGTTGCGACTTCGCGCGCGGCCTTAATGGCGGCGGATTTTAGCAGCTTCTTTTGGAAGCGATCCACGCGGCCTTCGGTATCGATCAGCTTTTGCTTGCCAGTGAAGAACGGGTGGCAAGCGGAGCAGATTTCCAGGCGGATATCCCCTTTGTGGGAGGAGCGGGTTTCAAAATGGGTTCCGCACGCGCAGATGACTTTGACAGCGTTATAGGCGGGGTGAATTCCGGCTTTCATGACTTTCCTATTTCGATGATACCACAGGCGCAGAACGCCCGCCTCGGGGACGGACCCGAGGCGGGCGTTCTGTGTCTAGCGCTTATGCTATGTAGGGCTTGGTTCGCAGCGCAGGGAGGGCACCGGTCCACGGGAACGGCGGCCTCGCCACTGTATCGAAGCCTGAGATCAAGAGGTCCGACTCAACTGTCGGTAACCTCCCTGCGCCCAGAAGAACTTCCAATTACCATATGACTGGACCACCTCCTTCCTCAGTGATAAGAACATGCTAAGGCGAACCTTTTCGCTTGTCAATAGTTTTTCCACTCGCCTACGAGATATTGGGGGTAAGAATTTTCAGTGGTCAACGGGATGGGGGTTGCTATCGACAAATCGGCCCCGCTGAAGAAGGGCGGGGCCGGTAAGGAGACAACTCCCACCAGAGGAAGGCTGGTGTAGAATGGCTATCGCTTTCATAGCAGATGCGAGGCCAATCGGTAAGTTGTTGAAACGTCGGAGCGAAATTTGTAAGGAATCCGTAATTTGGAAGAATTTGATACCAGATACCGAATTGGGGAGGGTTACAATGGGGCGGATGCCGGCAACGACGCAAGGAATACCGGTTTCGGACACGGGTCGGCTACCCACGCTGCAGGCGGCGACTGGGCGGCGGGCGTTGGGAGGTTTCTTCCTCTCGGGCGTACTGTTCTCGTTTTTGGGCGCGGTGCTGCCGGCGTGGGGCTACCATCTGCGCTCCGATCATGGCACGGTGGGGCTCTATTTCCTCTTCCTCACTTTTGGGATCTACGCCGGGTCGCAGGCATGCCATTGGCTGGTGGGGAGGACGGGATTGCGGTTGCTGCTGGCGGTGGCGAGTGGGTTGGCTTGCGCGGGCTTGCTGGCGTTGGCGTATCTATCGGGACCGCATCCGCCATCGCTGCGTATGTTCGCGCTGTTCCTGGTTGGCGGGGCGGGGGCGATGGTGAATACGGCCGTTTTTCATGCGATCACTCCGCTATATCGGCACGACGCGGCGTCGACTATTAACCTTTCCGGCGGGCTGTTCGGGCTGGGGTGCCTGACGACGGCGCTCCTGACGGCCGGCGCCTTCGACTTCTACACGGTGCCGAGCATGCTGGTGCTATTAGCGGTGATTCCCTTCTATTTCACGATCGGATTCGCGGTGGGTGGACCTTTCGTCTACACGCCTCATGAGTTTCCTTCCGTCAAGAAAGCGCTGGCCGATTTTCGATCGCCGGGGGCGATTTTGTTCGCGCTGCTGTTGTTCTTCCAATTCGGAAATGAGTGGGCGATCGCGGGATGGCTGCCATTGTTCCTGATCCAACAGTTGGGGATGAGCCCGACGAGCGGGATTCTGCTACTGGCGCTCTATTGGACGGCATTAGTGGCGGGGCGGATTGTGGCGCAAGCGATGCTGCCGCGCGTTCGCCATTCGCGAATGTTGATGGGGAGCGTGCTGGCCGCGCTATTGGGCTGCGTGCTGCTGAGCCTGACGGAGAAGATGGGCGGGGCGGTGGTGGGAATTACACTGATCGGCGGGGGATTTGCGTCGATTTATCCGTTGACGGTGGAATCGATCGGGCACCGCTTTCCGTACTATCATCCGGGGTTCTTCGGCGGGATCTTCTCGCTGGGGCTGATGGGGGGGCTGTTGACGCCGGGGATCTTGGGGATGGTGGCGCAACAGTGGGGCGTGGGCAAGGTGATGCTGCTGCCGGCGCTGGGTTCCATTATGGTCTGCGTGCTGGTTCTGTTGATTTGGCTGGAGACTCGGTTGACCCGCGCAGAGACAAAGTGACTAGGCCTTCGGGGCCGTCGTAGATTAAATCGATTGTCTTGAGCTTGGCCAGGCTGCCGTGGTGGGGGAAATACAATAGACCGCCGGCGGGCCCCTTGACGGGGCCGTCTTCCCACGCTAATTTGGCCACCCAATCCCACGGGGCGTTTTCGGGGATGGGTTCCGCTTTGATGGGAGTGCCGGGCGGGGGAGCGGGTTGGCGGCGGTCGCCGGGAAAGCGAGCTTTCGTATCGCGGCCCAGGATGACGCCGGCGTTACCGACGCCCGCCGTCGCGGTAATTTGGCGTTCGCTTTCCCAGTTTGCGTACTTCAAGGAGGCGGCCACCATGCCGGGCGTTTGTGCGAGCAGGGGTGATTTGCGGTTGAGGCGTAGGGAAAAGCGGGCGGAATTGAATTCGTAGGCGCGGGTGAAAAGGGCGACTTCAACGACTACGTAGTGCTGTAGAACGAAGGCGGAGTTGGGGGCGGGGACGGTGCGGCCGAGGAATTCGGCGGCGAGGGTGTGCGGGCCGATGGGGGCGTGGGCTTCGTAATTGGCCGCGGCGGCGCGGGCGGGCATAATCTCCTGGGCGGGGAGGACCATGGAAAGGGCGGCCAGGACTAAGGGACGCATGGCCACAGTATAATCGTGGGAACTGTCAATGCCGCGCAAAATCCCGCTTTTAACACTCATTTGTTTCGTGGCCGTATCGGGGGCGCCCAGGAAGAAGAGCGCGGCTTTGGCGGAGCGGGTGGAGGAGGTGATCGCCGGTACGCCAGCGCTGGCGCGGGCGCATGTGGGCGTGCGGGTGGTGAATTTAGAGGGGAAGGAGGTGTTTGCCCGGAATGCGCGGAGTTGGTTTGTGCCGGCGTCGAATACGAAACTGTTTTCGACGTCGTTGGCGCTAACACGGTTGGGCGCGGAGTACCGGATGACGACGCGGGCAATCGCGGAAGACGGGCCGGATCTTAACGGAGTGATTCAGGGCGATGTACGGCTGGTGGGCGGCGGGGATCCATCGTTGTCGGGGCGGACCTATCCTTACGACCAAGACAAGGAATGGGCGGACGCGGCGCCGGGAATAGAAGATTTGGCGGAGCAGATTGCGCGGCGGGGCGTAAAGCGGATCGACGGGGCGCTTATCGGCGACGATACGGCTTATTTTTGGGATCCGTTTCCGGACGGTTGGAGTATCGACGATCCGCTGTATGAGTATGGCGCGCCGGTATCGGCATTGACACTGCAGGATAACTCGTTCCGATTGGAAGTTAGACCGGGTGAGACGGCCGGGGAGGAGGCGGAGGTATATCTGAGCGCGGATGTGGGACAAGTTACTCTGGTGCCGTATGTCACGACTGTGACGGCGGGGGAGCGGGGGCGCATTCGGGTGGAACGGCCGGCGAACACGAATGAACTGCGAGTGACCGGGACGATCGCCGCCGACGCCAAGGCTTATACAACATTATTGGCGGTGCCCGATCCGGCGCTATATGCCGCGCAGGTGCTGGCGGAAGCGCTGGAACGGCGGGGTATTGCGGTACGCGATCCGGCGCGCGCGAGGCATCGGACGGGGACGGACGACATGGGGCCGGAATGGTCCTTTGTGTTGGCGGAGCGCCAGTCGCGGCCGTTGGCCGAGTTAGTGCAAGTGGTGAATAAAGCCAGCCAGAACTTACACGCGGAGCTGTTACTGCGGGAAGTTAGCCGGCAGGGTAAGCCGTATGGGAGCCGGGAGGCGGGAGTGGGAGAGTTGAAGACATTCCTCGAAACGACGGTGGGATTGCGGAAAGACGACGTGAATTTCGAGGATGGGTCGGGGTTGTCGCGGCTAACGTTATTGACACCGGAAGCGACGACGAAGTTACTGGTGTTTATGGCGGGATCGGCGGCGAAGGAGGCTTGGATGGCGTCTTTTCCGGTGGGCGGGGAAGATGGGACTTTGAGCAGGCGGTTTGTAAGTGCGGCCGAGAAGGGCCGGATTCGGGCAAAGACGGGAACGCTGTCTCATGTAAGCGCGCTGGGCGGTTATCTGGAGCATCCCATGCACGGGCGGCTGGCGTTTACGGTGCTGGTGAACAACTACAACACTTTGTCGAGCGAGGTAAGGCAAGGGATTGATAAACTGGTGAATGAGCTACTGGAGTAGAAAAAATGCCGATTTACGAATATCGATGCGACGAGTGCGGAAACCAATTTGAAAAGCTGGTGAGAGCGAGTTCTCCGGCGGCGGCTTGCCCGGGCTGCGGGGGAGCGAAATTGGAACAGCGGTATTCCACGTTCGCGGCGCAAATGGGGCCGGGAGCCGCTCCGATGCCATCGGGCGGTTGCGGCAGTTCCATGTGCGGCGTGCCGGGATATTGCGGAAAGAACTAATTTCGCCGTTTGTTTTCCTTTTTCGCTTGACCTTCGCTATTCGTTCGCCCATACTGTTGCTGAGATGGCACTGACACGACGGCAAAAAGAAGTTCTCGAGTTTCTAGCGGATTTCATCGAGAAGAACCGCTTCTCGCCGTCGTACGAAGAGATTGCCGATGGTTTATCGCTGAATTCTCTGGCGACGATTCACAAGCATATTTCGTCCTTGGAATCGAAAGGGTACTTGCGGCGGTCGTTCAACCAAAGCCGTTCGCTGGAGATTGCGCCGAAGTATGCGGCCGAAGTAGACAAGCGCCGGGCTTTTGAGACGGGCCTGGCAGTGCCGCTGATGGGCAAGATTGCGGCGGGCGTGCCGGTGGAGGCAATTGCGAATCCGGAAATGTTACATTTCCAGGACTTTGCCGGTGATCCGGGGACATATGCGCTACAGGTGCGGGGCGAATCGATGATCGACGACCACATCTGCAACGGCGACTATGTGCTGATCCAGAAAGCGGATTCGGTGCGGGACGGGGAGATTGTCGTCGCGCTGGTGGACGGTATGGAAACGACCCTGAAGCGTTTCTACCGCGAGCCGAACGGGCAAGTGCGCTTGCAGCCGGCGAACTCGGCGATGGAGCCGATATTCGTGGCCGCGTCGAGCTTGCAGGTACAGGGCAAGCTGGTTGCGGTGTTGCGGAAATATTAGCCCAACTTCCGCAGTTTGAAGAATAAGCACGTGTCTTTGCAGCACGGAGCCTCAAAAGTCTTCACTACAAATTATGTTGGGGAAGAGGGCATATGTAAGCCGAGGCGCTGAAGCAAAATTGCCTGGTGGTCGGTAGGCCTGGCGACACAGCGCTTCTTAAGCAAGATGCCATCCTTTTGGCGGAAACAGGGACGCAGGTACAGACAGTCATTCTACGGATTTCCGCCGTCCAGACAACAGGCTTGGTCTTCACTACACGGCACTTTTCGCACCCTACTCCGCCTGTAGTCAAAACCTGTGTTGAAAACAAATGACCCCGGTCGTGTTTTGGGATCGCCCACGGTTCGAAAACGCCTCAAAATTCCTGGACCCTGGGGCAAACTGCGGAAGTTGGGTTAGCGTTTGCCGAAGGGCATCGTAGAAAAAATCGACACCATCAGCGTGTGATTGTTCTCGAAAACGCGGCCGTTGCGTTGTTGGAGCGTCTGTTCCATGAAGCCCACTTCGAGGCGTGATTTTCCGAGCAGGTTGTAGGTCAAGGCGGCGTAGGCGCGATTCTGGTCGAAGACGTTGGCGGCGACGTTCTTGCCGAAATTAATGAAGATCTCGTCGTAGAGCGCAATCGACCACTTCCCTTTGATGGGCACCGTGACGCGATACATATAGCGGAAGCGGTTTTCGTGGCGCCAACGGGTAACGCGCCGGTCGCCGTTTGGCGCGACGGAAAGTTCCCCCAATTCACGCTGTTCCAGCCGATAGCGGTGCGCCGTGTTAATTTTTCCGATCTTGTGGACCACTTGTGCCTGTTGAAATACGCGATGTTCAGGGAAGGGCACGCCAACGGGAAATTCACCGTAGCGGCTAGTGGCAACGAATCCATATCCGATGGTCAACGTAATGCTGGGATGCACGGCATAGTTGACGGCCGGACGCAGGAGAAGCTGTTGCCAACTGGCGGCGATATCGTGTCGCCGCCATTGCCCTTCCAGGTGAAGGCCCCATTTAGTATCGCCGATGGGGTGATCGCCGAAGTAGTTCCACCAGCCGTGGGCGTTGTTTGCATGAATTCGCGGTAGGACGGGCTGAGCGGGCAGAAGAGTTATGGTACAGAACAGAAAGAGTGGTTTCACAATGTGGTTTCGAATGATGATCTTAAGTTCGGTGGGCTTGTTGGCGCAACATAGCCACACTCCCGATGGTAAGGGTCCGGGAGCGGCAAAGGAACTACCGGCGACGGGGGAGTATTCGTTCCGGATTCATACTAGCGTTCCCAAGGCGCAACAGTTTTTCGACGCCGGGCTGGCGATGATTTACGGGTTCAATCACGACGAGGCGCAGCGGCTGTTTTTGCGGGCGGCGGAGCTGGACCCGAAATCGCCGATGCCGCATTGGGGCATGGCATTATCGCTCGGGAGCCACATCAACAACGGGCCGGACGAGACGCGGGAGCGGAAAGCCTGGGAGGCGATTGCGCGGGCAAAGGCACTGACGGGCGGCGCGCCGGGGCATGAGAAACGGTACGTGGAGGCTTTAGAAAAGCGCTATTCGTCGGACCCGAAGGCCGACCGCAAGCAACTCGCGCGAAACTATGCGGCGGCGATGGGGGCGTTGCACCGCGATTACCCGGACGACCCGGACGCGGCGACGCTCTATGCCGAGAGCCTGATGAATTTGAACCCCTGGAAATATTGGAGCGCCGATGGCAAGCCGGCGGACGGGACGCTGGAATTTGTGAGCGTGTTGGAAAGCGTTCTCCGGCGATGGCCGGAGCATCCCGGGGCGAATCACTACTACATCCATGCCGTGGAGGCGTCGCCGAATCCGGAGCGTGCGCTGGCGGCGGCGAACCGGCTGGACAAGCTTGTTCCGGCGGCCGGGCACCTGGTGCACATGCCGAGCCACATCTACGCGCGCCTGGGCCATTGGGATCCGGCGGCCACGGTGAATGCCGCGGCGGTGGCGGTGGATCGGGCCTATTTGAAGGGTAAGCCGGCGGATGGGTTGTATCCGCTGATGTACTATCCCCATAACATTCACTTCCTGCTATATGCACAGGGCGCGCAGGGAAAGTGCGCGGAGGCGTCGGAGACGGGGAAAGAGTTGGTCAAGCAGGTTTCGCCGGGATTGGATGCGATGCCGATGCTGCAGATGTTTGTGGCGTATCAGTATCAGCTTTCGGTGTGGTGTCCCACGGTCGCTTTGCCGGCGGCTCCGGCGGAAAAGTATGCTGTTTCCACCGTGGCTTATCACTATGCCCGCAGCACGCGGGAGGCGTGGAAGAAGAACATTCCGGCGGCCCGGGAGAGCCTTGAGACAATGCGCGCGGCGGCAAGGAAAGTGGCGCCGGAGACGATCTATGAGCCGGCGTACACGGAGGCGTATTTGACGGTAGCCGCGGAGTCGTTGGCGGCGCGGATTGCGGACGCCGAGGGAGACTTGAATCGGGCGGCGGAGCATTGGCTTGTTGCGGTTAAAGCGCAAGATAACTTGCGATACGACGAGCCTCCGATTTGGTACTACCAGGTTCGGCAGTCCTTGGGCGCCGTGCTGTTACGGGCGGGTAAGTTGGCCGAGGCGGAGGCGGTGCTGCGCGAGTCGCTGCAAAAGCAGGCGCGCGATGGGCGTGTGCTGTTCCTGCTTTGGAAGACACTGGCGGCGCAGGGAAAAGAGCGGGAAGCCGCGCTGGTGGAGGCGGAATTCCGCGCGGCGTGGAAGGGGGCTGGTCCGTTGCAGGTGGAGGAGTTGTAGTTAGTTATGCCAACTGGCGGCGCGACTTGGGCTGTGCGTCGCCAGCCATTTTATAGAGCCCCTTCATGTAGCCGATGCTGTAAGCCCAAGCCACATTGCGGTGGCCCACCATCGTCGGCACATGATCGGCGATCAGGTTGCCGCGGAAATCGACATCGACAAGTGTCCGCATGACCTTCGCCAAATCGCCGTATCCGTTATCGATGAACGTCTCGGTGAAGTCCGGAACAGGCGCCGTGACATTGCGGAAATGCACCTTCCATAGCTTGCCGATTTTGGCGAAGCCGCGGAGAGCGTCATTCACTTCGCGTCCGGTGAGCTTGCCGCCTTCGAGCCACGTGCCGACGCATAGACACGCCGACATTGGGACTGTCGGCAATTTCCAGGGCGCGCATGTAGCCGTCATAAGTGGAGAAAATGCAGCGGGGAATGCCGGCGATTTCGGTCTCCGGCGGATCGTCCGGATGGATGCCGATGCGAATGCCCAACTCCTCGGCGACGGGCGCTACCTGGCGGATAAAGTACGTGTAGTTCTCCCAGATTTCTTCCTTCGAATAGCGGCGGCCGTGGGTGAGTTCGCCGTCGAACGTCTTGCCGGCCCAGACGCCTTTCGCGGTCGTGCGCAGATAGTGGCGGGCGGAGGCGTTGCCGCGCGTGGCGCTGCGTTCGGAACTCCAGATGCCATTGGCCATGTGGGCGTAGGTGGTGTATGTCAGCCCGGCGGCGGCGAGGTTGCGAAGGAACTGTTTGTACTCTTCCACTTTCTGGTCGCGGCCGGGCATGTTAAGCGTCACCTGCTCCATATTGTGGACATTCGAGTTGCCGATGTTCCACACGCGCATGCCGTTGGCTTCGACGCGCGACTTCCAAAGCTTAAAATTCTCGGCGGTGGATTGCGTGCCGCCGGAGGGGATGTTGACCCATTCGACGCCAAGCTGTTTGGCGAAGACAAGGTCGTCGTCGCTGGGGTTCGTGGGAACCTGGAGAGAAATTTTGATCCCGGGCGTTAGCGGCTCAAGCGGTTTTTTTGTAGCGGCGGCGGCGGTGCCGGCCAGTGCGGAGAGAGCGAAATCGCGTCGTGTGGGCATAGGCTTGGGATGATTGTTTCATAAGTGGAGGAGCGAATGCGACTTGCGGCGATCACGGGCGCGTCGGCGGGAATTGGTGCCGAATTTGCGAAGCAATTGCGGGCGCGAGGATACTCGTTGCTCTTGATCGCGCGTCGAGCGGAGAAGCTGCGCGAGGTGGCGGAGGCCGTAGGCGGGGCGGAGACGATAGCGGCGGATTTGGCTTGTTCGGATGATCTGGAAAGAGTCGCGTTGGAATTGGAACAGCGGCGGCCGGAACTGCTCGTGAACAATGCGGGCTTTGGGACGCAAGGCTTGTTTCACGAGACGCCGCTGGACCGGCAGATGGAGATGCACCGGTTGCATGTGATGGCGACGGTGCGGCTGAGCCGCGCGGTACTGCCGGGGATGGTGGAACGCAATGCGGGCGGAATTATCAACGTCGCCTCGGTGGCGAGTTTCGGGCGAAGTGTTGGGAACGTCAGTTATTGCGCGTCGAAGGCGTGGATGGCGGCGTTTAGCGAGGGCCTGTATTTGGAGATGCGGCGGGCGGCGCCGGGGGTAACGATTCAGGCGCTATGCCCCGGGTTTACGATTTCCGGGTTTCACGATGCGATGGGTATGGACCGGAGCAAGGTCGCGCGGTCGATGTGGCTGAAGGCCGAGGATGTGGTCCGCGAGTCGCTGGATTGTTTCGCTCCCGGCCGGTTGTATGTAGTCCCGGATTGGCGGTATCGTTGGTTTGTTCATTTATATCCCAAGCTGCCGATGTCGCTGCGCTTATGGCTGGCAGCGCGTTCGCCGCACAAGAAAGGCTGATGCCCGCTATGCGCCGGTTTCCCGTTGCTGTTCTTTTTGTGATGACACTGGGTGGGTCGCCGGCCGCGTTTGAAGCATTGCGAAATGGAGACCCACGCGCTCTGGTTGCCGCGCTGGACGCGGGCGTGAGTGTGAACGCGAAGGATGAACAGGGCCAGACGCTGTTGATGCACGCGGTGTTGTATCTGCCGGTGGACGGAGTGAAGCTGTTGCTCGATCGCGGCGCCGGCGTGAACTTGCCGGGGAAGGCCGGGGGGACGGCGCTGATGGTTGCGTGCGGGGACTTGGCGAAAGTGCAATTGCTGGTGGAGCGGGGCGCGGATGTGAACGCAAGGTCGGCGGGCGGGAACACGGCGTTACGGCATGCGATGGCTTTGCCGGCGGGATCCGGGACTGTCCGGTATTTGTTGAAGCACGGGGCCAAGCCGGAAGCGCGGGAGTTGAACAACGCGGTGCGGCGCGGGGATGTCGACCTCGTACGGACGGCGCTTGCGGCCGGGGCGCCGGTCGCGGATGAGGCGATGCGGCGTGCGTTGGGTAATGAAGCGATGTGGCGTGTGCTGGAAGAGAAAGCTCCGCAATACCGAGGTGAAGAAGCGCGGCGGAAATTGGTGGCCGGGAGCAAACAGGAAGTTACGGATCTAATGTTGCGGGCTTACTCGGGGTTGGCGGACCGGGTTCGAACGTTGCTGGGATTGGACGCGGATGTCCACGCCAGAGATAGCCGGGGGCGAACGGCGCTGATGTACGCCGCCGGTGGAGAGAAGGCTTCGGAAGAGGTGATTCGCCTGTTGTTGGCGAAAGGCGCGGATAGGGAGGCGAAGGACGTACGCGGCGACACGGCGTTGGACATCGCGCGGCAGCGCGGGAAGAAACAGATCGTGTTGGCGCTGGGCGGGAAGCCGGCGCCGCTGGTGGATGCCGTTCCGGACGCGGAGAGGAAATGGCAACCGTTTCGGGAATCTCTTGAAAAGGCGGTGAGCTTGCTGGAAGCGGCGGGACCGGAGTTCTACAAGATCAATGGCTGCATTTCCTGCCATCATCAATCGATTCCCCAAATGGCGGCGGGTGTAGCGCGGAAGAAGGGGCTGGCGGTGAATGAAGCGGTGTCGAAGTCGCAGGCGGAGGCGGTGACGGCGCTGTTGAAACTCTCGGAGAACAACCTTTGGCAAATGGGGTGCGCGACGTTGGGCGGGTATGTCGCGACGTTGAGTTATGACTTGGTGGGGCTGGCGGGCGACCGGCAGCCGCGATCGCAGTGGACCGACTTGGCTTCGAACTGTCTGGCGAAGGCCCAAACGGCAAGCGGCGCTTGGGTGGTGTCGGATGTTCGGCATCCGTTGGGTAGCGGTGACGCGAAGTACACGGCGCTTTCGATGCGCGGTTTGTTGAGCTATCCGCTGCCGGGATTGAAGGAGGAGTATGCGGCGCGGGTGGCGCGTGGCGCGGCTTACTTGGAGTCGGCGGCCGCGAACGATGTGCAGAGTTTGTCGTTCCGGATTTTGGGGCTGAAGTGGGCGGGGAAGCCGGCGGGGATTCCGGAACTGGCCCGGCAATTGGAGCGGCTGCAACGCCCGAATAGCGGTTGGGCGCAGCACCCCGAAATGGCCACCGACGCCTATGCCACGGCGATCGCACTGTGGGCGCTGCACGAGGGGGCTGGATCTGGCAATGGCGCCTGGCAACTCGGCGCGGCGTATTTGCGGCGCCTGCAGAAGGACGACGGCTCCTGGCATGTGCGGTCCCGCGGCTTTGGGTTCCAGCCGTATCGGGAGACTGGGTTTCCGCACGGACACGACCAATGGATCTCTTCGGCCGCGACGGGGTTTGCCGTGCTGGCGCTGGCGCCGCTGGCTTACCCGGACTAACCGAAAGCGACGCGCGGATTCTCGACGAGCAGTTGACGAGCCTGGGCGGGGTCAAGCTTGGGTACGAAATCGGTAAAGAGGTACGTAAAGCCGCGGAAGCGCCCGCCGCCGGGCTCGCCGACGTGATACCAGCCAGCGTCATGCGAGATTAACACGCGGTTCAGCAAGCCCTTCGCGGCCAGGTTCTGAACGCAGCGCAGGTGCCAATCGAGACCTTGCGGCGAAATACCGTCGAACTCCACCCAGGCGCCGGCGCGGGCTATCTTTTCATGCACCGCGAAGTCGCGTTCATTCTGCGCGTGGACCCAGATAAACTTCGACGCTTCCACCTTGTTGCCAATGATAATTTCAAGCTCTTCCTGCGCGGCGGCGCCGTCGCCGGTGTGGGCGCAAACGGGGAGCCCGGTTTCGCGGCTGGCGTGGGCGGCGGCGGTCACGATCTTGCGGCTCAGCGGAGGCAGTGGACCGCCGTCGACGCCGATCTTAATGAAGCGGGGCGTCATGCCTTCCACGCCTTCGCGCGTTTCGCGGACCCAGCGCCGTGCCAGTTGCCGAGCGTTTTCCGCGTGGGCGTAGTCGGGGAGGAAGATGAAATTGCGCGCGGCGTAGAGGCCGGTATTCGTCCACAGCTCAATGCCGCTGGCCTGTTGCAGGCGGGCGAGGAGCACGGGATCCCGGCCAACGAAATTCGGCGTGCATTCGTGCAGGCGCACGCATCCGTGTCGCTTCAACGCTTCGAGATGCGGGAGGGCGATGCGATAAACTTCGTCGCGATCATAGCGCTTGCGGCTAACCGTGGCGGCACCGGCGAAGTCGACGAGAATATGTTCGTGCACCAGCACCGTGCGCTGCGGCGCGGCGAGCGAGGCGAGAAATCCACGGCGTGACAATAGAGACATGCGACTACTTTTATCGATGATACTCGGCATGGGGATGATATGCGCGGAGGAGGTGACATTCGTGACTATCACGCCGCATGGCCTGGCAAAGGTGCATGAAGGCGCTGGGCGGGCGCGTAGGAGAATGGCGCCGTGCTCCACATTCAAAATTCCAAACGCCGTGATTGGCCTCGAGACCGGCGTGATTCCAACTCCGGACCACGTCTTAAAGTACGACGACAAAAAGCACCGGTCGCAAACGTTTTGGCCGGAGGCGTGGGCGAAGGATCAGGATCTGCGAACGGCGTTCCGCGCGTCGGCCATCTGGTATTTCCGGGAGATCGCGGAACGTGCCGGGCGGGGAACGATGCAAGCGTTTCTGGATCGGTTTGGCTACGGAAATCGCGACACCGGCGGCTGGGCGGATCCGTTTTGGCTAGGCAGTTCGTTGCGCATCTCACCGGTGGAGCAGGTGGAGTTTTTGGACCGTCTGTTTCGGAATGAGTACGGCTTGACGCCGCGGCATGTGGCGGCCGTAGAGGAGTTCATGCGGCAGGAATCGCGGGATGGCCGCGAACTCTACTACAAGACCGGTGCGTGCACGGACCGCGAGGCGGGGCCGCAGGTGTGGCTGGTGGGGTTTGTCCAGAACGGGAAAGACCGGACGTACTTCGCGATGAATGCGGGCGCTCTGTCGATGGACGACATATTCTCGCGGCGAATTGAAATCGGGAAGGAGCGGTTGGCGCGGGCCGGGCTTTGGCAATAGTAAAAGTCCAGCCCGCACCAACCGCTACAGGCGGTTCAGCGCCAAGTCCCGGAGAGGGTCCAGCCGCCACTCGCGCCGTTCAGATCGAGCGAGTTGAGGTAGACGTTCTTCAGGGTCCGGAAAGTGGAAGCGAAAGCCACATCGGCGGAGAACCGGACCGTATTTTGCGACGAAACGTACTCGACAAGCGAACTCGCGCCATTGACGGTACATCGGCTGTTCGCCAACGTTTGCGCCGATCCCGGCTTAATGGGGCCGAGGAGCGCCGTGCCGCCGTCGTTGTAAAGATAAATACTCTCAGTCACGCGCTTCAGCACAACCGCGCATCCCTGCGCAATCGTGGATGAAGGGCCGACGAGAAGCGTAATGCTCTCCAGGTCGGCCGCGCCATTGGGATCCGACGCGGAAGCCGTGAAGACCCGTTGAGCGCCCACGCCTCTTATCGGCAAGACTCCCAAGTTGGCCGGATTCGTGTTGGCGGGCACCGGCGTTTCCTGGCAGCCGCGCACTTGGTTCGAATCGTCGACGCCAGCGGGTCGCGGACCAAACAAGGGCGGGGGGCAACCGGATTCGAGCGCGCCCAGATCGGCGCCGGCGCCGGTGAAGTAATCGTTGATGTTGCTCATCGTCAACCCGGCGTTGACGCCGTTTCCTCCCGGAGACAACAGCGGAAGCTGGGGCGGCACATATAGATTGAAACCCGGCGGAGCCGTCAGGCCGCCAAGAAATACGTTGTCCGAGAGCGCCAGGCCTTGCGATTCCACTACTCCGCCGGCCACCATGGCGGCGACATTCGGGTAGTCCACATAAGCGCCCTGCCAATTCCAATACGCCCTTCCACCCGGGTGGTAGCCATCGTAGTTGAAGCTTAGCCCGTACATCGGGCCATCCCAGCCAACGGCCGAACCACCCACCGTACCGGTAAAAATGTTGTTCCGGAAGTGGCTGTCATATCCCGGAAGGGCGGCGCCCATGGTGAGGGCCCGATTGGGGCTAACGAAGGTGTTCTGGTACACATACACGCCGCTTGGGGAGCGCGGCGGCGGACCCGAGTTGGCGTGGAACTTAATTTGCTCCGTGTTGGGATTGATTACGATATTGCGCAGAATGTAGGCCGGTCCGCCCGCGACGGGTTGAGTGCTGACCCCGGTGGAAGAATTTGAAATACGGTTGCGCTGCACCCGGTTGTTTCCGTCCGAATCGTCCAGTTCAATTCCATCGTCGGCGACAAATACAAAATCGTTCCCATAGATGTCGACGTTGCGGTTACCGCCTCCAAACAGCCGGATTCCATCGAAAAAGCCGGTGATTTGATTGTGCGCGAGAATGTGATGGGAACCGAGTATTTGAATGGCGTAGGAATCGGGCAGTTCCGAATACGGCGGGGCAAAGGCAACGCGGCCGGAAAACTGATTGTCGGCAATCAGGAAACTTGTTTGGCCGGCTTGGCTGTTAATCCCCTTCTCCACGTTGGCGACTATATTGCGGGTGAACTGATTACCGGTTGAAGCGCCGAAGTATCGCAACCCTTGGAATGCGTTGCGAAGCGTCATCGACTCGATGCGGATGTAACTGCCCCACACCTCGATCACGTTGCAGTCGCAGTTCTGGCCGTCCAAAATTGTCTTGTCCGCGGACGCTCCCCTTATCGTAATTGGGTTCGAAGCGGTGCCGGAGTTGGCGACAATCAGAGACGGTATCGAGTAAACGCCGGCCTTCAGGGTGATGACATCGCCCGGTTGTGCCCCGGCCACGGCCGCCTGCAGACTAGCGACGCTGGTGGCCGATACGGTCCGAGGGTTGGCGGCGGGAGCGGGCAGCGGCCGGGTGTTGGCGATGCCGAAGATCGTCTGGGCGAAGCCGTCCGGGTCGGCGATGTTCAATTCATACTCGTACGCAATGCCGGGCCGCAAATCGAAAAGCGATCCCGCAAACTGACGGGGCAGCGCTTTCCAGTCGACCCGCTCCACCGGTACCCGAATCAGAGATTGCGCATTCCGCCAAGTGGCGCTGCCAAAAATCCGATACCGCAATGTAACGGAAGCGTTGCGGTTATCATCTCCGCCATGTAGCACTTGAAAACCGATGCTGGCGAAAGTTGGTGGTTCCACATTAACTTGTGGTGTGTCTAAGACATTGCCGGCTAACAAGATAGCCGGAGTTAAGAGCCATAATCCAAGGCGCTTTTCCATGGTTCCCTCCGCTGGTTGCCTTCACGAACAGGAGGTAATCCATCATGGATAACCTGTCCGTACCAGGACTACTAGTATAGTTCACAATAAATTATGGTGCAGAGGAAGGTGCGGGGGTTCCACCGTTACGTAACCGGCCATCTCCCAACCGATTAGGTAGAGATTCGAGATAGTCGAAAGATGCTGATCGTCAGCCCGGCGGGTCGAGCTCTCTGGGCCTTGGGTAGTGGTCAGTATGCATCTGAGGCTTTGACTCTGACGCAAAAGCTGTCGTTGTTCAGGACGCGGTACATTTCGGCAAAAGCTGGTTTAAGCCAGGAGTCGTTATCATCGTTCGGAACCGTGCGACCGTCGCGAGACTTATAGCCCACAAGGTAGGGCGGGTCGGTGAGGATGAAATCGACGCTGCGGGCGGCGATCTTAGGCAAGAGTTCCAGGCAGTCGGCGTTGACGATGGTGTTGCGGAAGGTGCTCATAGCGGAGTTCCTTTCGCTTTAGCGATAGCGTTGCGTGCCGTATCCAGAGCAAGCTTGACGTAGCCTTTGCGCATACTTGAATCGTAGCCGTGCATTATGTTTAAAAAGTATTGGAGTGCGTCAAGCAATTCCGGCGCGGCGGCGATGACCTTCGGCGGTCACCCAAAACCGGCCAATGATGGTCACCTGAAAACCGGCCAATAGGGAGAGGGGCCAGGACATTGAAAATGACGGGGGAATAACCTCCGTGATAGTGAGCAATGTCTTGACCGAAGAAAAAGAAACAACAGGTACTGACGCTGGTCCGCTTAGCCCAACTTCCGCAGTTTGCCTCAGGATCCAGGAATTGTGAGGCATTTTTTCTTCCTGGGTAGTCCCGAAACATGACCGGGATCATTTGTTTTCAATGCCGGCTTTGACTACGGGCGGAGTTGA
>JBJXFL010000104.1:0-27151 GCA_046155405.1 Bryobacteraceae bacterium | reverse complement strand
CCAGATTGATTTCGGGCGGATTCGGATCGGAGGTGCGGTTGCAAATGGCGCCGTGGCTGGCGGTAGCGTCCGACACCGGAGCGCTGTTGAACAAGATCAATTTCCTGGCGTTTGGCGGCACGATGCCGGCGGAAACCCGAGGGGTGATGCTGACCGCGATCCAGGCCGCGCCGAACTTGCAGGAAAGGGTGTTGACGGCGTTCTATTTGGCCTTCACCGCTTCACAATTCCAGGTAGAACACTAAGGGCAATGGGGAGAAACCGACATGCAATCGAGACGAAACTTTCTACGGTCCTGCCGGACGTTAGCGGCGGCGGGAGCCGGGGCGCAGTTAATGAACCTGGGCCAAATGTCCGCGCTGGCGCAAAGCGCGCCTAACTACAAAGCGCTGGTGTGCATTTTCCTGTTCGGGGGCAACGACGCGAATAACATGATTATTCCGCTGGACGCGACCCGGTATCAGGCTTACCAGAGAATGCGGCCGAACATCGCGCTGCCATCCGCCACTCTCCTGCCGGTGGCGGCGGGCGGCGGGCAGACGCCGTACGGGCTGCATCCGCGGCTGGTGAACTTGCAGCGGCTTTATAACCAGCAGAAGGCGGCGATGGTCTTCAACGTCGGCACGCTGGTGACGCCGACGACAAAGGCCATGTTAAATAGTACGACTTTACCGCGTAATCTTTACTCGCATTCCGACCAAACGGTGCAATGGCAGACGTCGAATCCGCTGTCGCCGGGCGGACCGGGGTGGGGCGGGCGGATTGCGGATTTGTTAACGGGGATCAACGCGTCGACGTTTCCGATGGGCGTTTCGGTGCAGGGGAGCGCCGCGTTCCTGCAGGGGGTGACGTCGCGGCCGATCAATCTTGCGCCTGGCACGCCGCTGGGTTTGGAGCGATTTGGCGATGGAAACGCGATGAATGCGCGGGAGGCCGGGTTGCAGCAGTTGTTGACATTCGACACCGGCATGCAGATGATCGGCGCGGCGAGCGGCGTGATGGTCAACGCCATTAAGGGCGCGCAGGAGATCAATGCGGCGCTGAGCGGGGGCGCGCCGTTGACGACGCCATTTCCGCAGACCAATTTGGGCAGCCAATTGCATCAGGTAGCGACAGTGATGCGGGTTCGCGAAACACTAGGAATGAACCGCCAGATCTATTTTTGCGGGTTGGGAGGATTCGATACGCACAGCGACCAGCTTCCGCAGCACGACAATTTGATGGGCCAGCTCGATGCGGCGCTAGGAGCGTTTTATAAGTCTCTGGAGCGGGACTTGCGGCTGGCGAACGAGGTGACGACATTTACGGAAAGCGAATTCGGGCGAACGGGGAATCCGTCGAGTTCGAACGGGTCCGACCACGCATGGGGCAGCCACCATTTTGTAATGGGAGCGTCCGTGCGGGGAGGAGAGGGTTATGGAACGTTTCCGACCCTCGCGCTTCAGGGCCCGGATGACGCAAGTAACCGAGGACTTTGGATACCGACGACGGGGCTGGACCAATTTGCCGCGACGATGGGCGCATGGTTCGGCCTTGGGAGCGGGGATTTGAATACGATTTTCCCTAACCTGGCCAATTTTCCGAGCCCGAATATCGGGTTCATGCGCTAGGAGGGGATTTCATCCGCTTTTACGCGGATGGCGAGCGACGGCGGAGCAGGGACGCTCCGGTTGCTTAGCTGAATTTTTGCCTCCGGGAGGACCGGGCGATGGACCGGCCGATTCTCCCTGAGCAACACAAGACGCCGCGCACCTCGGAGGATGCGCGGCGCATTTTTGTTGGGCGGGGGTTAGGGTGTACCCACCTCCGGCAGAAAGAGATTTGTCGTCCGGCAGTTTGGGCACCGATAGTAACTCCACAGCAAAAAACGATAAACCAGCGAGGTAGCCGTTTGGCCCCCTATCGCTGGAGTAGCGAGAGAGATGGCTGAGCGGCACGGTGGCGGCCGATGGAGTCGCCGAGAAACTCCAGCGGGTTGCGTTGCCGCATGACGCAAATGCGGGCGACGGTGAGAGGACGGGCGGTGGCGACTTCCCCTTTCGCGCCGTTGTTTCCGAACGAGATCTTGGGCGAGATCACGGCGTGCCGCAAACCGCGTTCCGCGCAGTTGTCGCCGGTTCGACACCGGGATGCGCCAGAAATGAGAACAACCGGTCGCGCGATACGCATGCGATTTCACTAATCCGGTTCGCCGGTTCAGCCGGAGTTACGAGAAACGGTTTAGCCGTGTGGTCCACGCGGCTCCGTCTTTCCGCGGTACATGCAGCAAGGAGGCCTATCATGGCAAAACTGAAGTTGAAGGGAAAGTTGACTCACCCGCCCGGACCCTGGGGATCGAACCGGCCCGTTGCGGGCGCGAAGATTCGCATTATCGACATTGACGCGCCCGGCCGGACGGACGACCTGATCTGGGATGGCACGACGGATAACGGGGGCGTTTTCCAGGGCACGTCTAAGGATTGGCGGGACCAGATTCAGCTAACCCCAGGTGTTCCGGCTACCCTCGTCACTCCGGGCATAGGTCCGACGTACGGCCCGGACCCCACGGATGCGATGGTTCTGAAGATTGAGATTACGCAGGGCTCGAATAAGATCACCGCTCCATTCGTCTTCGCGGGCGACGAGGTGCAAGTTCCACTTTTCGTGACTTGGGGGCCACACACGAACAACCGGGGATCTGTGAATGGCGTGCACTTCACGGAGTTTGACAAGTTGATTAATCATTTGGTGGCGACCATCGTCAAGAAGGATCCCATCGAACTGAAACTCAGCGGGGACTGGGCCCAGGCAGCGACGCCGATTGTCGAGTTGATCAATCAGTCGCCGCTCGAGCGGACCAAGCGAGTCTTTCCAAATAGCAAGGCTGGAAGCGTTGTGGTCGTGGTGGGAGGGGTGTCGATTACCATCAGTTCGGCCGCGATCATCGCGATGGGCGCGCTGGTGCTGGGAATCGGCGGACTGATTCTGTTGGCGGGGGCGTCGACATTTCTGGTTTGCCTGGGGATCGCGGTGGTGTTGGCCGTGGTAAACGGGTACGTCAACATTGAGGCTTCGCAGAAGACCACGACCGATAGCGAAGGCAATCCCAACAATGAAGCCACGATCATCCTGCGTTCAGTTTGAGGGGCGGAGGCGCCGGGCCTCCAGCACTCTAGGATGTGACGCCGGAAGCACGGCCTCCATCTCGCGAATGCCCTCTTCGAGTGCGGCCAGGCCCTGATCGTGACGGCCCTGAGATATGACAGCCACGCCCAGGAACGCCTGTGCTTCCGCGGTCCGCCAGTTATTCTTTGGGAAGGTTTTGCGCATGATCCGCAGGGCCTCGCGGAGCGATCGCTCCGCCTCTTTAGACTGACCCCGCATGAGGAGTACGCGACCCAGATGCGTCAACCCTCTACCGATCTCAAAATGGCCGGGTGGATAGACAGCGCGCTGCACGGCGACCGCCTTCCGGATTGTCAACTCCGCATCGGGCTCGCGCAGGTGTGCCTTAACAAGCGCCAGTTGAGACATCGCCGAGGCCGTGCCGCGATTGCGCTCTCCGCCGTTGGCAGAAGCGACGCGATAGGCCTCTTCACATACCGCTTTCGCTTTTGGGTATTCGCCGCGATAGAAGTGCGCCCGTTGCAGGCCAATCAGGGGAAACAGCAAATTCGGCGGGGGACCGGGGAGTGCACGCATGACCCGGGCAGCCTCCTCAAAGTTACGCTCAGCGAGTGCATTCTCGCCGTCTTCTTCAGCAACCACGCCGAGGTTGTTGATCATGGTCGCGGTGGTGAGGTGATTCGTGCCGAACTGCTTTCGCATTTCCGCGAGTGCATCTTCGAAATGGCGGCGGGCCGCCTTCCGGTCACCAACCCGAAACGTCGCTTCGCCAAGCAGGCTGAGCAGAAACGATAGATTGGCATTTCCGTGGCGAAGTGAGACTTCCAGACTCTTGCCGAGGTCCTGCCGAGCGCCCAACCAGTCGCCGATTCCCATCCGCAGCCTCCCGCGAGCGGTCAACGCACGGATGGCGCCCACGCTTCCATCACCGTAGAGGCGTTGGCTCAATTCGACCGACCGCTCGACGTGTTCTTTCGCCTTCGTATAGTCGCCGAGGGCCATGTACGTGCCGCCGATGGTGGACCGTAACCCGGCCTCGACGTCCGGTTTCTCCTTGAACTCCTGGCCGACAGTTTTCGCCGCGTCGTCAATGATCTCCACCACCCGCAGATTGTTGCCCCGAGCGGCCAACGGCGACATTTCGCCTTCCCTCGACGCACCCAGCAGGCGCTCGACAAATTTCGCGACTTCTTCAGCGGTGGCACGCTCCCGCTCCGCCTTTACGCGTTCGCCTTCGGCGATCCGGGCCTGTCTAATGCTGAGCGCCGTCGCGAACGTTAGGGCGACCACAACGCCGGCCGCAGCCACGACGGCGGCACGGTGCCGCGAAAAGAACTTCCCCGCACGATAGCGCCATGTCGGCTTTCTCGCCCGCACCGGCTCTCGCAGGAGGAAGCGGCGAAGGTCGTCGGCCAATTGCGCGGCCGTGCCGTAACGCCGCTCAGGATTCCTGTCGAGTCCCTTGAGCAGAATGGCGTCCAGATCTCCGCTCGCCTCAGGCACACCGCGTTTGCTCGGCTGGACCACATCCGCTTCGAGAATCGCGCGTATCATGGCAGCGCCTGGTTCCCGCCCACCCTGGTACGCCCACTGCCCCGTCAACAGTTCATAGAGGACCATGCACAGCGAATACACGTCGCTACGGGTCGATCCGGCCAATCCACCGACCTGTTCCGGGCTCGCATAACGCAAGGTCATCATCGGCAGCGCCGTTCGGGTTGCCCCGCTCGATTCGCCAGCTTGCACTAGCCGGGCCGTGCCAAAGTCCAGCAACATCGGTTCGCCGGCGGGTGTTACCAGAATGTTCGAAGGCTTCAAATCCCGATGTACAACCAGATTCTCATGCGCAAACTGGACGGCCTCGCAGACCTTGAGAAATAATTGAATCCGCTCCGTGAAACCGAGGCCGCGAGCGGTGCACCAACCATCCAACGCTTCCCCTTCCACGTACTGTATCACCAGATACGGCGTACCATCCGCGGTCACGCCACCGTCAAGCAATCGCGCGATATTTGGATGCTCCAGCCGCGCCAGTATTCTCTGCTCCTCAAGGAAGCGCCGAACAAAGAACTCGGACTGAAACGCAATCCGCGCCAACTTGATCGCCACTTTTTGCTCGAACTCGACGTTTGCCCGGCGTGCGAGGAGTACGGTGCCCATGCCACCTTGACCGAGTTCGCGGATCACCTCGTAGGGTCCGATGGCGCGCCCGGCAAAGGAGTCTCCTAGCGGTAATAAGGGATCGGAATCCAGCGGGCCAAACCCGCTATCCATATACTGCAGCAGTGACTCGATCTCCTCCCGCAGGTCGGGCCTGGCGGCAAGGATCGCCTCCCGCTCCTCGGGTCCGGTCTCGGCCGCGAGCCCGGCAAAGTCGCCGATCTCTTTCCATCGATCCGACTGCATTTCTTCGCCGATCTCCACCCGAAAGGACTACTGCCGTGGATTCATAACCCGATCGAACACCACCGGCTCCCTTCGTCCTTCGAAGGAAAACTCAAGGGCCGTATCCCCGACAGAATATCGCAATCTCTCAAGGGTTCCGTTGTCCCACGTGAGATTGAGAAATCCATCCGATGCGCTCCAGCGGCCCGATTCCTTTTTCATCCCCGAATCGCCGTTCATGATCATGCCCAGGTTGCCGGTATTCCCTGACATCCGGTCTCGCTGCGCGTACTCAAACGACCCGTCCGGCTTGAACTGAAAGTAATACCAAGTGTTCGCTGAGACCGAACCCTTCGCGCCACCTGAACCGCTTTTACGGTAATCGGATCGGCGCCATAGAGAGACGACCGCTGGATCGATCTCGAACTCACTTTTCTTAAGGAACTCGCGCAAAACGGACTCGGTCGCGGCCATGGGGGTGCGAGAGTCCCTAAACGGTTGGGGGCCGCGACCGGCCTTTGCGCTTCTAAGGCTCGCGAAAACCTTTTCCACCTGCGCCCGTCGCATCGTCACCAGATCCCGCCTCCCCGCGTGCACCACAAGGAGTGCGGAGTCGCTATCGATGACAACGTAGGCATCGATTCGCCAATCGCGTCCGTCCGAATCCTTCCCACCGAATGGCAAAGCCTGTCCGGGTCCGAGCGCGGTTGATACTTCCCGGTCGCCGGGAAGCCGCCTGAGTCCCGGCAGCCATTGGCGCAGTTGGCTTTCGATGAACGCGCCCACTCGCGCATCGCCGGCCGTTTGAACCCCACCGGCATCTTCACCGGTAACCCAAATCAATTCCAATGGCTGGCCTTTCCCGTCCTGAGCGACGCCGGGCGGGACCAGGACCACCCGTTCCGCGCTTGTTTGGATGTTCCATTGCCTGGGGTATTCGAACTCGAATCCCGCCGGATGCCGGAACGTATCGACTGAACTCATCTGCGCCAATACAACGGACGCCGCGCAGCAGAGTGTGAAGACCTGCGTGTACATTGTGATGCCTCATGTGGTTGTCTCGCGGGGCGGCGAATCATTCCGATTAGCGACTCTCCCGAACATACCGCGAAGTTTTGGACCTCCGTGGACCGGCTTTCGGGCGCAAAGCCTAGTATTCAGCCCGGTCGAGTACCGAACCAAGTTCTCTGTGCAACCACATTCGGGCCACGGACCAGTGACGTTTGACGGTGGTCCGCGACACCTGCATCAGGCCGGCAATCTCCTCAAGGTCCATCCCTCCGAAATAGCGCATTTCCACAACCCGGCTCCGGAGGGGATCGATCTCGGAAAAACGGGTTAGGGCCTCGTCCACGGCCAAAAGAGTCCGGCTGGCGTCGACGGATTTATCGAGGGCCTCGGTAATCGGGACATGCACCGCCCCAGCACCCCGCTTGGACGCGATTCGCAGGCGCGCGTCGTCGATCATCAGGCGGCGCATCATTTTGACGGCAATGCCGAAGAACTGCTCCCTATCCCGCCACTGCGCCCGGTCCTGGTCCACCAATTTCAGGTAGAGTTCATGCACGAGAGCGGTGCGCTGCATCGCCCGCCCTTCGCCTTCCCGCCGCACCACGTTAGCGGCCAAGCGGCGCAGTTCGTCGTACACGAGCGGAATCAGCTTTTCGAAGGCCTCAGTATCACCTTGCGACCATCGCTGGAGCAGGCCGGTGATTTCATGCTGCGTCATGAGAGCCTTTATTGTACCCGTCCGCTCCCGACGTCCGCGTCGCGGCGACGAAGACCTATATGGGCCAATGGATGGCCGTGGCTTACGCGTTGGTGCGCCGGTATCGTTGTTGGACGAGCTACGCGCGCTACCGGCAGCAGAGGCGGGGCGATGCCGCGGGAAGGCAAGATTCGGGAGGGGTCGGCACGCTACCGGTATATGGAAAACGCGGGGGTGACGACGCCGGGCCTGAACTACGCGAACGCTTTTGAATGAGCGTTGAAATTGACGGAGACGTGTTACATGGTGGCGGAGCGATTTTCATCCGCCGCCTTTCCGCACGGGCCGATTGCGATGGTGGAGCAATCGTTTCCGGTGTTCCCGTTTGCACCGGCGGGGGTGACGTGGCCATCGATCCGGGAGACGATCGACCGTGTGCATTCTCTGGGTGCCAAGACGTCGACTATTGCGGATCAGAGCAATAAGAAGGGGACGCGGGCGATTGTACCGCCGGCTTCGCCTCACCGGAAGAGCGCGGCGCCGAAGGAGCTTTACACGCCATTGCCGTAAATTGTGCCGGCGCGGATTCTGGCAGCGTGTTTTGCGTTTGAACCCGGATCAGCCGCAGGCGTTGGAGAAGGTTACGCGGACGATGCGGTGCTGTTGTCGTTCAAGATCGCACCCGTACAAAACAGCAGTTACTCAACATAACAGATCTGGACTGCGTGAGTTAGCCGGCGCTAATCCCGCCGCGGGCGCCATTACAAACAGTTTGCTCTCTTGTGGGAACGTAGTGAGTGAATCGGTCGATGCCGGTTCTATCGCTTGCTCCGAACGGGATTCGTGTAGCGGGTCAAGAAGCACGCGGCCAAGCTGAACAGGACTTCTCCTGCATTGCCAAAGCACCGAGTACGGGGGTATTAGGCAAACAGGCCGGGAATCAGTTTGCCTCCGTTAGCCACTTTGACGGGGCGGCCGATGGAGGTCTGAAATTCATGGGCGGGGTCGATGCCGAACTTCGTGTAGAGGGTGTGCATCAGGTCTTCGGGTTCGACGGGGAAGTCTGTTACTTCGGTGGCGGTTGCATCGGTGGCGCCGAGGAGGCGGCCGCCGGGGATGCCTCCGCCGGCGAAGACCACCGACCACGCTTTGCAGTGGTGGTCGCGGCCGGCGCCGTCGTTGATCTTCGGGGTGCGGCCGAATTCTCCCATGCCGATTACTAGCGTTGTGTCCAGCATGCCGCGGTCGCTTAAGTCGGTTACGAGACTTGCGAAGGCTTTGTCGAATTCGGGCAACAGCGCTTTTTTGCAGATGTTGAAGTTGTCGCCGTGGGTGTCGTAATTGAGCCATCCCTTGGCAACGGTTACGAAGCGGACGCCGGATTCGACTAAGCGGCGGGCGAGGAGCGCGCCCTGGCCGACGGGCGTGCGGCCGTAACGCTCACGGAGAGCGTCTGGCTCGGCGCCGACGTCGAAGGCTTTTTTCGCGGGGGGGGATTGGATGAGTTCGTAGGCTTTTTTGGAGAACTCGTCGAGGGCGGCAAAGTCCGGGCTGGCTTCGATGCTGCGGAACTTGGCGTCCATCTGTTTCACCAGGTGGGCTCTCGACGAAAGACGCGTCCAATCGACGTCGGTGGGTAAGGTGAGATCGCGTTGGCGGTAACCGGTGATGTTGGGGTCGCCGGAGATGAATGGATTGTATTCACCGCCGAGGAAGCCGGCGCCGTAGCTGGGAAATGTGTTGGGCACGGCGACATAGGGCGGCATGCCATTGCGCGGCCCTTTCATCTTTGAAATGACGCTGCCGATGGACGCGAATTCCAGCGTCGGTAATGGGAGGTAGCCGGTGAGCAGATAGTTGATGGCGCGTTCGTGATTGTTCTCCTTCGATTTCATGGAGCGGAGAACGGTCACTTTGTCCATGATTTTCGCGGTGTTGGGGAGATGCTCACAGACGCGGATGCCCGGGACGTTCGAGGCGATTTCATTGAACTCGCCGCGGATTTCCTTGGGCGCGTTCGGCTTCATGTCGAAGGTATCGAGGTGGGGGGAGCCGCCACTCTGCCAGAGGAGGATACAGCTTAGCTCCTTCTTGGGCGCCGCGCCCAGGTGCAGAGCGCCCAAGCCGAGCGAGCCAATGCGGAGAAAGTCGCGGCGGCCAAATAGATCGGTGCGGTTAGTGATTTCCATGGTGTGCTCCGGCTGCTAATGATTGTATAGAAATTCTTTGGTGTTCAACAGCGCCCAGAGCACGTCTTCGAGACCCTGCCGGCGGCTCTTGGCGGCGCGGATGGCGTTGTGGGCGTTCGCTTGTTCCTCCGCGTCGGGGAAGCGGGAGAGGGCACGGAGATAGAGATCCTCGATCATCCTGCGGTCATCGGGGATTGCACTCAGGTTCCTGGCGATGAAGCCCTGGGAGTCGCTCGCCTTGCGGTGGGCGGTGTCGCCGCCGATCATGTGGAGGGCCTGATTGAGCGTCGGCGTGTTTTTGCGTTCGCAGACCAGTTGGCGCGAGGGACGGTCGAAGACTTCGAGGAAGTAGCTTTCGATTTCCGGCTCGGGGAGTTGCGTGGCGCGGGTGCCGGGATACATGGATTGGAACGGCTCGTGGCTACCGGCGGCTTGGGAAAGGGAATCCAGGAGCGGCTCGGCGCTGAGGCGCTTGGGATAGTAGCGGGAATAGGCCATGGTGTCCTGTTTGTTGGACTTGTTCGGGACACTTGAGAGCTGATAGGCGCTCGACGCGGTGATGCGGCGGATTAGGTGATGCAGATCGAAGTTGTGATCGGCGAAGTCCTTGGCGAGGGCGGCGAGGAGCGGCTCATTGGTGGGTGGATTGGTAACGCGGAAATCGTCGATAGGCTCGACGAAGCCGCGGCCCATGAAGGTCCGCCACATGCGGTTGGCGATGGCGCGGGCGAACCAGGGATTTTCTTTTGCGGTGACCCAATCGGCGAGGAGTTCGCGGCGGTCCGTGAAGCCTTTCGTTGGCATGTGTGGGCCGTCGAGGGGTTTCGGTAAGAAACCCCGCTTAGTGTCGGGATTTTGGAACTGCCGATCGAAATCGACGTAGAGCGAGCGTTCATTGTTGCGGGGGCCGCCATTCTTGTATCGCACCTGCGAGAAGTATGCGGCCATGCCGTTGAAGTCGTCCTGCTTCCAACGTTCGAGAGGATGGTTATGGCAGCGGGCGCAGCCGATGGACACGCCCAGGAAGAGCTGGCTGGTCTTCTCCGCGAGGTCGAGTTCCTTCTTCATCAACGGGTAATAGTTCGTCGCGGGCTGGTCATACATGTTGCCGCTGGATACAAGCAGAGATCGCACGAACTGGTCGTAGGGGACGTTCCTTTCAAACTGACCGGTGAGCCAGCGGGTGAAGGAGTACGGGCCTTTGTTGTAGAGGAGCTGTTTGGTGTTGTCGAGGTGGTCACCCCAGTAGAGCGCCCAATAGTCGGCGTATTCGGGACGCTTGAGCAGCGCGTCGACGAGATTGGCGCGTTTGTTGGGGTCGCTCGAATTCAGGAAGTCCCGGGCTTCGGTTCCGGTGGGGATGAGCCCGATGATGTCGAGGGAGACGCGACGGAGGAAGGTGGCGTCGTCGGCTTGTTCGGAGGGGGCGATGGAGAGGCGTTGGAGCTTGGTATTGATGTGTTCGTCGATGAAATTTTTGACGGGGAGGAGCGCAACTTTGGCGGGTTCGGGGATGACGGCGACGCGGGCGGCGGCGGTGACGCCGGGACCTCTGACGACGATGGCGGTCTCGCCGCCGCGGGCTCCGGTTATTACGCCTTGCAGGGAGATAGCGGCGATGGAATCGTCGTTGGAGGTGTACTTCACGAGTTCGGAGACGTCGGCTTCGGCGCCGTCATCGAAGCGGGCGGTGACTAATAGTTTTCGCTTGGCGTCCTTGCCGATGAGGGTGCTCATCTCCGGGATGACGCGGAGGGCGACCATTTGGCGGTCGGTTTTTGTGTTGCCGGCGGCGCCGTTGCGGATCCACGTGAGGAGGGTTACATAGTCGGACGAGGATTCGTTGAGCAGTTTGCCGCCCGCGTGTTTGACGGCGTACGTTGGCTTTTGAAGGAGCAGACTTTTTTCGGGGTTGGCGCGGTCAATGCGGCGGCCGTTGTGTTTGGACACGATCATTTCAAGGTCCGCTTCCGGCTCATAGCCGAACAGAGAAAGCTTAAAGCCGTTCTGGCCGTTGAGCGCGCCGTGACATGAGCCGCCGTTGCAACCGTACTTGGTTAACACGGGGAGGATGCCGGCGGCGAAGCTTTGCGGCGCCGGCTTATCGGCTTGTTGGATGAGGGCGGTGGTGGAGGCGGTGAGGCCTCTGTATTGGGCGGAAATTTTGGCGGCGCCATTGGCGGTGGCGGTGATCTGGCCTTTGGCGGAGATGGCGGCGGCTTGGCCGGTCGCGCTGAATGTGGCCTGGCTGGTGACGTCTTCGGTGGCGCCGTTGGGGGATTCGGCGAGGACGACGATTTGCTGTTTTGCGCCTTGGCCGAAGAGGAGCGGGTTGTTCGGGAGTATAGAAAGCTTGCGCGGTTGCGCGGTGGCGAGGGCGGCGGAGAGCAGAAGGGCGGCTAGGCGGAGGCGCATAGGTGGTTGCTTAGCATCCTATTCTATGTTACCGGAGCGATGCCGGCACATCGTCGCGACCGGGGGTTCCGGTTGCGACCGGCCATAGATCACGACGCCCGCATTGTTTGCTCTCGTACAGTCGCATACGCCTTGCACTTCTACCTATCTTGGTGTATAGGTAGAAGTTATAGGTATGCAATGACTCCGCCGAAAACAGATCTTCCGCAAGGGACGTTGGACATGTTGATTCTGCAGGTCGTCTCCGTTGGCCCGATCCATGGGTACGGCATAGCGCAGCGGATTCAACAGATTTCGCGCGACGTGCTGCATGTGCAGCAGGGTTCGTTGTATCCGGCGCTGCATCGATTGGAGAATCGGGGGTGTTTGGCGGCGGAGTGGAAGGACTCCGAGACGGGGCGGGAGGCGAAGTTCTACCGGCTGACGAGGAGCGGGCGGGCGCAACTTCGAGCGGAGGCGGCGAGTTGGCTGCGGCTTACCGGCGCGGTGCAATTAATTCTTCAGATGCAGAAGGATGGCGGGGTATGACTTGGTGGCGGAGAATGATTTTCAGAAAGGAGCGGGAGAGCGAATTGGACAAGGAGATTCAGTTTCATTTGGAGCGGCAAGTGGCGGATTACCGGCGCTCCGGGATGTCCGAAGCGGAGGCGCGGCGGCAGGCGCGGCTCGAGTTTGGGGGCGTGGAACAAGTAAAGTATGAATGCCGGGAGGTACGGGGGACATTGTGGTTTGACGCGTTGGCGCAGGATTTTCGTTTTGCGCTGCGGGGTTTTCAGCGGAGCAAGCGATTTGCGCTTTCGGCCGGTTTGGCGATTGCGCTGGCGGTGGGCGCGGCGACGGCAGTGTTCAGTGTGGTGGACCGGAATCTGTTCCGGCCGTTGCCGTATGGATTTGCAGACCGCTTGGTGTCGGTGGGAATGGTCGCGCCGGTGATTCATTCGCAGGACTGGGTGTTCGCGGGAACCTATCGGGAGTGGAAGGTTGCGGACTCCGCGTTCGAAGCGATGACGGCGTGGAGGGGCGTGAGCGACTGCGACCGGCACGACGGGACGCCGGAGCGGTTGGGCTGTGCGCAGGTGGCGGCTGATTTTCTGCCGGTGCTGGGTGTCGTGCCGTTTGCGGGGCTGAATTTTCTGCCGGAGGAAGACGTGGATGGCGGAGAACCGGTGGCGGTGATCTCAAATGGATTTTGGAGAACACGGTTTGGCGGGGACGCGGCCGCGCTGGGGCGGCTGATGACGATCGACGGCGTTGCGACGCGGATTATCGGCATTCTGCCCGCTGGATTTGAAACGCCTTCGCTGGCGGCGGCCGACGTCCTGGTTCCGATGCGACTCCCGAAGGAAGGGCAGCGGCAGAGGCTGGTGCATGTAATTGGGCGGGTGCGTCCGGGCGAATCCGCGGCATTGACGGGGACGCGATTGGCACCGCTATTCGAGCAGTTTTTGGCGACCATGCCCGCTGATTTCCGGAAGGCAGTTCCGGTATGGCTGCGGGTGGCCACGCTACGGGATCAGCAGACGCGGGAGTACCGGTTGGCGCTATCAATGCTACTGGGGGCGGTCCTTTCGTTTGTCCTGATCGCTTGCGCGAATGTAGCGAACCTGCTGTTGGCGCGGTCGGCGACACGGCGGCATGAGTTTGCGGTGCGGGCGTCGCTGGGAGCGTCGAACTGGCGGTTGGCACGGCAGACGTTGACGGAGAGTATTGTGCTCGGCGCGGCTGGCGGCGCGGCCGGTTGCGGTTTGGCATACGGGCTGCTGCGCCTGTTTCAGGACGTGGCGCCGGCGGGCGCGCCGCGAATGGGTGAGGCGGCATTGGACCTGCGGGTTTTGGTGTTTGCCGCAGGGCTGTCATTGTTGGCGGCAATGGTTTTTGGATTGGCGCCGGCGATGGAGAGGCTGCGCGGAGAATCGTTCGCGGAGGCGCGGGTGGCGGGGCGGAGGCGGAACTGGCTGCGGCCGGCGCTTGTTTCGTTGCAGTTGTCATTGTCGACGGCGTTGTTGATCAGCACGGGCCTTTTTCTATTAAGCTTGTGGCGGTTGCAAACGGCTTCGCTGGGGTTCGCGCCGGAGACGGTGGTGACGGCTTCGTTCGTGCTTCCAGCGCAAGGGTATCCGACCAATGAACGGCAGATCGCCTTTTTTGACGAACTGGAGCGGAGGCTGGCGGCGGTTCCCGGTTTCGTTTCGGTCGCAATTACGGACTCGCTGCCGCCGGGCGGCGATCCGCGGTCACGGCCATATGTGGCGTTCATTGGCGGGGGAAATTCGGCGGAGCGGGGATTGGAAGGGACGGTGAAGTGGCGGTATGTGACGCCTGGGTATTTCGATACGCTGGGCATACGGGTTCGGCGCGGAAATTCCGTGGAGGGGCGGCAGGCGATTGTGGTGAGTGAGTCGCTGGCGAAGAGGCTTTTTGGGGAAGCGGATCCAATGGGGAAGTTGTTGCGGTTGGAGGAGCCGATGGAGATTGCCGGCGTCGCCGCGGATGTCCGAAATTCAGGGGTGGATCGGGCGGCGGACGCGGAGTTTTATGCATTGCGCGGGCGTGTTCCGACTGGCGTGTACCGGAATCAACGGCCGCCGTTTGGGTGGCGGCGGGCGAGTGCCGTTGTACGGTCTGGATTGCCGGTGGGGGTGGTGATGGATTTGATGAGAGAAAAGTTTCGGGACGTTGATCCGCGCTTGGCGGTGGTGACCGGAACGATGACGCGCGAGGTGAACCAATACTACGCACGACCACGGTTTCAGACGGTTTTACTGGCTTTATTTGCGTTTATTGGCTTGGCGCTGGCGGGCGTTGGACTGTATGGACTGACGTCATTTTTGGCGGCGGAGCGGACGCGGGAGATTGGCGTGCGGATCGCGCTGGGGGCGACTCCGGTGGTTGTGGTGCGGATGATGATGCGGGAGGGGATGGCCTGGACGGGGGTTGGAGTAGTTGCGGGCGCGGCGGTTTCAGTTGCGCTGGCAAGGGGGATGCGGGCTTTGCTGTTTGAAGTTCAACCCTTGGATTGGCGAGTGTTCGGCGGGGCGGTGGCGGTGTTGGTGATCGTGGCGCTGGCGGGGACTTGGATACCGAGCGCGCGGGCGTCACGGATTGAGCCGATGGAGGTGTTGCGGCGGGATTGAGTTTGGGCGGCTTTCACTCCGCGGTTTCCAGGAGTGCGAGCCGGCGGGCAGTTTCGACAATTCCTTCTTTCACATTTGCCGTCGTGTATAGCGTCTGCGCCTCCCGCCAATAGAGTTTGGCCGCTCCGATGTCACCCATGTTCTGCTTCAGAATTGCCAGGCCACGAATCGTGTTGGCGAGATCAAGCGGCTTGGTTTCGGCGGCATCGCGATAAAGCGCGAGCGATTCGATATAACGAGCCTCGGCCAGTTGTGTATGACCGGCATCCATGTGGAGATCGGCTATATGGCGAGTGGCATGCGCGAATCTCATCAGATCGCCGATTTCACTATAGATCGCGGCGGCATCCTGGTAGTGCTTTAACGCTACATCCAGGTGGTTAAGGTCGCGTTCAATTTGCCCCAACCCTGTTAGAGCCCTTCCCAGCAAAGCCTGAGCGCCGTACTGACGGGCCAGGTCCGCCGCGGAAGCGAAATCCCGGTGGGCATCGTGCAATCGGCCTTCCGCGCGTCCTTGCAGCGCCTTGACGATAAGGGATTCCGGCGTGATTGACGGTTCCATGTTAGTTTGGGCCGGTGGAAATAGCCCGCGAGGAATCCAGCGGGGGTGAGATAAGGGAGCGTCCGTCGACTGTCAGTATCTGGTTGGGGATGATTTTCTCATGGCGGATTCGACGCCAGCCGAGATCGGTGCGGGCAAATGTGTCGCGAACGAGCGACCCCAAAAGGACGTTGCGCTTTTCACCGCGCGGGCCATAGCGCCCCTCGTTATCCGGAATTTCCATGGGATTGTAAACCCATAGGACTACGATCGTCGCCGCGGCGGAAGAATCAATCCACAGAATTTCCATCCGCGGCGTACGTCGTTCCGGCGGCAGCGCCAGGAGAGATTTGAGTTCCGAACGTGCCTGCTCACGCGACATCGGAAGGCCGGTGGCATCCAGGCTGAGCCACTCGCGAACATCCATGATGTCAACCACGCGCCGGATGTCGTCATCGGTTTTCGCGAGTTTGAGCGCGGAGAGCGTCTGCCGGTATAGTTCACGGATCGAGTCCTCCACGTCACTCCGCTGCGCGTGTATGGACGAGCACAGCAACAGCAGAGGGAGCAGGGTTTTTGTTGTGGGACGGGAGATTGTCATGCGTGTGCCTACCCGTGGACCGGCACAAGGAATGAATATAAGCAGACGTGAATCAAATACGAAACAAGCCCACCTATCAACAACGCCGGGCTCCGGCACGAAATGACTTCGCGTACGCCGTAACTTCGTTCCAAGAAGCCACCGACGATCACACTTACAAGTTCGCGAGCGACGAAAGACGCGTATGAGTGCTTTGCCGCTTCGCCGGCATCAAGAAACACGGACAGCATCTCTTGCGCGAATCGCCTCCGGAATTCCGGGGGGTATAGCAGCATCAGAATGCGATACACGCGGGAAGCGATCATTTTGCCCCCTTGAACCCCATTTTGCGAGATAAGGCCGCAAGTTGCGCGATCCGGTTAACCTCCGCTTGTATGGAGTTGCGGCCCAAGGCTGTCAGGCGGTAGGAGACACGGTCGCGCGGCGCATTCAGTTCTTCCATCCGTTCCACCAAGCCCTCCTGCAATAGCCGCTTTAAGGCGCCGTACAAAGTTCCGGTACCCAGGCGAGTCCGGCCTTCGCTAAGGCGCTCAATCTCAGTCATGATCGCGTAGCCGTGTAACGGGGATGCGGCGAGGCTCAACATGATTAGGAACACTTGTTCAGACATCGATATTTCGAAACGACCTGTCGCGTTCCGACAGGTCATTATGCGACAGTTTGAACGAAAAGTGATTTCCTGTCAAGCGCTTTTGTTGGCCATTATCACCAGATGGTGTGTTTATAGTGCTTTGGGATTACTTCGTCGGCGGTGATGAGCGGCGCGTTGCCGGCGAATCTTGCGTGGGCGACGATTATTCGATCGAAGACGTCGCGCGTCCACGTTTCCTGGCAGGCGGCGCGGGCGATGTCGGCGAAGGAGATGGGGCAACTCGTTAGCCCGATCGTTGCGTCGAGGCGCGTAACGATCGATTCCGCTGGGGTCACCATCCGGCGGATCTCAAACAGGTACTGGAGTTCCAGCCAGACCATCGGCGATATGAGCAGGTCATATCGCTCGATGGCCTTTTGGGCGGTCTTGCTGATCTTCTTCAGATCTCCGTGCGCGAGGCGCAGGACGGCATTTGTGTCCAGGTACGCCTGCATTGACGATTCTTAACTCTGCTTCCGCTCCCACGCGAGAGCGGTCTCGGCGCTGAGGTCTTTCAGAGCTTGATCGAGATCTTCTATCGTGGTTCCAGGGGGCAGGATGTCCATGGGCTTCAGTCTCGCCAGCTTGGAAGGTTTTCCTTGGGCGACGATGAAAAACTTCGATCCTTTGTGGGTGAATTCCACTTTCTCCCCGCGAGACGCCGCATCCACAAGAGAGAAAAGAGACTGGCGAGCTTTAGAGATTGTTAGGGACATGTGGTGGCCTCGCCTTTGATTGTACAACGTGTGGAGGTGGATGTACAAGAGAAAAGTTGGGATTAATTCACGAGTACGGAAATGCGCGGGGCTTCCTGTTGTTCCTGGTTGGCGGTTCCGAGTATGGCCACGCGCGGGGCGCGGGATTCGGGCGCGTTTTGTGCGGCGCGGATGGTGATTTCAGCCGTTTCGTGGGTGGGGTCGACAGTTAGGGGATCCATGGCCACACCGTCGGGGAGGTTATCCAGGTGGAAAGTGATTGGGGCTTGGAAACCGGTTTCGCGGCGGATGGTGACGGGAATCTTGGCCGTACCGCCGCGAGGGACGTTAATGGCCGATGCAGCGGCTTCGAGGGAGAAGTTGGGCTTTTGAGCGATGGTGATGACGGCGTTGTCGGCACGGGCGAAGGCCGCGCCTTCGCCGCCTCCGCTGGAGATGCGGACGGAACGCCAGGCGGGTTCCGGGCCGGCGATCACTTTGATGGTTTGCGCCGTACCGGGTTTCGCGTCGGGGGCGGCGGTGAGTTCCACTTCGGCTTCGTTTTTGCCGGATGAGAGGACGGTTGGTTGCGCGGTGATGCCTGGGGGCAGGCCTTCAATGGTTATGGGAATGTCGCCGGTATGGCCATCAAGACGCTGGACGGTGACCTTCCATTTCTTCTTTTCGCCGGGGTAGATGTAGGGGCGTTCGTCGGAGAGTTGCGGCGTGAAATGGGGCCGGGGCGGCGTGACGGTGAGCTGGAACGGCGTTCCTTCGTTGGCGACAGCGACTGTGTTGCGGACTTCGAGGGTGTAAGTTCCAGCCGTGGCGAACTTGTGTGTAAGGCGGGGGTCTTTCTGGTAGAAAGCGGCGCCGGTAAAGGCGAAATCGTCATTGGCGGCGATGACCTTGCCTTTGTCATCGAGCAGGCGAAGGGCGAGGTCCGAGTCGGAGCCGTAGCGCTGGGAGCGGACTTCGAAGGTGAGCGACTCGCCGGCGTTGGCTTCGGCGGTGAAGCGATGGGGGTCTCGGTAACGGGCCATGGCGGTGACTTGGGCGGGAACTTTTAGCATAGGCCCGGTAGCGACGGGGAGAGGGTCAATCAGGAACGTCGCGGGATTGGAGCGGCCAGTAGGGGTGACGACTGTGATCGTTTGAGGGCCGGTGGATTCGGGGACGTTGATTTGGGCGCGAGCGGTGCGGCCGTTGGCGGCAATGACGCTGCCAGTGATTTTGGGGTTGGAGAATTCGAGTTGCGCGTTTGTGGAGTGGAAGCCGGCCCCGTGAAGCGTGATTTCGTGCCGGCCGGGGGGAAGGGCGAGCGGTGCGACGGTGTCGATGTGGGGGGATTGGCGGATGTCGAGTGAGTAGGCGAAATTAGGGTCGTTGTTGCGGTGGGTGGGTTGAACGACGATGACGTAGTCGCCCTCCGCCTGGAACTCGAATTCGAGGAAGGGATCCCAGATGAAGCGCTCTTCGCAGTGGGCAAGTTTGCGGCCGGTCGAATCGAGGAGGATCAGAGCGGCGTCAAGGCCATTGCCATCGCGGGCGGCGCGGAGATCGAAGAGCCAGCGCGAGTTTTTGACGGCGTGGAAGCGGAAGAAATCGAAGTCGCCGTCAGTGTTCAGGCGGCCCAGGATGGTGGCGGGAATTTGGGTTGGTTGGGCTTGTTCGAGAAGGGAGTTTGGCTCGGATTCGATGGAGTGGGGAAGGTCGCCGATGCGGAAGAGAACGGGGCTGGAGGCACCGCGAGGGGTGATGACGTAAAGGAGGTGGTGGCCGAAGGGAGCGTTGGCGGGGACTTGGATTTGGATCGTGAGGCGCGTGGCGGATTGGGTGGAAATGGTACCGGTGAAAGCTTGGTTGGGGACGAGGATGGAGGTGGCGCGGTCGAGGTGTTCGCCAAGAATTTCAGCCTTGAGGGATTGGCCGGGGCGGGCGCCCTGGGGGAAGACGGAAGCGGCGATGGGGGTGCGGTGAACGACAGGGTCGGCGGCCAAGGCGGCGAGGAGGAATAGTAAGTGGGGCACTTGGGGGGAATTTATCACGTTTCGACGTGATCAGCCTTTGATGCCATCGAAGGCGGCTTCGATTTCGACGCGGACATCGGGGGAGACGGGGATGAGCGGGAGGCGGGGGACGCCGCCGTAGTAGCCGTTCAGATCCATGGCGTATTTCAGGCCCGGAATCCCATATTTAACGGTGACTAGGGAGGCCGGGTGGGCGATGCGGTTCTGCCAATCCATGGCGGCTTCTTCCTCGCGGGTGCGGAAGGCTTCCCAGATGGTGACGCAGGCGTAGGGGGCGGCGTTGGCGAATGCCAGCACGGCGCCGACGGCTCCGACTTTAAGCGAGGGATAGAGCGTGGGCGCGCTGCCGGAGAGGATCTGAAAGCCGGTTTTTACTTCGCGGATCATCGTCATCAACTTTTCCAGGTTGCCGGAGCTTTCCTTGATGGCGACGATGTTGGGGTGTTCGCTGAGCATGACGACGGCCTCGGCCGCGATGTCGACGCCGGTCGCCTGCGGCCAGTTGTAGATCATGACGGGGATCTTCGATTGATCGGCCACGGCGCGGAAATATCGCACCTGGGCGTCGACGTTGGCGAGCAGGTTTTTGTAGTAGTGCGGCGTGCGGACCATGGCGGCGACGTAGCCCATTTCGGCGGCTTTATTGGTGAGCCAGACGGTTTCGCGAACGCTTTCGACGCCCGTGCCGCAAAGGAGTTGCTTGCCCGCCTTTGCGTGTTGCGCCACCCACTCGAACAGTTGCAGCTTTTCCTCGGGCAGAAGCATGACGCTTTCGCCGGTGGAGCCGCAGACGACGTAGCCGGCGAGGTTGACCATGTTCAGCTTTTCAATATTGTGCTGAACCTTCACCTTGTACAGATCGCCCGTATGGGTGAACGGGGTCGCGGTGGGGGCGTAGATGCCTTGCAGTTTGATCATGGCGGTTAGAAGCACGAAGGGCGCGGCGTCCGGAAGGCACGCCGCGCCCTTGCGTGAAACTGTAAGGACTTAATACCTCAAGAAGACGGCGACGAGGGTGTATAGCGCGAGGGACTCGATTAGGATCAGGCCCAGAAGACCGAACCCTCTAATCACGCCGCCGGCGCCCGGGTTGCGAGCGATGCCTTCGGCAACGCCGGCGATGGCCTTACCTTGAGCGAGGGCGCAGAGGCCAGAGGCGATGGCCATCGAAAATGCGCCAGTGAGAACCATCCCGCCCTGACCGCTGCCCTGAGCCATCATAGGCGTCGTGAAGGCGAGCAGGACAAACGCGAGCAGAAAGAGCTTTCCAACCATTTTTGTACTTCTCCTTGTTTATGAATTTGCGCTCAGGAGGTGGTTCCAGGCAGCCCTTGGGAGGGAGCGAGGCTCACACTGCGCGCCGCAGAATGCCAGTATGAAAAATTAGTGATCGTGCGAGACGGCGGAGCCGACGTAGATCATCGTCAGCAGCGCGAAAACGTAAGCCTGTATGAAAGAAACGAAAACATGAAGCCCCATGAAGGCGACCGGAAAGAGGAAATAGGTCAGGCTGAGGAACACCAATGTGACCTGCTCGCCGGCAAACATGTTGGCAAATAGACGGATGGTTAGCGAAATCGGACGGGCGCAATGGCTGATGATTTCGATAGGGATCATCAGGATGGCCATGGCCGTGTTTCCGATAAAGCCGAGACCCATATTCGGACCGGCGAACTGTTTCAAATAGCCGATGCCGCCTTCGACAAAGCCCTGAATATTGTAGTAGAGGAACGCGGCGAGAGCGAGACCGGCGGGCACGGGCGGGAACATGGTGGGCGATTCGAAGGTGGGGATGACGCCGATGAGGTTCGCGCAGAGAACGAAGAAAAAGATCGCACCGGTGAAGGGGATGTGGCGGCGATGACCGTGATGGATGTTGTCGTGGGCCGTGTTGCCGAGGAATCCGTGGATACCTTCCAGGGCATGCTGCAGCCCGCCGGGACGATCCATGGAGAGCCTGGGTTTAAGGGCGCCAAACAGGACGACAATGAAGGCGGCGACGACGAGTTCCATCGTGATGTAGTTCGCCCACGGGCGCGTCTGCGCCGGTTGGCCGACGGCGGTAAGAATCGTGTTGGCGACGCCGGCCAGGTGATCGTTAAAAAGGGCGGTCACCCACAGTTCATGTTCGTGCATAAAAGAGTTGGAAAAGAATTTCGAGAACGACGGCAACGGTGGCCGAAAGCAGGCCCGCCAACAGAAAAAGCGGATTGATCTCTAATGATTCAAGAATAACATAAGCCGCCCCGCCAACCAGAGCGATACGGAACATGAAGAGGACGGCGGCCCGGCCCTTTGGCTCCACCAGCCCGCCGGCAAGCCAGCGCATGTTCAAGTACGCGCCAATGACGCCGAAGGCAAAACCGGCGGCGCCTTTCCAGCCCCAGCGAATCGCCACATAGACCCAACTGACAGCGCCGACGAGGAAGATCCAACGGCCGAGCCGGGCGACCAACGCGGCAAAGCTGTCAGTCTTCTCCACTGCCGGCGTCCATGTCTTTTTGAAAATCGAACAGCACTTTCCGAATTAGCTGTTTCATTCCCGCGGCGACGCCAAGGAGCAGCCACACGATGTGCCAGTAATTGGTGCCGAGCCATCTGTCGAGGCCGTAACCGATTCCGTAGCCGACAAGGATGGACACGGGGAGTATCGTGGCTAGGCTTGAGTACTCGCCGACCATTCGCGCGAAGCTCTTTTTTTGGGCCATGGCGTTAGCGGCCGCTAACAGCAAGCGTATGCCGTGCGTGGCAGCTCATGCAAGCCACCCGCGCATTGACAGATGCCGGCGTTGCCTTGCAAGCGGCCGGAAGCGTCGTATGACAGCGCTGGCAATTTGCGGCTTGAGCGGCCCAGGGACGAATAGCGTGGTGGCCATGGCAGGTGTTGCAGTTGGCGGTTTTGACGTTCTTGCCGGTGGCGTAGACGCGGCCGTGGGCGCTGGTTTCGTACTGCTGTTTTTCGGCGAGATGGCAGATACCGCAGAGCTTGGAAATCTCGGCGGGAGCGGCGACTTGATCCGGAGGAACGTTGCCGACGGAGGTGCGATGTTTTTCCGACGGCCCGTGGCAGGTGGCGCAATCGACTCCGGAGGAAGCGTGTTTGTGGGTCTTAAAATCGGTAAGGGATTCGGCGTGGCAGGCGGCGCAGCGGTGTGGTTCCTGCGCGAACGCGGTTAGTACGGCGATCAGTAGGATTACTAGCGCCACGCGGTCATCCGGCGCACGATGGCGCGATCGATTTCCGAGACACGGCGTTTCCCGGCGAGGGCCATGGCGAGGCGGGTTTCGTCGGTGAGGAGTTGAAGGACGCGCTCAACGCCGGGTTGGCCGAAAGCGCCGAGGCCCCAGAGCGGGGCGCGGCCGACAAGGACGGCGCGGGCGCCGAGGGCCATCGCTTTCAAGATATCGCCGCCGCGGCGGAGGCCGCCGTCCATCAGCACGGGCACTTTGCCGCCGACGGCGTCAACAACGTCTGGCAGCGCGTCGAGCGAGCCCATGGCGCCATCGAGTTGGCGACCGCCGTGGTTGGAGACGACGACGGCGTCGGCGCCGTGCTTGACGGCGAGGGCGGCGTCTTCGGGATGAAGCACGCCTTTGACGACGACGGGAATGCCGGCCGCGCCTTTCAGCCAGTTGATGTAATCCCAGGTCATGGAAGGCGTGTGAGGGCCCCACATGGCGGCGCGAGCGGGGTTGACGGGCTTGCGGTTTTCCGCGTCCGCGGGCACGCCGCGCTGCATATAGCCGTAGTCGAAGCGGTTGCGATTGTTGCGGTCGCGATTGGACTGATAGGCGTTATCGACGGTGACGACGATGCCCTTGCCGCCGCCGTCTTCGACGCGTTTGGCGTAGCCGACGGCCTGGGTTTTGTTGGCGTGACCGGTGGTGTTGGACCACCAGAGCAGGGGCTTGCCATCCTGCAGAAGTTTTTGAACGCCGGTGGCGGAGCAGATGAGCGTTTCGCGGGCGAGGGCGCCTTTGGCGACGATCTCATCGGCGTTTTGAAGAACCAGATTCTTGCCGCCGGTGGGAGCGATGATAATCGGCGATTTCAGCTTCAGGCCCAGGAGTTCGATTTCGGTAGAGACGTCGGTGGTATCGACCATGACGCGGGGAAGGATCGCGACGCGGCCGAAGGCTTCGCGATTGGCGCGGAGGGTGTACTCATCCTCGACGCCGCCGGCGATGAAGTCGTAGGCCAAGCGGTGCATCTTGCGCTTGGCGGCCTCCTCGAACTCATGGATGTTGATAGGGCCCATGACATCGTCTTCCTGCGCCCAGAGGGGGGAAGCGGCCACCAATCCCATGAGTTGCCGGAAACAATCGCGTCGTTGCATTAAAGACCTCGCTTGCGGGCAATAATATCACCGGCTTGCTCCGCGGCTTCTTTAACCAAAATACCCATCTTCGGGAGGGAGGGTTCCATGTCGGCGTGGAGGCCTATGTCTTCGAGCGATTCGGTTGTGGTGGGGCCGATGGAGCAGATGGCTATTTTGGCGAGCGCATCGCGGAACGGGGTACCAATGCGTTCTTCGTCGGCCATTTGGGCGAGGTGAGGGAGTTGCATGGACGTGGTAAGGAGGAGTACGTCGAAATCGCCGCGGGAGAGGCGGTGGGCGGCTTCCCGGAGAGGCGCGGTATCGAGCGGGAGATCCCATTGATATACATGGACGGGAGTGACATCGCAGCCGCGGGCGCGGAGACCGGCGAGAAGATCCTGATTGGGGCGGCCGTATTCCTGAACGGCGACGCGGCGCTCCGGGCGATGGGCGGTGGCGGCGAGAAGTTCGCGCCAAGTGTTGGGCGAGGGCACTGAAACGGCCCAGGGCACGCCCCATTCGCGGAGGACGGCTTGCGGCTTTGGGCCGCGGGGGACGACGCAGACTTTTTTCAGTTCAGCCGCAAAGGCGCCGTCGCCGTGGTAGGGCGCCAGGACCGAGTCGACGGCACGCGTCCCGACGCCAGTGAGCAAGACGACCATTTCGAAATCGCCGGCGCGGAGACGGTCGAAGAATTTGAGCACGTCGGGATTGTCGGCAATTGGCACCTCGCGCATGGACGGCGCGACGAACGGATCGCCGCCCCGCTTCCTCAGCAACACGCCCATTTCCTCGGCGCGGCGGGATTCGAGCGACAGAATGCGTAGACCGGCGAAGCCCATGGCTGATTGTAATGCTTGCGCGATATACTGACGGCGATGTTCCAATCTCCGAGTACTCAAGTTTACGATGCGGTGGTGATCGGCAGCGGCGCCACGGGCGGCTGGGCGGCGAAGGTGTTGACGGAAGGCGGCATGAAAGTCGCGATGCTGGAGGCCGGCGCAAAGGTCACACCGCGGGACTTTACGGAACACAAGCAAAGCTGGCAGTACCAGTTCATGGGCCAATCGCCGAAGGTGATGCAGGACCGGCCGATTCAGGGCATGTGCTATGCGTGCCGTGAGGGCAACTACAAGTGGTTCGTGAACGATAAAGAAAACCCGTACGTGCAGGACAAGCCGTTCAACTGGATCCGGATGCGGGTGCTGGGCGGACGGTCGCTATCGTGGGGCCGACAGAGCTACCGGATGTCGAAGCTGGACTTGTCGGGCGCGTCGCACGACGGATACGGCGACGACTGGCCGGTGACATATGAAGAACTGGTGCCGTTCTACGAGAAGGTGGAGCGCTACGTCGGCATCTCCGGAATGGCCGAGGGCCTTTCGCAACTGCCGGACAGCATCTTCCAGCCGGCGATGGAGTTTACGTGCGGCGAACAGATTTTGCGCGACAAGGTGAAGGCGAAATTTGGCCGGGTGGTCACAATGGGCCGGACGGCCATTTTGACCAAGGCGCATAACGGACGGCAGGCCTGCCATTACTGCGGACCTTGCGAGCAGGGCTGCGTGACTTACAGTTACTTTTCGAGTCCGTTCACGACGGTGAAAGACGCGCAGGCGACGGGGCGGCTGACGCTGATCACGGATGCGGTGGCGGCGAAAATGGTGACGAAAGACGGCAAGGCGAGCGCGGTGCAGTTCATCGACCGGAACACGCGCGATGTGCGCGAGGTGCGGGCGAAGGTTTTCGTGCTGTGCGCATCGACGCTCGAATCGACGCGGCTGTTGATGAACAGCAAGATTTGCGGCGACAATGACGCGTTGGGCCATTACTTGATGGATCACATCTATCAGGGCGGCGCGGCGGGGACGATGCCGGATATCGAAGCGCGGCCGTGGGCCGGTCCGCCGCGGCGGCCGAACGGGATCTATGTTCCGCGATTCCGCAATATCAAGGAGAAGACGACTAACGGCTTTATTCGCGGGTATGGATACCAGGGCGGATCGTCGCCGGCGTTTGATTTTGGCGCGGCTGGGTTCGGGAAAGAGTACAAAGAAGCCGTGCGCAACGGGCGTTGGGGCATCAATATCGGGCTGTGGGGCGAATGCCTGGCGCGGCGGGAGAACAAGGTTGAGATCGACAAGAACCGCGTGGACACCTGGGGCGTGCCAGTCCTGAAGATCGATGCCGGGTGGGGCGAAAACGAGTTGAAACTGTGGGAGGACGGCAAGATCCAAGCGGCGGAAATGCTGGAAGCGGCGGGCGCGAAGGACGTACAAGTGACGGGCCGGACTCCGAGCGTGCCGGGCTTCTGCATTCATGAGATAGGCACGGCGCGTATGGGGACGGACCCGAAGCGGAGCGTGCTGAACAAGTGGAACCAGGCGCACGAAATGAACAATCTCTTTGTGACCGATGGCGCCGCGTGGGTCTCGTCGGGCTGCCAGAATCCGACGCTGACGATGATGGCGTTAACGGTACGGGCGTGTGAGTATATCCTGGATAATCACGCTAAGGGGCGCGGTTAGCGAGCGCCGGCCATGGTTTCCAGCGCATCGAGGCTTCCCCACCGCGCCCAGAACATCGCCAGAGCGGATTTCAGCACCGGCGCGGTGGACGTCCGTGGCTGGAGGCGCGCCCCGGTGACACGGTCGAGCACCTCGCTGGAGCGGTTGAGAACTTTCTCGGCATAGCGCACCAGGCGGTCCAGCCCGCCGTTACCCGCCCGGCTCTTTCTTTTCCCGGATGCGTTTCCATTCCAATTCGGAAACCTCTTCGAGGAGGCGTTGCAGTTCCCGGTAATCGCCGACCGCCTGCCGGATGCGCGGTTCCCAGAGCTTAGGGATGCAGAGTTGGCGCGGCTTGCCGTCGTGGCTTTGGACCAGGTAGAGGGAGGCGTGCAATTCGCCGTTGACGTTTGCCGCATTTGCGGCTCCGAATCGACAAGGTTCCGCGGAGCAGCCAGTGGCGTGAGCGAGTTGGGCGAGCCGGAAACGGAAGTTTCGTTCGGGGGGCGAACGGCTGGCGCGGTTCATGGGCCGCCTCTCATCTGAGAACTTAATACTGTCTCAGATAAAGGCCAAAAGCGAGGCCCGTCAGCGCATGCGAATTTGCTCCTGGAGCCGGCCAGACTTAAAACAATAGCAGAATCAAATGTTTGGATAGGTTGAAAACCTTGGGTGCGGAATCGCTGTGGGCGGCAACGTCAGACGATCTACTTCGCGGAACGGGCGGCTCTCAGGACGCGATGGCGATGGCGCGGTACCGGGTTTAGCCCAACTTCCGCAGTTTGCCTCAGGATCCAGGAATTTTGAGGCATTTTTTCTTCCTGGGTAGTCCCGAAACATGACCGGGATCATTTGTTTTCAATGCCGGCTTTGACTACGGGCGGAGTTGAG
>JBJXFL010000078.1:0-2742 GCA_046155405.1 Bryobacteraceae bacterium | reverse complement strand
CAAACGCGCGCAAACCTGTTTCACGTGAAACAGATTTCCCCAACCTTGACCTCGCGCCAGATTTGTTTCACGTGAAACAACGTTGCCACCCCCGCGCGCCGGGACGGCTCTATTCGGGCACAAACTTGACCAATACCCGTTTTTGCGCACGCCGCGCCAAACATCATGCCGATCCGGTATAATGACGCTGCCCGGCATGGCGAAGACAGCGCTGGATGATCTGGAGAATCGTTAGTGGCGGCGGATGAGTTGATGGCAAAGGCGGACGACAAGCAACGCGATGCGACGCGCGAATCCAAGGCGTCGCCCGCGCCCCGTGTGACGCCGCCGGCCGCGCGCGGCGGCGGAGCCAATCCCCTTCGCGCCTTGTTCGCCGCGGGCAAGATGCCCATCACGCTGGAAATGCACCTTACCGAAGATGACCGGCTTGCGTATTCCCGCCTCCGCCAGCGAATTCTTGCACAGGGCTACGAACTGCCGAACCTGGTAGTCCTCGGCCAGTACCTTCGTCAAATCGAGCCGGACAGCGCCGCGCTCTCGGCGGAGGAACAACACCTGGCCCGCAAGCTGCAAGTGTATGCCGACCTGCTTAGTTCCGGCGCTGTCGATCTGGTCGCATTGGATGACGGTTCGCGCGGCCGCAATACACTCGACAACGCCGTGGCGGCTGAGCTCCTCATCGGCCTGGGTGTTGATGCCGCTCGGCTCATGGTCAACCTGGTGGCGCGTAACCGGCAGGCCGATCAGGTCCAGCGGCGGCTGCTTCACCTGGCCGGCCTTGGTGTACGAAACGTCCTTCTGCTCACGGGCGACCTTCCCACCGATCCGAATACGCCGGCTAAGTTCCCGCTCGACTCCGTGGGCCTTTGCAACCTTGCGCGCGGAATGCTGATCGATGGGTCATTGCCGTCGGACTTCTGGCTCTCCGCCGCGGGACATCCCAACCCCGACGCCGATCCCGACGGACTCCGCACTTTGCAAAAGGCGCTCGCCGGCGCGAAGGTGATCGTGACGCAGGCCATTTACTCCGTCGATCAATTTGTTGACTGGATGACATGCCTGAAGCGCCTCGGCGTGTTGGACATGGTCCACGTTCTTGCCGAAGTTATCCCCATCACTTCCGCGACACAGCTTCGCGGCATCGCCGGCGTACCGGGCATGAGGGTGCCTGACGAATTGATCGCCGAGTTGGACGCCGCACGAAATCAGATTGATGTTGCGGCCGCCGCGGGAGGGCATGACGCCGACTGGGTCCGCCACCGAACACGCAACGAAGGCGCTCGCATCACGCGCGAGCTTCTGCATCGTATCCGTCGCGTGCCTGGCGTAAGCGGGTTTTATCTGGGTTGTGTGAAGAGCTTCGACGCGCACCTCGAATTGCTGCGCGAAGCCCCCCTGCTGCCTGAACACGGCGACGGCCTGCATCGTGTGGTCAAGATCGCCGGAGCTGATCGGCAACGAGCGCTGGCGGAATTGCCCGCGGTGGAGGCCTTGGTCGATGGGATTATGTACCAGTACAAAGCTCGACAACGCCTAGCACAAACGACTCGGCGAATCGCGAAGGCGTCTTGGGCGCGGCGGGCATTAAAAATCATGGAGTGGCCGAAGGTACCGATGTTCGGCTGCAAGAAATGCGACCATTGCGACCTCAGCGCCGATGCGTTGGTGTGCCCGCGTGGTTGTGCCAAGCAAATGACACACGGTCCGTGCGGAGCGCCTCGACTGGTGGATGGCCGCATGTTGTGCGAGGACACGTCGCGCGAATGCACGTGGGCGAAGATTCACGAACGCCGAAGCGCGTATGGCGTGGGCATGAGTGATGTGCTGGGTATCCGCGCCGCACCGTCACCAGGATTCTACGAAGGACAAACGTACAGCGCCGTGTTGCCGGTGCTCACCGGTGAGAAAGAGCCGCCGAACTGGTCATTGGCCTGGCGCGCGCCGTTGGCACGGATCGCCGCGGCATTCAACCCAGGGTTTCGGTTCACCGCGGAAGGCAACCCGCGCGAGTTGGCCACCCTGGCGGGCAGTCAGCGCGAGGTGCTACACGGGCTTCTTCGTATGCGACCGGCCGCTCCGCTGGAGGAAATGGTCATCAAGACGCTGGCGCTGATTGGAACGCCAACGGCCCTTCACTTAATCGAGCATCGGTTGGCGGAGATGGGTTTGCCTGCCGAAGGAACCCTTGGCGACCTTTCGTTGCGAGAACTTTTTCAAGTGGCCGAGGCCTTGCCCAACGTGCGGCGGCGCGTGGCCGCAGGAGAAGTCGCCGCGCCATCCGGGACTGAAGAATTGCTCCGTGCCATTCCTGAAGGCCGCCGGCTGCGCCAGACCATGCGCCGTGAGCTGGCCAACCGATTGATTCAACACATCCGATCGCTTGGCGCATCCGTTTCCTACGCGGGATCGTTGCTTGAATCACGCAGCGTGGATGACTTTCTCTCGGCGCTGACCATCCTGAAGGAGGAACTGCAACTGGCGGCGCAGCGATTGCGTTTCGACCCTGGCGCGCTTGGCGCGTACTTTCATACCATTCACTACAAACACCATTATCACGCGCCGCTGGCTATACACTGGTGCGAGACGGCCGAGGGATCAACCCTGCGAGCGCGTTTGCAAATCGACCTGAAGCAGTTTCGCGGACCGGCGCGATTTCGTGTCGACTTACGCGATGCGTTGGAGCGTCTGGCCCGCGGCGAAGCGGAAAGCGCCGGCGCGATTGTGCTGGAGCCGTTTCGACCG
>JBJXFL010000076.1:0-10088 GCA_046155405.1 Bryobacteraceae bacterium | reverse complement strand
CGGCTTGATCCAGAGTGGCAAGCGAACGCCGATCAGTATTTTAAGCCGGAATCGCCGATGCACATGACGGTGCGGCAGGTTTGGGAACGGTTGCGCAAGCACGATCCGCTGGCCGCCGAGACGGTTTGGCAGATCAAGGTCGAGGGCCGTACGATTCACGAACTCGCGCGGGCGCAGCGGCGGCTGGCGTGGAAGGTTCACAGGGACTGCGAGTTCGCGGCCGATTGGATCGCTTCGGAGATTAGGCGGTAGTGATCGTCGCTGCGATTTCGCGCGCCCAGGCGGCCGGATCGGTTGGGCGGCGAGCGGGATCGGGAGACAAGGCCGCGGCGAGCAGATCGGCGGCGGTCTGATTGCCGAGCATTTCGGCCAAGCGCGCGGCGAGTCCGTCGCTCGCGACGGCGAGATTGGCATCGGCGAACATCTCGCCGCTGAGCAGTTCATAGACAACGAGTGCGAACGAGTAGATGTCGCTGGCGGGGGAGTAGTGGCCAGTGAGGCGCTCGGGCGCGAGGTATTCGATCGAGCCGGTGAGAAGCGTCGACTTCGCGCTTGGTTCGCCGGCGCCGATCAGTCCGCTGGAGCCGAAGTCGATGAGGGTGGCCTTGCCGGCGTCGTCCCACATGATGTTTTCGGGCTTGATGTCGCGGTGGGTGATGCCGGCGGCGTGGATGGCCGCGATTGCGTCGCCGAGTTGAACGATCAGGCCGGCCGCTTCCGGGGTCGCGATAGGCAGCGCTTCGCGGAGGCATCGACCGTCGATATATGGGAAGGCCAGGCAACCTTCGCCTTCAGGTTCGAGCCAAGCGTCTGAAAGCTGGATCACGTTTGGGTGCGAAACCAACTTCGCCGCTGTGACCTCGTGTGTGAAGCGGGTTCGGACCCAGGCGGCGTCGGCGGTTTTTGTCGTAATGACTTTGACTGCAACGCGATCGCCGGTCTGCTGGTCAATGGCTTCATAGACGTTGGAGAAGCCGCCTTCGGCGAGCGGCGTAATCAGCTTGTAGCGCTGCTTGAGAAGGCGGCCGGACCAATCCTGTTGCGCGGCTGTGTTCGCGTCGTGGCGCAGGAGGAAGATCGCTTTTTGCATGCGGTAGCGAAGGTAGTCGCGACGCCAGAGGGCCCAGGCGGCGGTTAGGACGATGAGCGCGTTTGCGAGCGGCCAGCCGTACCATTTGCGAGGGCCGATGCGGAACTCGTGGACGAGGGTGTCCTGTTTGCGCATGTCGCGGATTTCGAGGCGGTAGTTGCCGGGTGGCGGATCGGCGATGTCGACGCGACCGTTGCGGGCGGTGCGCCATTGGTCCGGACCTGGGGTGAGGCGATAGCGGATGGGGTCGCGGAGCAGGCCGGAGCGGTTGACGCCGGCGATGCGAATTTGCAAGTTGCGCGGGGGTGGATCGAAGGCGGCGGGAAGGTCGTTTCCTGCAATTCGCGGGGCTCCGGGCGCGCGCGCGAACCATGCCGTGGTGGGCCGGACGTGGGTGATTCCCTTCTCGCTGGCGATCCAGATGGAGCCGTCGGTGTCTTCGAAGAAGCCGTACTGCATGACTTCGCCCGGTGTTTCGAAGTGCAGCCAGTCATCGGGATCCAAGTCCGTACCGTTGCTAACGTAGACGCCGGTCTCGGTGCCGCGCCAGATCCAGCCGCGTTTGTCGACCTTGAGAAAGTAGGTCCTGGCGGGACCGTAGCCGTCCTTCATTTCGAAGCGGCGGACTTTACCGTTGTCGATTTGCGAGAAGTAGCCTTTGGCGCGGTGGGCGACCCAGACTTCGTTGGCGGAACGGAAGGCAAAGGAGCGGACGTCGCGGACAGGCTGATCGGTGGTTAAGGCGCGCCACTGGCCGTTTGATTCGCGGGTGAGTAGGCCCGGCGAGGCACCGACCCAGAGGCGGCCGGCGGGATCGGTGGCGAAGTCGGCGGGGTTGGCCATGGGTTCAGTGGGCTGCGGTCCAGTTAAAACTGGCACTGGAATGCCTGGGATTGGCAGGCCGGCGAGTTGATCGCCTGTCAAGGCATAGATGGCTTTCTTATTCGCCAACAGTACGGTTCCATATTGTTCTCGCGCCATCGCGCGCCAGTCGTCCGCGAGGTATTTTTGGCGAGTGCCGGGGATTTCGGCGATTTGGCCGCCGTCGGACTTCAGCCGGATGACGCCACCCTCGCGGACGGTGGAGAGAAGATCGCCGCCGGGTAGTTCAAGCACATATGCATAGCGGCGCGGAGGGCCGGAGAGCGGATGCCAGGTTCGGGTGGATTCGTCGAGCCGGTAGAGTTTGCCTTCGGTGACGGCGATGAGTTCGTTGCGGGTGTTGCGGAAGAACTGTGCAGGAGTGGCGCTATTGAAATCGAAATGCGGCCAGCTTTCCCACGCGGGGTCGGGGATGAACTCTACTAAGGGGCCGGTCATTTGGGCGATCCAGAGATGGCCATCGCTGGTTTCCAGAACTGGAGTTTCGCCTCCGACGCCCGCCACGGGCAGATTGACTCCCGATGATAAACCCCTGACAACACCGAAGGCACTTACCCAGACTTCACCGTTGCGGCCCAGCTTGTACATTTCATACTGCGACCGCCAGACGGGCTGTTGATTCCGCCAGTGCTCGAATACAGGCTTTTGCGGGGACAACTTTCGATCGACGATCCAACCATTCTCGGCCGGATAGAACCAGGCGAGACCTTGAGGGCGGTCAAGCTGAGTGGCGGACATCGTTTCGATGTTCATCGCGAAGTTGGCACCTAGACAGGCGATGAATAACTGGTTGCCGCGGGCGAAGCTGGGAGGAGTAATCTGGCAGTCCCCAGTGAGAGGGACCGACTTCGTTGCGCCATCGGCAGAGAGGCGCACGACGTTATTGTCGGCGGAATCGGTGAAGAAGAGATAGCGGCCTGCGGTTACGGGCACGCCTTGATAGCGAAGGCTGTAGGCGATTCTGAATGTCTTGAAATCAACGGAAACCGCGATTCCGGTTTTCGAATTGGCGACCCAAAGCGCGCCCGGCGTGACGCCGATCCAATTGGCGTACGGAATTGGGTTATCCGCGACGGCGTCGTACGTCTCCCCGTTGAACCGGTAAATGGTGTGGTTGGTGAGGAGAAGAAGGCTTCCGTCGCCAGCCTGGGCGAGCGCCGCGACCGAGTCCGGCGGCGGAGCGTGGGTCCGAAGGCGGCCCGACGCGGAGAACGCCAGTTGGGAGACCACGAATAGGATCAGGCACCGCATGGGGGTCTAGGCGAGGTTTGCTTACGATATCACGGCCAGCCTCACCTGCAATTTGCGATCTGGTGGGGATTGTTTTCGAAAATTGGCGGAGGTGGCTCGCAGATAACTTGTGCGCCGGGGCGGATTTGGATTGGCTCTGGGGGGGAGAAGATACATGAAGGCCATGGTCTGTGGTGGGGCGATTCTATTCTCAAGCCAGATCGTCGCCAGTTTTGAACTGCATCTACGTCGAAGGGACCATCGACCGAGCTATCGACAATTCATGTTTTCTCGCCATACTCATTGCGGACCCGCACTTCGAATCGAGTTCCGCCCGCAGCTTCGCCTGCGAGCAAACATTGCAGCGGCTGATAAGAGCAGAAGGGAAAACGAAGTCGGTTCTGGAACATCCGATGCCGGCGTTGCTAGGACGATACCCGTTCGCCCATCGGCCAGGTTTGCGGCGAAGGCAATCCGTCCGTCGTCACTCATGGCAAAGGAATTAACAGACCCACCGAAGTTCAGCAGAGCGGATCCAAAAAGGGGATCGTTCAATGCAACCACGCGGTCACGAATTGGATCAGGCCCGGAAAATAGCGCTCGGGTTCCTTCCATTTGCTCCGCAACGAACGCGAAGGTTCCCACGTCGCTCAATTGGACGCCCCGATAGATTGTTCCGAACTGACCGCCACAAGCAACTGGAGCAGCTAACGTAGTCAAGTTCGATGGGGAACCGCTTATGATCGAGTGCCCGCACGCGTTGTAACGATAATAGGCTACGATGCCCGCGTTGTTTAGTGCCGGACCTCCATGATCAGTTAGCGAAGTACCCGGGGCACTCGAATCGATCACGGTGAAAACACCATCGCGGTAGAGAATCAAATGCTCTGACGGCCCGCTCGCAAGGTAAGCGCGGATAAGGATGTCGCCGGCATCATTCATAGCGACATCACTTATGAATGCGTCGAGCAGCGGCGAAGGAAAGACTTGTGGCGAAATACCAAGTGCCGCAATCCCGAATGCGCTTGCGTAGCCTAAACCATATGCTAGGTTACCAGCGTTATCGATCGCTACAGATTGAGCGCCATTGACCGCAACAAACGCGCCAGAACTGGTTCTAATCCCTTCGTTGCCGACCCATGCAGATGTCCCAAGATCGTTAATCCTAATCGGAAAGCCGATGATCGTGGGAGCTCCAACGAAACTCAACTGCCCGGAGGACCACGTATAGACACCGGGCGACTGTCCGGGGGGCGCGGCAACGAAAACGAGCTGTCCGGTTGAGTTGATGTCGAAGGATGTGACGTTGGCGGCGGGTACGAACTCGAAGGTGAAAGGGCTCGCACTCGTAATGCAAGATAGGCTCAATAGTAGAGTGGAAAACTTCATTGGGAATGACATTGTCCTTTGCTTTAGCATTTGCGTAAAGCGGTCACGCAGATCGCGTTAGAGTGATTGCGATTTGGCCCGGAAGAGTTTTGAAAAAACCCTAAAAAGTGCAACGTCGGAGTTGCAGCCTCAAGGAACGCCCCAATTTTGATCTGGACCACGTTCGGGTACGATATCACGGCCAGGCTCACCTGCAATTTGCGATCTGGCGGGGATTGTTTTCGAAAATTGGCGGAGGTGGCTCGCAGATAACTTGTGCGCCGGGGCGGATTTGGATTGGCTCTGGGGCGGAGAAGATATATGAGACGCGCTGTTTTTTGGTTATTTGTGAGTGTGGCCGCGTGGGGGCAGATTATCACGACCGCGGCGGGGAATTCGACGTGGGGGAATCCTTCCGATGTTGTTGTGGATGCGGCCGGGAATATTTACTGTTCGGCCGGAAGTGTGGTTTACAGAGTGAATCGGCTGGGTGAGACGACTGTTGTCGCCGGTCGACTGAACGCTCGCGGAGATTCGGGCGACGGCGGCCCCGCGACTCAGGCGTTGTTTCGGAGCCCAAGCGGAATCGCATTGGCCGAAGACGGGACCCTGTACATTGCCGACGCCGAAACCCACCGCATCCGACGTGTGTCGCCGCAGGGCATCATTACGACGTTTGCCGGGACAGGTGGTCGAGGATTTGGCGGTGATGGAGGCCCGGCATCTCAGGCCCTTCTATATTCGCCAGCCGGTCTGGTACTTGATCGAGCCGGTAACTTAATTGTGGCAGACTATGACAACCGCCGGATTCGGCGTATCACTCCGAATGGGACCATCGGGACAATCGCAGGAACTGGGCGCTTTGCGTCTGGCGGCGATGGCGGACCGCCCCTACTCGCCGACGTGATTCCAACCAGACTGGCCTTCGGTCCAGACGGGGCGCTTTACTTTGCTGATGGGGGCATCAGTAGTACCCGAATTCCACGGGTTCGGCGAATCCGGAACAACATCGTGGAACCAGTCGCGGGCAACGGCGTTTCGGGGTTCTCCGGAGACGGCGGGCGTGCCGTCGAGGCCTCGATCACAAGCGTGGGAGGCGTGGCCGTCGACGGCGCCGGTAACGTCTATATCTCCGAGTGGCACGGCTCAAGAATACGCCGGGTAACTCCCGATGGCCTCATCTCGACATACTCGGGAACGGGCCGGTCGGGATATTCCGGAGACGGCGGGCCCGCCCGCTCCGCCGAACTCAATTATCCGGCTGGCCTCTTCGTCGACGGCGAAGGCACGCTGTTTATAGCTGACTACGACAACTATCGAGTGCGAAAAGTCACCGCCCCGCGCCCGTCGATTAGTTCAACTAACAGCGCCGTTCCGTCGTTTTTTGGCAAGTCCGGGTTCGGCTCCAACATGTATGTCGAGATCTACGGTACAAATCTAGCGACGACGACCCGGTCGTGGCGGGGGTCGGACTTCAATGATTCAAGGGCGCCGACATCGCTGGATGGAGTCAGCGTGTCGGTCAACGGCAAACCCGCCTATGTCTACTATGTCAGCCCGACGCAGATCAATATCAACACACCGGAAGACACGGCGACCGGCGCGGTGAATATCCAGGTGACGAACTCCCTCGGCGTGAGTAATCTGGGCTCGGCGATGCGAACGCGTGTGTCGCCGGCGTTGCAATCGGTGCCGTCGTTCACATCGCAAGGGCGATCCCATGTCGTCGCGCAGACGCCGGATTTCCGAAGCTTTATCGGTCGGCCGGGGATGGTGCAGGGCGTGAACTTCACGCTGGCGAAACCGGGCGACTCTATTATTCTCTACGCGCTCGGCTGTGGGCCGACAAGTCCGCCGACCGAAGCTGGCGTTGCCGCCGGCGCGAATGCTCGGCTGGCGCTTCCGTTCGAGCTGAAGATCGGCGGAGTTCCGGCGCCGGTGGCGTTCGCGGGGATCGTAGCGGGCAGCATTGGCCTTTATCAGATCAACGCGACGATTCCGCCGGTGAACGGCGGCGATCAGCCGATTGAACTGGTGGTTGACGGAGTTTCGAACAATCAGAATTTGTATTTGGCGATTGAGGGGCAGGCTGTTACGACCGGGGTCGAGCCGCCGGCTGGGTACACGTTTACGCGGATTGCGCATAACGCAGGGACCCCAGCCTTTAGCGATCTGCAAACAGATTTTTCGATTAACGAAAATGGCACCGTGGTGTTTACAGGTATTCAAAATGATCGAAGCTTGGCCATATATTCTGGAGTGGGACAAGAGCTAAGACTCATTGCCGGGACTTCGGTTGGCGGCTATGTGAATCTCGCCTCGGGGGGCATCAATCGTCACAACACAGTTGTCTTCGCCGGCAGGCGAGCTGACGGCAATGTTGAAATCATGACCGATTCTCCAGGCACGCGGGCGACACGAGTGGCGGTAGGGCCGAACATTCCCTTGACTCTCGAAACACTCCCGGATATAAACGACAACGGTGACGTCGCATACTTCGACGGAACACGAGTGATACTAGTCTCGAACGGCGTCAGCCGCGCAATTGCCGATACGAGCGCGCCAGGTCCCGTAGCCGGGGCGGTGCTGCGCGGACTCCAATTGAATCAGCGCGGCGATGTCGCGTTCAGTGCGTCAAATCGTCCGGAAGTCTATTTGTATCAAAACGGCGGAGTCTCCGTAGTCGCCTCAAGGGGATCTGATTTCCCGGCGGTCGCAGTCTCGTCCCCGACACTTAATAACCGCGGACAGATTGCGTTTTTCGCCCACACGAATGGTGACGTCTCGCTGAGCGGATTCTACTGGGCGACCCTTGGTGTCCGCCCCCAAACAATGTTGCCCGGCGGAAGCTTCCAGGTGGGGACGACTTTGTCTTGGGAGCGGATTTCTCTTAACGACGGCGGCGTGCCAGTGTTTGCGGTATTTGATTTACCTTCAAGTGCCATCTACGCAGGGCCCGATCCGGGGAAACGGCGCGTAATTGCGAGTGGTGAGCCGCATTTTGGCGGAACGCTATCAGCCGTATATGCAGGCGCGGCCGCTGGAGGAAAGTTCGTGAATAATCGGGGCCAGATTGGGTTCATTTATGTGCAGCAGGACCGATCTTTCGGCATAGCCGTAGCCACGCCTCAGTAGCCGCAGAAATTTCTTCGAAAACCGCCGCGGGTGGATCGCAAGGTGATTAGACAAGTTATCTCTCATCCCACTGGAGCCCCATGCCGCACGTGTATATTCGCACCTTCTTCCTGGTTGCCGGAGCGTCCGTCGCTCACGCCCAGGCACCGCCACCGAAGCCGGCTATTCCCAGGCCCGCGAAACCGGCGGTGCCGACGGTTAGCGCCTTTGATCAGATCCTGCAACTGGTCAAGCTGAAGATGCCGGAGGCGGCGATCCTCAAGAAGATCGGCGACTTCAAGACCTTAAACCCTACCGTAGACCAACTTATACAACTGAAGACGGCGGGGGCCAGTGACGCGGTAATCCTCGCCGTTTCCGGTCAGTCGGCGAGCGCTCCCGCCGCAGCGGCGGCGGTTCCGGCGAAGACAATTGCGCCGGTTGTCGCTCGGGCCGCCTCGACGGGGTTTCCTTCGTCGCTGGAAGGGGTCAAATGCGAAGCGCCGGCACAGGCGCGCAAGCGGGTTGTCGCTGTCGAAGAGTTCGATTTCACGAGCGTCATGACGTCGATTCAAGCGGTGTTCGGCACACACGTCAATATCGGTGCGGGCATCCGGGCGATGTTTACCAAGCGCATGCATCAGGATGGGAAGTTCCGGATTGTCGAACGCGCGAAGGTCAACAAGTTGATCGCCGAGCAGGATTTTGGCGCGTCGAATCGGGTGAAGAAGGGCACGCAGGCGCGCATCGGACAGATCATCGGCTCGGACGCGATTCTGATGGGGGACATTATCATTTTCGGCCGTGACGATAAAGGGAAGTCGGTTGGCGGCTTCGGCATTGGAGGGCGCATGCTGGGATCGCTGAAAGTCGGGTCGAAAGAGGAGAAGGCAGTTGTGGCAATCAACTTCCGACTGGTGGATGCGGAGAGCTCCGAAGTGATTGCGACGGGCGAGGCGAGGGGCGAGTCGTCGCGGAAGTCGAAGGGCTTTGCGATTGCCGGCTACGGATCGCGCGCGGCGGGTGCCGGGGCGGCGGATATGACGTCGTCGAACTTCGCCGAAACCATCATCGGCGAGGCAACCATGGAGGCCGTGACGCAACTGGCCAAGCAGCTATCCGAGCAGGATTCGAAGATTCAGGCGCGCAACGTCGAAGTCGAAACGCGCGTGGCCGAGGTGAATCCGCCGCAACTGTATTTGAGCGCCGGATCGACCGAAGGCGTGCAGAAGTGCGACCGGTTCGAAATCAGCCGCGTGGTGCGCGAGGTGAAAGACCCGCAGACCAAGGAAGTGATTGATCTGGTCACCGAACCGGTGGGCGAGTTGGTTGTCACCGATGTGCGGGACCGCGTGGCGATTGGGACGTTCGCGGGCGGGTCGGCGCCGCAGGCCGGGTATGTAGCGAGGAAGAAATGACGCGGAGAACAGTGATTTTTGCGGCGGGACTGACGCCGCTTATGGGGCAGTCGAAACGGTCGGTGGCGGTAGAGGAGTTCGACTACGCAGCGGTGATGTCGGCGGCGCAATCGATCTTTGGGACACACGTCAACCTTGGACTTGGCATCCGTGCGCTGCTGGTGAAGCGGATCGCGCAGTATGGGAAGTTCACGGTGGTGGAACGGGCGAAGGTGAACACGCTGATTAAGGAGCAGGACTTCGGCGCGTCGAACCGCGTGAAGAAAGGGACGCAGGCGCGCATCGGACAGATACGCGGCGCGGACTACACGCTGATGGGCGACATCGTTGTGTTCGGCCGCGACGACCGGAGCAAGTCGGTGAGCGGAGGCGCGTTCGGGCGCGGCGGCGGGCTTGTCGGCGGCGCGGGGAGTTCGGAAGGGAAAGCGGTCGTTGTGATCGACTTCCGAATGGTGGACACGGAGAGTTCCGAAGTTGTGATGACAGGAGAGGCGCGAGGGGAGTCGAAGCGCGTGAGCCGCGGCGGGTTTGGCGGTTTTTGGGGCGGCGGCTCCGTTGGCGCGGGAAGCGCGGCGTTCACAGCGTCGAACTTCGCGGAGACGATTATCGGCGAGGCGGTGATGAGCGCGTGCGATCAGTTGGCGCAGCAGATTTCGCAGCAGTCGGGCGCGGCGGCTGGGGCGCGGAATATCGAGATTGAGGCGTTTGTCGCAGCGGTGGAGGGAGGCACGGTTGTGTTGAACGCGGGGTCGGCGGCGGGCGTGCAGGTCGGCGACACCTTTGAAATTCAGCGCGTCCTGCGCGAGGTGCGCGATCCGCAGACTAAGGAGGTGCTGGACGTGGTGACGCAGCCGGTGGGAACGATCAAGATTTCGTCGGTACGAGAGAAGATCGCGACCGGCGCGATGGTGGGAGGTCCGGCGAAGGAGGGGGATCGTGCGATTAAGAAGTAGCTTATTGGCGTTGGCGTTGACGTGTGGCGCGCA
>JBJXFL010000069.1:0-65527 GCA_046155405.1 Bryobacteraceae bacterium | reverse complement strand
CACTTGCGGACAGGCGACTTGTATTACCCAATTCCGTAGGGGTAATACGGCAGCAGCAGCGCTAAGTTATTGATAAAACAGGGTCTTACATATTTGTTTTAGCAGTTCGCAGTAAACTCGGGCTAGGCGCCGGAGATGTGTCCGTAGAGCCATAGACATCACGATGGTGACGGGAACAACAGTCAACTTTCTGGAGGACGTGAAGGACGGGCCGACTAATCGCGCCGCGAGGGATCGCTGACGAACCAGGTGCGTTTGACCCAGTTGGAGAGGTCGTCGAAGAGTTCGTAGTAGGTTGGGACGACTATCAGCGTTAGTACCGTCGAGGAGAGCAGGCCTCCCATGACGGTCCGCGCGAGGGGGAAGTAGCGGAGTTCGAAGATGCCGCTGGTTCCTACGGCTAGCGGGATGAGGCCGAAGATGGTGGTGCAGGCGGTCATTAGGATTGGGCGGAAACGTTCGCGGCAGCCCTCTAGTACGGCGTCGCTGCGGGACAGGCCGCGGCGGCGTAGGTTGTTGATGTGGTCGACTAGCACTATGCCGTTGTTGACTACTACGCCTACAAGGACCATTAGACCGATCTTGGCCATCAGGTTGTTTGGCGTTCCCGTTAAGACTAGCGTCCATACTACGCCGACCATGGCGAATGGTAGGGATAGCATGATCGATAGGGGGTGGGAGATCGATTCAAAGAGCGAGGCCATCAGGAAGTAGACCATCGCCAGGGCGAATAGTAGATTGAAGAAGAATTCGTTGTCCTCTTTCTCTTCCCGCTTGGTCCAGAAGCCGTAGCTCCAGCCGTAGCCTTGGGGATAGGTCAGGCCGTCCATGACTTCGGAGACGATTTTTTTGCCTTCCTCCTTCTTTTCTCCGCCGTAGACGATGAACATCATGGTGAAGGTTCGGCGATCTTCGCGGCGGATGGTGCCGGGAGTCTTTACCAGGTCCAGACGGGCTACCTGGTTGAGGGTGATCTCGCCGCCGCCGGGGCCGGAGCCGACGACAATCGACTTGAGGTCTTCGAGGTCCGAGCGGTCACTGGCTTGGAGGCGCATCCAGATGTCCACTTCGCCTTCGGGGGTGCGGTAGCCGCGGATCTCCTGGCCGCGGACGACGATGCCGAGGACGTAGGCGAGCGCTTCGGTGGAAATGTTGTACTTTTTGGCCAGTTCGCGATCCATACGAATCTGGACTTCCTGGCGGCCGCGGTCGGAATCGGTGTGAATCTCGGAGAAGCCGGGTTTGGTTCTAAGGCGGGTGCGGGCTTCCCGCGCGAGGTCCTGGAGCTTGGTGGGGTCTTCGCCATAGAGGTTGACGCCGAGCCAGTTCTGATTCTCGGCTCCCTCTTGCCGGCCCACTTTGATATCGGCGCCGGCGATGACCGGAAGGTCCTTGGCCATCAATGTGCGAACTTGCTTTAACTCTTCCAGCGTGGTTTTCTCCTTGTCAAAGGAGACCTGGGTGTGGGCGCTGTTATTGCCGTACCAAGTGGCGACATCGGTGACTTTGAAGCGCTGTTTGTTGGTCAGGAGGAATTTTTCGACGGGGTTGACGTAGTCGCGTTCAATTTTCTGGTAGTGAAAGTTCTCGGAGAAGTCGTACTGGATGGTGAGGTCCTGGAGGTCCTGCGCTTCGGGAGAGTTGTCCTGAATCTTGCCGTATTGCGTGAGGGAGACGGCGAGGATGGCGGGCACGATCAGGAATCCGACGACGAAGGGATGGTGGAGCGACCAGCCGACGGCCTTCATGTACGCGTCGCGGAGCCGGTGGTTGCGCGCGCGGTCCGCCAGAAACTCGATGTGTTTGGCGGGCAGGAATTTGGCTACGGCCAGGGGGATGAGGGTGAGCGAAATGAAGAGCGAACAGACGAGCGCGATCATGATGGAGGTGCCGCAATCGCCGAGCCAGATGGAATAGTTGGTCTTCTTCCCGAAGACGAGGGGAACAAAGATAATGATGGAGGTGAAGGTGGCGGCAACGACGGCGCTGAGGACTTCCTTGGTGCCGACGATGGCGGCGGTGACGCGGTCCAGGCCTTTTTCAATGTTCTGGTAGATGGATTCGAGGACGACGACGGCGTTATCGACGAGCATGCCCGCGGCGAGCATGAGGCCCATCATTGACAGCACGTTGAGCGTTTTGCCGATGAGGTACAGAAAGCCGATGGTTCCGATCATGGAGAAGGGAATGGCGAAGCCGATGATGAGGGTGGGGGCGAGGCGGCGGAGGAAGACGAAGAGTACAATGACGGCGAGGGCGGCGCCGATGGAGCCGGCTTCCAGGAGTCCATTGATGGCTTTGGTGATTTGCGTGCCGGCGTCCCACCAGACTTGAATGCGGGTTCCTTCGAGCGCGGGGTCCTTTTCAATTTCGGTGATTTTCTCGCGGATCTTTTTCACCGTTTCGACGGTGTTGGCTTGCGATGTTTTGCGGATGTCGAGGCCGACGGCGTAGTTACCGTTGAGGTGACGGCCGCCGGTGTTTAACGGCTTGTCGTAGACGATGTCGGCGATCTCCTGGAGCGTGAGGCCGCGGCCATTGACGGGGAATTGGCGGATATCGTCGAGCGAACGGATGACGCCGCGGGTAATCGCCTCATAGCGGCTGTGCCGGTCCTTGACGCGGCCGAGGGAGACGTTGAGGTTGGCTCCATCCAGGCGGCGGAATAAGGACGCGACGTCGACGCGGTGACGCTTGATGTCGTCGAGGCGCAAGTAGATATCGACCTCGCGCCGCTGGGCTCCGAACAGCTCCACTTCGGCGACGCCGGGGACGGATTCCAGCGGCTTTTTGATCTTGGCGTCGAGGAAGTCATAGGCATTCCGCAGGTCATGACGCGAGGAAAACTGGCCGCCGATTACCGGTTCATCGTTGGTGCTCCAGTTGCGGACATTGAAGCGCTCGACATCGGTAGGCAACTCGCTCCGGATCCCCTCGATCTTCTCTCGCACGTCGGCCAGGATCATGTCCACGTCCTGACCCCAGTCGAGGCCGACGCCGATCCAGGCGCCGTTATCGCTCGAGTTGGACTGCAGGCGCTGCACGTTGGGGATGGTGCTGAGCGCTTCTTCCACCGGCTTTGCGATGGATTCGAGTACTTGGCCGGGGGTCGCGTTTGGATAGGGGACATTGACGCTGACGAATGGGAAGCTGATGTCGGGGGTGAGGACAATGGGGATGCGGGTGAGGGATACCACGCCCAGCAGGACGATGGAGGCGAAGACCATTAGGATCGTGACCGGGTGGTCGATTGAGAACTGGGCGATGCGGAGGCCGGAGGTTTTTTTCGGTGGTTCGGCGGGGTTTGGCGGGTTGTCTTCCATGAGGATCTCTGATGCTAAGTTGCAAACATTCGGGAGACCACTCCCTGACGGTCGTGGCTCGGTAACGACCGATAACAACTGGCCGTTGGATTTCGGTAACGACGGGCCATCAGATCGCCGATGCGGGGCCGGTTGTGGCGCTCGCCTCCACCGGGAAAGTGACGTCGCCCGCGTAGCGTTTGCGGTCGAGGAGTTCGTACATCACGGGGATGAAGATGAGGGTTAGAAAGGTGGAAAAGAGAAGTCCGCCGATTACGGTGATGGCCATGGGCGACCGAATTTCGGCGCCCTCGCCCCACCCTAGCGCCATGGGGACCAGGCCGAGGACGCTGCTGAGCATGGTCATCAAAATCGGGCGGAGACGGACTTCACCGGCCACCTTCAGAGCTTCGCGTTTTGTGTAGCCTTCGGTCCGGAGCTGATTGGTGTAATCGATGAGGACGATGGCGTTGTTGACAACGATGCCGATGAGAATGATGAGGCCAAGGAGCACCATTACGCTTACGGTGGTTCCGGTGAGGGCCAGCGCGAAGACGACGCCGACGAGACCGAAGGGAACGCTAAACAGGATGATGAGCGGATGGACGAACGATTCGAACTCCGAGGCCATGACCAGGTAGACCAGAAAAACCGCCAGGACAAGGGCGAACAGCAGGCTGCCGTAGGAGGTATTGAGCTCTTCGTTCTGTCCTCCGAGTTGAATATTCATGTCCGGGGGAAGCTGGCTGCGCAGGCTTTGCAGTTCGGCGCGGATGGCATCGGAGACCGACGTAAGATCGCTGCCGGAGAGGTTGGCGGAGACGACGGCGGCGCGCTGGGAGCGGATGCGGCGAACCTCATTGGGGCCTCGGCCGACGGTGATCTCCGCAATGGAACCCAATCGAATGGGGATACCGCGCTGGGGGCCGATGGCGGAGCGCGCCGGAATCTGCGGGGCGGTGCGAGGGGTATCGGCGGCTGGACGCGAGCCGGCCGCGAGTGAGTCATCGGGTTGTGAAGCCGGCAAGGCGGCTTGTGCATTTTGTCCGCCGACGTTACCAGCCGACGGGACATTGAGGAGCAAGTTGCGAACGCTATCGATGGTGTTGCGGTGAGACTCCTGGGCGCGGACAAGGATTTCGATCTGCTTGTCGTCTTCTCGAAAGCGCGTGGCGACATCGCCGCGGATCTTGCTGCGTATCGCGTTTGAAACCTGGCCCTCGTCGAGGCCCAGCCGGGCCAGCTTCTCCCGGTCGAAGCGCACCTGGATTTCGGGGTTGCCCATCTCGGTGCTGGTGCGGATGTCGCTCAGGCCGCGCATGGCTTGCAGCCTGGCGGCGATCAAGTTAGCCGCATTGCGCTGAGCATCCAGATCGTAGGCATAGATTTCGACTTCAACGGGAGTCTTGACGCTGAAGAGGGTGGGGCGGCTGAAGGTGAAGGCGACTTCCGGGAACTGCTGCAGGCGACTGCGAATGCGGGCGATGGTGCGGGCCTCCGCCGCCTTGTTCTGTTTAGCTTTCATGACGACGTAAAGCTGCGCGATGTTTTCTTCTTTCGACTCGCGGGCGAACTGGTTCTTGTTGCTGCCTCCGACGCTGGAGAACACGGTCTGAACGTCCGGGTAGGCGGCGACTTCCCGTTCCACCTCGAGCATTACGCGATCCGTTTGTTCCAGGGCCTTGCCTTCGGGGAGTCGAATTTCGAACGAGAACTCGCCTTGGCGGAGGGATGGAATCAACTCCGCTCCCAGCCGGGTGGCGACGTAGCCAGCCGCGACCAGCAGCCCGATGGCGCTAACGACGACGAGACCCTTATGGTTGAGCGCGGTCTCGACGGTGGGTTGATAGAGCCGGCTGAAGCGGTTGTAAGCCGCCTCAAAAGTATTCAGAGCCGGGTTTACGGCTCGCGCGGTGAAACGGCTGGTTGTCCGGGCGAGACTCCGGAGGTCCGCTACCACCGTGGCGGCGAGATCGTGGAACAGGAAGCGGGCCAATACGCGCCACTTGGCTTCGCTCCAGCGCGAGGCGATTTGTATGCGGCGAAGCCAGGTGCGATCACTTAGCGGGCGGTCGGCGGCGGGCGGCCGTTCATCGGTCGAGTGGAATTCTTTTCGCGTCTGGAGGGCCAGGATCATGGGCGTGAGGGTGAATCCCACGACCAGCGAGACCAGTTGTCCATAGGTGATGGTCAGGGCCTGGTCGCGAAAAAGCTGACCGGCGATGCCGACAACGAACACGAGCGGGAGGAATACGGCAATGCTGGTGAAGGTGGAGGCGACCATCGCCGCCGCGACCTCCCGTGTGCCCTTGTAGACCGCTTCCCGCACGGGCAGCCCATCGACCTTGTAGCGATGTACCGCCTCCAGCACGACGATGGAATTGTCGACGAGCATGCCGACGGCCAGCGCGATTCCGCCGAGAGACATGAGATTGAGCGAGATGCCCGTCTGATACATCCATCCGAAGGTGCCGAGAATGGAGACGGGAATGGTGAACCCGATGATGAGCGTGCTGCGCAGATCGCGCAGGAAGAGGAAGAGAACAAGGATGGCGAGAATGCCGCCGATGATAGCGGAATCGAGCACGTCGTCGATGGCCATTTTGATGAACTCGGCCTGGTTGAAGACAGTGCGGTAGTCCAGCCCCTTGGGCATGAGGTTGGCCTTTTTCAACGATTCGAGTTTGTCATGGACGGCGCCGGCGACGGTGACGGTGTTGGCATCCGCCTCCTTATAGATGGCGAGTTCCACGCTTTCCTTACCATCGAGGCGGGCGATGATCTCGCGGTCTTTGGTGCTGCGCTCGACCAAGGCCACGTCGCCCAGAACAATGCGCTTTCCGTCCCGATTGCGAATGACAATGTTCCGAATTTCTTCCACCGAACGGAACTGGCTGAGGATGCGGACGAGGTAATTGGCATCGAGATCGTAGAGACTGCCCGACGCCTGGTTTAAGTTTTCCTGGCCGAGGATGCGGGTGATGTCGCCGATGGGAATGCCGAGTTCAGCGAGTTTCTTTTCATCGATCTCGATGCGAATCTGCTCTTCCAGGCCGCCGATCACCTTGATGGCAGCGACGCCATCGGTAGATTCGAGGAGCTTCTTCAACTCCTTTTCGGCCGCGTAACGCAGGCGGCTGAGGCTCATCTGGTCGCCGGAAAGCCGGAGCCTCATGATGGGGTCGTAGGAAGGATCGAACCGGAGAATTACGGGACGGCGAGCATCCCGGGGAAGCTGCACGACGTCAAGCTTCTCCCTGGCTTCCAAGCTGGCAAGATCCATCTTGCTGCCCCAGTTGAATTCGAGCACCACTTCCGATTGACCGGAGCGCGAAACGGAGCTTAAGCGGGTGAGGCCCGGCAGTACGCCCACCGCTTCCTCGATGGGCCTGGTGATGAGATTTTCCACCTCTTCCGGCGCGGCGTCCTGATATTCCGTTTGGATGGTTATCGTGGGATAGGAGATGTCGGGGAGGAGATTCAGCGAGAGCCGGTCCATGGAAATGTAGCCGAACAAGCTGACGGCCAGGATGAACATGGAGACGGTGACTGGCCGATTGATCGCTCCCCTGATCATTGTGTTATGCCGGTTTGCGTTCCACGTCCACTTTGGTTGAGAGGATGCGGATTTTCGATCCTTCTTTAAGGGCGCCTTGACCGGCTACGACGACGCTTTGGCCGGCGTTTACGCCGTTCAGAACCTCGACCATTCCTTCACTTTGATAGCCGAGATTCACCTTGGTGCGGGTGGCGCGGTCATTGCCGGTTACGAAGACGTAGTTCAGTCCATCCTCTTCCACGACGGCACGTTTGGGGATGAGAATGGCGTCGGCCTTTTTGTCCGTCTGAATGCCTACGCGCACAAACGCGCCGGGGCGAAAACCTTTTTGCGGATCAAGCGCAATGGTTACTTTGACGGTGCCGCTGGCTTGATCGACAACCGGGCTGATCCGCTCCACTCGTCCGTGGACGGAGGCCGTTTCGTCGCTCCCCAGGTGAATGGTCGCCACCTGGTTGGCGCGAACGCTGCCCGCGTCCTTCTCCGACAGGTGCACTTCGGCGTAGAGCGGTGAAAACGAGCCGACATTGAATAGCGCGTCCATGGCGCGGACCCGCTGGCCGAGGTTGACGGCCCGCTGGGTTACGAAGCCGTCAAAGGGAGCGCGAACCTGGCTCCGGGAAATGTCGAGTTTGGTTTGGGCGATCTCGGTTTCGAGTTCGGACATCCGGTGCCGCAACTCCTTCGTCTCGTAGGCCGCGACTTTCTGATCGTGATCGAGCTCTTCGAGCCGGTAGCGATAGGTGGCCACCTCTTTGTCGCTGACCAATCCTTCTTTCGACGCTTTCTCATACCGAATAAATTCGGCCTTGGCGTGCCCGATCTGGGCCACGGCTTTCTCCTGACGGGTGCGCGCTTTTTCCATCTGCAGACCGGCTTGGGCGAGCTTCTGGGTCGCGAGTTCCAATCGAAGCTGCAGGTGCATGTCGTCGAGCGTGCATAGAACCTGGCCGGACTTGACGAAGTCGCCTTCCTCGACCAGCACTTTTTGGACAATTCCCTCAGCTTGAATGGAGACGGCGACGTCGCGCATCGCTCTGAGATTGGCCGTTGAAGAAAGAAAGGATGAGATTTCACTGCGCTTGGCGACGGCGATCTCGACGGGAGTCGCTTCCTTTTCCTTTTTCTCCTTGTCCTTGTCGGGAGTGGCGCCTTTGGCCTGTACGATGGCGGTGAACCACGTTGGCTTCGCCTTGTAGATGTAGAAGCCGCCGGCCGCGAGGGCGAGGAGGGTCAATGTGCCGTAAACCTTTGGGCGGAGGGTCATCTATTGTGGATCCTGGTGATTGGACAATTCAACTTCAGGCAAGGTTCCTTGGGCGGAGACGATAATGTATACGTAGTTGACGTGAAAAAGTTTCCTTTTGTTGAGAATGGGATGGGCGAATCGACGATCCGCCGCGCGGCGCGGACCGCTGCGCGATTGTGATTCGGTGGAAGCTGTAGCGCCGATAGCCACATTCCTTGAACGAGAAACCAGGAGTTGACGATGGAAATCTATTTCCCGCCAGATCGGCAAAAAGCTATCGAAGGACTTGCCTCGCAAAACGGCACTAGTCCCGACGAGCAAATCCGTCACATGGTTGCCGAGGCGTTGCGGCGCGAGGCGGATTATGATCGCTGGTTTCGTGAAAAGGTGAGGGAAGGGCGCGCTGCCGCCGAACGCGGTGAATTTACAGAGCATGAGGAGGTGGGGCGGACGCTCCGCGAGCGGTATCGCGGTTGATGCGGATTCTTGGGAAGGATACTCTCACTTTATGTCGCGCACCCCAGAACGCCAGCCATTCATATGTAATAGTATATGTAATAATACAGTCGATATGCCTTTGCATATAAATTCACGTGTGAGAGCATTGCCGACTGCGTTGCGGGTATTTCTCAGTGAGGCGCGACGCCAGCGAGGTTGGAGTCAGGCGGAGCTGGGACAGAGGGTCGGGCTGCCGCAAATGCATATTTCAGGAATCGAGACGGGCAAAGTTGTTCCTCGGTTCGATACCTTGCTGGAATTGGTTCGGGTGCTCGATCATGACCTGTTGTTGGTTCCCCGCGAGCTTGTTCCGGTGGTTCAGGCTCTCACTCGGGCTGAGGGTTTCGATTCAGAGGAGGAGCGACCACTCTACTCGCCTGACGAAGAAGAGCGGAGCGCGTGACGGTCGATGCCCGAGCGGTGAGCGCTCTCGGCGTGAACCTGCACGGCCGACGCGTGGGCGTCATCAACCGGCTGGCCGGAGACAAGCAACTCTTCGCGTTTGAGCATGACTATGTTGAGGATTCCGACCGGCCTACTTTAAGCCTGTCCTATAAGAGCCAAAGCGGCGGGCTGGTAAGCGGCGTCCGTCGAGTGGGTCGCCGCGTTCCGCCTTTCTTCTCGAACCTGCTGCCGGAAGGGCATCTGCGCACCTATCTTGCGGACCACGCGGGTGTGAATCCCGAACGAGAGTTCTTTCTGCTGGCGGCCCTTGGCGCCGACATGGCCGGCGCCGTGACGGTAACGCCGATTGACCGGCGTGGTTTTGAGGTTCGGGAGGAAACTGGCGGTGAGGACAATGCGGATGCGCGTAATCGGGGCGCACTTCGTTTTTCGCTGGCCGGTGTTCAGCTCAAGTTTTCCGCTGTTATGGAAACTTCCGGGGGCCTGACGATTCCAGCCCATGGTATTGGCGGCAAGTGGATCGTCAAACTACCGTCTATGCGATTTACCGCCGTTTCCGAGAACGAACTTGCGATGCTGGAATTGGCACGCGCCATTGGTATCGACGTCCCGCGGATCCAGCTTGTTCCGGCCGGCGCGATCGGCGGCTTGCCGGCCGGTGTTGAGAGCGTCGGGGGCAACGCACTGGCGACGGAACGTTTCGACCGCGAAGGCGGTGGAGAACGCATTCATATGGAAGATTTCGCACAAGTCTTTGGCATTTTCCCGGAGGGCAAGTACAAGGGGGTGAGCTACGCCAACATCGCGAGGGTCCTCTGGGCTGAGACGGGCGAAGCGGGAACTTACGAATTCGTGAAAAGGCTTGTGTTTTCGGTCCTGATTGGCAATGCGGACATGCACCTGAAGAACTGGTCGTTGCTTTATCCCGATACGCGAACTCCGGTTCTTTCCCCGGCTTACGACTTCGTGGCGACGTTGCCTTATATTGCCAATGACAAATTGGCGCTTACTTTTGGGGGGAGTCGCAGTCTCGACGAGATCACGCTGGATCAAATGCGGCGGTTCACGGACAGTGCCGGCCTCGCGATGACGCCGGTGTTGCGGATAGTGCGCGAGACAGTGGACGCGACGGTGGCGGCGTGGCAGGGGCTTGATGCAAAGGACCTACTGCCGCGGGACATGGTGAGAGTCATCGGCAATCAGATTGAGAGTGTGGCTGGCCGCACGTTGCGTTAGCGAATTAGAAAGCAAGAAACGGAGTGTTTGCGGAAAGGATCGCTGGTAGATTCGACTTATGAACTCTACTCACACTATCGACGATCCTCGCTGGGCTGCCGTTCTGGCCCGCGATCCCGGCGCGGATGGCACGTTTTTCTACTCGGTTCGGACGACCGGCGTCTATTGCCGGCCGTCTTGCGCGGCGCGGATGGCACTGCCGGAGAATGTCCGTTTTCATGCAACTTGCCAGGAGGCGGAGGCGGCCGGATTTCGGGCTTGTAAGCGGTGCCGGCCGAATGAGGATACCGATCCGCAGGCGGCGGTGATCGCGCGGATTTGCCGGCTGATAGCCGAGGCGGAGGAGATGCCCCGGTTGGATGATTTGGCGGCGGAGGCGGGGATGAGCGCTTCTCATTTTCATCGGGTGTTTAAGCTGCATACCGGGCTGACGCCGCGGGGGTATGCCGCCGCGCACCGGACGCAGCGGGTGCGGCGGGCACTGGGTTCGAATGACACCGTGACGGCGGCGATTTATGACGCGGGGTACAACTCGAATGGACGATTTTATGCGGAGGCGAATGGCGTGTTGGGCATGACTCCTTCGAGCTACCGGGCTGGGGGCGCGAATACGGAGATCCGGTTTGCGGTGGGGGAGTGCTCGTTGGGGTCGATACTGGTGGCGGAGAGCGAGCGCGGGGTTTGCGCGATTATGCTGGGGGATGATCCGGACGGTTTAGCGCGAGGGTTGCAGGACCAGTTTCCGCAGGCGACGCTGGTTGGCGGCCTCGGTTCGTTTGAACAGTTGGTGGCGGCAGTGGTGGGGCTGGTGGAAGCGCCGGGGGTGGGTTTGTCGCTGCCGTTGGATATACAGGGAACCGCGTTTCAACGACGGGTTTGGGAAGCGCTGCGGAAGATTCCGGCGGGGACGGTGGCGAGCTATTCCGAAGTGGCGCGATCGATTGGGGCGCCTGGCTCGGCGCGGGCGGTGGCGCGGGCTTGCGGGGCGAATGTGCTGGCGGTGGCTATTCCCTGTCATCGCGTGGTGCGGAATGACGGGGAGTTGTCGGGCTACCGGTGGGGAGTGGAGCGGAAGCGCGCGTTGTTGGACCGGGAGGCGCGGGGGTGAATTTCGAAGAGGAATTGGATACGCAGGGATTCGCGGTTTTGGAGGGAGTGTTGACAGCGGAGCAATGTGATTCCGTGGCGGCTTATTATTCGGACGATGCGCTGTTCCGGAGCCGCGTGGTGATGAGCCGGCATGGCTTTGGGCGGGGTGAGTACAAGTATTTCCAGTATCCGTTGCCGGACTTGATTGCGGGACTGCGCACTGATTTCTATCCGAAGCTGGCGCCGATCGCGAATCGGTGGCAGGAGGCGATGGGGCTGGCGACGCGGTTTCCGGAACGGCACGAAGAGTTCTTATCGAGGTGCCATGCGGCGGGCCAGGTTCGGCCGACTCCCTTGTTGTTGCAGTATGGCGCGGACGACTATAACTGTTTACATCAAGACCTTTACGGAGAGCATGTGTTTCCGTTGCAAATGGCGATATTGCTGTCGTCGGAGTTTACGGGCGGGGAGTTTGTGATGACGGAACAGCGGCCGCGAATGCAGTCGTGGCCGATGGTTGTGCCATTGCGGCAGGGAGATGCGGTGGTTTTGCGGTGCATACGCGGCCGGTGCGGGGGACTCGCGGGATATATCGCGTGAATTTGCGGCATGGGGTGAGCCGGATACGGAGCGGGCGGCGTCATACGTTGGGGATTATTTTTCATGACGCGGCTGTTTGAGGATTCGGAGATTTCGCTGGGACCGGGGGCGGTGGTTCTGCGGGAATTTGCATTAGCGGAGGATTTGTTAGGGCCTTTGGGGGATGTTGTAGCGGCGGCGCCGTTCCGGCATATGATCACGCCCGGCGGGTTCCGGATGTCGGTGGGGATGACGAATTGCGGAGCGCTGGGTTGGGTGTCGGATCGGAAGGGGTACAGGTATGACACGGCGGACCCGGAGAGCGGGTTGGCCTGGCCCGTTATGCCGGAGGCGTTTTTGCGATTGGCCGGGACGGCGGCGGGCGCCGCGGGTTTTTCTTCTTTTGTGCCGGATGCTTGTTTGATAAACCGGTATGCGCCGGGGGCGAAATTGACCCTGCACCAGGACCGGAACGAACGGGATTTTGGGCAGCCGATCGTTTCGGTTTCACTGGGGCTGCCGGCGGTGTTTTTGTTTGGCGGCTTGGAGCGTAAGGATGCGGTGAAGCGGGTACGGCTGGAACACGGCGATGTGGTTGTGTGGGGCGGGCCGGCGCGGCTGTTTTATCACGGGGTGATGCCGTTGAAGGACGGAATGCATGAGCGGACGGGAGGGTGCCGGATTAACCTTACTTTTCGCCGGGCGGGTTGAGGGCGGCGCGGTGTTTGCGCGTGGCCTTTTCGATTTGCTCTTGATTTCTGAAGGGCAAGTAGGCGGCTCGCATGACGAATTGATATATGCGGTTAGCTTCGTAGGCGGGCACGTAGAACTGGAAGTCCCAGGCCGGGTTGCCGGCACCGCCGCCGGAGGGTGACTGGGTGATGCGCACCTGATCCTTTTTCCGGAACATCTGGACGAAAGCGAGGCCGTGGCTGACGCCGAAATACCAAGGTTCGGCGTAACGGTGATTGGAGAGACTGTGGACGAGGGTGAGGGGGAAGGGATTGTCGTGCGGGAACTGACGGGTGTCGGATTGTGACAGGTGAGTGGAGAGGACGCCGTGGGCGGGGGTGACGCCGCGAATCCAATCACTGGCGCCGCGGAAGTGGATGTCGAGCGACTCGGGCTGGTGGATGTAGCTGGCCCAGAAGAGGCCGATGTAGCCGTTGCGGAAGGTGGGCTTGCGGGCGGCGACCTCGATGGTGAGTTGGATGGCCCCATCGGGAAGGAGTTCGTAGCGCTGGCAACTTTCGAGGGAGTGATGAAAGGTCGGGGATTGGCAGAGTTCGACGGTGTGTTTGTTAATGACGCGGAGTTCGATGGGGTGATTGCGGGGCTCGAATTGGGTTCTGCGGTCGGCGGGAGCGACGCCGTCGAGGATGTGCTCGAAGTTAAGGCCGGCAATCCCGGGGACGAATAGGTTTTCTTTGCGGGCTTTGTGGGTAAGTTGGGCGACGCCGCTGTAGCCGGCGCGGTGGTTTGGGAGCACCTCGTCGTTGACGGCGGAATTATCGACGACGATCGCTTCGATGTGGGCGCGGCTTAACACGGCGTAGGGTTTGGCGGGTCGGGTGTATTTGATGGCGGGGTCGGAGAGAGTGGTGGCGTGGGGCGGTTGGGCGACCAGCGCGGTCGCGCAGAGGAAAACGCGGAGCATTTGATCTAAGAGTCTACTACCGGGCGGCCGATAAGTTTTGCAGGATTAAGTTTCTTTGCGGACTTTCGCTGGCCGCAAAGCGAAGGAAATGAAGTGCTATCGCTAAAGAAGTATCTGCACACGGACGGCGGAGGAGGGTCCACCGATTCGATTTCGCGGGCAACGTCGTTGATCGTGGAGGGAATCGCCGCGCATGCGATTTCCGGCGACGAGTACGACCGGCATTCGTTTCAGGAGTCGATACGGCGGTCGGGCCTTATATTGGCGGCGTATGGCATGGATGCGGATAAGTCCATGGCCGCGGCCGGTGAGGTGGTGCAGGCGTTGGCGGCGTACCGGCAGGCCGTGGAACGGCGAACACGCTCCCGATCCCTGGAACTGCAGGCGATTATCTGCATGCTAACCGCATCGCTGTCGCGGGGCTTCCAGGGTAGCGAAGAGGCGGTTGCCGGGATCCGCGGTGTTGAACGGATGTTGATGGGTGCGTCCGAGTTGGAAGACATTCATAGTCTGAAGATCAAGTTGGAAGAGTGTCTTTCGGCGGTTCGCGACGAAGGGACCAGGCACGAGGAAAATACGATTCAGTTCAAGGAATCGGTGAAAGCCGCGGAGCATGCGACCGAATTGCACGAGGCGCCTACGAGTCATGACGAGCCTGAAATCGATGCGGTAACCGGGTTGCGTGGGCGAACTTGCGCGCTGAGCGCGATGGCGGCGGCGTTCGATTCGCGGAGTGCCCGCGTGGTGGTGCCAATCGCCGTTGAGCGAGTACAGGCGATCAAGCTGCGATTCGGGGAGGACGCGGCATCCCAGTTGCTTTTTTTGGCGGCCGAGACGTTGAAGCAGATGCTACGAGCGGAGGATGAACTCTTCTTTTGGAACGGAGGCTGCCTGCTGGGCATTCTGCGGCGGCAGGAGCACGCGGAACTGGTTAGGCGCGAGGTGGCGCGGGTAATGAGCACGCGCATTGAACTCAGCCTGACTGTCGGCAAGCAAATGGTACTGGTGCCGGTGTCTCTCGCATGGACAATCCTAAATAGCAAAGACTGCGTTGACCAGGAGGCGTTGTTACAGCAAGTCTGGACGTTTGCCGGGAAGCGGCGAGACTGATATACATAAGTGCTATGACTGAGGCACGATGGACGAGGCGATCCTTATTGGGCGCGGCGCTGGGAGCGGCGGCGGGGGCGCAGACGCCGGCGCCGGTATCGCCGGTGGCTACGGCACGCGATTGGACCGGGCAAGTACCGATTCAATATCCCGATCCGGATGTGGTGGCACTGGATCCGCGGTTCCGAAAGTACATGATCGGCAACACCAGCATAAAGCGGCTGCATATCGGCACGCAGTGGGCGGAGGGTCCGGCATGGAACGGTGTTGGCAAGTATCTGGTTTGGAGCGACATTCCCAACAACGTGCAGTTGCGATGGATTGAGGACGACCGGAGGGTGACCGGCTTTCGAAATCCGGCCGGATACAGCAACGGGAACACTTTCGACTACGAGGGCCGGCAGTTATCTTGCGAGCACGGCGGGCGGCGCGTGGTGCGGTATGAGTCAAATGGCGCCGTGACCGTCATCGCGGAGAAGTTTGAGGGAAAGAAACTGAACTCGCCGAATGATATTGTCGTCCATCCGGACGGCGGCATCTGGTTCACCGATCCGCCGTACGGGATCGGCGGCGATTATGAGGGGTATCGCGCGGAGAAGGAGTTGAAGGAAGCCGTTTACCGGGTGGACGGAAAGACGAGCCAGATTACGAAGATCACCGATGAGGTGAGCGCGCCCAACGGCATCTGTTTTTCGCCGGACTACAAGCGGCTGTACATCGCCGATACCGGAGCGGCGGGGCGGGATATGAAAGCGTGGGATGTCGATGGAAAAATCGTTCGCAGCGGGAAGCGGTTCATTTTGCTTGATATTCCGGGGACGGGCGCGCCATCGGCCGCGGACGGCATCCGTTGTGACGTGGACGGGAATGTATGGGCCGGGGCGCGGCCGGGCGTGCAGATTGTCACGCCGGGGGGCGAGCGGATCGGGATGATTCGATTACCGGAGAACTGCGCCAATGTCTGCTTTGGCGGGCCCCGGAGGAACAGGCTGTTTATGACGGCGAGCCAATCGCTTTACGCGTTATACGTGCAGACGACGGGTGGGCACATCTGTTAGTCGCCGGATTTTTTGGCGGGCGGAGCGTCAAGTACGAACCCGCCGAACCCGATCATCATCTCTTCCCAGCTTTGGTCGCCCCAGCGAACGGTGGCCGCGGGGTCGGGGTTGAACTTGTTGTTGGGTGAGTTGTCGAAGTGGGCGATGCATTCGATCACCGTGCCGGCCGGTAGGATCTTGGGCTGGGCGAGCACGTAGGTGTGCTGCCAGTTGAAGTCGTAGCGGGGAACGTTGAGAAGCACTTCGGTTTCGCCGGTGGGGTATTGGGCGATGTAACGAAAATCCTTGCCGCGGAGGTGCATATGGGGCGTGAGGCCGGTGAGTTTGACTTCCTTGGACGCGGTCCAGCGCGATTTCACTTCATGCGCTTCGGCGCCCGGAGGGATGACGAATTTGTTGTCGCCGGCGCTGAAGCCGCTGAGTATTTCGCGGGGCGGCTCTTTGGCGAAAATGATGCCGACTTTGGTGAGATCGGCACCGGGTTTGCCGTTGGTGGTGTAGTGCATTTCCAGGACGACTTCGGAACCGGCCTTGACGAGGCGGGCGCGGCCATCGACGCCTGGCAATTGCGGTACGCCGGGGGCGTAACCGGCGAGGGAGGAGCGGGGACCGCCATCGGACTTGGCCACCTTTACGATGGGCTCGCCGATGGGAGCGCCTTTGAGCCAAGCGCCGCCCGGCTCGCGGAGGTAAGCGATGACGTGATGAACGATGGCGCGGTTGCCGGGGCGTACTTCGGCGGCGCTTACCCAGCGATCCTCGGTGAAGTTTAGCGGGAGGATGAAGCGGGTGTATTCGATGGTCCCAGTCGCGGGAACCTCATAGGCCTTGGGCATGGAGACGACCACGTCGGGCTGGCCGATGTTCCAACCTTCGATGAAATGGCGCGGGGCCGGAGCGTCTTTGGGATTGCCGGCGGGGGCTTTGGCGTCGACCCAGGCGAGGAGCGTGTTTTTTTCGGAGTCGGAGAGCGTCGGGTCGTTCGCGAATTTGCCGTGGGCGGGATCGGCGCCCCAGGGCGGCATTTTCTTCGTAACGACGGCTTGGCGGATGGCGGCGGCGAACGGACGTGTTCCTTCGTAAGTAAGGAAGGACATGGGCGCGGCCTCGCCGGGGCGGTGGCAGCCCTGGCACTTGCTTTGGAGTACGGGGAGTACGTCTTTGTAAAAGGTCGGGCGCTGCGGGGCGGCGCTAATAAGGGTCGCTGCGAGGACTAGGCAATATATCGGGCGCATAACTTCAGAATAGCCGATCCGACGGAGAATTTTTGGGGCCGGACCGAAAGTGGCGATTTGATATAGACGATGAAGCCGCGCCGACTCGCGCACTCCGCTCGCGGTGGGCCATCCGCCCAGTCCCGTCCATTGTATGAACAACGCAGGTGTTTGAAAGGAACCGGAAGACCGTTTTCGGTTTGGCATTGACATGAATGGATGGCGCCAGCGACACGGGCGTCGATTGCGCTTTTGCCGATTCCGATTTTCGGCGTGCGGCTGGGGTTGGCGTGCGGCATGAACCCGTTGCGATTAATCGAATCGATTCACACGGGCTTCGAAAAGGCACGGGGTTTCATAGCGACTATGTGCGCCGAGTCGGCGCATTATAAATGCGTCTACGTCTTGTCCCAGAAGCCGACGGCGGAGGCGAAACGGCCCGAGCTGGAGAGTTGACCGAAGTTGGTGCCGCGGCTCATTACATTGCCATCGGGCGTTCGGATCAGCCACGGGAACCGGTAGTAGCCGTGACATTGCTCGGGGGGTCCGGCCAGTTCGAGTTGGAAGCCGGGGACGAATTTCTGGGCGTTGGAGATGTAGTGCAATAAAGCCGTCCGGCCTTCGGCGACGCCCATGGAGTCGCGGAAGGCGGCGGACTCTTCCCAACAGGCGTCGAGTTGGGCGGCACGGGCGGTGAGGTCGGTTTCCTTCCATGCCTTGATGTAGTTTTCGACTGCCGCTGGGAGCGCCGCCGCGAATCCGTGGTTGGCGGCGGCGGAACCGAGTTGACCAAGGTAGTACGTCCAGCCTTTAGCGTGTTCGGCTTGCCGTGTTTCGTCGATGCCTGCATGCATCAACGTGACGGTTGTCCCGGTGGGGGTGGCGGTAAGTTGAATCGTGACGGTTGTCGAGTCCGGGGCAAGGCCGTGCGTATTCTCGTCATACCCCCAACCGAAGACGATGCGTTCATTCGGAACCGATTCGCGCAGAGTACCGCGGGCGATCTCGCCGGTGGGGTAATGCACGGTCACGCCGGTCGTGTGGAGCAGCGCGCCGGGTCCCATCCATTGCTTGAACAACTCGGGGTCTGAAAGGAAGCGGAAGACGGTTTCCGGTTTGGCATTGACATGAATGGACAGCTCGAGCGTGTCGGACATTTTCAATTCCTCGGTTTTTTCAGGAGTTCGGCATCTTCCGCGAGGGCCTTTAATTGGGTAAGATGGCCCCACCAAAGCGTTTCGAGATACTGGGCGAGAGGGCCGAGCTTCTGGCGGTTCGCCTTGTAATAGTGAGTCCGGCCGTCCTTGCGAAGGTCGACGAGGCCGTTGTCGCGGAGAACGCGGAGATGCTGGGAGACGGCTCCGAACGTGATGTCGAAGTGACCGGCGATGGCGCCGGCGGACTGTTCGTTGTGCCAGACGAGTTGGAGAATTTTCCGGCGATTGGGCTCGGAGACGACCGACAGCATCTCTCTTATTTTAGTACAGACTAAAATATAGTCAAGAGGGGCGATAAATTTCTTCGCGAAGGGAGGCGATGAGGGGATCGGTGATTTCGGGCGAGTGCCGGCAGTGGGTAAGCGCTTGACGGACCATTTCGATGCCGCCTTCGATTTCGGGCTGGACGGCGACGTTGACGCCGTGGGCGAGAAGGGCCGCAATATGATCCTGGTGGGCGGCGCGGGCGATGACGGTCAGGGATGAATTTGAGTGGAGCGCGTTCTGGACGGTTAGATGGATGAGGGTCTGATCGGGGAACGTGACCAGGAGAATTTTTGCGAATTCGACGCGGGCGGCGTGGAGGATTTCAGGACGGGTGATGTCGCCCCAGATGCCGGGGAAGCCGGCGGCGGAGAGGTCCTCGAACAGGGAATGGTTGAATTCGACGATGAGAACGGGGATGCCCGCGGCTCTAAGGGCGCGGGCGGCGGTGCGCCCGGTGCGGCCATAGCCGGCGAGGATGACGTGACCGGTGAGAGCCTCCGCCGGGAGCTTGATATTCAGACGGCTGGGAGCGGGTCTGCGCCAGCGCCGCCAGAGACGTCCGAGCGGGAGGGCGGCGGCGGACACGAGCGGGGAAAGCGCCATGGTTAGCACGGTGCAGGTGAGCGCGAGGTTGTAGGTCTGTTTGGAGAGGAGATTGGCGGTGACGCCGGTACGGGCGAGGACGAAGGAGAATTCGCCGATCTGGGCCAGCCCGAGGCCGACGATCCAGGGCGCCATATTCGTATAGCCGAAAGCGCGGGCGATACCACCGGTAAGTAGCGCTTTGCCGGCGAATATGGCGGCGACGGTGGCGGCGATGAGCGCGGCGTTGGCGACGGCGAATTGGGGATCGAAGAGCATGCCGACGGAGACGAAGAATAGCAGGCCGAAGATGTCCCGGAGCGGGACGATATCGGAGAGCGCCTGGTGGCTGAATTCGGATTCGCTGAGGATGATGCCGGCCACAAAAGCTCCGAGGGCGAAAGACATGCCGGCGAGGTGGGTGGCGTAGCCGACGCCGACGCCAATGGCGACGACGGCGACCAGGAAGAGTTCCTGGGATCCCCAGGTGAGGATAGTTTTCAGAAAACGCGGCAGCAGGAGCGTGCCGATGAAGTACACGGCGGCGAGGAAGATGGCGGCGACGGCGAGTGACTTGGCCAGGTTGGGAAGAATTGTTTCCGGGGCGCCGCCGAGTTGGGGGAGGACGATCAGCATGGGGATGACCGCCATATCCTGCACGACGAGGAGGCCGATCATGACGCGACTGGCGAGGGTTGTGGTAACGCCGCCGGCGGAGAGGATCTTCAGCACGACCATCGTGCTGGAGACGGAGACCATTGCGCCGAACCAGATAGCTTCCGTGGTAGCCATTCCGAGGAGGTGACGGGCGGCCAGAGCGCCGGCGCCGCCGGTGAAGAGCACCTGCAATGGCCCGCCCAGGAGTGCGATGCGGCGGACCGGTTGGAGATCGCGGAAGGAGATTTCGAGACCGAGGGAGAACAGTAATAGGGCCACGCCGATCTCGGCGAGTAATTCGATGTCGTGGATTTGCCCGACGGTGGGTCCGGCGGTGTAGGGGCCGACGACGACACCGGCGGCCACGTAGCCAACCAGGAGGGGAAGACGAAGGGCGCGGGCGAGAATGCCGCCAAGGAGTCCGACGACGATGATGAGAACGAAGTCCTGTGCGATGCCCAAAGGGAAGCCGCTCCTTTAGGCCTTCTTGCGGCTGCGGAAAAACTCGATGACGATGGGGAGCACCGAGATAAGGACGATGCCGATGAGTACCTTGTCAAAATACTTACGGACGAATTCGTTGTCGCCGAGGAGGTAGCCAAGGGTGGTGAGAAGGACGACCCAACCGATACCGCCAAAGACGTTGAAGCTAGCGAAGCGGCTATACTTCATTTCCGCTACGCCGGCAACGAAGGGGGCGAAGGTGCGGACGATGGGAATAAACCGGGCGTAAATGATGGTCTTGCCGCCGTGCTTTTCGTAGAACTCTTTGGTGCGAAGGAGGTGTTCCTGTTTGAAGAAGCGTGAGTCCGGGCGGTTGAAAACGGCGGGGCCGGCGCGCCGGCCGAGCAAGTAGCCGGTGGCATCGCCGAGAATCGCAGCGGCTATGAGCGCGGCGTTGATAGCAAAAATATTGAGGTCGCCGGCGCCAGCGACGACGCCAACGGTGAAGAGCAATGAATCGCCGGGCAAAAAGAAGCCGGCCAGAAGACCGGTCTCGGAAAAAACGATGCCGAATAACAGGGCATAGCCATGCCAACCGCTAAAGACGCTGGTAAGAAGCTGGCGGAGGCCGTCTGGATTAGTAAGAGTCCGCAGGAACTCTATAAAGGTATGTAGCATTCGCTAGGCGCGGTAACTGTCGATCAGGCGGCGGATGACGTCCTGATTGATCTTGACCTTGCCCCTGTCGATCAGGCGATTGACAAGGCCGTCTTCAAACAGGTCCTTGCGCTCTTGCGCTTTGCGGCCTTTGATACCGGTGATCAGGTTGATACGATCCTCGGCCAGTTTGCTCAGGTCGGCGTCCGACTTGGCGTTGAGCCGCGCCACGACGACCTGGCCGCTGATATTAATTGGGCCGGTCATGGCGCCCGGCGCTTTGCCGAATAGATCGGCGAAGTAGGTGCCGGAGCCGACGCCTTCAGCCGCCCCGTCGCGCGTGAATTCCTTGGACGTTTTCACTTGGCCGCCAACGGCCTTCGCAATCGCTTTCAGATCGGCGCCGCTTTTGACCAGCGCCTCGACTTCCTTCTGCTTGGCGCTTACCATTTCGAAAGACTTTTGTTCGCTAAGTTGGTTGCGAATGGCCGTTTCGACCTCACTTAGTTCCGACGGACGGGGCGCGGTGACGCTGTTAAGCACGCCAATGGCGAGCTTGTTATTACCGGCCACGATGGCGTTCGTAACACCGTCGGGCTGAAGGGCGAAGACAGCGGACGAAAAGTCCGGCGAGACGCCGATTTCCTGCAGCGGATCGGAGGCGCCGGCTTGCTGGACGCTGTAGTGATTCAGGTTGTACTTGGCGGCGATGGCGGCGGCGTTCTTGGGGTTTCTGACAAGTTCCGCGCGCGCCTGTTCGGCGGAGGCTTCCAGACGAGGTTGCACCTGCTGGCGGCGCAGTTCCGTGGCCAGTTCGTCTTTCACTTCTTCAAAAGCCTTCACCTTGGGTTCCTCGCGATCGAGGACCTGGATGATATGGAATCCGTATTCGGTCTTCACCAGATTCGAAATTTCATTCTTCTTGAGCGAGAAGGCGGCGGCCTCAAAGTTCGGGACCGTCTGGCCTTTCACCATCCAGCCGTATTCCCCGCCTTTTTCCTTGGAACCGGGATCGTCCGAGTTTTCGGTGGCTAATTTGGCGAAGTCGGCGCCGCCCTTGATCTGTTTAAGCAGGTCATTGGCCTTGGCCTCGATCTTTTTGATGTCATCGGTCGACTTTTCGGTGGTTTTCAGAAGAATATGACGGACGCGGACGCGCTCACCGGAACGGAACCGGTCGCCGGCGGAGGCATAAACCTGGCGGAGAATAGCGTCGCTAACGTCAATGGTGGTGCCGATCTTTTCTTCGGAGGCGACAAGAAGATCGAAGCTGCGCTTCTCGGGAGTTTTATACATGGCGCGGTTGGCGTTGAAGAATGTCTGGATTTCAGCCGGCGCGACATTTACCTGGCTTTTGAATTTGTCGGCGGCGAAGGTGACGTAATCGATGGTAATCTTCTCGTTGCGGCGGCGAAATTCGCCTTCGATTTCGTCGGCCGTGACAATGATGCCTTCCATCACCAGATTGCGCATCTTGACAACCTGCATCTGTTTGCGGACATTCGCCTCAAAGGTGGGGATGTCGAGATTCTGCTGGGCGAGGAAGCCTGCGTAGAGTTCCTTATTGAAGCCGCCCTGGAAGATATTCGGAAGCATGGATTTGATGGCGTTGGCTACTTCTTCTTCGGAGACGCGAATGCCCATCTCTCCAGCCTGGCAGGCGGTGGCGCGTTCGGCGACATATTGATTCACAAACTCCGGAATGTAGTTCTGAATCATCTGTATAGGGAACGTCTTGTTCTTGAGCGCGGACTGTAATTGCAGTTGCACTTCGCGCAGCGTGACCTTATCGTCACAGACCTGGGCGACGACCGGTTCGGCGCCGGAGGAGCCGTCACCGACACCGCCCGGAACAAGATACGCCACCATGGACAAGGCGACAAGGCCGAGCATAACTGTCAAGGTGGTACGAACCGCTTTATCGCGGCTCCGGAAAATATCAAACATGAACGAGGAACTCCTGCAGAGGTTGACTCTATTTATTATAGCTTGCGGATGGCCTGGATGAACTCGCGCAAAACGGACACGGTCGCGGCGGCCGCGACCGGCCTTTGCGCTACTCCCACTCGATTGTCCCCGGCGGTTTATGCGTGAGGTCGTAGTAGACGGCGGCGATGCCGGGTACGGCCAGTAGCGCGTCGCGCATGCGATGGAGCAGTTTTTCGGGCATTAGAACGGATTGAGCGGTCATGCCGTCCACGGAATCGATGGGACGAAGGACGACGGAATCGGGCAAGCCAGGGGCGCCGAGCGGGATGAGAACAACGGGGAATTGCCAGACGGTCTTGTCGAAGCCGGAGTCATGGGAGAGTTCGCGCACGATCGCATCGACGCGGCGAAGGCGATCCATGCGGTCCGGGGTGATGGAGGATTGAATGACGGATTGGCGGGCGGTGGGAATGTTGTGGCCAACCTCGCCGATGACCCGATTGACACGCTGGTCGGCGTTAATGGCTTCGGTGGCGCGGGCGTGATCGAGGTGATTGACGATAAGGACGGGACGGTAGGAACGGGAGTCGCCCTGGACGCCAACGGAGTGTACGGGGGCGATGAGTCCATTGGGGGTGGGAGTGCAGTCTTCGTCTTTATCCGCGCAGAGGCAGCGGATGGCGAGACCGGGACCGGGGAAGGGGTGGCGATCGAGAAATTCGGGCGGTAAGCCAAGTTCCTTGCCCAGCTCACGGACCTCATCCTTATAGAACTGCGTGAGCGGTTCGACGATCCGATTTTCGTCGATTAGCTTTTGAATGCCGGCCACGCGGTTATGGTGCGTCTTAATGAGATCGGCTTTGGCGGTACCGCCGCTCTCGATAGTGTCTGGGTAAATGGTGCCTTGGCCAAGGATCCAATTACCGTCGAGGTAGGAACCGGATTCAAGGATTTCTTCCTGGATATGGACGAACTTCTCGCCGATGATGCGGCGTTTGCGCTCCGGGTCGGTGACGCCTTCGAGCGCCGAGAGGAAGTTCAATTGCGCGTCGACGACGCGGAAGTGCTCGGCGCCCAGGGAGGCGAAGATCTTGCGGACGAACTCCGTTTCGCGCTCGCGCATGACGCCGGTGTCAACGTAAGCGCCGTGGACTCGCTGGTCGCCCAGCGCTCGCAGGCAGAGAGTGTAGGCGACGGTGGAATCGACGCCGCCCGATACGAAGAAAAAGATGTTGCGGTCGCCGGCGACGTCACGGATGGACTGTTCGAGGACGGGGATGCGGCTGGCGGGTTCCCAGTCCCGGATGCAGCCGCAGATGTCGAAAAGAAAGTTGTGGAGGACTTTGCGCCCTTCGTGGGTGTGGACGACCTCAGGGTGGAACTGAACGGCGTATTTTTTCGCCGCGTCGTTGCCGATGGCGGCGACGGAGCAGGTATCGGTGGAGGCGAGAACGCGGAACCCGGCCGGCGGGTGATAGACGGTATCGCGGTGGCTCATCCAGACCTGTTGGTGGTCTTTGACGTTGTGAAGCAACGGTCCGGGATCGGACTCAAGATCTAGATTGGCGAGGCCATATTCGCCTTTGTCGCCTTTGCGGACATCGCCGTTAAGGAGATAGGCAATCAATTGCTGGCCATAGCAAATTCCCAAGACCGGAACCTCGCTGGCAAGAAGAACTGGATCGACGGTTGGGCTGCCGGGCTCGTAAACGCTGCTCGGACCGCCGGAAATAATGACGCTTTTGGCGCCTTTTAGCTCGCTAAAAGGCGTTTCACTGGCCCTAACTACGGCATAAACGCCCTGTTCGCGTACCTTGCGGGAGATGAGATGGGTGTATTGTCCACCCGTATCCAGGATGTAGACCTGTGGTTCGGGGGCGTAATCGTTCACGGATCCTGGCGTGGAGCGGTGCGTTGCACGATCAGCTTTTTGGCGCTTTCGAGGAGTTCCTTAGCCTTTTGCATGGACTCGACCGCTTTCACGACGATGGGGTCGGATTCAACGGCGAGTTTGCGAGCGTCTTCGGAGCCAAAAGCGGTAAGGTACATTTCGTTCTTCAGGCGGAGCTTGGTCCAGTCCAGGTTTTCGGTCCATTCGCCTTCGGTGAAGGGGACGTTTTCTTTTTGGATGAAAGCCTTCAAATCGTTGACGATCTGGTCGCTCGGCTCCCAGCCCTGCGGGAGTTTGGCATCTTTGCCGCCGAAATATTTGGCGGTGAAGTTGAAGAAAGTGAACCGGCGGATCATTTCCGTCTGGAAATGATTGGCGCGAGGGGAGGTGAACGCTTCATCGGGTTTGATGCCGCCGCCGCCGTAGACGGTACGGCCGCTATCGGTCATTTTTACGTCGTTAGGATTCTGCGTGCCAACATCCTTGCGATAGTAGTAATCGAGGAACGATGTGTTCTGGTAGTCGCGCTGAATGAGGCGGTTAGACGGCGTGTAATACTTTGCGGTGGTGAGCGCCAGGCCGGTGGAATCGCTCATCGGGTAAACGGTTTGAACGAGGCCTTTGCCGAAGGTGTTGTCGCCGAGGATCCAGGCGCGATCATGGTCCTGAAGGGCGCCGGCGACGATTTCAGCCGCACTGGCGGAATATCGATTAACCAGGACGACGATGGGATAGTTGCGTTTGCTGCTGCCGTTGCGGGCGAGGTAGGGACGCTCGGCGGAGGCGCGGCCGCGGTGGGAGACGACCGACTGGCCGTTTTGCAGGAACCGGCCGGCGACGGAGACACCTTCATTGAGCAGGCCGCCGGGATTTTCACGGAGGTCGAGGATGAGGCCCTTCACGTTCTGTTCGCCTACCCGTTTCAGGTTGTCTTCGACTTCCTTGCTGGTATTTTCGTTGAAGCTTTCAATATCGATATGTAGAATTCCCGGTTTGACGAAAAAGGCGTCCTGGACCGATTTGCGCGGAATTTCGTCGCGAATGATGTTGAAGGTGATGGGCTTGTCGACGCCATCGCGGGAAACCACGACCTGTACCGGGGTTCCGCGCGGTCCTTTGAGGAGGTCGGCAATTTCGGTGGTGGTCAAATTGTCGGTTCGTTTGTCGTTGACGCTGAGAATGGTGTCGCCGGGACGGATACCGGCCTTATAGGCGGGAGAACCGGGAAACGGGGCGATAACGACGGTACGGCGATTGCGTTCACTGACGGTCATACCGACGCCATAATAGTGGCCGCGCTGGTCTTCGCGAAGTTGTTGGAAGTCGCGAGGATCGAAGAAACTGGAGTGCGGATCCAAGGTCCGGAGCATCCCGGCAATGGCGCCTTTATAAATGGCCTTATCGGAGGTCACCTTGTCGGCGAAGTTCTGCTCGACGGTGGAATACACCTTCGTAAAAGTCCGTACGGCCTGGGAAATGTCGTCTTCGTTGGTAGCGGCCTTGGCATCCGACACCAAGGGTCCAACCACGCCGCCGAGGACGGAGCAGGCGACAATCACGGCGGGCGCAATCCAGTTCAAACGACGGCGAGCTTTGGCCATCCGGTACCTCCCGATACTCTTTTTATTGTAACAGCTTGCCGGGAGGGAACCTTGGCACACCGCCGGGCTTGCTGTATAGACGCATCAGCGGGCAATTTCGTTGTGGAAAAGTTACGAGACGATTAGACCGCCCGTGAGCGCCGGACGGTGCGCGGCGTTTCCCGGGTAACGGTTTTGCGGGCGGGTGTTTCGGCGGTGGCGCCGAGGCGCTTAACCTGATCGGTAACGCAGACAAGGAACATTGGCTGGTCGGCGTTCTTCAAGATGTCGATGATGGAGGCGCTATCGTTTTCGAGGTAAATGGACTTCCCGTCGGTGACCAGGTGCATAACGCTATCGGCGCTGAGAATCTCGCTAAGACGTTTGCCCATTTCCTTTTGCAGGAAACGGAGAACGCGGCGGATCTTCTGGAGGGAAAATCCTTTACGGCGGAGTTCGGCGATGACGGCGATTTCGATGGCCTCTTCGGCGAGGTAGAGACGCTTGTGCCCTTCGTGGCGTGGGGAAACCACCTTCTGTTCATCCCACCACTGCAACTGGCGCAGGCTGACGCCCGTGACCTCGGAGATATCGCTCGACGTGAACTGCCTGCCGGAGAGACCTGAATCAATACGAATCTTTTTTGTTTTGAACATAAAAAGAAATTTCCGTTTCAAGAAGCGAAGGTGGACTCCTCGATTGTACGAAACTGGAGATGAATGTCAACGCCCTTAAATTTGGCGACGAGCCGGGCGGCGGCCGCGGTGCGGGAAGAACTGCGGCCGATGCTGCGTTTGGCGCTGCCGCTGGTGTTCGCGGAACTGGGCTGGATGGCGATGGGCGTGGTGGACACGGTGATGGCGGGACACGCGGGGCGGCAGATGCTAGGCGCGGTGGCGCTGGGACATGGCCTCTACTATACGTTCGCGGTTTTCGGCATTGGCGTAATACTGGGGCTGGACACGTTGATCTCGCAGGCATTCGGGCGCGGCGACATGGCGGATTGCCGGAAGTCCTTGGCCGGGGGGCTGGCAACCAGCCTTCTGGTGGCGCCGCCGCTGATCGGTTTGGCTTGGGGGATGGGTCCGGTGATGGACTGGTTCGGAATTGACGCAGCGCTGAAAGCCGACACGCAAGGCTACTTGCGGGCGGTGAGTTGGGGGACGCTGCCGCTGATGATCTACGCCTCTTTCCGGCGTTTTTTGCAGTCGCAGAACGTCGTGCGGCCGGTGATGTTCGCTTTGATTTCCGCCAACTTTATGAATATTTTCGGCAATTGGGTGCTGATCTTCGGAAAGCTGGGCGTTCCGGCGATGGGCGCGGCGGGGGCCGGCTACGCGACGTCGGCATCGCGGGTTTATCTGGTCGCGGTGCTGGCATGGGCGACGGTGGATAGGCACGGATGGACGGGTTGGACGGCATGGCCGGGTTGGGAGCGGATACGCGAGGTGATGCGGCTGGGCATACCGGTGGCGGTGCAAATTTCCTTTGAGGTGGCGGTGTTTGCGGTAACGACCACGATGCTGGGGGCGCTAGGGCCGGTCGCGTTGGGCGGGCACCAGATAGCTCTGAATCTGGTTAGCATCACGTACATGATTCCGCTGGGAATTTCGTCGGCGGTGGCGGTGCGAGTGGGGCAGGCGGTAGGCCGGAAAGACCACGCCGGGGCGAAGCGGGCGGGCTGGGTTGGCATCGGGTTGGGCGCCGGGTTCATGACGCTGGCGGCGATCATGTTTTGGACCGTGCCGGAATTGGTGGCGAGGGCGTATACGGGGGACGCAGAGGTGGTGGCGCTGGCTTCGTCGCTGCTGGTGATTGGAGCGTTCTTCCAATTGTTCGATGGGATTCAGGCGGTGGCGACGGGGGCGCTGCGCGGATTGGGGGATACGCGAACGCCGATGGCCGCGCATGTGATTTGCTATTGGGCGATCGGGTTGCCTCTCGGATGGTGGCTGACGTATCCGGGGGGGTGGGGAGCGCGCGGGTTCTGGGTGGGGTTAAGCCTGGCGCTGATACTGATCGGGATTGTGCTGCTGGCGGCTTGGCAGAGGAGGATTGGGAAGAGGGAAGAATGGATCTGAAGCCGTCGATGTTCGATTCGATGCGCGAGGTGGTGCGGCGGGTACCGCGCGGGCGCGTGACGACGTATGGCGATGTCGCGCGGGCGGCGGGGTTTCCGACTTGTTCGCGGCAGGCGGCTTGGTGTTTGAAAAAGTTCGATCCGGCTTTGCCGTGGCACCGGGTGATAGGGAAGGGCGGGAAGATTTTGCTGCGTGGATCGAGCGGCGTGGAGCAGATTCAGCGGTTGGAGGCGGAGGGGGTTTTAGTGGCGGGGACGCGAGTGGATTTGCGGCGATTTGGGTATGCGGTGCGGCTGGGGCGTGTAAGGGTAAGATAAAGGCGTTATGGCGACCGCGGCCAAATTAATCACCGTTGCCGAGTTCTTGGAACGGCCGGATGTTCCCGGCGGATACGAGGAGCTTCGGCGGGGGGAAGTCTATGTGGTGGCGTGGCCGAATCAAGGGCACGCGTCGTTACAGCACCGGATGCGGAAAGTACTGGAACGAGTGATTGGCGATTCCGTTGTGGTTACTACGGAGATGGCATTTCGCGCTAGGCCGGAGTATGAACTCAGACGAGCCGACATTGGGGTAATCGGCGTTTCGCGTTGGGAACAGACGGACGAGAACGATTTTATTAAAGGCGCGCCGGAGATTGTGATTGAAGTGGAATCTCCGTCGAACACTGCGCGCGAATTTCGGGAGAAGGAAGATCTCTGTCTGGCGAATGGGGCAGTCGAGTTTTGGGTTGTCTATCCAGATCTGCGTACTGTGACGGTGGCGGTGGCCGAAGGGAGCCGCACGTACCGGGATGGCGAGGAAATAGAGCTTCGCGGGTTCGCTGAGAAGCGGGTGGCGGTAAGTGAATTGCTGGGCCCGGTGCGGGCGTCCTGAGATTATCGCGGATCTTCCCGATCCAGTTCCGCTAAACGCTCCGCTGACATCCACTCATTTCTCAAGAAGTCCGCGGGCCGGTTGGCGATACACTTGGGACGAGGAATCACGTAGCCATGGCAACCGCAGCCAAATTAATCACCGTTGCCGAGTTCTTGGAACGGCCCGATGCCGCTGGCGGATACGAAGAGCTTCGGCAAGGAGAAATCGTAATGGTGGCGTGGCCGAAGCACCGGCACTCTAAGTTTCAACACCGGATCCAGATGGCACTTCTTCGGGTCATCGGCGACGTTGCCATCGTTCAAATAGAGATGGCGTTTCGCGCGCGGCCCGAATATGAACTCCGGCGCGCCGACGTCGGTGTGATTCGCTCGGCGCGGTGGGAAGAGGCGGAAGAAGACGGCTATGTTTCAGGCGCGCCGGAGATTGTGATTGAGGTGGAGTCGCCGTCGAACACCGCGCGTGAATTTAGGGAGAAGGAAGATCTGTGCCTGGCAAATGGGGCTTTAGCTTTCTGGGTTGTCTATCCAGACCTGCGAGAGGTGACCGTGGCCGTGGCGGAGGGTAGCCGGACGTATCGCGAGGGCGATGAAATTGAGCTTCGCGGGTTCGCGGACAAGCGGGTGGCGATTAGTGATTTGTTGGGGCCCCTGCGGCGGTAGATTTGGCCTAATTGCTGGTACGATGGTGGTATGGTTTTCTGGAATATTGCAGAGGCAAAATCGGAGTTGTCTACCCTCATAGATGAAGTGCAGAAGGGTGGCGAGGTGATCCTGGCGAGGGAGGGAAAGCCGGTCGCGAAATTGATGGCTTACCGCAAACCCACCGAGCCGCGCAAACCCGGTTCAATGGCTGGAGAGATTTGGATTGCGGACGATTTTGACGAGCTGCCCCCAGAAATTGCGGAGGCTTTCGGGGCTGCGGAGCCTAATCGTTGAATTTGTTGTTGGATACTCACGTGCTGCTGTGGTGGGAGACAGGATTTGCGGCTCTCCCCGACGAGGCCAGGGCAATTATTGCGGATCCGGACAACACAGTTTTCGTTAGCACCGTCTCATTGTGGGAGATCTGGTTGAAGCATAGTCTTGGGAAGCTGCGATTGCCGTTGAATTTTGAAGACCGGCTGAGTGGCGACTTCTTTGAAATTTTGCCTCTGACGGCAGGTCACGCGCGTCAGATCGCGAAACTACCATGGCTGCACAAGGATCCATTTGATCGAATGCTCGTAGCGCAAGCGGAGCACGAACAACTGTTCTTGATGACGGCGGATAAGCAACTGGGCGCTTACGGGGACATGGTGCTTGTGGTGGGTTGAGGCTCACCCGCCGCCGACGAAATGAACGATTTCAACCTTTGCCCCAGCGTGGAGCTCGGTCGCCGCCCAAAAAATATTCTTTATTATCGACCGGTCGAGCTCGACGGCGACCCGCTCCGGCGGGATGTCCAGAATCGCCAAAAGGCCTGTAATTGTGGTGCCGGAAGGCACTTGGCGGGTCTCGCCGTTTACAACAATCTCAATCATTTTTGTTTCGTTCCGGGACCCGGACGCCAAATTCTTGTCAAACCGTAATTTGACGCGGAACTTCCCCGATCATTATATTTTGTAGAAGGTAAACAACTCCCTAAGAATGCCGACATCCCTGCAAGAAAGCTACATCCCCGTCCTGCTCGCGTGGTTATTCGCCATCGCGAACGCGACCGGAGTGATCGTCACCGGGGCCCTTTTGGGCAAACGAGTACGCAACAAATTCAAGGACATGCCTTACGAATCGGGCATGGCGCCGATCGGATCGCCGCGAGAGCGATTCAGCGTAAAGTTCTACATGGTCGCGATGCTCTTCATCCTGTTCGACATTGAAGCGGTGTTCCTCTACCCCTGGGCCGTGGTATACCGCGACTTGAAGTGGTTCGGATTTGTGGAAATGATGCTGTTTATTGTTTTAGTCCTTGCCGGGTTTATCTACATCTGGAAGAAGGGCGTGCTGGATTGGACGCACGCCGAGGACATTGAACAGCGCTCGGCGGCGGGTACGCTGCACGACGTGCCGACACTGCACAAGGTGGATCATGCTGCCTGAGGCCTTGAAAGAAAACACCATTGCCGCATTCCTGGAGCAAGCCTTTCCGGGCATGCTGACTGGCGGCAACACAAAATATAACGAGTTAACGCTGGAAGTGGTTCCGGAAAAAATTCTGGACGCGTTGCGGGTGATGAAGGGACAGCGTTTTGAACGGTTGGCGACCGTAACGGTGGTGGACCGGTATCCGATGGAACCACGGTTTGAAGTTGTTTACCACTTGCAGTCCGTTTCGCGAAACCAGTACGTGCGGCTGAAGTGCCGCATCGGCGGCGAAAAGCCGGAGATCGATTCGGCGACGGCGGTGTATGCGTCGGCCAACTGGTACGAGCGAGAGGCATGGGATCTGTTCGGCGTGGTTTTTAAGAATCATCCCAACCTGACGCGGATCATGATGCCGGATTTTTGGGAAGGTCACCCGCTGCGGCGCGACTACCCGGTGCATGGCCACAAGTACAGTTACCAGAACGAGTAATGATTTCGAAAGCCGGGCTTGGCCGCGGAGAGCCCTACAACTATGAGCGAAACCCCGACAACTACCGCCGAGACCGCCAAGCCCGGACACACTCGCCGCATGACGCTGAACATGGGTCCGCAGCACCCGTCGACGCACGGCGTATTGCGCGTTGTGCTGGAATTGGAAGGCGAAACTGTTTTGAAGTGCACGCCGGACATCGGCTTCCTGCACACCGGCATTGAGAAGCAATGTGAGGCATTGAACTGGCAGCAGGTGATCACGCTGACCGATCGCGTCGATTATCTGGCGAACCTATCGAACAACCTTTGCTACAGCCTGGCGGTGGAAAAACTGCTGGAGATGGAGATTCCGGCAAAGGCGCAGTGGATGCGCGTGATGCTGACGGAATTGACGCGCATCAATAGCCATTTGGTGTGGCTGGGAACCCACGCGCTGGACATCGGCGCGATGACGGTGTTCTTCCTCTGCTTCCGGGAGCGCGAAGACATTTTGCGGCTGTTCGAGATGTTTTCGGGGCAGCGGTTGATGACCTCCTACATCCGCGTGGGCGGGTTGGCGCTGGACCCGCCGCGGGGCTGGGAGAAGCGAGTGAAGAGTTTCATGGAGACGCTGCCGAGCCGGATCGACGAATACGAATCGCTGCTGAACACCAACCCAATCTGGCTGAAGCGCACGAAGGGCGTGGGTATGCTGCCGGTGGAGGAGATGTTGGAAATCGGCATGACCGGCCCCTGCATCCGCGCGGCTGGCATCCCGATGGACGCGCGCAAAATGGCGCCTTATTCGAGCTACGAGAAGTTCGACTTCAATGTGCCGACGTCGACCGACAACGACGTTTTCTCCCGGTACGCGGTGCGGGTGGCGGAGATGAGGGAATCGATCAAGATTGTGAACCAGGCGATGGCCGGAATGCCGGAAGGTCCGGTGCAGGCGGCGGCGCCGCACGTGGTGCTGCCGGACCGGGAAAAGATGAAGACGCAGATGGAGTCGCTGATCTACCACTTCAAAATTGTGACCGAGGGCTTCGGCGTGCCGGCGGGAGAGGTGTTCCAGGTGGTGGAATCGCCGCGCGGCGAGTTAGGGTACTACGTGGTGAGCGACGGTACCGCCAAGCCGCTGCGGGTGCACATGCGGACGCCGAGTTTCGCCAACCTGCAGGCGCTGCCGAACTTGATAGAAGACAGGATGCTGGCCGATTCGATTGCGATTATGGGGAGTCTGGATTTCGTGTTGGGAGATTGCGACCGATGACATTTTCGCCTGAATTGGAAGCGCGTTTTGCCGATCTGATGACGCATTATCCGCCGGGAAGGCATCGCGGAGCGTTAATCCCGATGCTGATGTACGTGCAGGACGAAGTTGGCGCGATAACGCCGGATTTGATGGAAGAGTTGGCCAAGCGGCTGGACATTACGGTGCTGCAGGTGGATGAGGTGGTGGGTTACTACTCCATGCTGCACAAGAAACCGCAGGGCAAGTACCATGTGCAGGTTTGCACGAACGTGGCGTGCATGCTGTTGGGCGGCGCGGAGCTTTACGAACATGCCTGCAAAAAACTGGGCGTGGGCCACAAGGAAACGCAGGCGGCGGGAAAGTTTTCGCTTGAGGAAGTGGAGTGCATCGGCGCGTGTTCATGGGCGCCGGCGATACAGGTCAACTACGACTTCCACCATGACGTGACGCCGGCCAAGCTGGATCAGATTTTGGAGGGACTGCAGTGAAACTCTATAATCCGCCAAGCCCGCTGGAAACGAAAGTCGTTTCGAAGCGCTTTGGGATGGAGAATTCCTGGAAACTGGATACTTATCTGGCGACCGGCGGTTTTGAAGGCTTTAAAAAGGCGATGGGGATGAGCTCCGATGAGATCATCAATGAGGTGAAGGCCTCCTCGCTGCGCGGCCGCGGCGGCGCCGGGTTCCCGACCGGTATGAAGTGGGGCTTCGTGCCACGAAACGTCGATGCGCCGAAGTACATCGTGGTCAACGCGGATGAATCGGAACCGGGGACATGCAAGGACCGGTTGCTGATGGAGCACGATCCATTCCAGATGATCGAAGGAATTCTGATTGCGGCGAAAGCGGTGGGCGCGTCGATCGGTTGGATTTATATTCGCGGGGAGTACCGCTATCTGGTCGACCATGTGGACAGCGTGCTGAAGGAAGCGTATCAGCGCGGATATATGGGCAAGAATATCGCGGGAACCGGGTTTGATTTTGAGCTGTACACGCAGATCGGGGCGGGCGCGTATGAGTGCGGCGAAGAGTCGGCGCTGCTCGAGTCGCTGGAAGGCAAGCGCGGGGTGCCCCGGATCCGTCCGCCGTTCCCGGCGGTGAGCGGGGCGTTCCAGGCGCCTACGGTGTTGAACAACGTGGAAACGTTCTGCGCGGTGCCGGATATTCTGCGCAATGGGGGCAAATGGTTCGCCGATCTGGGAACGCCGAAGAACGGCGGCACGCGCATGGTTTGCCTGGCCGGGCACGTGAACAGGCCGGGCGTGTATGAAGTGCCGCTAGGCATGAACGCGATGTACTTCATCCGGGAAATCGGCGGCGGCATGCGGGGCGGCAAGAAAATGAAGGCGCTGATCCCGGGCGGGTCGTCGTGTCCACTGCTGCGGGCCGATGAGTGCGACATTGCGATGGACTACGACTCGATGGCGAAGGCCGGCACCATGCTGGGGTCGGGCGGCATGATGGTGATGGACGAGGACACCGATATGGTGAAAGTCGCCCTGCGCATCATGCGGTTCTACAAGCATGAAAGCTGCGGCTGGTGCATCCCGTGCAGGGAAGGGACGACGTGGCTGCAGAAGATGCTCGCCCGTATTGTAGACGGCAACGGTGCGTTGCGCGATGTGGATTTGATCGGCGATTTGGCGAAGAACATGTTGGGACGGACGTTCTGCCCGCTAGGCGATGCGGCGGCGTTGCCGACGATTTCGATTGTCGAAAAGTTCCGGCCGGAGTTTGAGGCCTACGTGGCGAAGAATCCGTTCGCATCGAGCGAACTGGTTCAGGTGGCGTGAGGAGTATTGATGGCGAATATGGTGAAATTGACGATCAACGATGCGGCGGTGGAAGCGCCGGCCGGCATGTTATTGATCGACGCGGCGAAGCTGGCGGGTATCGAGATTCCGGCGTTTTGCTACTACGAGGGAATGTCGCTGCAAGCGGCCTGCCGTATGTGTTTAGTGGAGATTGAAAAAGCGCCGAAGCTGATGGCGGCGTGCGTGGTGCCGGTGACCGAGGGCATGGTGGTGAAGACGGAGTCGCCGGCCGTGGTGAAGGCGCGGAAGACGACGCTCGAATTTCTGCTGTCGAACCATCCGTTGGACTGTCCGGTATGCGATAAGGGCGGCGAGTGCGAACTGCAGGACATGGTGTTCAAGTATGGCGTTCAAGAATCGCGCTACACCGAAGTGAAGTACCACGTACCGGAGAAGCAGTGGAGCCCGGTGGTTTTCTACGACGGGCCGCGTTGTATTCTTTGTTACCGCTGCGTGCGTGTGTGCGGCGAGGGGATGGGCGTCGGGGCGTTGGGCATTGTGAATCGGGGCGTCGCTTCGGAGATCGCGCCTTCGCATGGGGATCACCTGGAGTGCGACGAGTGCGGCGCGTGTATCGATATTTGCCCGGTGGGCGCGTTGACCTCCGGCGCTTACCGCTATAAAACGCGGCCGTGGGAAATGGAGCATGTGGGGACGATTTGCACGCACTGCTCGAATGGCTGCAAGACGACGCTTGGCGTCCGGAATAACGAGATTGTCCGCGGCAATAATCGTGATCGTTCCGGCTTGAACGGCGAGTTTTTGTGTGTAAAAGGCCGCTACGCGTTCGACTTCAACCATCATCCCGAACGGCTGCAGACGCCTTTGCTGCGGGTGGACGGGAAGCTGGAAGAAGTGAGCTGGGCGCGGGCGCTGCAAACTGTCGCCGATAAGTTCAAGACGAGCGGGAAGAAGGGTGTTGTTGGCTCGACGCGCATTTCGAACGAAGAGGCCTATCTGCTGCAGAAGTTCGCGCGGACGGCGCTGGGTACGAACAATATCGACCATCACCGGTCTGGCGATGTGGTGACTCTGCTCGATTCATTGAGCGGCAAGACGGCGACGCTCGGGACGGCCGACGATTGTTACAACGCGAAGGCCGTGCTGATTGTGGGCGCCGATCTTTCGCAGCAGCAGCCGTTTCTGGCCAATCAGATTCGGGCGAATTTTCGCCACCACAAGGCCGGCGTATACGTGGTGACCACGGGCGCGGTGCGGGAAGACAAGATTGCCAAAGGCTCGGCAAGGACGACGGACAGCGATTGGCTGACCGGCCTGGAATCGCTGCGCGAGAAGCTGAAAGGGGAATCGGAACTACTGGTTCTCTTCGGCGATAGCGTGAAGGGCGAAGGCGTGCGGAAGTTGGTGGAGTTCGGCGAATCGTTGGGCGTCCCGGTGAAGTACATATGCCTGGTGGATTATGCCAATTCGCGGGGCGCGATGGATATGGGCCTGCTGCCGGACTTGGGACCGGGTTATCACGCGGTGGAAGGGGAGGCCGGATTAACTCTGCCGGAGATGATGGCGGCGCCGGATCTGGAGTTGCTTTGGGTGGTCGGCGCGAACCCGCTGCGCCGCCATACGCTGGCGAGTTCGAACGCGTTTGTGGTGGTGCAGGACATGTTTCTGACGGAGACGGCGCAGCGCGCGGATGTCGTCCTGCCCGTCGCTTCGGCCTACGAAAAGAATGGCACCGTGACTAACGTGTGCGGCCAGGTGCAGCGCCTGAAGAAAGCGGCGGAAACGGTGGGGGCGAAGACGGACCTGACGATCATCGGTCTGATTGCGCGCGGGATGGGCGTGAATCTGGGCAAGGTGGACGCCGATGCGGTATTTGCGGAAATTCAGAAAACAGTTCGCGGGTATAATGTTTCATTGCCAGTGATTGTTACAGGCGGAGCCGCCCAAACCATGCCGGTGAATGGCCGTGTTCCGGCGACAGTATTGCCGGAGTTGATCCAGTCGTCTCGCGATACTCTCTTCACGACGGGAACGCTGACGCGGTACTCGAAGATCCTCAACGAAGTGCTGGAAGCTCCCGGCGGACTGTACCGCTAGGAAGAGACGAAATGGACTACCTCCTCGTATCTATCATCAAAGTCTTGATCATCGCTCCGCTGCTGCTGGCGACGCTCGCCTACATCGTATGGGTGGAGCGCAAAGTGATCGCCCACGTGCAGCTTCGCGTGGGCCCGTACTTCGTCGGCCCGCATGGTTTGTTACAGCCGATCGCGGATGCGGTCAAGCTGCTGACAAAGGAAGATTTCATTCCGAGCGGCGTGAACCACTTCTTTTATTGGGCCGCTCCGTGGCTGGGACTGATGTTCGCGGTGACTGGAATCGCGGTGATTCCGTTCGGGCCGGTGGTGGAAATCCTGGGTGTGAAGACCAATCTGGGGCTGGCCGATATCAACATCGGCCTGCTGTGGATTCTGGGGCTGGCGGGCATGGGCGTCTATGGCATCGCGCTGGCCGGGTGGAGCTCGAATAACAAGTATGCGCTGCTGGGCGCGATGCGCAGCACGGCGCAGATGATCAGCTACGAACTGCCGATGGCGCTGGCGCTGGTGGCTCCGCTGCTGATGTCGAACTCGCTGAACCTGCGGGAAATCGTGGACACGCAGGCTGGGTTCGTTTTCGGGTTCGTGCCGAACTGGAACCTGTTTACGGGCTTTCAAATTGTCGGCTTCGTCGTCTACATGATCTGCGCTTTCGCCGAAACGAACCGAATTCCGTTCGACTTGCCGGAAGCGGAGAATGAGCTGGTGGCGGGCTTCCATAGTGAATACTCGTCGATGAAATTCGCCGCCTTCTTCATGGCGGAGTACTGCAACATGATCATCGTCTGCTCGGTGGCGACGGCGTTGTTTCTAGGGGGCTGGCACCCCATTGTGCCGCCCGCCATTGCGACCTTTGTTCCCACCCTGCTCTTCGGCGGGGCGGCGGCGGTGCTTTTCTATCACGGCCTGAACCCGGCGCGACCGAATGACCGCTTCTCGTTCCCGGTGATTGGCGTGATTATGGCGGTCCTGGCCGTGTCGTTCCTGGTGCCGGTGGCGGGACCGATTCTAAACGCGTTGTTCTGGTTTTTTGGCAAGGTGGGGTTCCTATTGTTCTTCTTTATCTGGGTGCGCGCGACGCTGCCGCGCTTCCGGTACGACCAACTCATGAAAATCGCTTGGCTGTTCCTGTTCCCGGTGGCGCTCGCGAACCTGGTGCTGACGGCTTTCGCCGTGACGTTTTTTGACAAGTAGGGGGCATATCAAGACATGGATCTCGTCCTATTCCTCACTTTCGCCCTCATCGCAGTGGCTTGCGCGTTGAACATGGCGCTGCAGCGGCACCCGGTTTCGAGCGCACTATCGCTGATCGGGGTGATGGTTTCGTTGGCGGTTTTGTATGTGTTGCTGGGCGCCGAGTTCATCGCCGCGGCACAGTTGGTTGTTTACTCCGGCGCCATCATGGTGCTGTTCGTCTTCGTCATTATGTTGCTGAACGCCGGCGCCGAGAAATCGTCGCGGAAGGCCGGAACGGCTCACTTTTTGGGCTTTCCGCTGCTGGTCACCCTGCTGGCGATTTCGGCTTGGGTGATCACCAACGCGACCTCGGCCGCGAAGCCCGTTAAGTTCGGCTCCTTCACCGGCGGCGGTCCCCGAGAGGTGGGCTGGGAACTGTTCACCCGCTACTTGCTGCCCTTTGAAGTCACGTCGATCCTCATCCTGATCGCAATCGCCGGGGCCTACCGGCTGGCCAATAAGGAGATGGAGTAATGTCTCTTTACGACCTATTCCCGCCGGAGTTCTTTAAGCTCTCGGTACCGCTTTCCGGCTACCTGATTCTAAGCGCGATTTTGTTCACGATCGGCGTCGCCACATTCCTGTTCCGGCGCAATGTGATCACCGTCTTCATGGCGATTGAGTTGATGCTTAACGCCGTGAATCTGACCTTCGTCGCTTTCTCCAATCATTTCGGAAAAGTGGACGGGCAGATTTTTTCCTTCTTTGTAATGGTGGTGGCGGCGGCGGAAGCGGCCGTTGGCCTGGCCATTATTCTGATGGTCTTCCGCACCCGCGCGACGCTGCAGATCGACGATTTCGACACTCTGAAAAACTAACGCACGATGCAACTCTGGCTAATTCCACTCCTCCCTCTGGCCGGCGCCGCCATTAACGGTTTTACCGGGCGCCGCACCAGCAAGACCGTGCAAAGCGCGGTCGCCATTGGCAGCGTGCTGCTTTCATTCTTGTGGGTTGTCAAAACCCTGATGGCGCTGATGCCCCTGGAAGAGCGCTACGTCGAGCACTACTTCACCTGGATCGCGAGCGGCGCACTGCAAGTTGACGTCGACCTGGCGGTGGACCGGTTGACCGCGGTGATGCTTGGCGTTGTCACCGGCATTGGCACGCTGATTCATATCTACGCGGCCGGGTACATGCATGACGAAGACGGTTATTCCCGCTTTTTCGCCTATCTGAATCTCTTCATGTTTTTCATGTTGGTGCTGGTGCTGGGCGGCAATTTCCTGATTCTATTCGTGGGCTGGGAAGGCGTGGGGCTTTGCTCGTACTTGCTGATCGGTTTCTACTTCCTGAAGAAGTCGGCGAGCGACGCCGGCAAGAAGGCGTTCATTGTTAACCGCATTGGCGATTTCGGTTTCTCGCTCGCCATGTTCCTGATCGTGGTCACTTTCGGCACGCTGGATTTCCCGGCTGTATTCGCGAAAGCGCAAGAAATGCCGGTGGAGCAGTCGGCGGGTATCTTAACGGCCATCTGCCTGCTGCTGCTGGTGGGGGCGACGGGAAAATCAGCCCAGATTCCTTTATATGTGTGGCTGCCGGACGCCATGGAAGGCCCGACGCCGGTTTCCGCTCTTATCCACGCGGCGACCATGGTGACGGCGGGCGTCTACATGTGCTCGCGTTCGGCGGCGCTCTTCATGAAGGCGCCGATCGCCATGGACACGGTCGCGATCGTGGGCTTGATGACTGCGGTGCTGGCGGCGACGATCGGTTTAGTTCAGAACGACATCAAGAAGGTGTATGCGTATTCCACCGTCTCGCAGCTCGGCTACATGTTCCTGGCCGTCGGGTTGGGCGCGTTCTCCGCCGGTATCTACCATTTGGTCACGCATGCCTTCTTCAAGGCACTGCTGTTCCTGGGAGCCGGATCGGTTATTCACGCCTGCCATCACGAGCAGGATATGCGGCACATGGGCGGCTTGCGGAAGAAAATTCCGCATACGTTTAACGTACTGTTGATCGCGGCACTGTCGATTGCCGGATTTCCGTTTATGGCGGGTTGGTATTCAAAAGAAGAAATTCTGGGCGCGGCCCATCATAGCCACATGTGGATGTACTGGGTGGCCTGGATCACGGCCGGTATGACGGCATTCTACGTGTTCCGCTCGATTTTCCTTACGTTTTTCGGTGAATACAAGGGCCATGCGCATCCGCATGAATCGCCTTGGGTGATGATCGGTCCGCTGTATGTGCTGGCGATCCTCTCCGTGGTTGGCGGGTATATTTTTAATATCCCGCACATTCTGGAACCGGTGTTCCGCGGCATCGTGCCGGAGGGTCACTTGGAGCATTCGCTGGTCGACATGATCCTGGGCAGTTCCCCCGGCATCATCGGTATCTTTTTGGCATACGTCGTGTATGTGGCGAAACCGGGGATGGCCGATTCGATCAAGGAATCCTTCAGCGGCGTCTATAACGTGCTCTACAACAAGTATTTCGTGGACGAACTTTACGACGCCGCGATCGTTCATCCTATCGAGCGATCTTCGCGCAACTTCCTTTGGAAAGTCGTGGACGCGGGCATTATCGACAATGGCTTTGTGCACGGCTTTAGCGGCAGCGCGCTGAATCTCGGCGGCCTGCTGCGCCACCTGCAGGGCGGCTTGATTCGAAACTACGCGGCCTGGACGGTTGTTGGCGTTGTCTGCGTTTTGGGCGCGCTGACGGTGATGGGAGGAGGACGATGAATCTCCTCGATCTCGTGATTGCCGCGCCACTGATTGGTTTCCTGATCGCGCTCGTGCTGCCCAGGGGGAATACCGGCCTCATCAAGAACTTCACGCTGGTGTTTTCGGTAGCCGTTTTTGCCGGTTCGCTGCTGCTGATCGGCCCCACGCTGGAACGCCCGGCGGTGATGACCTGGGTGACGGACGCGCCGTGGATATCGACTCCGGCCATCCGCTACCACGTCGGCATGGACGGCGTGAGTCTCTGGCTAGTGCTGCTTTCGACGTTTCTGACGCCGATCTCGATTCTGCTTTCGTGGAAGTATATTGATCACCGCGTCAAAGAATTCTACGCGTTCCTGTTGCTGTTGGAATTCGGATTGATTGGCGTCTTTGTCGCGCTCGACCTGTTCCTGTTCTACGTGTTCTGGGAAGTCTGCCTGGTGCCGATGTACTTCCTGATCGGCATATGGGGTCATGACCGCCGAATCTATGCCGCGGTGAAGTTCTTTTTATACACGATGGCTGGCTCCGTGCTGATGCTCGCGGCGATCCTCTACCTCTACTTCAAAGCCGGCACGTTCGACTACCCCGCCATGCTGCTGATGATGGAGAGCGGAAAGCTCGCGCTGAACCACACCGAAGAACTGCTGCTGTTCCTGGCGTTCTTCCTGGCATTCGCGATTAAAGTTCCGCTGTTCCCTTTGCACACGTGGTTGCCCGACGCCCACGTGGAAGCGCCCACGGCCGGGTCCGTGATGCTGGCCGCCGTCATGCTGAAGATGGGGACCTACGGCATCCTGCGCTTCTGCCTGCCGATGTTTCCAAACGCTTCGAAAGAGAACGCCAACTGGATTGTCGTTCTGGCCATCACAGGCATTATTTACGGCGCGCTGGTCGCGCTGGTGCAGCCGAACATGAAGAAATTGGTGGCGTACAGTTCGGTGAGCCACTTGGGCTTCGTTGTGCTGGGAATGTTCTCCGGCAACCAATGGGGCCTGGACGGCGCGGTGTATCAGATGCTGAGCCACGGAATATCCACCGGCGCGCTTTTCATGCTGGTCGGCTTTCTGTATGAGCGCCAACATTCGTTGGAGATCAAGGACTACGGCGGCGTGGCGACACCGGCGCCGATGCTATCCATGGTGTTTCTGGTGACGACGCTGGCTTCGATCGGCATGCCGATGCTTAACAACTTCGTCGGCGAATACCTGGTGCTGCAAGGCGCGGCCCAGATCAATATCTGGTGGGCCGTGTTCGCGGCCACGGGCGTGATCCTCTCCGCTTGCTACATGCTGTGGATGTACCAGCGCACGTTCTTCGGCGAAACGCCGGAGGCGGTGAAGCATCATATGCACGACTTGAAGGGGCGCGAGTGGGCGTGCATTCTGCCGCTCCTGGCTCTGATGATCTGGATGGGCGTTTACGCGCAGTCCTTCCTGCCTTCCATCGGTGCATCGAACAAGACAATTCTCGACCGGACGGCAATCACCACCCGCGCGGAGGCGGCCACCAATGGACGCTAAATTCTTTCCCCAAACCGCCGAGCTTTTGCGATTCCTGCCCGAAATTATCCTGACCCTTGCCGGCACGCTGCTGCTGTTGTTGGAAGGCTTCAAGAAGGACGAAGACAGCCGCTCGTTGATTTCGACGCTCGCGGCGGTCTCGATCGGGTTGGCGATGTATGGCACCGTGGTCGCCTACCAGAACCCCGGCTTGGCGTTCAGCGACATGCTGATCTCCGACGGTTTTGCGGCATTTTTCCGCTTGGTGGTTTTGGCGGTGGGCTTGTTGACGTTGCTTTGCTCCACCGCTTATCTGGAGCGGGAGAAGTCCAATACCGGCGAGTTTTACGTCCTTTTGTTGTTCTCGTTGGCTGGGCAGTGCCTGATGGCCGCTGCGAACGAACTGATGATGGTGTTCATCGGACTCGAGGTCAGCTCGATTGCGAGCTACATTCTGGCGGGGTATTTGCGGGACGATAAGCGCGGCAACGAGTCATCGCTCAAGTACTTTCTGCTGGGTTCGTTTGCGACGGCGTTCCTTCTTTACGGCGTGGCGTGGATCTACGGCATGACCGGCTCGACGAATCTTCTTGAAATCCGGGCGGCCTTGGCGAGGGGCGTTCCCTCGATGACGATGGTGAGCGCGGCGGCCGGGCTGATGCTGGTCGGATTCGCTTTCAAGATCTCCGCCGCGCCCTTCCAGGTCTGGGCGCCGGATGTCTACCAGGGCGCTCCGTCGCCGGTAAGCGGTTTTCTTTCGGCGGGTCCGAAGGCGGTGGCCTTTGCGGTGATGATTCGCGTATTTCAGACGGCGTTTGAAGCGATCACGCCGCGCTGGGAACCGGTACTTTGGGTGATGGCGCTATTAACGATGATGATCGGCAACTTCGCGGCGCTGTGGCAGAGCAATATCAAGCGCATGCTGGGTTACTCGTCGATCGCGCACGCGGGCTATGTACTCGTGGCGGTAACGACGCACAGCACCACCGGTACGGCGGCGGCAATGTTTTACCTGGCCGCGTATGGCCTGATGAACTACGGCGCCTTCGCGATTGTCACCCATGTGGCGGGTAAGGGCGAAGAGAGCGTTTCGATCGACGACTTGAAGGGATTGAGCCAACGTGAACCCGCCGTGGCGGCGCTGCTGACTGTGTTTCTCTTGTCGCTGATCGGGGTGCCATTGACGGCGGGCTTCTTCGGCAAGTTCTATATCTTTAAAGCCGCGATCGATTCGCAGATGGTGTGGCTGACGGCGCTGGGTTTGCTGAACTCGGCGGTGGCTGCTTACTACTACCTGCGAGTGCTGGTGGTAATGTACATGCACGAACCGGAGACCACGGAGCGGCCGGTGGCGATTCCGGGCGGGCTGAAGATTACGATGTGGCTGACGGCGGCGGCGACTTTGGTTCTAGGCGTGTTTCCCGGGCTGGTGCTGGACTTTGCCACCAGGTTCGCGGTGTTGAATAAATAGTTTGCGATCCCCGGAGCGATAATAAAGACATGACAGAGCAGGAGATGATCCGGCGATGGGTCCAGACTTGGAAAGAGTTCGGTCCGGAGTTGGAGAAGATCCGGCTGCGTGAGGTGCGCGAGGAAGACAATCTGCTGTCGCTAAGGCTGCTGGCCCCGGCTTTCGATCACGCCTCGAGAACCCAGCCGCCGGACGAATCGTCAGGGTTGGTCGAGATGCAGCGCCATTTGGCAAAACTGCGCCGATGATCAAGATTTTTAAGGCGGCTGTCGAACTGCAAAACTTCTGCGACCAACTCGGCTGGCGGTCCTGTTTCATCGGCGGAATCGCGGTGCAGCGGTGGAGCCAAGCGCGCGTCACGCGAGACGTTGACCTGACGCTATTGACCGGCTTCGGCCCCGAATCCTCTTTCATCGAGACGTTGCTCTCCCACTACACGCCGCGCACGTCCAACTCCGCGCAGTTCGCGCTCCGATCGAGAGTCCTCCTCCTTAACTCGCCCAGCGGCATTGGAATCGACGTATCTCTCGGCGCGCTGCCTTTCGAAAATCTCGTAGTCCAACGGGCCACACTCTTCAAGTTTGCTCGGGGCGTCGAACTCCGCACATGCTCCGCCGAGGATCTGATGGTGATGAAGCTGTTCGCCTCGCGCGCCATCGACATCCGCGACGCGGAAGGCATTGCCGTACGCCACGACAAAACGCTCGACTGGCGTTACGTTGAAGAGCAGCTTACCCCCCTCGCGGAAGCCAAGGAAGAGCCGGAGATCCTACAGCAGCTCGCCCGCGTCCGCGGCCTTAACGCAACCCTTTAGGCGTCAAAGCGCCGACGTTATCCCAGAATGTCAAGAATGTGCCGATCGAGAACTGCGGCCGTTTCGGCGACTTTGGCATTGACCGCGTGATCGCTCTTGGCTTCCAGCAGCGCCACGACCTCGGCGCTAAGATCGACGACATCTTCCGGGGCGGAGGCGTCGGGCGCAAGCGGCAGGCGCGCCAGACGTTCCGCGACGTGTTGAGCGCGGTCTTCGGCCTTTCGCAATCCCTCCGCCGCAGTTGCAAGAATACTCATTCATAGGGCATATCGGATGATTCGGGAAATCATTGAAGATTTTTCCCGCCCCTATGTTAAGTCAGCGGCTCGCCCAGCAGGAATACGACGGCGTGCTGCGATGCTTTTTTGTAGATCGGCTCCAACGCGTCGAGGAGAGGCTTCTGCCCTTGCCAGAACGGAAATGGGCCCAGGCGGCGGGGCAGTGCGCAGGAAGTGGGGGGGGGGGGTGACGTCCCCCATCACTTCCTCCGGCAACCGGGCCGCGCCTTTCCAAAAGGTGTCGGGATCTATCGGCAGGGGCTGCTTCGGCTCCTCCTGTTTTTCGTCGGCATCGCCGTTACGGGCGTGCTCGCCTTCAACGGTGGATATCTGGGGCAACTGCTTTTCGATCATCGCGAGCAGCTTTTCCCGGCGCATGCCGCGCAAGGCGAATAACAAAAATGGGTCGCGGTCGAACTCCTCGCCGAGCAACAAATAAACGGCCGCGCAGTGTTTGCAGGGATTCGCGGTGTCCGGACACGTGCACTGGGCTTTCAGGTCGCCCTCCGCCGCCGGATAAAGCGACAGGCCTTCCTCTTCGAATATTTCTTCGATATCGGCGGGCATTTCCCCCGCTAGCAGCCGCGCCGAGAATACCGCCTGCTCCGCCAGCCGGCCGGCGATCTTCTCCCAGTCCGCTTCCGGCAACGTGTTGATGCGCACATCGATCTCGTAGGGCTTGGGCCTGGAGCCCTGCACGCGGGCCACCACCTGGCCTTCCTCAATCTGAACCGATAGGACGTGCCCCTTTTTCGCGTATTCACGGCCGCGGTTCAGCCGGGAGCCCATGTCGAAGCTCTCCAGTACTTCAATCCAGCGGCGCGCCCACCAGTTCTCGCCGAATTTGCCGCCCTTGGATTGAGCTCTGATGCCGCTAGCGCGCTGGGGCTGGCGGCCATATGGGCTGAAAGCGCTCCTGCCGCGCGCCGGCCGCTGGCCGTTTCGGACGTTGCGTTGCGGCGGACCTTGGCGGCGGCCGCGTCCGACCGGGGCGCGGCGTGAGTCACCGCCGGAAGGCGTGGCGGCCGCCAAAGGCGGCGGTGGCGGCGGAGCGACCGGCGCGGCGGGCGCCACAGTCGCGTCGCCCTGCACCGGCGCCCCGTCCAAATTCGGCTTGGCGCCGCGCCGGGGCCGGAAGAACTTCCGGCGCCCAAACCCGCGGCCATTTCCCCGGCCGCGTCCCCCACGATCGTTCATCAGCCTTCCTCCACTGCCTCTCCGCTCAACGCGAAGACCGACTTCAATTCCTCGTTCGACAACTCCGTGATCCACTGCTCACCGCTGCCGATAACGTCCAGCACGATGGCCTTCTTCCGTTCAATCATTTCGTCGATCCGCTCTTCCAGCGTTCCCACGCAAACGAATTTATGCACCTGGACATTGCTCTTTTGCCCGATACGGAACGCGCGGTCCGTCGCCTGATCCTCCACCGCCGGATTCCACCAGCGGTCAAAATGGAAAACGTGATTGGCGCGCGTCAGGTTCAACCCGGTTCCGCCGGCCTTTAACGATAAAATAAAAATCCGCGGCCCGTTCGGCGCGTTCTGAAAACGCTCCACCATCATCTCACGTTGCCGCTGCGGTGTTCCACCATGCAGGAACAGCACTTCTTCACCGTAACATTGAAGCAGGTGATCCCGCAGGATCTTACCCATTTCCGTGAACTGCGTAAACACCAGCGCCCGGTCGCCGGACTCCAGAACCTCCTCCAGCATTTCCGTCAGCCGCGCCAGTTTCCCGCTGCGGCCCACGGCCGGTGAGCCATCGCCCAGATAATGCGCGGGATGGTTGCATACCTGTTTGAGTTTGGAGAGCGTGGCGAGAATAACCCCGCGCCGTCCGATCCCGTCCGCCGTTTCAATCAACCTGTAGGCGTCCTTCGCCACCTTCTCATAAAGATCCGCCTGCTCTTTGGTCAGCGTGCAGTAAACCTTGTTCTCCATCTTTTCCGGCAAGTCGGCAATAACGCTCTTATCGGTTTTCAATCGCCGCAGCAGGAACGGCGCCGTCAGCCGCCGCAGGCTGCCGGACATTGAAGGGTCGCGCCCCGTCTGGATCGGAATGAAGAACGTTTTTCGAAAGTGGTCCCGCGTCCCCAGGAAGCCCGGGTTCAGGAACTCCATAACGGACCACAGTTCGCCAACGTTGTTTTCAACGGGCGTACCCGTGAGCGCAATCCGGTAATCGGCCACCACCGCCCGCGCCGAGCGTGCCTGCCGCGTCTCCGGATTCTTGATGTTCTGCGCTTCGTCGAGGATGACGCCCGCCCATGGCACTTGCTTAATCGCCTCCAGGTCGCGCTGCAGCAGCCCGTAACTGGTAATGACCAGCGTGTGTTTATATGCGAGCTTGGCGAAGTCGTCGCCCTTCTCCCGCCCAATGCCATGGTGCAGCAATACTTTCAATTTCGGCGTAAAGCGCGCCGCTTCCTTCTGCCAGTTGCCAACGACCGAGGTGGGGCAGATCAACAGCGTGGGCCGAACGACGCCTTCCTCGCGGTCGAGTTGCAACAGCGCCAGCGCCTGAATCGTTTTCCCCAGGCCCATGTCGTCGGCCAGGCATGCGCCCAAGCCCCATTTGCGCAGGAATTTTAGCCACGAATACCCGCGAATCTGATACGGCCGCAGTTTGCCCTTGAACTCGTTCGGCGGCGGCAGATCCTCAAGCACCGTGCGCCCTTCCAACTGATCCAGCAGGCCCTTCACCCAACCCGTCGCAATCACGCCCTCAATCGCCAGCGCGGCATTGGTATGGTAGTTCCCCAACGCCATTTGAATCACTTCCCGCACGGTCGCGTGCCCGGTTACATTGCGGCGCCAGAAATCGAGCGCGATCCCAACCTCCTCCGGCGTCACGTGGACCCATTGCCCATGGACCTTGCACAACGGTGACCGCAGCCGGTCGAGTTCCAGCAGTTCTTCGCGGCTGACGAGTTCATCGCCAATCGCAATCCGCCAATCGAATTCCAGAATGAAGTTGAGGGACAGTCCGCCCTTTGGCGGATCGTCGTCACTGTGCACTTTGGCCCGTGCGCTGAGCCGCGCGCGCGTACCGTCCCGCGACCACCATTGCGGCAACTCCACCGCGAAACCGCCCTGCTCCAGCGCGATTGCCCGTTGCGTAAGGAAGTCGTAGGCGCCCTGCGTGTCGAGCTCAAAGCCGGTGGGAACCGACGCGCGCAGACTCGTCTCGATGCGCGGCATAATCGACGTGGCTTGCGTCAGCGAGGTCAGCAGGAATTCAAGCGTCGGCTGCCGTGTAACCCCGGGCAGCCGCTCGCCGGAACCGATCTGTTCGGCACGCAGAACGTTGTCCGGGTTATCGACGCTTTGGACCATGTAGCGAACCATCCATGTGCCGCTGTCCTCGGCTGGTTCTTCCAGGCGGAAGCAGAGCCGAAACGGCGCGTCGGCGGTCAGCGCGACCGGACGCCGCCACTGCCGGACTTGTTTGGCGATCTTATCCAGTTGATCCGGGTAACCTTGGACCAAGCCGTCCTGCGTCGCCAACGCATGCAGCCAACGGTCGTGCGGACTCTTCCCCCGCGGCGGATTCTGGCCGAAGAACGATCCCCGGACAAGATCGTCGACCATCCACGCGACGAAAGCGTCGAGGACGATGCGGGCCGGCGTCGTTGGCGAATTGTTCTCGTCGAAACTGATCGCCCGCGCCGCGGCCGGCATGGCGGCGGCTAATCCAGCCAGACGGTGACCCTCCAGGCCGGGGTAAACCGGCGTCCACTGCGCCGCGAAGCCTTCCTCCACCGCGTCCATATCGGGCAGAAATTGCTGCCGCGCGACTAACCCACCGGCGAAACGCAGCGCCGAAACCCAGAATGTAACGTCCGGTCCCACCATGAGCCCCGGACGGATCACCCTCTGGCCGAAAGTGGCGGCCAAAAAGTCGATAGTCTCCTTTGGCCCCAATTGCATACTTGCAATAGACCATGGCGCCATTACGAGCGCTTCGTATTCGGGATGCTCGGCGATCAAAGCGCTGGAAGCGAGCGGACTGCCGGGAGCGCTAGGCGCCCACAAAACGGCCCGCTGCATCTTTAGTTTCGCCAACTCCCCACAGTAGGGTAGGGACGTAAGCATTTCGCGCAACAGAACCGGCGGCGCCCCATACGGATAATCCTGCGGCCCGCCCCGCGGCGACTTTCCTTGTTTTGCCGCCCCGTTGTCCTGCCTATGATCTGCCGAAGCCTCCAGCCAGATGGAGAAGTAGCCGTCGTGAACGCCGGCGTGAAGGATCAGCATGAAAGAACTGTCTCCTCATACATACCACGAACGGGGGGCGGTTCAGCGGAGGCTTTTTGAATTCTCTGCGGCTTTCTTCGCATGGCACGGACGGCGATTCCGCTGACGCGGGAATTGGCCAACGAGCGAGAATGCGCCTGATCGGCGGGATGCCGTCGGAGCGTCAAATGGATAAACCTGCGGCCCGTCAAGTTGCGTCTTCAGGTGTCGGGTCGCCGCGGTGTCCGGTCATACTACGCGGACGCCTCCAGCCAGATAGAGAAATCGACGTCGTGAACGCCGTCATGAACGATCAGCGTGAAAGAACTGTCTCCTCATCGATACCACGACCCCTCTCTTGGCGTATCATCGGGAGGTAGGAGACTTTCTTGACTATCACCCTCAAACCCGAAGTGGAGGCCCTGATCCAAAAGCGGTTGGCAAGCGGCGTGTTTCAAAACATCGACGAAGTCATTTACCGGGCCCTGGAGTCGCAGGACGCCGAGGAATCGTGGCTGCAGTTGCACAATCGTGAAGTGAGCGAGAAGATCGCGCGCGCCATCGCCGAAGCCGACCGGGGCGAATGCATGGCTCCCGAGCATTCCCGCGCCTTGCTGGAGGAGAAAAAAGAAGCATGGCGGAGTCAGCAGCGCCATTGATGATTGATGAGCGGCTACGTCATCACCCCCGAAGCCAACGCCGACCTGCTTCGCATGTGGCTCTACATCGCACGGGACAGCGAGGACATCGCAGACCGGGTGCAAACGGAATTTTATGCCAAGTTCGATTCGCTATCCCGGCATCCGGGTCAAGGCCATCGGCGCACCGACTACACGAAAGCCAATGTCTTGTTCTTTCCGGTCTACTCGTACCTGATTGCTTACCGGCCCAGAACCGACCCTTTGGAGATTCTCGCCGTCGTGCATGGAGCGCGCGAGGTCAAGAAAGTCCTGAACCGCTAAGCTCGGGGCAGTCCGCCGCCAAAGGGCGAGAACCTTGGGCTGTCGGGCTCGCTTGGCAGATGAACAGCCGGTCGCTCGGCTCCATGAAGAGGGGGAAAAGCACCGCGCATTCGAGACTGCCGCGCATCGAAGCTGAGATGGCCGAAGGGCTGTCGTACCTGTAAGGCGACGACGCTACGTTTGGGGGCAATGTTAGCCCTCAATATGATGGTTGTGTATGGCGGCAAGGGAAGGCTCGAGGTTCAATGGCGCGCATTATTTAGACGCGAACGGCTTCAGCCTTTCCCCTGTGCTGCCCATGGCCGACAAGCTGCGCAAGCTTCTGTTCGCCCTCGAAACAGCGGAGAACATCGACTAGATGGGCCAGTTTCCCGGATGGAAGCTGCATCCGCTTAAAGGCGACCTGAAAGGATTCTGGAGCTTAACAGTTTCGGGGAACTGGCGGTTGATTTTCCGCTATGACGAAGAGGCGAATACCGCCAGCGATGTCGACTTGATCGACTACCATTAGGAGACTTGCAATGTCCATGAAAAACCCACCGCATCCGGGCGACCTGATTAGGACGGAGATCATCGAAGCTCTCGGCCTCAATCTGTCGAAGGCGGCGGAGATTTTGAAGGTGCGCCGGGCCACTCTGTCCGACCTTCTCCACGGCAAGTCCGCGCTCACACCACAAATGGCCCTGCGCATCGAAAAGGCGTTCGGCCCTGACATGAACCACCTGCTCCGAATGCAACTTGCCTACGACGTGGCGAAAACGCGCGAACAAGCGCGCGAAATCGACGTCCAGCGATACGTCCCGGCCTAACGGCGGGGTACAGCCCGTGACGCGTACTTCTTGATCGTAAGTGTTTTGACAAGCGTAAGCGTGCCAAGAAAGCCTCCGTCTTCGTGATCGGCGTTCCCGCGGGTGTTTTTTCGGAGATGCAAGGCGGTGGACCATCAGACAGATCATGGCGACCGGATGGTGTATTCGCTAGAAGCGGTGAGGTGCCCATAGAATTTGCCGGGTCGCCGCCAGCGATGGAGCCATCCGAATGTTCGTTCCACGGTCCAGCGGTGGGGGAGTCGCTGGAAGCCTTTGCCTTTCCACCCATGTAACCGAGGGCTCGTCACGTATCATCAATAGACAGTATTTATGACACCTGAGATTTCCTCCCAGCCGCCCCAACCGCAAGCGGTCGTTATGGACATAGTATTCAGCTTTTTCCGCGCTCGAACGACACAGGTTTTCGCGGAGCTTCAAATCGCCGACGACATTGCCGCTGGCCGCGTACCCGCCGTGGGTCAACGCTTCCTGCAAGCCTGCGCCGCAATCGGACTGCTGCGCTCACTTCAGACCGGACGTTTTGCGTTGACCCCGGTTGGAGAAGCCCTGCGGAGCGATGTGCATGGATCGATGCGGGCGTTCGCGGCGGCCGTACTCGGAGGCGGGCACTATACCGCCTGGGGCCACTTGGCCGACTCCGCGCGCACCGAAGCCTGCGCCTTCCAAAAGGCGTTCGGAGAGGATGTCTGGACATATTTCACCAAGACCAATCCCGTGGAAGGGCATCTGTTCAATCAGGCTATGTCGGCGAGTAGCGCCATGATCGTGCAGACCGTCCTGGAACACTATGACTTCCCGCCAACCGGCACGTTCGTCGACGTAGCCGGCGGTAATGGCAACATGCTGGCGGCTATTTTGAAAGTCCGCCCGGAGGCGCGCGGGATTGTCATGGATCTTCCGTTCGCACAGGAAGAAGCGGAGCGCAATCTCGCCGCGCAGGATGTCGCGGATCGCTGCCAGTTCGTCGCAGGCGACTTTTTCCAGGCCGTGCCGGAGGATGGCGATCTCTACACTATGAAGTGGATTCTCCACGACTGGCCGGACGATAACGCCGCCGCGATTCTGCAATCCATCCACAAAGCGATGCCTGGCCACGCGAAATTGATTCTGGTGGAAGCCGTCGTGCCCGAAACGGACGACGCGATGTTTGAACGAATGATGGACCTCAACATGATGGTGATGTGCGGCGGGAAGGAGCGGACAGAAGCCGAGTGGCGCGCGCTGCTCGATGCCAACGGATTCAGCCTGTCGCGTGTTGTGCCCATGCCCGGCCCGGTGTCGCTTGTTGAGGCGGTGAAAAAATGAGCGCGTCCCCGGAACATATCTTCCGAATGATGCAGGTTCATGTGCAATCGGCCGCTTTGAAGGGAGCGATTGACCTCGGCCTCTTCACGGCCATTGGCGAAGGCAATGTCAATGTTGAAGCCATCGCCGCCCGCTGCTCCGCCAGCGAGCGCGGCACGCGAATTCTCTGCGATTACCTGACCGTCGCCGGACTCTTGACTAAAGACAACGGCGCCTACGGTCTCTCGCCGGATGCGGCGGCTTTCCTGGACAAACGGTCGCGGATGTATCTCGGCTCGGCCGCTCAATTTATGAACCATCCGTTCCATTACAAGGCGGCTGCCGATGTCGCCCAAACTGTGCGCCAGGGCACGACGCTGCTTAACGGTCGCGAATATCTCGACATCGAAAACCAGGTCTGGGTGGACTTTGCGCAGGGCATGATGCCCATGATGTTTCCCGCCGCGCAGTTCATGGCGGAACAATTAAAGGCGCCCGCGCGACTGCTTGATATCGCCGCCGGCCACGGCATCTTCGGCATTATGGCCGCGGCGCGCCATCCGGAATTGCATGTGGACGCGCTCGATTGGCCCGCAGTACTCGCCGTGGCTTCTGACAATGCACAGAAATTCGGCGTCGCCGATCGCTGGCACGTCCGCCCCGGCAGCGCGCTGGAGATGGAGTTCGGTACCGGGTACGACGCTATCTACCTGACCAACTTTCTGCATCATTTCGACAAAGCCGAATGTGTCGGCATCCTGCGCAAGTGCCGTGCCGCGCTGGCGCCGGAGGGCCTGTTAGCGACATTGGAATTCGTTCCAAATCCCGATCGCGTCACGCCTCCGGTAGCGGCCGCATTCAGCATGACCATGCTGCTTAATACGCCCGCCGGCGACGCCTACACTCTGGCCGAACTCGATGCGATGCTGCGCGAGGCGGGTTTCCCGTCCAACGAAATGCACGAAGTTCCGGCCAGCCCAGAAAAATTGATTATTAGTCGTTAATATAGAAGGTAGTGAGACCTGCAATCTTCTTCCTCGCGTTCTTGGCGCTAACCGCGCAGAAAGATCCGCGCGCGCCGGGGCCGGAGTATTTTGCCGCGCAAGTGCTGCCCGCTATGCACAGGGCGAATTGCGAAGGCTGTCACAGCGCGGGCGCCGGCGTGGCGGCGGGCACACGGTTCCGCTTTCCCGAAGGCGAGTTGTCGAAAGAGGAGTGGACCAGATTTGGCCTCTCGCTCCACACGTTGGTCAACCGCAAAGATCCCGCGCAGTCGATTCTAATTCACAAACCCACCAAGCGCGTCGCCCATGCCGGCGGCGAGCGAATCGCGCCCGGCAGCGCCGATGAAGCGGTGCTCCGCACATGGGCCGGCTATCTGGCGACTAACACCAAACCAACCGACAAATTCGAAATCGCCGAACGCCGCGGAGAGCGCAAGCCCGTGCTGCGCCGCCTCACCAACACGCAGTACAACAACACCGTGCGGGACTTGCTCGGCGACGATACCCGCATCGCCGATCAGTTTCCGCCTGAAGACTTCGTTAACGGCTTCCGCAATCAGTTCCAGTCGCAAAACGTGTCGCCGATGCTCGCCGAAGCCTACGCCACCGGAGCGGAGAAGTTGGCCAAGAGCGCCTTCCGCGGCGGCGATACCCGCGGCCTGGCGCCCTGCAAGGAACAAACCGCGAGCTGCGGCGCGAAATTTATCAAGGAGTTTGGAAAGAAAGCCTTCCGCCGTCCTCTTCTCGAAAATGAGCAGGCCCGCTATTTGAAGCTGTGGGCCATCGGCGGCGCCCCCATGGTGGTGGAGGGCATGTTGCAATCGCCCAATTTCCTGCTGCGCACGGAGAATGGCGCGGAGCCTTCCTGGCGGCCATACGAAGTGGCCAGCCGGTTGTCCTATGCGCTCTGGAACAGCATGCCGGACGCCGAGCTCTTCCGCGCCACGGCCGCCGGCGAGTTGGCCGCACCCGAAGGCCTTGAGAAGCAGGCCCGCCGCATGCTGAGCGATCCGCGGGCCCGCAACACCGTCGACGAATTCGCCTCGGAGTGGCTGCGCTTCGACAGTCTGTTCGCGGCGGTGAAAGAACGGGCGTCCTTCCCCATGTACACGCCCGAACTGGCTCTTGCGATGACCGAAGAGGCCCGAAAGCTGGTCGAGTACCTGGTCTGGGAAAAACGCAATTTCATGGAGTTCTACTCGGCCGACTACGCCTTCGTCAGCACCCCCCTGGCGAAGCTTTACAACGTCCCTTCGCCAGCCGAAGAATTCGGCCGCGTCTCGCTACCGCCGGAAACGGAGCGAGCGGGCGTGTTGGGACAGGCGATGCTCCTGGCCGCCACCGCCAAGCCCTCCGAAACTTCCCCCACCGCCCGCGGCCTCTTCGTTCGCGAACATTTCCTCTGCCAGGAAGTCCCGCAGCCGCCCCCCGGCGTGAACGCTAATCTACCCCTGAACAGCCGCGAAAAGCCAATGACTAACCGTGAGCGCCTGGCCACGCATCTGTCCAACGAAAGTTGCGCCAGTTGCCATACGCTCATCGATCCCATCGGTTATGGCTTCGAGAAATTTGACGCCGTCGGCCAGCGCCGCGAAAAACTGAAGATCGTTTTTGCGCCGGAACGCAAGGACAAGGGCAAGTCTGAAACGGTGCTTCTCGACCTCGATACCAGCGGCTCCGTCGCCGGCGCGCCGAACTCCGCCTTCCGCTCGCCTCGCGAATTAGGTACCATTTTGGCAGGGAACGCGCAGTGCCAGCAGTGCGTGGTGAAGCAGTTGTTCCGCTACTATCATGGCCGGATGGAGAAGGCGGGCGACGCCGCCACGCTTCGACATTCATTCGACGATTTCAAGAAGTCCGGTTTCCACTTCCAGGAGTTGATGGTTTCCCTCCTGCGGTGGTCGATTTTTCCGCCAGAGTCCTGACACGGAGTTTAGATCATGCCTGTTGTTCATACAAAAGACCGTTCTCTCCAGCGCCGGATGTTCCTGCGGAACTTAAGCGGCGTGACGATTGGCCTCCCGCCGCTCGCGGCCATGTTCAACGCCAGCGGCACCGCGTTCGCGGCCACGCCAAAGGCGGAGATCCCCACGCGCTTCGTCCTCTGGTTCAACGGCAACGGCGTGGTGGAAAAATACTGGATCCCCGCTGAAACCGGCTCCGACTTCACCATGACGCCGTGCCTGGCGCCGCTCGCTCCGTTCCGCAACGATGTTCACGTCGTCACCGGACTTGACAACCCCGCCGCGCGCCTCCCCGGTCCCGGTAACGACCATCACCGCTCCATGGCCGCCCTCATGAGCGGCACGCAGTTCACCGGCCGCGGCTCCGGGGGAGCGTCCATCGATCAGGCCATCGCCGCGCGCGTCGGCGGCGAGAATCGTTTTCGTTCCTTGCAACTAGGCGTGTCGCAGGAGTCGTTCGGCGAAAGCATCCAGCGCAATATGAGCTGGGCGGGGTACGACCGCTCCCTGCCGCCGGAGATGCTGCCCAACAAACTTTTCGACCGTTTATTCGGCGCTCGCGATGCCGGTTGGATTGCCCGCAAGAAGAGCGTATTGGACGCGGTGCGGGAAGACGCCGCCGGGCTGAAGAAGGCATTGGGCCAGGAGGATCGCACGCGCTTGGACGAGCACCTCTCCTCCATCCGCGATGTTGAACGCGCCATCGCCAGCCTGCCGCCGAATTATCGCCGGATCGACCCGCCGGAATCCGAAGGCGACATGAAGGATTGGCCCCGCATCGCCAAGCTGCAAAGCGATCTTTTGGCCCACGCCTTCGCCAGCGGCCAGACGCGCGTTGCATCGTACATGTTGACCAAGTGCCAGGGCCTGTCGCGATTCCCGTGGCTCGGCTACACCGCCGCCCGCCATCACGATTACACGCACCGCGACGGCAAAGCCCCCGGCTACGACGGTCCGGACGGCCAGCGCGTCATGCGCGACATTTGCCGCTGGCACGTCGAGGAGTTCGCATATCTCATCGGCAAATTGAAGTCCATCCGCGAAGGCGACGGGACCGTTCTCGACCGCACCTCGCTCGTCTTCATTCACGAACACGCCGAAGCCAACGACCACAAGAACAACGGCTACTCCGTCCTCGTCGCAGGCCACGCCGGCGGCCTGCGTTCCAACATGCACACGCGCTCCACGGGCACCGTCAGCGATCTCTACCTGGCCGTTGCCAATAAAGCGATGGGCGCCGGACTCAAGACGTTCCCCTCCGCGACCAAGGAAATTCAGGGCATCTTCGCGTAAATCAGCCTAGCGTTTAGCGGTGCGTCCTTAATTCCGACTGCATTGTGTTACGTCTCTAGTTTGCAAGAAGATCCGTTGATCGGATCGACATGCGTTCTTCTTCGCGTGTCTTCGCCCAATGCGATACCGTAATTGGCGGAAGCCAGTGGGAGTCGAACCCACCGTGACGCATACGCGCCACACGCTGGTTTTGAAGACCAGGCCCAGCACCGGCCAAGATTGGCTTCCGAATTGAGTCTATCAGCAGGCTGCCCTTGGCGGCCCTCATTCCTTGAACACCTCCTCGCGGTCCACTGCCCAACTTTCGCGGTGCCGCCTTCGCTGTCCTCCACCTCCGCGTCACACCTTCAGCAAAATCGACTTTCCAAAACCCGTGCAACAACGGCAACTTGACACGCCACCGGTGATCGCGGATAATTAAGATACCGGAGCCTGCACCGGCAGTAACCAGTTGGCAACTAAGTTCCCAAGTTATCCCTGAAGGATCGCTACTTAGCGAAATGCGGCGGAATGCCCCCGTAAGCGCACAATTCTTACGGCAAGTCCTACTTAAAGGAAGTTAGGTTATGGAATATCAATTCACGGGTTTCACTCACAATGGCGAATTCCGGGAGTTTGCGTTTAATGGGATAGATGAAGCTCGTAACAAGACGGCCTTCAAAGTAGTCGCGGATTTGTCTCTTAGCCGCAAGTACAACATTGCGGTACAAGAGTTGCCGCTGTTGTGCCGCCGTCTGCTGGAACAGATGCCGGAAGGTTCTGGACCGTGTACGTTAACATTTTCGGAAGCGGATATGAAGGTGTTGGTCACCGCGCGGGCGGCGGCGCAACGGCAGAATGTCCATAAGAAGATTCAGCGGCGGCCGAAACCGGTGATGTCACCCTGGCAACAGCGGGCTGAACCGGTCCCGCAGGTCTAGCGATCCGCTCTCGCGTTCGCCTGGGTCGGCGGTGAGGGTAAGGAGGGCCGCGCTGGGCTACAGCCAAGTGCCCTGCACGGCACAGTGTTGCCTGGCCGAAGTTCCATCGGTATTCTCAAGTTGGAACAGTTTCGATTTAATGCCGGAGATCCACTTTTGCCACGCTGGCCCAGGATCCGCGCAAGATCATAAAGCGCTACGCGGGCGCCGGGACAGCGGCGACCGAGTCCGTTTTAGGCGAGTTCATGGCGATCATAGAGGTGAGAAACGTATCGATGTACGGTCCGAGTTTGCGCTGGACTTGACCGGGAACTCGACGCGTCCACGAAGTTGAAATCCGTTTTCCCCGGCATGCGGGATCGGCGGTTTTGGCCTCGCCGCCCGCCGCGGCCCCCTTCGGGCCCGGTGTACGAATCAGTCATTAAACGCCGCAGTCCGCACGTCCCGAGATTTATCCTGGAAGGGCGATGACAACGATAGTCGCCCTGCTACGGGGCGTGAACGTCGGTGGCAATAACAAGATTAAGATGGCGGACTTGCGCGCGGTCTGCGAGAGTATGGGGCTCCAGGACGTGCGCACCTATATTCAAAGCGGGAACGTGGTGTTCCGGACGAATGCCGCTAATGTGGCTTCGCGCCTGGAGACGGCGATAGAACGTGCCTTCGGTTTCCGGCCGCCGGTGATTACACGCACAGCGGCGCAGATGCGCTCGGTGGTGGAACTGAATCCCTTTCCGGGCTTGGAGCCGACGAAGCTGTTAGTTTCCTTTCTTGGTTCGGAGCCTGCCGCGGAGGCTATCGAAGTGGTAAGGCGAATGGAAATTGCGCCCGAAAAGATCAGGATCGTCGGACGCGACATGTATATTCACTTTCCGCTCGGCCAGGGCGTATCGAAGCTGCCGATGGCGCGCATCGAAAAGGCGCTGGGCGCCAAAGGTACGGCGCGGAACTGGAACAGTGTGATGACGCTGTTGGCGATGGCGGAGGAACTTTAGGACGATGTACGGCGAACTATTGGCGGACGCCGCGCGGCGAGCGAGCGAGTATCTGGACACCCTTGACGCGCGGCGTGTCCGGCCGTCGGCCGAGGCGGTGGCTGCGCTCGCGGAAGTGGGCGGGGCGGTGCCGGAAGAACCCGCGGAGCCGATGGGTGTATTGGAACTGATCGACCGGCTGGGATCGCCGGGAACGGTGGCGACGCAAGGCGGACGCTATTTTGGATTCGTAATCGGGGGGACGCAGCCGGCGGCGCTCGCGGCAAGTTGGATGGTAAGCGCGTGGGACCAGAACGCGGCGCTGCGGGTGATGTCGCCCACGGCGGCGGCGTTTGAGGATACCGCGCTGGAATGGACGCGGGAGTTACTCGGATTGCCGGCCGGGAGTGCGGGAGCGGTGGTGACGGGTGCGACGATGGCCAATTTCACGGGATTGGCGGCGGCGCGGCATGCGCTCTTGGACCGGGCCGGCTGGGATGTGGAGAATGAAGGCTTGTTCGGAGCGCCGCCGTTAACCGTCGTTGTAGGCGAAGAGGTCCATGTTTCGCTGGTCAAGGCGCTGGGGTTGTTGGGATTGGGACGGCGGCGCGTGGTGCGCGTGCCTGTCGACGAGCAGGGACGGATGAAGGCGGACGCGCTGCCGCCCCTGAATGAAAGGACGATCGTCTGTATCCAAGCGGGCAATGTGAACACGGGTGCATTCGATCCGGCGGCAGAGATCTGCCGGACCGCGCACGGGGCCGGGGCCTGGGTGCATGTCGACGGGGCGGTCGGATTGTTCGCGGCCATGTCGCCGCGGTACCGGTATTTAACGGAAGGGTTTGCGGAGGCGGATAGCTGGGCCGCCGATGCCCACAAGTGGCCGAACGTCGGCTATGACTGCGGGCTGGCGTACGTGCGCGATGGACAGGCGCTGCGGGCGGCGATGGCGATGGTGGCGGCGTATCTTCCTGAGGGGGCGAGGCGGGAGCCGAGCCACTATACGCCGGAGATGTCGCGGCGGGCGCGGGGAGTGGAGTTGTGGGCGGTACTGCGGGCGATGGGGCGGCGGGGAATGGCGGAGCTGATCGAACGCACGTGCGGGCACGCGCGACGGTTCGCGGAGGGTCTGCGAACGGCTGGCGTCGAGGTGTTAAACGATGTGGTAATCAATCAGGTGCTCGTGTCGTTTGGTTCCCCGGAGCGGACGATTGAAGTAATGACGCGTGTACAGGAAGAGGGCGTCTGTTGGTGCGGCGAAACGAAATGGCAGGGGCGCGTGGCGATGCGAATCAGCGTGTCTTCCTGGGCGACGTCGACGGAAGACGTCGACGCGAGCGTCGCGTCCATTGTGCGAGCGGCACGAGCCGTCTAACCCTGTCTCAGGCGTTTCAACTCATTCCCGGCGGCTTCGCCGCGAACGGCGTTTTCCGCCCGGACGCCAGCCACCGCCGCTTGGCGGCCCGCTCCGCGCTATCGCGGCGCTTGGACTTCGCGGTGCAGCGATTAAAAACGGGCGAGGAAAAAGTGGGGACCGGCTTTGACGGCGTTCGGCAACCAGCATCACGCCGCAGACGCAACCGTTCACGAACTCTCGCCCAACTCCAGCCGCGACGGCTCTGTTCTGCGCGATTCATCGATGACCGGCCTTGATCTTGCTTACACGTCCGTGATGCCAGCGAAGCGAATAGATCCCACCACTACTAACCTGCGTAGCGGCTAGCGGATGGCGATGGTCACCCGCTCGCTGGGCTCGACGCCGAATGGACCGTCCATGCCGCCGATAAAGATAGGTACGGCGGGCCCCGACGGGGCGGTCGGCGGAACCCTTATGTTCATTTGCAGCACACCGGCGACAAGGCCGGGAGCGCCGCCAACGTACACCACCTCCGTTGCGCGATCGGAAATCTGCGCGAAGATCGTCAGCAGCGGCTTCGGAGGCCGTTCCGAAGCCACACTACCATCGACGCCTTCCGGCTGGGTACGCCCCTCGCCCGTACCGAACAGCACAACGACAGAACCTTTTTCCGCCGGATTCGACGGCGAATTCACGGTGCCGTCCTGATTGAGAATCGCCCCCGGTCCGCGGCCCGAAGAGTCCTGCGTGAAGATGCCAACCAGCGCCGGAGCGACCCACAAAACGAGCGGATTCGACCGCAGGCCCCGATAGTCCACCTGCACCACTGTCCGCCCGCTTGGCGGCACGCCATAGGGGACGACCGCGCTCACCTGCTTCGCGGAAACGTACAACAGCGGCGCGGGCACGCCATCAAACAAGACCCGCACGCCCGCGAGCGAAGTATCCACGCGCCCATCGGCCGTAAGCCGCAGCGTAGCCAGTTGCGCCGGTCCGATTTCGTTCCCGAAAAGTACCACAATTTGCCCCGGCGCGACGACACCGGACACTCCGGTCTGATAGCTGGCGGCGTTGACGGCCGATCCGAGCGACATCGAGTTTCCGGCCCCAAAATCGAACTTCGCGAGGAAGGCCGTGGCAAATGCCGTTCGGTCCGGAGGCTCGTACGTGGCGGCCGTGCGCGGAAAGTTGACCGAGGTCGCGAGGCCGGTTACGTAGGCGTTGCCGGAGCCATCGAGGGCAACGGCGGTGGCGGCATCACTGCCGCCGCCGCCGCCGAAGTAGGTGGAGTACGCGAGAGCCGAGCCGGCGGCGTTCAGTTTGGTCAAAAACGCCGCCGCCGCGGTGCGGCCGGCGCCTCTCCGAATCAGGCCGAGGCCGGATTGAAAGGCGTCGGGAGTTACCGGGAAATCGGGCGATTCAGTGCCCCCGGCCACGTGTGCATTGCCCTGCGCATCGATAGCGATACTGTAGGCAAAGTCATTCTTGCCGCCGCCAAGATAAGTCGAATACTCGAGCGCGGTGCCGGCGGGGTTCAGTTTGGAGACGAAAGCGTCGCCGCCGGCCGCCGCTTTTTGGAATGCTTGAGCGGTTACCGGGAAGTTAGGCGAATCCGTAACTCCGGTCACAAAGGCATTGCCGCGGGCGTCGACGGCGATGCCGAAAGCGACATCCAAACCGCTGCCGCCGAGATAGGTGGAGTAAAGCGGCGCCGTCCCCGCCGGGTTAATTTTGCTGAGGAACACGTCGCTATCGCCGCCGCCGAACGCAGGCTGGAGCGCGCCGGGCGCGCGAGGGAAACCGGCGGACCCGGCGGTCCCGGCAATGTAGGCGTTACCAGCGGCATCGACGGCGATTGCGGTGGCGGCTTCCGAGGAGGCGCCGCCGAGGAACGTCGAGTAGACCAGGGTTGAGCCGAGCGGATCGAGCTTGGCGATAAAGGCATCCGCGGGGCCGCCGCCGTAGGTGGTTTGCAGAGCGCCATTCGTGACCGGGAAGTTACTGGAAGCCGTGCCGCCGGCGATGTAAGCGCCGCCAGTTGCGTCGACGGCAATGCTCGGGATTCCAGCCTGCGCATTCTCGTTCCGGTTGCCTCCGAGATAGGTGGAGTAGACCAAAGCCGATCCCGAAGGATTTAGCTTGGAGACAAACAGGTCGTCGCCGCCTCTGTTTATGGGCTGTGCGGAGCCTGCGGTGACCGGAAAATTGGTGGTGCCGGTGCTGCCAACGACGTAAGCGTTGCCCTCGCGGTCCACCGCGATACGAAGACCGGCGGTGCTGGGAGCCGCGCCGGATTCCGTGGCGCTACCGGCCAGAAATGTGGAGTAGAGCAGCACGGTTCCGGCGGCGTTGAACTTGGCCACGAACGCCGCGCGTCCACTGGCGAATGCCGGCTGCAGGCCGCTGACCGTAAGGAAGCTGGAACTCGCATTGCCGGTCAGATAGGCGTTTCCGGCGGCGTCCACTGCGATGCCCTCGCCGATGGCGCTGCTCGCCGTCAGCAGCGTGGAGTAGCTCAACACCGGATCGATGACCAGAGTCCTCGAGTTGTCAAACGAACCGACTTCGAACCCAACACGATGTTGGCCGTCGACACGGAAGCGGCCCGAGATCGGTTTCCGGACGCCATCGATTTCCTGATAAATATCAGGCTTCTGAAGGCGTACGGGCGTTCCGGCATTTTCGAGCAGCAAATCGCCGGAAGCTTCCAGCCGCGGCGTGGCGCCGTCGAAACGGAGGCGGATCGCGCGCGGATCGGAGCCCGGCGCAACGACGAAATCAAATTCAAGCTGTCGTTGTTTGCCGTAGTAAATCAGATCGATGCCGGGATAGACCCGCTCGGAACGCACGCGGGCGAAATGGGGTACATGCGTGCGCCAGTATTGTGGATCGTCGCCGAGGAAGTAATTGCTCTCGCCCGGCAGCTTATCGAGCCCGGACATGCGGGCGCCTGGGTTGCCGCCTTCCACCTGCATGCGAATTACGGCCGAGCCATTGTCCGATAACAAAAGCCGCGCTTCGGTTGGTGCGAGCAGAAGTCCCGGCGTGGCAAACCGCACGGCCTTCTCGTACTGTCCGCGGTTGGCTTCGAAGTGGAGCGGAACGTTCTGAAATGCTTTCCCTTGGGTGGTGGGTTCGGCCGCGCCGGCGGAATTGTAGTAAGAGCCCCACGTTTCGGGCAGACGGCCTTGTCCGCCGTTCAGAACTTGGCCATCGGAGACGGTCGCGGCGGCCAAAAGTAGGACTGGAAAACGGGACCGAAGCATATTGGAACTCTATCAAAGTACGGCTGGAGGGGCCGATATGGGTATGATGGCGGGATGGCATTTCTGGTTCTTGTGCTGACCGCGGCGCTGGCGTGGGCGCAGATGCCTTCCGCGCCGGCGGCCGTGGAGGCGGGGAGGCAGATCTATATGGGTTCGTGTTCGGGGTGCCATGGGGCGACGGGGGAGGGAAGCCAGGGGCCAAGCCTGCTTTCGGGGCGGGCGAGCCGGCTGCCGGACAAGGCGCTCTTCCTGTCCATCCGGAACGGACTGCCGGGGACGAGCATGCCGGACTTTCCGATGGAGGATGAGAAGGTGTGGCAGGTGGCGGCGTTTGTGCGGTCGATGACGGCTCCGGCGGTGGAGGTGCAAGTCGCGGGCGATGCGGCGCGGGGACGCGCGTTTTTCTTTGGAGAGGGGAAGTGCTCCGGGTGCCATATGATCCTGGGCCAAGGCGGGTATCCGGGACCGGACCTTTCCAACATAGGCGCGGAGCGGACGCTTTATCAGTTACGGGAATCGATACTGAAGCCCTCGGCGCGAATCGCGGATGGATTTCGAGCGGCTTCGGCGGTGCTTCGCGGCGGGCGCATCGTGCGCGGCGTGGCGAAAAATTTCAACAACTACTCGGTGCAGATTTTGGATAGCGGCGGGCGCCTGCATTTGCTGCGGCGGAGCGAGTTGGAGAAGGTGGAACTAATGGATGCGTCGCTGATGCCGCCGATGAAGAGCGCCGAGGCGGCCCCGGATTTGATCGCGTTTTTGGCGCGGCGGACGACGCGGATTTATGAAGGAGCTTCGCGATGAAACTGGGGCTTGCGTTGGTGTTTTCGTTGGTGGGCGTGGCGCAGGTGACGCCGGCGGCGATCGGGAAATCGCCAGGCGCCGACTGGCTGACCTACCACGGCGACTATGCGGCGACGCGGCATTCCTCCCTGCGGCAGATAACGCCGGAAAATGCGAAATCGCTGGTGGCAAAGTGGGTCTTTCATATTGATGGCGCGAAGAAGTTGGAGGCGTCGCCGATTGTGTACGACGGGCTGATGTACGTGTCGAACACCAACGAGATGTACGCGTTGGACGCGCGGAGCGGCAGGAAAGTCTGGTACTACCGCGCGGCCGGAGCGAAGGGCACGCGGGTGAACCGGGGCACGGCGATTCTGGGGGACCGGGTTTACTTTGCGACGTCGGATTGTCACTTGGTCGCGCTGAACCGAATGACCGGGAACCTGATTTTCGATGTGGAGTACGCGTCGTTCGCGGGCGGGTACACGACGTCGATCGCCCCGCTGGCGATCAAGAACGGAATCCTTGTCGGAGTGGCGGGAGGCGGAAGCGGACAGCGCGGTTTTGTGGCGGCGATGCATCCGGAAACGGGCAAGGAAGTCTGGCGGTTTTGGACGGTGCCGGGGAAGGGCGAGCCGGGTTCGGAGACGTGGGGTAATTTCCCGGCCGAGATGGGCGGCGCGCCGACGTGGACGACGGGATCATACGACGCCGCGTTGAACACGGTGTACTGGCCGACGGGAAATCCTTGGCCCGACTTCTACGGCGGCCGGCGGCCGGGGGACAACTTGTATTCCGACAGCGTGGTGGCGCTGGACGCGGATACGGGAAAGCTGAAATGGCACTTTCAGTTCACGCCGCACGACGTATGGGATTGGGATGCGAATGAGAATCCGGTGCTGCTGGACGCCGTCTTTCGGGGCAAGGCGCGGAAGTTACTGGTGCAAGCGAATCGGAATGGTTTTTACTATGTTCTGGACCGCGTGACGGGGGAATTTTTGCATGCGCGGCCGTTTGTAAAGAAGCTGGATTGGACGAGCGGGTTGGACGACAAGGGACGGCCAAAGGTAATTGAGTCGAAGATACCGACGCCGGCGGGGACGAAGGTGTGTCCGTCGGTTCGGGGGGCGTCGAACTGGATGTCGCCATCGTACAATCCCGCGACGGGACTGTTCTATGTGGTGACACTGGAGCAATGCGACATTATCGTGGCCTCGGCGAAGGAGCCGGTGCCGGCGTCGGGCTTTCGAGGGACGGGGAACGAGGGAATTCCGACGGAGCCGGGGAAGTTCTATCTGCGCGCTCTGGACGTTTTGAACGGGGAGCTGAAATGGGAGTACCCGATGCCGGGTCCGGGCGTGATGTGGGCGGGCACGGTGTCAACGGCGGGCGGCGTGGTGTTTAGCGGCGACGACGATGGGAATCTGGTGGCCGTGGACGCGCGAACCGGAAAAGACCTGTGGCACTTTTCGATGGGGCGGAGTTTGTTCGCGTCGCCGGTTACTTACATGGTGGACGGGAAGCAGTATGTGAGCATTGCCGCCGAGAGCGACGTATTTACATTCGGATTGTTCGATTAGAGCTTCGGCAGGGAGCTACGCCAGTCGAGTAACTTGCGGCTAAGTTCGGCGGTGAGGCGCGGGTTGTGCGCGGCATGGTTTTCGTTGGGCGCGCGATCGAGGTTATAGAGTTCCGCGCTGGACCCGTCGGCGTTTTGGAGCAGTTTCCAAGGGCCGCGGCGAATGGCGCAATTGGGGCTAGCCCAACTTCCGCAGTTTGCCTCAGGATCCAGGAATTTTGAGGCATTTTTTCTTCCTGGGTAGTCCCGAAACATGACCGGGATCATTTGTTTTCAATGCCGGCTTTGACTACGGGCGGAGTTG
>JBJXFL010000062.1:0-3369 GCA_046155405.1 Bryobacteraceae bacterium | reverse complement strand
GGAGAACGCCATCTTCGCCGATGTCGACGTCGAGGACCTCAAGGTTTCGGTGATTGGCGGCCCGCTTTTTTCGAGCACCGATCCTCTGTTCCGGGGCGTCCTTCTGCCGAAACGGTTCTGGAAGGTCATCTACTTCCGAGAAACGGGCCAAACAGCCGTCACGGCCAAGGGCTACGTGCTCACGCAAGAGGATCTGATCAGTAATCTCGAAGTCCTCGAATTGCCGGAGTTCGCGGTGTTCGAAGTGCCCATCTCCCAGATCGGAGACATGACGGGTCTTACGTTATCGGCTGGCAGCGCCACCGAAACGACCGGGCGCCGTCGGCGCAGCGAGGCGGCTGCCGACGAAGGCCGCATCCGGCGCATCACGTCCGTCCGAGAGATTGTAGGCTAATCTCCGTTCCGAAGCCGCTCCAACAGCTTGGCGATGGTTCAAGCTGTTGGGCGGCGGCGGGACTGTTGTTCGGCGCTCCGGGCGTTCGCATACAGGTCCGGGCCGTTTGACAATTCGGTGAAGAGGGGCTAGGTTACTCCTAGAGGATCTAGGCATGGACGACTCAGTCGGACTGTTGCAAGGCACGTTAGACATGTTGATTTTGAGGGCGATTTCGCTGAACAGGGTGCATGGGTACGGGGTGTTGGCACGGTTGGAGGAGTTGACCGGTGGGAAGCTCCGGATTCCGCAGGGGTCGTTGTATCCGGCGCTTGGACGGCTGGAGCGGAAGCGGATGATTTCGTTCGTTTGGGGAGCGAGCATGAGTGGGCGAAAGGCGAAGTTTTACTTTTTGACGGCGGCCGGGAATAGGCAACTTGAGTCGGAGATGGAGAAGTGGCGGGAGTTCTCCGAGGTCGTTGGGATGGTACTGCGCGCGGAGGCGGGGCGGTTTTGAGCTGTCTTCCCAGTGAACTGTGACGTCTTTTCGTGAGACCGCTTGCGAATCCCGGCGTCGGTTGGCGCGTAGACGCTGGACGAGGGTCTTGGGCGGTGCGAATGGCGTCATCCATTCGCACCTGGAAGCATTACGATTAGATGAATATGCAACGCATCGCGCTGGTCCTGTTTGCCGTTGGAGCCGTCGGCGCGGAGCCGCCGAAGAAGGCCGAGGAGTTGTTTCAGACCGCGAAGGTTTGGACGGTTCATTTGAAATTCACGGCTGAGCAGTGGACGGCGATGGAACCGAAGGGCGAGCCACAAGGCGGATTTCCGTTTGGCGGCGGGCGGCCGCCGGGCGGTCCTGGCGGGCCGGGCGGGCCTCCGCCGCCTCCTCCCGGCGGTTTTGGTCCCTCAATGATGTTGGCTCCCGCGTTTCTCAAGGGCGATACGAACGGCGATAAGCAGCTTTCGCAAGTGGAGTTCGCGGCGCTCGGCGAGAAGTGGTTCGCCGATTGGGATACGAAAAAAGCGGGCAAGCTCGGCACCGACGAGTTGCGCGGCGGGGTGATGCAGCTGCTTTCCGCTGGGATGGGAAATGTCGTCCGAATCGGCGGGCCGGGACAAGGGCCGGGCATGAATTTTGTCGCCGCTGATGGGCGGCGGAACGGGCTGGCCGGTGCGGCGGGAATCGACTTTCCTTATGTTCATGCCGATCTCGATTTCGACGGCTTGGCGCTGCGCGATGTCGCGGTGCGGTACAAGGGCAACGGCACGTTCATGCAGTCGCGCAATCAAGACAAGAAGTCGTTGAAGTTGGATTTGAACAAGTACGTCAAAGGCCAGAAGCTTGCAGGGTTGACCAAACTCAACTTCCACAGCGGCGTCACCGATGCGAGCTGGATGAACGAGGTGCTGTCGTACCGGCTGTATCGAGATGCCAAGGTCCCGGCGCCGCGGACGACCTACGCGCGTGTCTACATTACGGTGCCGGGCAAACACGAACGCAAGTATTTCGGCCTGTACTCGATGGTCGAGGATATCGACAACTCCTTCGCGCAGGCCAACTACGGCACCAAGGACGGCGCTATCTTTAAGCCGGTGGGCAGTATCTTCGAAGACCGCGGCGACGCCTGGAGCGCGTACGCGAAAGCTTACGACCCCAAGGACGAGATTACGCCGGCGCAGCAGAAACGGGTGATCGATTTCGCGAAGCTGGTTTCAAAGGCCAACGACGACGAGTTTCGTGGGAAGCTCGACCAGTTTCTGGATCTCGAAGAGTTTGCGCGATACATGGCCGTGACGACCTGGCTGAGCACGCTCGACAGCATTCTCGGCATGGGCCAGAACTTCTACGTCTACTTGAATCCGAAAGCGAACAAGTTCGAGTTCTTGCCGTGGGATCTGGATCATAGCTTTGGCCAGTTCATGATGGCTGCGTCACAGGAGCAACGCGAACAGTTGAGCATCATGCAGCCGTGGATGGGTTCGGTGAAACTGCTGGAACGCGTCTACGCCGATGAACGGTTCAAGAAGATCTATCTGGAGAAGATGGCGGAGTTTGACCGGACGATCTTTGAGCCGGCGCGGTTCGCGGCACAGGTGGATGAGATTGCGAAGGCGATCCGGCCGTCGGTCAGTGACGAGGCGGCGAGCAAGCTGGCGCGATTCGACAAGGTTGTTGCCGGCGAAACGGTGGCGCCGGACTTCGGGGGCTTCGGGCCTCCGGGCGGCATGGGTGGTGTGGTGAAGCCGATCAAGGGTTTTGTGACGGCGCGCGCGGCATCGGTGCGCGATCAGTTGGCGGGGAAGTCAAAGGGGCAGGTACGTACAGCGGGCGGGTTTGGGCCTGGAGGCGGACGAGGCGGGCCCGGTGGAATGCCGCCTTTCGAACGCGTGTTTCTCGAGCCGTTCGATGCAGACAAGAGCGGCGACATTTCGCGCGAGGAGTTTGGGGCGGGGTTTGCCCGGTGGTTCAAGACGTGGGGAGGCGAGAGCAGCCTGACCGAGGCGCAGTTGCGCGAGGGGATCAACAAGGACATGAACTTCATGCGCGGCGGAGGGCCGGGGCGGCCGCCGCAGTAGTAAGTTACCGGCGCTTTCGCGTTCGTTGCGATATCGAATCGCTGAGATAGGCCGTGAAGGCGTCAACCGCTTTGGAGACATAGCGGCGCTCGAGGCGGACGTAGCCGACCCTGCGCTGGGCGGCGGGTTCGAAGTTAATGAGTGTGCAGCCATCACTGAAGCCGCGAGCCATTTCGGGCACGATGCTGACGCCGAATCCGCCACGAATCAATTCAAAGATCGTGACGAACTGGTCGGCTTCGAACTGCGCGGCGAAGTTGGCGCGCGCGCGGGCGCAGACGGAGAGGGTCTCGTCGCGCAGGCAGTGTCCGTCCTTCAGGATCAGCAGGCGCTCTTTCGTAACTTTGCGAAGGGCGACGTTCGCTTCCGAAGCGAGCGGATGGTCTTTCGGCACGGCTAGAAACAAGGGTTCG
>JBJXFL010000060.1:0-22876 GCA_046155405.1 Bryobacteraceae bacterium | reverse complement strand
GGCGGCCAAGGCGGGCTCCCCGCCGATAGCCGTGAGTGCCGATGCCGGTTATTGGAGCGAAGCGAACGTAACGGATGAGGGCGTGGCCGGGGTGGATCTCCACATTGCGACGGGACGCCGGAAGCACCGAGAGAAGGCGGCGACGGCGAACGAGGCCGCCGCCGGAAGACGCCACGCCGAAGGAGGCGATGGCGCACAAAACTGCGGACCGAGGCTGGCCAGTCGATCTACAAAATGCGCCAGGCGATCGTGGAACCGGTCTTTGGCCGGACCAAGGAGCGGCGGGGATTCCGTCGCTTCAGTTTCCGCGGAATGGGACCAGTGCGCCTGGAGTGGAAGCCGATCTGCCTGACGGGCGACATCCTCAAGCCGTTCCGCTCGGGGTGGTCGCCGCAAACGGCGTGACCGGAGGTCGCGAAGACCTTTTCGCGACCTCTGGGGGTCGTTTTGCGACTCTCTAAAGGCCAGGATGCGACGATTTGGACCGGCTAAGAGGCCAGGACGCGGAAATCCGCCGGTTTTGTTAGCGATACTTGATTATCGAAATTAAAAGGCGCTGGTTCGCATACTTTGCGGAGGCATGCCTTGGCGGACGGCGGAGCTTATCTCCGACACACTCCCAGCCACCAGACGAGAGCGTTGACTATGAAGTATGCAAGCATGATCAGGGGAGCGATGCCGGCGGCGATTTTGCTGAATCCGAACCGTCGGAATCCGCCATATTTAGGGAAATCATAGCTAAAGTGCGGTTCCAGACCATCCGCCACATTTTTCTGCCAGTCTCCGTCCGTGTTCAGCCCGTGTATACTGACTACCCTTTGCCGGCCCATATGGTCGCACATACTCTAACAGAGAAAAGCCGCTACCGTAACGGATTCGACCATTAGCGAAAAAGCGGGCGCTGCCCCGCCTTTGCATTAACTTGGTGCCTCACCCGCGAGCGGTACTACCGAAGTTGTTGACGCTCCTGCCCGCGAGCCTGCCCGCGGTTAGCGGCGTTATCATGGAGTTGGATCCGCCGTTGAACACGCCATCCCACTACCCTCCCACGTCCCCGGAACTCGCCGACGCGCGCGGCAAGCGCATCGGCATCCTGATCGTTGCCTATAATGCCGCCACCACGCTGGCCAAAGTCTTCCGCCGGATCCCTGATGTCGTGTGGAGCAACGTCGAGGAAGTCGTCGTCTTTGACGATGCCAGCCAGGACGAAACCTTCGAACTCGCCGTCGGTTACAAACAGGTCAATCCCAACGCCAAGCTTCAGGTATTCAAGAACGAAGAGAATCAGGGCTATGGCGGCAATCAGATTCGCGGCTATCGATACTTCATGGATCGCGGATTCGACATCGTCGTCCTTCTCCATGGCGACGGCCAGTACGCCCCCGAAATCCTCGCTCACATGTACCATCCCCTCGTCACCGGGCAGGCCGACGCCGTCTTCGGCTCGCGCATGATGAAGGACTTCGGCGGCGCGTTAAAAGGCGGCATGCCGTTGTACAAATACGCGGGCAACAAAATCCTGACATTCTTCGAAAACCGCGCCCTGAACCTCAATCTCACCGAATTCCACTCAGGCTATCGCGCCTACGACCTCCACGCCCTCCGCTCCATCGATTTCTCCCGCATGACGCACGATTTCCACTTCGATACGGAGATCATCATCAAGCTTCAGCACCAGCGCTTCCGTATCCACGAAATCCCCATCCCCACCTACTACGGCAACGAAATCTGTTACGTCAACGGCATGAAGTACGCCGAAGACGTCGTCAAAGCCGTCTACCGCTACCGCTCCTGCGTTAACGGCGCCCATGCCTATCCCGAGTTCGCCGAATACTTCCACCACTACGCGCTGAAGGATTCCACTTATTCAAGTCATTATTACGCCGAACGCCTCGCCGGCAACAACCGGAAACTGCTCGATATCGGCTGCGGCGAAGGCTTTTTCGCCGAACATCTGATCAACAACGGCAATGAGGTCACTGGCGTCGACGCCCTTGAATCCCCCATCCACGCCGCCGCGATGCGCGACTATTTCCAGACCGATCTCCAACTCGGCCTCGCCTCCATCGCCACCCAACTCCGCGACCGCGAATTCGACAAGGTCCTCATCCTCGACGTCCTCGAACACCTCAACCACCCGGAGCGCGTCCTCCGCGACGTCCTTCCGCTCCTTCGCCCCTCCGGCGGCTCCATCATCGTTTCCCTGCCCAACGTCGCCAACATCGCCATCCGCCTCAGCCTTCTCTTCGGCCGTTTCGAATACGCCGACCGCGGCATCATGGACCGCACCCACGTGCGCTTTTATACCCGCAAGTCCGCCCTCGAACTCCTGGAATCCAATGGATACCGCGTCACCGTCGAGCACTACTCCATCATCCCCCTCGATCGCGGACTTCGCGTCAAGCCCCAAGGCCTGATCGACAAAATCGGCAGTACAATCCTGAAGACTCTGACATTCCTCTTTCCAACCCTCTTCGGCTATCAATTGATCTTCGAAGCCAAGCCCGTTGGCGTAACCGTCAAAACCACCGCCCTTAAGTCATCCGTTTCTCACGCGCCAACTCTTCGTTCAACGTAATCCCGAACCCCGGCCCCTCACCCACCGCGATCGTTCCGCTTACAAATTTCTCCGCCGGCCGAACCAGCGCCCCGCGCCACTCCACTTCCCCCCACTGCATCTCAAGAATCAGAAAATTCTTCATCCCCGCGCAAAGCTGTACCGACGCCGCCGTCGCCACCGGCCCCGTCGGATTATGCGGCGCGACACTCACTCCAAACATCTCCGCCATCGCCGCGATCCGCGTCATCTCCAACACGCCTCCGCAGTGCTTCACGTCCGGCATTATCGTATCGACGGCCTTCTCCCGGCACAACGGCTCGAACCCGCGAACGCCAAACAAAAACTCCCCGCCCGCCATCGGCTGCCGAATCGCCCGGCGAATCTCCAGAGTGTCCGCCGTCCGCTCCGGTGCCACCGGTTCTTCATACCAGCTCAGCCCCGCCGCCTCCAGTCGCTTGGCTACCGCGATCGCCCGCGAAACCGTAAAGAACGAATGGCAATCGGTCATAATTTGCACATCCGCCCCCACCGCTTCCCGCACCGCGAACAGGCACTGAATCCCCTTATCCACAAACGCCTCGGAGTCGACGAACCCATCCCAAGGAGCCAGCTTCACCGCGCGAAATCCATCCGCCGCGGCGCGCTTGGCCGTCGCCGCAAACCCTTCCGGCGTCCGCGGCGTCGCGGCGCGGTTGATGTTGGCGTAGACCGGCAGCCGGTCCCTAACCTTCCCGCCCAACAGCGAATAAACCGGCACGTCCAATACTCTTCCCGCCATGTCCCACATCGCCTGCTCCAATGCGCTATGCACCGTCCGCGCCAGTAACCCATCGAGCTTCGCCGTCTGCCGAAAATACTCCACATCGAATGGCGACCGCCCCAGCAACAGCCCAAATTGCCGCTTCAACTCCGCCCGCATCGCCGCCACATTCTCCGCCGTCGTGGCATAAATTCCAAATGCGTCCGAAGCCTCGCCCAGCCCATCCACGCCGGCATCCGACCGCAGCCGTACGATCAGCCAAACGGTCCGCGCCGTCGCCCGCACCGGCCACAGTTCCGCCTCCGTCAGCCGAACCCGCGGCCGCCCCGCCGCCGCCATCCCGCCCAACAAAAATATTCTCCGGTTCATAATGTACAGGATGCCTCTTCACCCTCTCGCCGGTAAACCGGCCCCGCAAGATATCCTCATCAACCCAGTCCAACTCGAACACGAATACTTCCACAATTTCCCCAATCCAAACAACCCCGCCCACCGGGTCGCCTTCGGCACCAGCGGCCACCGCGGCACTGCCGCCAACGCATCCTTCAACGAAGACCACATCCTCGCCATCACCCAAGCCATCTGCGACTACCGCGCCGCCCATGGTATCGCCGGCCCCCTCTTCCTCGGCAAGGATACCCATGTCCTCTCCTATCCTTCCCACCAAACCGCCATCGAAGTCCTAGCCGGCAACGGTGTCTCAACCTATATCCAGAAAGAAGAAGGCCCCACCCCCACCCCCGTCATCAGCCGCGCCATCATCAAATACAACCGCGCGAAACCCGTTAACCTCGCCGACGGAATCATCATCAGCCCCAGCCACAACCCACCCGCCGATGGCGGCTTCAAGTACAACCCAACCAATGGCGGCCCCGCCGAATCGGACGTCACCGGCTGGATTCAAAACCGCGCCAACGAACTCCTCGCCAACGAAAACCGCGGCGTCCGCCGCACCGCCTACAGCACCTACATCGTCGAGCACGACTACATCGGCCCCTACGTCGACGACCTTAAAGACGCGCTCGACCTGGACGCCATTCGTGACGGTAACCTCAATCTCGGCGTCGACCCCCTCGGCGGCGCCTCTCTCCACTACTGGGCCCCCATCGCCGCCCAGTACGGGCTGAAGATCCAAAACGTCAACCCCAAGCTTGACCTGACGTTCTCTTTCATGACCCTCGACCACGACGGCCAAATCCGCATGGATTGTTCCAGCCCCTACGCCATGGCCAGCCTCGTGTCGTTGAAGGATCGTTTCGACGTGGCCTTCGCGACCGATCCCGATGCCGACCGCCACGGCGTCGTCGTGCCTTCAGCGGGCTTGCTCAACCCCAATCACTACTTGGTCGTAGCCATCGACTATCTCCTGAAACACCGCCCCAACTGGCCCCGGTTCGCCGCCGTCGGCAAGACGCTGGTCAGCAGCGCCATCATCGATCGTGTTGTCAACGCCGCCGGCCGCCCGCTGGCCGAAGTCCCCGTCGGCTTCAAGTGGTTCGCCGGCGGCCTCAGCGACGGCAGCTACTGTTTCGGAGGCGAGGAAAGCGCCGGCGCCAGCTTCCTGGAACGCAACGGCCAAGTCTGGACCACCGACAAGGACGGCCTCCTGCTAGCCCTCCTGGCCGCCGAAATCACCGCCGTTACAGGCAAGGACCCCGGCCAACACTACCAAACTCTAACCGAAAAATACGGAGCCCCGAGTTACACCAGAATCGACGTCCCCGCCACCCCGGATCAAAAGCAGCGCCTCTCCAAACTCGACGCAAAAAGCATGAACGCCGCCACCCTGGCCGGCGACCCCATCGACAGTGTCCTGACCCACGCCCCCGCCAACAACGCCCCCATCGGCGGCATAAAAGTAACCGCCAAAAACGGCTGGTTCGCCGCCCGCCCCAGCGGCACGGAAAACATCTACAAAATCTACGCTGAGAGTTTCCAAGGCCAGGACCACCTCAACGCCATCATCGCCCAAGCCCAGGAAATCGTCACCGTGGCTGTAGGCTAACCAACCGTCCGGGTACCATTCGCGGAAGTTCGTCTCCTTCGCGGCGGATGTTACCGAGACGCGACCGTCAGGGAGCGGTCGCACGAAGTATGCAACTAAGCGCTAAGTGCACTGAACCGTAATGGAGCCACTCCGCCGCGCCGCGGCTCTCGATGTAGGGGCGAAGGAATTCTGGATAACGTCCGGCGGCGTAGTACGCGAACATCGCTCAGGAGATCCGTCAAAAGCGCAATGGCGGCGCCAGCGGGTCGCGGCGGCCCCAACGTTCAAGAACTCAACCCAACACCCCACCGGCGTAGCCGTCTGCGACGCGGACCACGCGCTCCTGCCGGCCGGCGGCGCGGGACCGCAGTTCCTCAAGTCGAGCGTCAACCTCGCTATCCTGTCTTATAATAGGGAACAGCGATGTCAGAGTGGCAGCTAGCGCCCTACAAGGATTATCGGTGGATTGTGGCGGACCCGCGGATGTTGGGCGGGAAGCTGGCGATCCGTGGTGCGCGCCTGTCGGTTTCCCTCATTCTTGAGTGCCTCGCGAGTGGAATGTCCCTAGCCGATATCGACGAGTCGTTCGATCACGCATTCCCGCACGAGGCGTTGCCGGAAGTCTTAAAGGTAGCCTCCGAACTCACTGACTCATTCCATGTGGCTGCTTGATGCCAACATGGATGTGCATCTGGTGGCCATTTTGGCGGATCTTGGTATTTCCTCCGCTACTGCCGCGAGCCGCGGCTGGAAAGCTTTAGCGAACGGCGATCTAGTCGCTGCTGCGGCGGCGGGTGGCTTTGACTGCCTGGTAACTCGGGACCAACTGTTCGGTGAATCCGCCTCTCGTGCCCTGAGGTCGTACCCGGCGTTGGCTGTCGTGGTGATCAAGCTGCCGCAGCGGCGCTGGCCGCAATATCGTGAATGCTTCCTGACAGCCTGGGCCGAATCTCCAATCCGGCCAATCGCCGGACGGTTGACCTGCTGGCCTTGAAGCGTGACGGGGAACCACCTGCTCGGCGAAAGAATCAGTCCGGCCATTTGGGCTCCCCCTAAGTGCGGGCAGCGAGAATTTTGTCACATGAACCACCGGCCGCACTCCGCTCACACGGCCCGCGCGGGTCTGAAACTCCTCTTAAATTCCCGCCCTGGCCAATCCGCACTCGGGGTGCCCGGAAGACCTCTCCCACACCCATCGCTCCGAGTACCTTTCGGTCGGGAGCATCCCCCCGCAACTCCGAAAGACTGATTAACGAGCGAACCGTATCGACACCAAGTGGCGCGTGCCATGCTCTCAACCCGGATCGCCAGTCGCCTTAGTGCGTCCGGATCGTCTTCGGATCCTTCTCGAATCGGTACTCGAAGTGGCAGCCCTGGCAGGCGTCGAAGAGATGCCCGCCGCGCTCGAAGACCGCCGCTGTGTCGCGAGCCTTCGCCGCCTGATGGACCGCCGCGCCAGCCTCGCGTAGCGCCCGGGCGCGCTCCATCCAGCGGCCGATGTCCTTCGCGCGGCCTTCCATCATCAGCAGGTTGCCAGCCTCGGTAAGCACCGTCGCGCTTCGCTCCACCGCGAGCCACTCCTCGTCCGTGCGGGGCTGAATCTCTTCCACGTTGCCGACCGTGTAGATTGTGCCGACCGCATCCCACACCACCTCCGCGTTCGGGACGACCATGTGGTGCATCACCTCCTCAAGGGTCGAAATCGCCTTGATTGGCGGGCTTGTCTTGCATCCGGCGAGCGACAGCGCAAGAGCCGCGAACCATATGCTTTTTTGCGTCACGCGAATGGAATTGTACCAGACCGGGTGAAGCGCCTCTGCTAGACTGTTCGAGTCCGGTATGGACCTACTTCCTTTTCTCCGGTGGCTCGAAGGGACTGCGGGGAGCGCCGCGATACGCGAGTCGATTCTGTTGTATCCCTTTATCGAAACAACGCACGTCCTCGCCCTGTGCCTTTTCCTCGGGATGATCGCCCTGTTGGATTTGCGGCTGGTTGGCGTGGGGCTGCGCGGGGTACGCGTATCGGAGGTCGCTGGCCGGCTGTTGCCGTGGGCGTTGGCGGGCTTCGTCTTTATGGCGATCAGCGGCATGCTGCTGTTTTATTCGGGTCCGGTACGCGCGTCGGGAAACATTTTCTTCCGGATAAAAGTGGTCATGATCGCGCTGGCCGGGATCAACGCGACGCTGTTTCATTTCACCGTCTACCGTCGCGTCGCCGATTGGGATTGCGATCCCATGCCGCCGTTGCGGGCCCGCCTCGCGGGTTTCTGCTCCCTGTTCCTCTGGAGCGGTGTGGTGATTTGCGGTCGCATGCAGGCCTACAACTGGTTCGACACGGCCAGGGGTTGACGGCGATGGACCTGTTACCGCTCTTCCAATGGTTTGAGGCGACGGCGATCGGTACCGTGGTGCGCGAATCGCTATGGCTGTTTCCCGTCATCCAGTGCGGTCACTTGTTGGCGCTGGCGATGCTTGGCGGCGCGGTGCTGGTGGTCGACTTGCGATTGCTCGGGCTTGGCCTGCGGTCGCAGCCCGCCGCCGTCCTCGCGCGCGCGGTACATCCCTGGCTCGTGGGATCGCTCGCCGCCATGATCGCGACAGGCATTCCCATGTTCCTTTCCGAAGCGCTGAAGTGCTATTACAGTCCGCCCTTTTGGTACAAGATGGGGCTGCTGGCGGTGGCGGCGCTTTTTGCGTTCACGGTGCGGCGAAAAGTGCTTGCCGCCAGCGGCGCCCCGCTGTTGTGCCGGCTCACCGCCATAGTATCTTTAGCGCTGTGGTTCGGCGTCGGATTCTCGGGCCGCTGGATTGCGTTCTACTAACTCCGGCGGCGCGTGCTATCGTAGCGTCTGTCTGGGTTGCGGAGTCGCCCGCGAATGAGACACATTTTCTTTTTCCTGCTGTTACTAGTGGCGCCGCTGTTCGGGCAGACGCCCCGGCTGCCCGACGGAAAGCCCGATTTCAATGGGGTTTGGCAGGCCGTGAGCTCGGCGCACTACGACGTGGAACGCCACGTGGCGCGTCATTCCATCATGTTGCGCGACGGGCCGCATGGGCCGTTGCCGGCGGTGCCCGTACTCGCCTTGGGAGCCGTTGGATCGGTCCCCGGCGGCATGGGAATTGTCGACGGCGGAACGATCCCTTACAAGCCGGAAGCCGCAAAGTTGCGGGATGAGAATCGGCGGCACTGGCTCGAACGCGATCCGGAGATCAAGTGTTATCTCCCTGGCGTTCCCCGCGCCGCCTACATGCCTTTTCCCTTCCAGATTGTCCAAAATCGGAGTCATTTCTTTATCGCCTATGAATACGCCGGCGCGGTACGCGATATCTATTTCAAGGATCCCGGACCGCCCGAAACCGATTCGTGGATGGGGCAATCGGTTGGGCGCTGGGATGGTGACGCGTTGATTGTCGAAGTGTCCGGCTTCAACGATCAAACGTGGTTCGACCGTTCGGGAACGCACCACAGCAACCAGTTGCGGGTCGTGGAGCGGTACGCCTACCTGACGCCCAATCACATCCAGTATGAAGCGACCGTCACCGACCCCGTAGTTTTCACGCGGCCCTGGAAGATCTCGCTCCCGCTCTACCGGCGGATGGAAAAGGACGCCCGCCTGATGGATTTCAAATGCGTCGAGTTCGTGGAGGAACTGATGTTCGGCGAGCATCGGCGCAAACCGTTAAAGAGGTGAATATGCGCATTCGAATCGCGGCGATTCTTGTGATAACGGCGGCCTCGCGGGGCGCGGAAATTCCGCGAACGCCGGAAGGCCGGCCCGATCTGTCGGGGACTTATGACATCGCGACGCTGACGCCGCTGGCGCGCCCGGTGAGTCTCGGCGACCGGCAATCGCTGACCGACGAGGAGTCGCAAGCGATCACGCGGAAAGCGGCGGCGGTAATGGCCGCGACGAGTAAGGCGAGCGACCCGAATCGCAAAGCGCCGCCCGTGGGCGGCGACGGGTCGGAGGGCGCCGCCGGCAATGTCGGCGGCTACAACACGGTGTGGATCGACGGCGGGGCGGGCGCGTTTAAGATCGACGGGAGGTGGCGAACGTCCATCATTACCGATCCGGCGAACGGCCGCCCGCCGGAGTTAACCCCGGAGGCGAAGATGCGCGCGGCGGCACGGGCGAAATTGTCGCGGCCGAATCGCGGCGATGCGTTTTGGGTGACGGAGGGGATTTCGCCGGGACCGTACGACGACCCCGAGATGCGGCCAGCCGCCGAGCGGTGTTTGGCGTCGTTTGGCTCGGGCGACGGACCGCCGATGCTACCCGTGCTTTATAACAATCTAAAGAAGATCGTACAGACGAAGGACACGGTGATGATCCTGAATGAAATGGTTCACTCCGCGCGGGTGATCCGGATCAATGGCGAGCATGAACCACCGGATGTGCGGAGATGGCTGGGCGATTCGATCGGGCGTTGGGAAGGCGATACGCTGGTGGTGGATACGACGAATTTCAACGACACGCCCGCGCTGGGCAACGCGACCAGAAACCTTCACGTTGTCGAGCGGTTCAAACGGATCGACGACAAGTCGTTGCTTTACGGTTTCACGGTGGAGGATCCCACGATTTGGACGAAGCCGTGGAGCGGCGAGATCTTATGGCCGGCAACCGATCAGCGGATCTTCGAATATGCGTGCCATGAGGGGAATTATTCGTTTGCCGGCATTTTGCGGGGCGCGCGGTTATTGGAAGCCGAGGCGGAGAAGAAGAAGGCGGGTAAATAAAGTGAAGATTTGGTTGTTAATGGGGGCGATCTGCGGAGTTGGCTTGATTCTGTTTCACGTGCGGAGTGTGTACGCGCATCACGCGTTTGGCGCGGAGTTCGATCCGAACCGGCCGGTGCTGTTGAAAGGACCGGTGACGCGCGTCGAGTGGATCAATCCGCACACGTGGATCCATCTGGAAACCACCAATGCCGATGGCAAGAAAGAAGTGTGGATGGTGGAAGGCGGCACGCCGAACAGCCTGCTGCGGCGCGGTTTGAAGCGGGATACCATTCAACCGGGCCAGGCGATTATCGTGGACGGGTATCAGGCCAAGGATCGTTCGAACCGGGCGAATGGCCGGGACGTCACGCTGGCCGATGGACGGAAGTTTTTCATGGGGTCGTCGGGAACCGGCGCGCCGTACGATGCGCCGGGGAAAGAGCAGCGGAAGTAAGGGCTAAACAAGCGCGTGAAACCGAACCCAGGCGCCGAAAACCGGAATCGTGAGTTGTTCCGATTCGTCGAGCAGGTAGCGTTGGTTGAGCCAGCGGCGTGTTAGTGGAGCCATCGTCACGGCGCGGCCTTGGGCAAGCTGGTCGATGGCCTCGCGGGCGGCTGCGGGCGCATTTTTGTACATGTCGCGGAAATAGGATTCGGCCCATTCGATGACGCCTTCCTCGACGGCGGTTACGTCCTCAATGGTCGCGATCTTGCGGTCGTTATCGTTGAGACGGCGCACAATTAAGGAACCATAGACTTGTACCAGGAACGGCTGGCCACCGGTGTTTTGGAAGACGGCATCGGCGACTTCCTGCGGAACGGCGTCGGAGGGGAAATCGGAGGTCGGCTGGCACAGGAGAGCGATGGTGGTTGGCCGGTCGAGATAGGGGAGGCGGACTTGGCGGGCGCTGATGAAGTGGTCGTCCCAGACGCGGTCGAGGTCGCTGAAAGGTGCGGCGCCGGAGACGAGAATGCGGACACCGCGGCGGTGCTGGATGGTGGCGCGGAAGACAAGTTCCCCGGAGTTCTTGCGGCGCGGCGGGTTTCTTGTGTGAGTCGTTTGACTCTATGAAGGCTAACCGCGGCCTAACCACCAAGGATGCCAGGACCCTCCAAAAGGCATCTGTGCGTTCGCTGCAAAACGCGGAAGGCCTAAAGAAGGTGCTAAGGTAAAACCAATCCATCGCGCGTTGGCTAGTTGAAATGAGAGGGAACCAATTCCGCTATGGAGTCCTTTGCCGGATTTTTCGCCCGCGCCACAAGTAATCTTCCTTATTCGTACCAAAGCGCGCTCGCTGACGTTCCAATTGCAAGCCGAATCTTGAAAGTACCGACGGGGGCCGGTAAGACCGCTGCGGCCATCCTTCCTTGGCTGTATAGGTTAGTTTCCGGAGTTCCCGACGCGCCGAGGCGCTTGGTCTACTGCTTGCCGATGCGGGTACTTGTCGAACAGACCCGTGATCTGGCAAAGGTGTGGGCCGCGCGTGTCGCGCCGAATGTGCGCGTACAGATTCTTATGGGTGGAGATGTGGAACGAGAATGGGAGGAGCGTCCTGAAACCCCCGCGATTCTCATTGGCACTCAGGACATGCTACTGTCACGGGCTCTGAACCGTGGCTACGCCATGAGTCGTTACCGCTGGCCTGTTCACTTCGGACTTCTCAACAACGATGCGCTGTGGGTCTGCGATGAAGTACAGCTTATGGGTGACGGTCTTGCTACGACCGCGCAGTTAGCCGCCTTCCGGAGTCGCTTTAGTACGTTTGGACCAACTCCCACAATTTGGATGTCGGCAACGCTGGACCCCGAAATGTTGCGGACCGTGGATCTACAGGATCAGCCTCCGGTTTTCGAACTGGATCCCGATGACAAAGCGATTGAGCCGCTTCGGAAACGCCTTGAAGCCGCGAAGTCAGTAGCTCCGGCTCCCGAAGAATGCCGGACACCGGAAGGCCTTGCCCGATTCATCGCAGTTGAGCATGTGTCTGGTTCACAGACGTTGGCCGTTGTTAACCGCGTCGCTCGCGCCCAGGCGGTCTTCGATGAGTTCCGCCGCGTTGCGCCGCAGGTGTCCTGCCGCTTGCTGCATTCGCGCTTCCGGCCCAATGAAAAACAGGATTGGCCAGCCGTTCTTTCCGGACAAATACCGCCGGAAGGCCGAGTGCTTATTTCAACTCAGGTAGTAGAGGCGGGCGTGGATATTTCTTCTGCGCTGCTGGTTACCGACCTGGCGCCGTGGCCAAGCCTCGTGCAGCGCTTCGGTCGATGCAACCGCGCGGGCGAACGGGAAAACGGGGGGAGAATTTTCTGGGTTGATCGACCGCTCACCGGAAAGATGAAAGACGAAGCGCTAACTGAGGAGATGGCACGCCCCTACCAACTGGATGAACTCACCGAAGCGGAGAGCCGGCTTTCCGGCCTGGTTTCAGCGAGCCCGAACGATCTTCCGAACCACAAGATTCCCTACCGCCCCAATCATGTCCTTCGGCGCAGAGATCTCATCGATCTGTTCGACACCACGCCGGATCTCTCCGGGTACGACCTTGATATCTCACGGTTTGTCAGGGATGAGAATAATCGTGATGTCCAAATCGCCTGGCGGCACGATCTTCCCACCGGAGCCGACAAAGCAAACGCGCCGTCCAGCGGCGAACTGTGCAGTGTGCCAATTGGCGAACTGGCTGCCCTAATCAAGAGCGGAAAATCGGGATCGCGACTGAAGGCGGTCACATGGAATGCGCTCGATGGCGAGTGGATTTCCGTTCAAATCGACACGCCGTTGAGACCTGGAATGGTTATCGTAGCCACGTCAAATTCCGGCTGTTACGATACCGTTCGCGGGTGGGATCCATGGTCAACCAAGCCGGTTGTGCCGGTTCCACAACCGACAGCGGAACAAGGTACCGCCGATGATCCGCTAACTTTCCGCCGGTACACTCAAACGCTCGAAGCGCATTCCGCCGAAGTGCGGGACGCGATGCGAGTTCTTCTGGAGGCACTTGACGGAATAGGACTCGCTGAATACAGGGACGTGCTGTTTGACGTGGCCTTGCGCCACGACTGGGGGAAAGCCCATCCGGTTTTTCAGATGAGCCTGAATCCAGTTGGCACCGGGCCGTTGCTCGCGAAGTCGAAAGTTGAGGGCCGGCATTCGCGGAAATATTTCAGACACGAACTGGCCTCCGCGCTGGCGATCTTGCAGAACGGCGGATCGGATTTGGCCGCCTATCTAACGGCGGCGCACCACGGCAAAGTGCGATTGTCGATCCGCGCTCTGCCAAAAGAGACGAAGCCGGAGCTACCTGGAGCCCGCTTCGCGCGGGGAGTTCATGAAGGCGATATATTACCTCCCGCACGCCTCGGTGGATTAGGCACATTGCCAGTGGCGCTCGATCTCGAGCCAATGATGCTAGGCCTCTCGCCACAGGTCGAACCATCCTGGATGGAGAGAATGCTCCGCCTCCGCGACGACTTGGGCCCTTTCCGGTTGGCGTATCTCGAAGCGCTGATCGTAGCCGCCGATATTAGAGCAAGTTCGGACCCGAAGGAGATCCTGCCATGAGTTTCGTACTCGAATTGGCGGGCTGCCGGGCGGAGCCGATGGCGGGGTATTTGAAGGCTTTAGCCGTGTTCCGGCTGGTAAGCGAACAATCCGATCCGGAAGCGCGCGGCTGGTGGCGAGAAAACACGTTCTGCATGGAGTCACGGCTTGACGAGGGCCAACTTACCCATTTCTTCCTCAAAGAATATCGACCTACTCCAATTGTTGCGCCGTGGAACGGCGGCAGCGGATTTGCCGAAGGCGACCGTCGCGAGGGTCTTGACACGATTCTTGGAACCTCCGACACACGATTTAAGGACTATCAACAGACGATCAATGAGATTTTCTCTTGGCCGGAGTTCGCCGCCGGCGAGATGACAGTGGGGGCGATGCTTGACGATCTGCGGGCCACCGCCGCATCCAAGTCCGGCAAGGCGCAGAGCGACATTCTCAAGCTGATCGGAGAGTTTGAAGCAGCAGCGGGGCCTAATCATTCCGTTCTCTGCGGTTTGACGGCCGAACAAGTTAAGGAAGTCGCCGAGAGAGCGTACAACGCGGTTAAGAAACTTCGGACTGCGGCAAAGAAGAACCGAAGGGCTGGAGGCAAAGATGAAGTGGTGCGACTTTGCCGCAACCGGTTGCCTGACCGCGCGCAGGATTGGGTGGATGCAGCGGTTGTCCTTCGCACGACCAGTGACCTCGCCTACCCGCCAATTCTCGGCACAGGTGGGTTGGAGGGCCGTCTCGACTACACGAATTCATTCATGGAACGAGTGTCGTCGCTGTTGCTTTGTAACTTAGCCAGCGCTAGCCTACTGGCCAACGCCCTCTTCGGCCGACCGACAACATACCTCGAGATTGCCTCGACTGGCCAACTCGATCCGGGCTGCGCCGGAGGATTCAACCAGGGCACTGGCGTCGAAACCAAGGACTTTCCCACCAATCCCTGGAGTTTCGTCCTCACAATGGAAGGCGCCGTCGCGTGGACCGGAAGCGCGACCCGTCGTCACGGAAGTGTGCGCCACGGCGCTGCTTCAAGCCCTTTCACTGTGTACTCGCGGGCCGTCGGTTACGGATCGGCGGAGCCAACCGACGAAGATAAGGCGCGCGCTGAAGTTTGGATGCCGATCTGGACCAGACGGTGCCCGTTCGAAGAACTCCGATACCTGCTCCGCGAGGGTAGGGTTGAGTGGAACGGTCGGCCTGTGAAAGATGCGATGGAGTTTACGCGCGCCGCCACTTCTCTCGGCACGGATCGCGGCATTGCGTCATTTCAGCGATTCAGTCTCATTAGACGCCGTGGCGACAGCTATATCGCGCTCCCTCTCGGGCGGATTCCCGTCAGCGATCATACCGACGCCACTCTGTTGCGCGACCTGGAAGTGCTCCTGGAGAATTACGATCGCTTTGCGCGGGGCTTTCCGAAGGGCGGCCCGCCGGCGCGACTCGCATCGGCACGCCGTCAAGTCGATTCCGCCGTCTATGACTACGCGCTGAAGGGCGACCGCATCCGGCTTGCCCTCGTCTTCGTGGCAATCGGGGCGTTGGAGCGCGCGCTTACGTATCGCGATCACAGAGCAAACCCGAAACTGTCTACGCCCCTCGGGGGGCTGAGTCCTCGCTGGCTCTTGGAAGCCGACGATGAATCGCTCGAATTCCGTACCTCTGTCGCGATCGCCTCTATTCACCGAACCGGCGAGGTTGGTCCAATGCGGGCAAACCTTATTCCTGTTGATCCGGTGAAGCCGGGGGCTTGGGCTAGTGGAGAGGGGCAGGCGGCGTGGACCGGCCTCACGATCTGGAATCGGCTTCACTCCACATTGAAGCGCAGGCTGATGGACGGCGCGAGACTCGCATGCGACCGGCTTCCCTTACAAGCGCTACTTTCCATCCATCCCTTTGACGCAGCGGCCGTGGTAACGGCCCCACTTGACGAGGATCGATTGGAGAACCTCTTGTTTGCTGCTACTCTCGTTGATTTTGCTCACGAAGAATTCACTGCGGTTCGCGACGAATTGAATGCCCGCTGGCGCTCGCTGCCGATGGCGATGCCTATTCCACGTGACTATGCACTGTTAAAGCACTTGTTCGATCCCTCAGTACCCGTTCGCCCGGAACCATCGATACTATCCTTGCTGGCCGCAAACAAAATATCCGATGCTTGCGACGTCGCGAGCCGGCGATTGAAAGCCACCCAACTCACTCCGGTTGAGGTGGGCTATCCGGATCACGGTGGCGGAGTCCGGTTGGCAGCGGCACTGCTAATTCCCATCTACCCGATGGCGGAACTATCGCGGAGAGTTCTGAAACTGAAGGATTCGGCTACGGCTGAGAAAGGCAACTGAAGATGTTTGAAAATCTGAAAGACACAGCGCGTCTTCTGATCGAGCAGGACCTCTATCCGGTGCAGGGCGACCGCTTCCAGCCAACCGGTTTTGCGGATCTCGGAGCGGCTGATTACAAGCGAGCGGACGGCAAACGCATGCTCCTGGTTGAATCAGCTCAGTCGGTGGCAAACCGCCTGGAAAAGACGTGCTTAAAGGGCGATGGACCGCATATTACTACTGAACTCGACGGAATTCCCTATGTCGTTGCCAAACTGAATGGTGCAGTGGAAACGGAGACGAGCTCGCTGATTGAAGCTCATCGGGTAAACTCGCCATGGATCATTTCCGACGAGTCGTTTCAGGCAGATTTCGTCAAGCGGGCGGCGTACGAAAAGGGTAAGCCGTTGATGTGGAGCCGCATTGCAGCGGCACTTTTCCACTACGATCCGAACTCGCTAATCCACGGTATTTTTATGGCCAATCTTGGCGACGGTCGCGTTCGATTTCCTCGCGCCCTATCCGGATTCGTCGAAGCTTCCGACATTGTGGAAGCAGTTTCTGGCGGTGTGAAGAACAACGCACTCGACCCGACGGGAAAAATTCGCGCCAAAGATTACGACAAAGATGTCTATGGAAACGTTCCATACGCTCGCGTCGAGTACACTGCCCGATCCATCGTTGCCTACTTCAACCTCGACCTGGCTTTGATTAGGGGCTTCGAACTGCCGAAGCCTGCGTACACCCTTCTCGTCGCGCTCAGCCTACTGAAGGTGCGCCGCTTCCTCTCGACTGGTCTGAGGCTTCGCACGGCCTGTGACCTAACGCCTTCCGGTCCGTTCCGTGTCAGGGCACCCGAAGGGTTTGATGTGCCGGACGAGGCGGCGCTACTGGGCGCAGTCAAAGAAGCGATGGGTGATTGTCGCAAAGCAGACCTGTTCGCCAACCCTCCTGTCACTCTGCTTAACACTACATCCGTGGCGAAAGCTGACTCGAAGGACACGCCCGCAGTCTGATCCCGAGGCACCATGCTGATTATTGAACTTGCATTTCCCACTGGCCGCTATCACGCCACAGCGTGGGGACGGCACGTGAATGAAGGAGTCCCGGAATGGCCCCCTTCGCCCTATCGCCTGGTGCGTGCTCTCTTCGACACATGGAAGCGAAAGGCCGCCGCCTGGCCCGCCGAAAAGGTGGAGTCACTGTTGCGGGTGTTGTCTGAATTCCCACCGAGTTACAGGCTGCCGCCAGCTTCTGTTTCCCATACACGGTCGTTTCTCAGTAAGAATGAGAAAGACCCGAAGGAACGGACTCTGATCTTTGACGCGTTTGTTGTGTTAGCACCCCGAAGTACCGTCCTTCTGGGTTGGCCGGTTGTCGATCCAACTTCCCAATCCCTCGACGATCTGGACGGGTTGCTCTCTATGTTGAACTACCTGGGACGTTCGGAGTCGTGGATAGAAGCGCGGATATTGCGTGGGGTCAACGGCGTGGACTGGAACTGCATTCCGGCAACCGGCCCCCTGGCGGAATCGTCCCAAGAGATTGTCCAGATAGCGACTCCAATTCCGGCATCCAAATACGCGCCGGCCATCCTGAGAAAAGGGAAGAAGGCTCAGACGCTTTCATGGATGGAAGCAATCGCCACCGGGACCGACACAATTCACGAGCACGGCCTGAGCCACCCGCCTGCTATGAAATTCGTGGAGTACTTGCGCGATTCGCAATGTTTTGACCTATCTCGGAGTGCAATTCCGGAATTACAAAGCGAACCCTTACACTCTGTCCTCTACGCGCTCGATTCTAAAGTCCTTCCTTCGACGACCCAAGCGCTGGAGATCGCTGAACAGGTGCGAACGCGGCTCATGGGTATTCACAAATACATCGCCGGTTTCGAAAATGTATCGCCGCGGTTCAGCGGACGATCATCCTCCGCTGCGCCGCTTACCGGGCATCGTCACGCTTTCTATTTGCCACAGGATCTGGATCGTGACGGCAAGCTGGATCACCTGCTCATTCGATGTAAAGAATCCTTCGACGAATCAGAACTTCAGGCACTGGACCGCTTAGACGATTTGTGGCAGAGAAAAGGCAAGCCGGGAATCCGTTGCATCCCGATCCGTTGGGGCGGCGACCCCGGGGAGCACACCCTCGTCCGAAGTGCGACACCCTTCGTACCCGTCCGTCACATGAAGGCGCGACGCGACGACTTTCCGAATTGGTTGCATGGTGAGGTTGCCAGAGAATGCCGGAACCACGGACTTCCGGAGCCGATAGCAGTGTCCGGTATGGCCGCGCTTGAAGTCGCTGGCGGTCGTGCGGTCCGCTGGTCCGAATTCCGGCGCAACCGGAAGGAAGATCCAGTCCGTTCTGGCTATGGACTTGTCCTCGAATTTCCGGAACCCGTCGCGACGCCCTTCTCGCTCGGCTACGGCTGCCACTTCGGGTTGGGCCAGTTTCAACCGGTGGAATAAGAACATGCGATCCACCTACCTCGTCTGTTACGACATCTGCGACGACAAACGCCTCCGCCGCGTCTTCCAAACCCTCCGAAAATGCGGCGACCACATCCAATACTCCGTCTTCGAATGTCAGCTCAATCCGGCCGACCTCGCCCGCCTTCGCGCCGAACTCCACTCGATCATCCATCACACGCAGGATCAAGTGCTCTTCGTCTACCTCGGAACAGCCCAGAATCGAGGAGACCGCGTCATCTCCGCTATGGGTAAACCCTATACCAACCTGGATGCCCCGCTCATCGTGATCTAGACAACCAACGATCCGCGAGACCTCGGAGAAACTATCGTGGCCACCTTCCCCATACTCCCGCAACCACTCGCGCCCGCCAGGGAACTCCCCGAATACCTGCCCGCGCGCATGGTCAATGAATTCGTCTACTGCCCCCGCCTGTTCTATCTCGAACATGTCCGCGGCGAATTCCTCGACAGCGTCGACACCATCGAGGGCCGGCATCTTCACCGCGTTGTCGATAAGGAGGGCGAGGGTCTCCCTGCCCCCGCCGATCTCGGTGACGACGCCCTCAAGACCCGCGCCATCACCCTCACCAGTGAGCGTCTCCGCGTCATCGCCAAGCTCGATGTCGTGGAAGTGCGCGATGGTGAAGTCACCCCCGTCGATACCAAACACGGCCGCCCACGCGAGACCAAAACCGGCATCGAACTCTGGCCGTCCGACAAGGTCCAACTCGTATTGCAAATTCTCCTCCTGCGCGAAAGCGGCTACCGCTGCGAGGAAGGCTTGGTCTTCTACGCCGCCACCCGCCAACGCGTTCGCGTCATCGCCACGCCCGAACTGATCGCCGAAACGGAACGTGCCGTCGCCGCCGCCTGGGCCCTCGTCGCCCAACCCATCATTCCGCCTCCGCTCGAAGACTCCCCCAAATGCCCTGGATGTTCGCTCGCGCCCATCTGCCTCCCTGACGAAGTCAACCGCATCCGTCGGCAACCCGAACCTGATCCTGATCAACTCCTGCTCTTCGAATTGGAAGGCGCCGGAGCGCCCCGCAAAGGAGCCGGTGCCGAAGTCCGCCGCCTCCTCGCGCCGCGCGAGGAGCGCAAGCCCCTCTACCTAAACACACAAGGTCTCCGCGTCGGCAAAAGTGGCGGCGTCCTCCAAGTACGGGAAAAGGAGTCGCTCCTCCAGGAAGTCCGCATCCATGAAATTTGTCAGTTGAATCTCATGGGCAATATCCAGGTGACAACCCAGGCCATCCAGTCGCTCTGCGAAGCTGAAATTCCGGTCAGCTATTTTTCCCAGGGCGGCTGGTTCTACGGAACAACCAATGGACTCGCAACCAAAAATGTGTTCCTCCGCCAAGCCCAATACAAGCTTGCCGAGGAGCCCTGGTTTTGCCGTCGCCTTGCCGGCTCGCTCATTGCCGGCAAGATCAGGAATCAGCGGACGCAGTTACTGCGCAACCACGAAGAGCCGCCCGCCCGAGTCCTCTCGGAAATGAAAGACATGGCCGACGCCGCCGACAACGGCCCGGCACTCGAGTCCCTTCTAGGAATCGAAGGAAACGCCGCCCGCCTCTACTTCGGCGCGCTCCAGGGCCTGATAAAGGTCGAAGCCCAGGACGAAGCGGCTCTCTTCCAATTCGACTTTCACGGAAGAAACCGCCGTCCTCCTCGTGATCCAGTCAATGCGCTCCTATCCTTGGCTTACAGCATGTTGACGAAGGACATGTCGATTGCTTGCACCGCCGTGGGGTTCGATCCCATGTTGGGCTATTACCATCGCCCGCGCCACGGCCGGCCCGCCTTGGCGTTGGACCTCATGGAGCCGTTCCGCCCCTTGATCGCCGATTCGGCGGTCATGCAGGCAATCAACACGCGCATGGTGCAACCCCATGACTTTGTGTCCGCCGCCGGTGCCGTCGCGCTTCGCCCGGAGGGAAGAAAGGCGTTTTATCGTGCCTACGAACTCAGGATGGATACGCTCGTCACCCATCCGTTATTCGACTATCGCGTCAGCTATCGGCGGCTCCTCGAAATCCAGACTCGATTACTCGCAAAAATGCTGCAAGGTGAGATCGGAACCTATCCCGTCTTCGTCACCCGATAACCCACTCGCGAGCGGCCCGGTGCCTCCGAAAGACCGGGGGTCGCTCGCATCTTCTATCCCGTTGAAAAAATTACTGTTGCCAGTTCCGCCCTTTAAGCTCATCATGATTATAGGAACAACCCGAGGGACCGCTCGCAAGTGCCCCGCTAGATCATTGAAAACAGAATATACTACAGGCACAGCTATTTCCTCGGCCAATTGGCCGAGGCTCCATTGAAGCGCGCAATTACCTGTGTTTTCACGTCAAGGCGTTTTGTCATTTCCTCGGCCAATGGGCCGAGGCTCCATTGAAGCGGAGATGGAGACGAGGATGCGGGAGCCGACGCGCCATTTCCTCGGCCAATTGGCCGAGGCTCCATTGAAGCGTGACCGTCGATTGCGATGCGGCCGGGGCTACCCTGATTTCCTCGGCCAATTGGCCGAGGCTCCATTGAAGCAACGGTGGCGGCCGCGCCGCGTTTCGGGGCGGATAAAGTATTTCCTCGGCCAATTGGCCGAGGCTCCATTGAAGCCCTTCTCCCTAACCCTGGACGCATAGGCGCCGACATATTTCCTCGGCCAATTGGCCGAGGCTCCATTGAAGCTATTGACGATTGCCCCGCGAGCCAGCGAATTTGCCATTTCCTCGGCCAATTGGCCGAGGCTCCATTGAAGCAGGCATCGACGTTCTCGGGCAGCCATTGAAGGATCATTTCCTCGGCCAATTGGCCGAGGCTCCATTGAAGCATGAGAGATGACTGGAAAGCCTGCGACTGGATGAAACATTTCCTCGGCCAATTGGCCGAGGCTCCATTGAAGCCAGCAGCGCAAGGCTAATCTTCCTCCGCGAGATTTGCATTTCCTCGGCCAATTGGCCGAGGCTCCATTGAAGCACCACGGGGGATGCGAGGGTAGGCGTGGCGGATATCGTATTTCCTCGGCCAATTGGCCGAGGCTCCATTGAAGCAAGTTTCTCCGCATAGCCTCGATTACCGAATCCGTCATTTCCTCGGCCAATTGGCCGAGGCTCCATTGAAGCCCAATTACGTTCTCATCCATGTTTCGGCGATGGATGTGATTTCCTCGGCCAATTGGCCGAGGCTCCATTGAAGCTTGTCCTGCGAGATCGCCCAAAACACCCACGTTTGCATTTCCTCGGCCAATTGGCCGAGGCTCCATTGAAGCATGAACCCCGCCGTCCAGGCAGTGGGCTCCATTGAAGCCCTGAACCGGCGAAATGTCCTTCGACAGGATGCGGCATTTCCTCGGCCAATTGGCCGAGGCTCCATTGAAGCCGCAGAATGTCATGCAAATGAGCGAGCCGATGAAAGAAATTTCCTCGGCCAATTGGCCGAGGCTCCATTGAAGCCTTCCGACACCACTACGGTCGCGCAGGACCCGTTAGACCATTTCCTCGGCCAATTGGCCGAGGCTCCATTGAAGCCGGCGCTCGTACGTGCTGGTCGACCTTCCGGCCCCGCATTTCCTCGGCCAATTGGCCGAGGCTCCATTGAAGCGACAGGATCTTCGAGGACGATGAAGAGCGGCCGGCCGAGGCTCCATTGAAGCTGTAATAGCCGTCCCCGGCGCATTGGCCAGCCCTATTGACATCCCGAGCGAAACACGAGCGAAGCAATTGCAAATGGTGCGATAACCACTCTTCCACCCTGCTTTCCAGCGCGAGAAGATCCATCACCCCCGCCAATTCGACAATGGAATCCCGCTACCCTCAATGATCGCCTTCATCGTTCCCAACGGCAGTCCCCGGCCCCGATGGTAGGCGACGATGACTTGCTTACCCGTATTTGAATTGCGCCATTTCTGGTGGCTCCCAGCCTGACTGACCAACGCAAATCCGTTCCGTCGAAGGATCGTAATCACGTCATCGGCGTTGAGTCGAGGCGTCCCTCGATCACCCAATCGTTACCTCGGTCAGAGTGGCATTCTCGGGATCTCAATCTCCGAGGGCTCAAGGTAGAGCGCAATCGCCTCCTTGATGTTCCGCCGCGCCTCTTCTTCGGTATCGCCAGCCGATGCGCATCCCGGCAATTCCGGACAAACCGCCGAGTAGCTATCGGATTCGGGATCGAACTCGATGACCGCACGAAACGTCATATCCAGAGTATACGCCGTCTCCAGCCCCAGTTTTCTCGCGGCGAATCTACAGCGGTCACGCTAGATCCATATTTATTTTCAAACCCGCAACCCCAACCCTCCCAACCACTTACCCCCAAACCACAAAATCCCAAACCCGCGGTTACTATAGACACCCCCTCTACAGTGGAACCAAATGTTACCTCATTCCACGAAACTCTCGCGCATCGAATCCGCCCGGATCAACGGCGCGAAATCCACGGGCCCGAAATCGCCCGAAGGCCTCTTCCGTTCCCAAACCGCCACTTACAAACACGGCCTCTACGC
>JBJXFL010000057.1:0-27446 GCA_046155405.1 Bryobacteraceae bacterium | reverse complement strand
TTTCCTTCATCTGACTGTAAGAGTGTGACAGAAATGGTATTTCAATGCAAATCGGAATTTCCTCTTTGCGAATTTCCCCCTATCTGCTTGATTTCTCAATGATTAAAATCGTCGTGCGAAGTTCCTGGCCGGAGCAAGGCGGCCGGCGCGGGGGGCTGGGCCATAGTAGGCCCCGATCGCCGCCGCGATCATGCGCGCGCAGGCGACGCATAGGCGGAGAAAAGGCCGAGATCCAAGCCGATCGCGGTCACCGCAGGCGCCGAGCGCCAGCCGGACGCCTAACTCCCGGGTCCGGCCGCGAATAGAAACCGCCGGTTGAAGTCGACGATTTCATCCATTCCACGTAGTCGCTCATCCGAATAGGGTCGCCGCCAGTTGGCTCGCCGTTGCTCGTTTCCACGAAGGCCATAAGGCTATCGGCGTCCGGCACGGCGACGTTGACACCCATCCCAAGAGCGAGAGTGGCGAGGCCGGTCAGCCGGAAAGCCGGGCGGCCGAGAAGGCCGCCGCCGAACCGTCGCCGAAAGGAGGATCGAACAGTGAGACAGCGCAAAATAGTGAACATACCGAGCAACGCAGCGCAGCGTGTGCTATCATGCCTCGGTCGGGACCGTCAAAACGGAAATCCCGGCTGCACGACATGGACTCATTTCCGTGAGGTATGAGCCAGGATTAGAACAACGAAAGGGAGGGTTACAATGGGAAGAAAATTTAGGCCGGCGGTTATAGGCGCGGTAGCAATCGTAATAACGGCTGCGATGGGAGTGCGGGCGGATGGAGCGACGCTTGACTTCTCGGTGTTCGCATCCGGAAATACCGGGCTTTCTGTGCTCGATGTCGGTGCCGCTACTGTAACTATTAGCGGCGGGACAGTATTTGTTTACCGGCCGGGAGATTTCGGCGCATTCACAACATCCGGCGGCTTGTGCGCGCTTTCGGGTGGATCTTGCCAGACAGATTGGAGACTGGACTTCGACTTCGGGGTAACGAACCTGATGTTCGAATCCGCATTCTTTAATCCCGTAGATTTCGTCTCCGTTGAGTACTTCGACGGCGCCACATCGCTCGGTAGTATTCCAGTCGCCGCAAACGGAACTTTTGACTTGTCGAGTGTTCCGAGAATCACGTCGCTCGTCTTCAACGATTCCAGCACCGGCGCCGGTTTCGGGTTTGGTGACTTTTCATTTGACAGGGCCGGCAGCGCGATCCCCGAACCCGCCACGCTGCTTCTGCTCGGGATGGGCCTGGCCGCTATCGCATATCGACGGCGACGGACTCAGTAACCCGCGTAGGCAGTACATGAGTATGAATTGAGATCGACCAACCGCCAGTTTCGCTGGACTGCGGCATGACCTCCGGTCTGTCAAGGCCGGAGAAGTTTTACCACCGCGGCGGAGGGAAAGGAGACTACTTCCGCCGTTCCGTCGCCCGTTGTTTCCCGTCTATTGGGGTGGCTGGTGTGGATCCCCGCGACGTCCTTTAGGGCGGCGCGTTGAGGGCGAAGCGGAAGCCACCTCCAAAGACCGTGACGCCTGGTGGCGCTCGGATAGGTCACGCTATCGGAGCGCTTAATTTTTCGATTTCCGGCTGTTCTTGAGCTGGAAGCTGTCCCCTTTCATTTCCACGACGCGGACAGGATGTAGTCAGCCGATCCAGCTATGGGCCGGTCAGCGGCCCGGAACCCGGCACCTCTCCTCGACTGCGATGAGGCTGGGCGCGGCGCGGTTCGCGATACTTACATAAGCTCTCCAACGGGTCGGGCCTGGCCTTTTTCAAGACAGTTCGCCACCCATCACACCAACGCCGAAACCGAAACCATACTCTCCATTCACTTGGCGCCTCACGCGCGAGCGGCACCGCCCAAGTTGTTGACGCTCTTGACCGCGACCTGCCCCGCGGTTAGCGGCTCAGAAACGGGCACAAAGGCGCCAGATATTTACCGGCCATAGCTTGCCCGCCCAGCCTTGATTGCAGGATGCCACATCGGATAGAGACCAAGTTTCCGGCTCTCACGATCACGCGCAACGCGCGTCGGCAGGCGGGCGCACAGTAGTAGCACGCGCGGCTAGTCGTGGCGAAGCACGATGACCGGATCGAGGCGGGCGGCGCGGCGGGCCGGGCCATAGCAGGCCCCGATCGCCGCGGCGATCATGCACGCGCAGGCGACGCCGATCATCAGGGGATTAACCGTCTGCCCGCCGAGGATGAATTGGGAAAGGAGCGGAAGCAGCGCATAGGCCGACAAAAGGCCCAGACCCAGGCCGATCACGGTCAGCTTCAGCCCGTGGCCCAGTGACAGTTGCATCAGCGAGCCGGGCGTGGCGCCGACCGCCAGGCGGACGCCGAACTCGCGCGTCTTGCTCCGAACGAACCCAGCCAGCATCCCGTAGATTCCAATGCACACCAACGCCAAGGCCGTTACGGCCAAGCCAGTTAGCAGGCTCGCAATGAGATTCGGTTCCGACCAGACGCTCGCCAAGCGGGTTTCCAGGGGACCGGCGTAGCGCACGTTGGCGTAGGGGTCAACGTGTTTGGCGGCTGCGATTACAGGCCCCGGATCGCCTTCCAGATGGACAACGAGCGCCGCGGAAGGCCAAAAAGTGCGTTCAAATGGCACGAAAACTTCGCCGATTGCTCGGTTATCGACAGCGGAAATGGCGACATCGGCCACAATTCCGGTCACGGTATACCAAACCGGCTCCCGATTAGAATCCGCAAACGAGACCTGTTCGCCGACCGGATCGGCGCCACCAAAATACCGTTTGGCGAAGGACTCGTTCAGTAAAGTTTCCCGCCGCTTCTCGTCGGGCAGCCGGCCGCGGACGATGGGAATGCGAAGCGCGGAAAAATAGCCGTTGGTGATCGCCCGGAAGCCATAACTCTGGCGGGCCACGGTCTCCTCAAGATTCCGGCCGCGGATGCGGAGATAACTGCGCCCTTGCGATCCGCCTTGCAGCGGGAGCCGGTCCACCACGCCCGCGGCGCGGACACCGGGAAGTTCTCGAACCGACCGCTCGACCTGGCGGTAAAACTGCTTCAATTTTTCAGACTCGCCGTCCCAGGGAAACTCGAACTCCAGCGCCAAAACATGGTCCTGCTGGAAACCCAGCGGGCGACGTTTTGCTTCCACCAGGCTTTTCACAAGGATCGCGGCCGTGATTAGAAGAACCAACGAAACACCGACCTGCGCAACGACCAGGACAGAACGGAGCGGGCTCGGGCGCGTCTTCAAACGCGCCGCCTGCCAGGCGGGCAACAGGCCAATTGCGACGGCGCAGAAAAGCGTTAGATAACAAGCGAACAAGGCGGCGCGGCCGTCAATGGTTATTGACGAGAGCAGCGGGAGATCCGCGGGCACGTAGCTCTTCAAAATGCCCAGCGACCAGGCGCCCGCCAACAACCCCAGCAGCCCGCCGGGAACGGCCAGCCAGAACGATTCGAATAAGTAGAGCCGCACCAGGTCCCAGCGGCTGGCCCCGACGGCCGCGCGAATGGCGGCTTCGCGGGTGCGTTCGGCGTTACGGGCCAGCAGCAGGCCGGCGATGTTCGCGCACGCGATCAGCAGAACAGTAAAGACCACGCACGCCAACAAATAAACGAACTTGCCGGCTTCATTGACGAACACGTTTCCCATCGGCTCCAGACGGGCGGAGAGACCTTTGTCGGCTTCGGGATTGGCGGCGCGCATGGCCGCGGAAACAGTGGCCAGTTCCGCATTCGCCTGAGACAAAGGAACGCCGGCCTTCAAACGCGCGATCACCATGAGAAACCCCGCCGTCCGCGGCGTCCTGTTCCCCTCTGTCTCGGCCGCGATGGGTACCCACGTGTCATACTCCTCAATCAACGACGCGTCCGGCCCCAGCACGCCGATGATTTCAATCGCTCCGCCCTGCGTGTTCAGCGTTTTGCCCAAAACATCGCGGCTGCCGCCGAATTGCCGCTCCCAAAAACGGTGCCCCAGCACGGCCACGTTCCGGTCCCCAGCGACAGGCAAACGCCCGATCACAGGGCGGTAGCCGAACGCGCCAATCACATTGCCGGCCATCCGCAGCGTACGGAGGGGCTGGGATCCTTCAGCGGTTCGGATCACCACTGTCTCCGAATAGAAACCGCCGGTTGCCGCCAACGATTTCATACCTTCCACATAATCGCCCATACGAACGGGATTGCCGCCGGTGGGCTCGCCATTTCGCGTCTCAACGAAGGCCATCAGGCGATCGGCGTCCGGCACCGGCAGTGGCTTTAGGAGCATTGCATCGAGAACGGAGAAGATGGCGACGTTGACACCGATCCCGAGAGCGAGAGTGGCGAGGCCGGTCAGCAGGAAAGCCGGACGGCGGAGGAGGCCGCGGATGCTGTAGGCGGAATCGCGGCGCCAGGAGTCGAGCCAAGCTAACACGTGGGCTTCGCGGGTCTCTTCGACCGCACGCGCGCGGCTGCCGAACTTCCTGCCGGCTTCGCGGCGGGCGGCGGCGGGCGTCAGTCCGGCGCGTTCAAAGTCTTCGGACCGCATTTCGATATGCGCGGCGAGTTCGTCGTCGATGTCCCGGTTCCGGCGGTTGGGCTCCAGGGTTTGGCGAATGCGGTTCCAGATCGACATGGTTGGCTCCCGGCTACGCGAAGCTCAACACTTTGCCGACGCCGGCCGTCAGACGCCGCCAATTGGCCAACTCGGCGTCGAACTGCTTCCGGCCAGCCGCCGTCAGCGAATAGAATCGCGCTTTCCGGTTCGTCTCCGTAACGCTCCATTCGGCCTGGATCCAGCCCTCCTCCTCCATCCGATGTAGAGCCGGATATAGGGAACCCTCCTCAACGCGCAACAACTCCTCGCTGGCCTGTTCCACGAAAACGGTAATTCCGTAGCCGTGGCGCGGGCCGCGCGAGAGCGACTGCAAGATAAGGAGGGTCAACGTGCCTTGCAGAACGTCGTGCTTTGATTTCGCCATACCTAGCCAGCTTAACATAGTTGGCTAGGCATAGCAATCTTAGTATCCTTTTTGTTTATCGACCACGTTCAGAAGCGGTTGGCCGTTAGCGAAGCGGCGAACATTTTCCTGGATGGTTCCGACCATGCGGGCGCGATCTTTATCGGACCGGCCGGCGATGTGCGGCGTGATGATGGCGTTGTTGAACTTCCAGAGCGCATGGCCTTGGGGAAGGGGCTCGGGATCGGTCACATCGACGCCGGCACCGGCGAGTTTCTTCGAGTCGAGCGCCTTTACGAGGCTGGGCATGTCGTAAATGCCGCCGCGGCTGACGGCGATGAAGTAGCTATCCTTCTTCATCAGGTCGAACTGCTTGGGGCCCATCATTTTGTGGCTCTTTTCGGTGTGGGGAGCCGAGATGAAGACGACGTCGGCTTGGGGCACCACCTCATCCAACTGGTCGGGCTTGACGGTCTTGGTAATGAAGGGCGAGAAAGGGATGTCTTCGGGATCGACGCAAATGACGTTCATGCCAAAGGCCCAGGAGCGGAGGGCGATCTGGCTGCCGATGCCGCCGCAACCGATGACGAGGCCGGTGCGGCCGCGGAGTTCGATGCCGGGATAGGGGCGGGGCTGCCAGGTTTCGGAGGCGCGGTGGCCGATGAAGGTATGGATACCGCGGGTGAGGGTGAGGAGCATGGCGAGAGCGTGGTCGGCGATTTCGGGGCCTTGCACAATCTGGTTGTTGGTGACGACGATCTGCGAGTTCTTGAGATCGTCACTGCCGGATTTGTGAAGGATGGTTTCGACGCCGGCGCTCATGATCTGGGTCCACTTCAGGTTTTTGCCGGCGCGGACATATTCGGGTTTGATGGTGCCGATGAAGGCGTCGGCGTCGGCGAGTTCCTGCATGACGTTAGCCGTCGTGACGGGAACGATTTTGGCTTTGTCGGTGACGGACTGGAGGGCCGTCAGCATTTCGCCTTCGCCCATGAAAAGAATCTTCTTTTGTTGGGCGAAGGCGGCGATGGAGAGGCAAAACGCTAATAACAGTTTGGCACGCATAGGTGGAATGAATTCTATCGCAGGCGGAGGAGGAATGGGGAGACTATGTACGGGACCGTTCGAGATAGACCATGGCGCCGAGCAGATTGCCTTCGGAGTCTTCGAATTTGGTGAGCGTTCCGACGGTGGGAATCGGCGCCTTCGCTATCAGTATGCGTCCGCCGTGCAGGGGAATGGCGGCGGTGACGGCGTCTAGATCGTCAACCGAAATACTGCACTCGAAGCAGTTTGGGCCGCCGTCGGCGCGCGGCGACTGGCGCTGTTGAAGCAGGCCCTGCACGCCGGGGCGCGCTTCATCGCCGGTATGAATGAGATAGAAATCGGGCGGGCCCCAGGGTTCAAATCGCCAGCCGAAGACGGCTTCATAGAAGCGGCGGCAGCGTTGGACATCGTCGGCATGAATCGCGAAGCTGGCAAGGTTGTTGGACATGGGAACAGGATAAGGGAGGTGCGCGGCTGTCACAATCCCGCTATTCTGACATTGGATGTCGCAAAAACGACCGTCGGCAGCGGATGAACCGCACTACCTGGTGCGGACTCTGGCGGCCGAATTTGCCGACGGGCACACACTGGCGCCGCATAGGCATTCGTGGGGGCAAGTGATCTACGCGGCGGGCGGTGTGATGACGGTGTGGACGGAGCAGGGTTCGTGGGTAGCGCCGCCGGGGCTGGCGGTGTGGGCGCCGCCCGGAGTGGCCCATGCGATACGATTCACCGGCGCTGCGTCGCTCCGGACACTGTACTTGCGCCCCACGCTCGCCGAGCTGAGCGGACAGAGTACCGTAGTGCCGGTAACGGCGCTGCTGCGCGAGTTGATCCTGCGGGCGGTGGAGCTGCGATTTCTGGACGACCGGGAGGCGGCGCACCGGGCGATGGCGGAACTGATCGCACACGAACTGCGCGCGCGCCCGGCGGCGGCGATGGAATTGCCGCTGCCGCAATCGGCCCCGCTGCGGCGCATCGCCGAGTACCTGGTGGGGGCCATGGAGGACCGCAGCGGGCATGGGGCGCTGGCCAGGAGGTTCGGCATAGGCGAGCGGACACTGGAGCGGGGCTTCGCGGCCGAGACGGGGCTGACACTGGGACAGTGGCGAAGACAGGCGCGATTCCTGAACGCGCTGCGCCGGTTGGGCGGCGGGGCCGCAGTGAAGCAGGCCGCGCTGGAAGCGGGGTATCTGAGCTCCAGCGCCTTCATTGCGGCGTTTCGCGCGGTCTTTCACACGACGCCCGGACGATACTTCCAGGAACGGACGGGCTGAGATTAGCCTACTTCGGCAAGGGCCTCGGAAGTCGTTTCCCAGTCGGCGAGAAGCCGTTCGTGCCTGGCGCGGAGGACGGCGAGTTCCGTGCCCAGGCGGGTGGATTCCTCGGCGCTCGAGTAGTTGGACAGGTTCGATTCCGTTTCGGTCATTGCGGTTTCGGTGTTGGCGATGTCGGCTTCAAGCTGGACGACGCGGTCCCGTAGTTGCTTGAGCTTGATGGGGTTGATCTTCTTTCTGGGCGTATTGTCGACGGGGTCCGCGGTTGGCGCGACGGCGGCCGGGGCCGGTTGGTGACGCTGGGTAAGCTCCGCATCGAGCTTTTGCGAGCCGCCGCTCTTCCGCCACAGGTATTCCTCATAGTTGCCGGGATAGACCTCGACGTTGCCGTTGCCGACCTCATACACCTTGGTCGCCAGCTTGTCGATGAAGTAGCGGTCGTGCGAAACGAAGACGACGGTGCCGGAATACGTCGCCATGGCGTTTAACAGGATGTCCTTAGCGCGCATATCCAAGTGGTTGGTCGGCTCGTCGAGCAGGATGAAGTTCGACGGGCGGAGCATCATTTTGGCCAGCGCGTACCGGTTACGCTCACCGCCGCTCAACACGCCGATGCGCTTGAACACATCGTCTTCGCTGAACAGAAAACAGCCCAACAGGCTGCGCAGTTCGGTCTGCGTTTTCAGGCCGGCAAGCCCGGTAAGATCGTCGAGCATCCGGGCGTCGGGGTCGAGTTCTTTGTATTGATCCTGGGCGAAATAGTCGAGATCGACGTTGTGGCCAAGAGTGAATTCGCCCTTCGTTACGGGTTCGATGCCCGCCAGAAGTTTAATGAGCGTCGACTTGCCGGCGCCGTTGTGTCCGACGAGAGCGATACGCTCGCCGCGCTCGATGACGAAGTTGACGCCGCTGAAGACATGCTTGTCGCCGAAGGACTTGGAGACGCCGCGGAACTCGGCGACATTGCGGCCCGAGGGCTTCGGCTGCGGGAAGGAGAAGTGGATGGTTTTCTCTTCGTTCGGAATTTCGATGCGCTCAATTTTTTCGAGCTCTTTAATGCGGCTCTGGACCTGCTTGGCCTTGGTGGCCTGGGCGCGGAAGCGATTGATGAAGGCTTCGAGCTGTTCGATCCGCTCGCGCTGATTCTTGTAGGCCGATACCAACTGCTCACGGCGCTCCGTCTTCTGCTGCAGATACTTTTCGTAGTTCCCGCTGTAGAAGTGCATGCCCTTATTCCATAGCTCGATGATGCGCTTCACGGTAGTGTCGAGAAAGTAGCGGTCATGCGAGATCATCACATAGGCATAGGGATAGTTGACCAAATAGTCTTCCAGCCAGTTGCGCGCCTCCAGATCGAGATGGTTCGTGGGTTCGTCGAGCAGCAGGAGGTTGGGCTTTTCGAGGAGTAGTTTCCCGAGCGCGACGCGCATCTGCCAGCCGCCGGAAAACTCTTCGGTTAGGCGGTGCCAATCTTCCTTGGCAAAACCGAGGCCATCGAGCACCATGCCCACTTGCGATTCGATGGAATAGCCGTCGCGGGTGGTGAACTGGTTTTCGACGCGGTGGAAGCGATCGGTCACGGCCAGATATTCCGGGCTGGCGGGGTCCAACTCCGACATCTGGCGCGTGAGCGATTCCATCTCATGCTCCATGTCGCGCAGGTCGTCAAAAACGCTCATGCATTCGGCGAAAACGGTGCGGCCGCGGAGGGTGAGCCCATCCTGCGGAAGGTACCCGATGCTCATTCCCTTGGTGAAGCTGATGTTGCCGTAGTCGAGATCCTCGACGCCGGAGAGAATTTTCAGCAACGTGGTCTTACCGGTGCCATTGCCGCCGACCAGACCCGTCTTTTCCTGCGGCGTCACCAGCCAGGTGACATTTTCAAATAACAATTTCGGGCCGAAACGTTTTCCGGCGGCGTTGAGAGAAATCATTCCGCTTTATGGCGAAGAATCCGGCCCGGCCGGACCTCGTTCAATTTCCCTTCGGCGACGACGGGTTGCCCGTTGACGAGCACGTAGTCAAACCCTTCGGTGTAGTGGTGGGGGTCCTGATAGGTGGCGAGATCCTTGACCTTGGCCGGATCGAACACCAGGACGTCGGCGGCGTAGCCTTCGCGGAGCAGGCCGCGATCGGTGAACCGGAACGTTCGCGCGGGCAGCGAAGTCATGCGGCGAATGGCGTCTTCGAGGGTCAGCGTGCCGCGGTTGCGGACGAACTCGGAAAGGACGCGGGCGTTGGTTCCATAGCTACGCGGGTGGGGCATGCCGGAGCCGAATTCGCGAATGCCGCCGTCACTGGCGATGGCGGTATTGGGGTAACGCAGAATGCGCTCCACGTCCTCCATTCCCATGGAGTGATAGACCATCTGCGCGCCGCCCTTGACGATCATTTGGAGGATGGTTTCGACCTCGCTATCGACGGTGGCGGGACGGCCGGCGAGCTTGTTGATCTCCGAGATGTTCTTGCCGTTGAGGCTGGCGTCGGCGCCGTAATTGGCGACGATGGCGTATGAATAATCCTTGTGTCCCAACTCGGCCAGACGCCGCTTCATTTCGGTGGTTACACGCTGGCGGGATTCGGGGCTATTTAGACGCTCTTCCACGGCCTTCGGCCCGTCGGCTAGCGCCCAACTGGGCAGCGTAATGCCGAGGTTCGTGGAGGAATGATCGTAGGGATATTGGTCGACCACGACATCCACGCCTTGCTTGCGGAAGTCTTCGACGAGGGCGATAGAGTCCTTGCTGGAGCCCCAGATGCGGGGCGTGTCGATCTTGAAGTGACTGATTTGAACGCGCAGGCCGGCCTCGCGGCCGACGGTAACCGCCTCCGTAATGGCTTCCTTCACCTTGGCGCCTTCGTCGCGCATGTGACTGGCGTAGACGGCGTTGTACTTGCCGGCGGCCTTGCCGAGCGCGACCACTTCACGGGTGTCGGAATAGGTGCCGGGAATGTAGATGAGGCCCGTGGAAAAACCCACGGCGCCATCCTTCATCGCCTGATCAACGAGGGCTTGCATTTTGACGATCTCTTCGTCGGTGGCCAGGCGGTTGGCGGTGCCCATCACTTCGCGGCGAACCGAATTGTGCCCGATGAGCGTCGCCAGATTCAGCCCGAGTTTGATGTTTTCCAGCTTTTCAAACCACGCTTTCAATTCCACGCGCGAGCCGCCGCAGTTGCCGGTGACAATGGTCGTGACGCCATCGAGCAGATAGTTGGCGCCCATCGGGTTCAGTTCCACGGCCCCCTCGACGTGCGTGTGCACATCGATGAAGCCAGGGGTGACGACGCGGCCGGCGGCGTCGATGGTTTTGTCGGCCGACTTAGCGGCGAGGTTCCCGATGGCCGCGATGCGGCCGTCCTTCACGCCCACATCGGCGCGGTACCAGGGATTGCCCGCGCCATCGATGACGCGCCCGTTGCGAATAAGAACGTCGAAATCGGCGGCCATCGCCGCCACCGCGAAGAGGGAAAGAAAGAGTTTCACTTTGCGGGTCCACAGAAGAAGTCGAACGATTGCGCCAGGTATTGACGCATGTCCGAACGGGGGACCACTGCATCCAAAAAGCCATGCTTCACCAGAAACTCGCTGCGCTGGAAACCTTCGGGCAGCTTTTGACGGATGGTCTGTTCGATCACGCGCGGACCGGCGAAACCGATCAGCGCGCCCGGCTCGCCGATGTTCAAATCGCCCAGCATGGCGAAGCTGGCGGTGACGCCGCCGGTGGTGGGATCGGTCATGACGCTGATATAGGGAAGCCGCGCTTCATCGAGCTTCATGAGGCCGGCGGAAATCTTCGCCATCTGCATCAGACTGACCGCGCCTTCCTGCATACGCGCGCCGCCGGAGGCCGAGACCACGACGAGCGGGCACTGTTCGGCCAAGCAACGGTCAATGGCGCGGGCGATGGTTTCACCCACCACCGCGCCCATGCTGCCGCCGACGAAGCGGAGGTTTAGAGCGCAGATCTGGAGGCGGCGGCCGTGAAGTTTGCCGGCGGCGGCGATGATGGCGTCGGCATGGCCGGTCGATTTCCGCATCGCGTTCAAGCGGTCCTTATAGGGCTTGGAATCGACGAAGTCGAGGGGATCGGTCGATCGCAAACCGCGGTCGAACTCCTCGTAAACGCCGTCGTCGAAGAGCATTTTGAGGCGCTCCTCCGCGTCCAACCGGAAGTGGTAGCCGCATTTGGAGCAGACTTGCTGCGCCTCTTCGAGCTCTTTCTTCCAAATAATCTGGCCGCAGCCGTCACATTTTTCCCAAAGACCTTCGGTCTTGACGCGGCGTTCTTCGTCCGGATTCGTAGTAACGCTAGGGGCTTTTCGGTTCCACCAGGCCATATACTTCAGTATCGCTTATCGGACGTACGGATGATTCTTCAGAATGGCGAAACCGCGGTAGATCTGTTCGGCGAGCATGGCGCGGGCGAGTTCGTGGGGCCAGGTCATGCGGCCCAGGGAGAGCAGGAGGTCGGCCTTTTGTCGCATCTCCGGCGTGAGGCCGTCGTGGCCGCCGACTAGAAACACCAGATCCTGGCCGCGCATGGCGGCGGCGTCAAGGATTTTCGCGAAAGCGGGAGAGTCGATCTCCTTGCCGAGGGGATCGAGGAAGATCTTCCTGGCGGAAGGGTGGCGGGCGAAGATGTCGAACTTGGCCAGACTGATTTCGCGCATTTCGCACGGGGCGAAATGGGCTGCGCGGCCCACAAAATCTTCGGCGATGGCGTTGGCGCGCCCGTCTTTGGGACGGCCGATGAAATAGAGGAAGATTTTCACATCCAGTATTCCCACTTGCCGGTCGCGACGGTATATACCGACAAGCAGAGGTTGGTGACACCGTGCGCGAGAATGCAATCGCCGAGCCGTTTGGTGCGGATCGCCCAATAGTTGTAAGCGACACCCGCCAGCAGGCCTACTTCCCAATAGGGCCCATGCTCGGAGGCGAACAGCGCGGCGGAGATCCAAAATGCCTGGTGAGCGTACCGGCCGAACGGCACCTTTTCAAAGTCCGGATCGACGAGATAACGCATCAGCCAGCCGCGCCAGAAAAGTTCCTCGACAATGGGCACCAGCAACGCGGCGCGCATGGTGCGGAACAGCAGGACCAGGGGCGAGCGAAGATCATCGGGCGGGATGGAACTGGATACGGCGCCGGTCAGTGAATTGGTGAAGAGCCAGTGGCCGCGGTAACCGGGAAAGAGGAGATCGGGCAGAATCCAGGCGACGAAGACACCGACGCCGAAGGCGACAGTCGGCAGCGGCGAAGCCAGGCGCAGATCGAGTACGGGGCGCGAAAAAAACCAGATCACGCCGGCCAGAATGGCGACACGGACTATCTGTTCCAACGGCCCCGGCAACGGGTTATACGGTTGCAGGACGAGGAACAGAAGGAATACCGCAAACGGCAGTACGTAGGGGACAGCGGGGTGGCGAAGCATTATAGGTCTAGGGTTTGGTACCGCGGATCCAGTTCAAAATCGTATTGTATTCGGGCGAACCTTTCTCAAAACGGACGCCGCCGCCATGAGCGGTTTGGCCGGCGTTCACGACGCCTTCCGACTCGGCGGACGATGTCGGCTTCACCAGGATCAGGCTGCTTTCCGGATCTTCGAGATTAATCACATTTCGCGCCGTGGTCAAGGTGGCGTTGAAAAGCGTGTGGGTGGCATGGCAGTGTACGCAGGCCTGGCCATCCTTGCCGCGGGTGGTGAGCACTGGCTCGACGTAGCCGCGAAAGTAATCGTCATCCGGCCGGGCCGCGCCGGGCCGGGCGCGCGCGCCGGCGGCTCTTGGAGCGGGTGCGGGCTGGCTGGCCTTGACGGCTTGCAGAATCGGGTCGCGGTCGCCTTTTGGCGGTCCGGCGATTTTTGAGACTTCACCGAAGGCGGCATCCCGCAGCATCTGCCCGGCGAGTAGAGCGAGGCGGCGGATCTCCGGATCGTCGCTCTTCAAGTGGGGTGCCAGCGCCTTCGCCATCCGGTCGTTAGCGGCGCCGAAGAAGACAATATGCTCGACATCGTTGCCAATGCGGTTATAGACGCCGGGGAACTTGGTGGAGCGGTCGGCCTTGGGGTCATAGACATCGCCGCGCCGCAACTCAAACTCGCTGAGACCCGCTAGCAGCCAACGTATCTGTTGCGGCGATCCGGTTTCCAGTATTCTTGCAAACTTCGCGGCCAGGCGATCCTCAACCGCCAAGCGGCCGCGAATGGCGCGCTCCCGGTCTTCTAGTTTTGCCAGGCCGGGCACCCAGTTGTTGTATAGGTAGCGGATATTCTCATCGGCGATGTTGTAAACCGCTTCCTTCAAATTACGTTCCACCCACGGGTGCTGCGGCTTGGCCATGGCCGCCAAAATTGCGTCCTCCAACAGTTCGCGCGAGGGCAAGGAAGGCGTCCAATACCAATACTGCCAGGCGGCTTTAATGGCCTGGATGGCGACGGCGGGACTGACATCGCCGATTCGCCTAGCCAGCGCGGGCGCGAATTCATCCCGCTTGGCTAGCTCCGCAAAATGCGTGGCGAAAACGCGGGTTCCGGACCAACGTTCACGCTCGACTTGGGATTGCAGCGACTTCAATAGTGTCTGCCCGCCAGTTTCCGGGCGGCGGCTATAGATTTGCCGCATCGCCCACGCCGCCGCGCGCATGACCAGCTTGCTGGGGTCGTCCATCCGCGCGGCGATCACCGGCAGGGACTCAGTCCGGCCGAGCCGGCCCAGCGTTTCGAGCGCTTGGGTGCGGAACATTGGCTCCGGCGCTCTTGTTAACGCTTCGATTTCCTTTAGGCGCGCCGCGTCCGGCACGTTCCAAATCTCATCCAGATCCTCCAGCGTTTTCAATGGTCCCAGCGGCGCCTTGCCCCACCGCGGCCCGGACGCTTCCGCCGGATAATAGGCGCTCAGCGCCAAGACCGCCATTTGCGTTTCCCGGAAAGGCGTACGGAAGTTCTCGTAAGTTTGAAGCGGATCCAGCCATCCGCCAAACGGCTGTTGGCGTCCGAGAAGATAAGCGAGGCCCCTGGCGACCCGCGGATTGTCGCGCGGAATACCCGCCGCGTGAAGCGCCCATAGTCCATGCCCGGTTTGAAACTCCACCGGGAACGACTTTTCGTCGAAACGCGCCGACCACTGGCCGTCGGGCCGTTGGAGACTTAGCAGGCGCTCGGCGTTTTTCCCGATTTTTTCGGCGTGGCGCACCTTGTCGATCGCCGCCAGCGCGAGCGTTTGGTAGCAAAGATCGATCATGTTCTTGATTTCGTGATCCTGCTCAATCAGCGCCGCCAGCGCCGGGTCCCGCGTCGTCTCCCACGCATACCAAGCCACTTCATAGGTACTCACGAGCGGCGTGTTGCCGTTCGTTTCATCACCTGGCAGCTTTATCCGGTCCTTATAGTAGAGCCCGAGATAGGCCGCAATTCCGCTGTGGTAGGCTGGCCGCGGATCGTGCGTCAGCTCTTTCTCATAAATACGCAGCAGGTGCGACATACGGCTCAGCACGTTGGCCGACGCCGAGATTACGCGGGACCAGACCGCGCCCTCCGCCTCAAAGCCATAGAATGGCCGCGGGTTATTGTAGAAGCGCTCGGCGAGAAAGGAAAGCTGATGCGGATAGTGAACCTTGTACCCCTGGCGCAGGGCGTACAACTGCCCGCGTTGCGTGAAGTGAGTGGCGTGGCAGGCGACGCAGAGGGTGGTTTCCTGATGATTGCTGGAGACGCGATGGAAGAGGCCGCCGCGCCGCGGAGTGTTGGCGTGCCAGGAGTCCCCGGCGCCGACGAGGTAATCGACCGCCGTCTGAACCGCCTGGCGCGGATCGGCGTAGGGCGGGGCGTCGTAAACTCGGCTTCGAAGCCGATAGAACGGGTGAGTCAGCTTTACGCGGACGTAGTATGTGCCGGGTTCTTTCAAAATCCGAGTGGTGAATTTGTTGCCGGGCAGCGCCTGCACTTCGTGCGGAATGGTGACGGGATCTTCGCCTTCGGAATATTCCCGCAGCGTGCCACTAACGTCCCGGTGGACGCTGACATCCACCGGAATATTGTCCCGGTCCAACAATTCCAGACTGAAATAGACTAACTGAGGCTTCTCGCCGCGCCAATCGAAACGGTACCAATCCTCGTGTGGATTTGGTTCGATTCGGACGCTGAGTTCAGCGGGAATGTAAGGCGCTTCGTCCCCGGAAGCCCAAACGGTTTTGCCCACTTCCAATGGATTCGCCGACTGCCATGTGTTGTTCGGCTCCGCTTCCAAGTGTGGCGCCACGCCGAGATCGATCACCTGGACCGCCGCTGGAGTCGTCAACTCCATTCGCATGGCGGTTCCGCCATGAATCAGCGAGTAGAGATCCGGATCGCCCACATGCAATTGTTTTTCGACGAGCGCGATGTTCCCGGACATGATGCGTACGCCGCCGGGCGACTTCCGTTCCGCCGGGATGGGAACCGAGACCAATACGCTATACGTATTGAGACCATTCGGGGCCGGCAAGGGGTGAGCGCCGGGAGGCAGCAACCGCCTCCAGACCGGCGACGGTTGCGCCAGCGAGACGGCGCAACACAATACCAATAGCCCTCCGCGGAAGGCGCGCGGCAGCATTGGGATCCCCATTCCCGCTAACCCAGCTTACCGGCCAGCTTTTCTATTTCGTCCTGATCGGTCTTGGTTGGATTATTCTTGCGAGCGTCATCCAATACCCGCTTCGCTTTCGTCTTATCCCCCGACTGCAAATACGCGGTAGCGAGACGGATGTGGAAGAGCGCCACTTTCGGGTGCTTCCCCGTTAACTCGACAAAGATGGAAGCGGCGTTCTGCGGCAGGTTCTTCTTCAGGTAGATGAAGCCCAGCGTGTCGGCAATCATGGGATCCGCGGGCGCCTTCGCTTTCGCCTTCTGCGCATAGCTCAGCGCCAAATCCAGATTACTGCCCTGGTCGGCCAGATAGAAGGAGTAGTTGTTCAACGCCACAACATTGTCCGGCTCCGTTTTCAGCACCTGCTCATAGAGCGGCGCCGCTTCCGATCTCCGGCCAACCTGATCAAGCGCCATCGCCCGGTTCAGGGTGGGCAAGATATGGTTCGGCATCAGTTCGCCGGCCTTCTTCCACGTGTCAATCGCCTGAGGCAGATCGCCCTTCTGCCGGAATGATTCGGCGATGCGCATGTGAACGTCGAAGTTGTTCGGATCCGTGGCCAGCACCTTCCGGAACATGGCTACGCCGTCGTCGATGCGACCGGCGCGAACGGCAATATTTCCCCACGCCACTTGCAATACCGGCGCCTTCGGATACTTCCCGATCGCCTCGTCGAGCAACTTCAACCCGCGGTCAAACTGACGCTGCGCGGTGTAGACTTCGGTCATTCCCATCAATCCGCGCATATCGGGAGGCGTCTGCCCATAGACCTGCTCGAAGATTGCCTCCGCCTCCTTCATTTTGCCTTCCCGGAAGAGGACATAGCCCAACTGATACTTGGCATCGCGCTGACCCGGATTAGACTTGATGGTATCTTCCAACAGAGCCTTCGATTCGGCAAGCTTGCCTTGGGACAGGAGCGCATGCGCCTTAATCAAACGGGCGTACTGATTGGCCGGATCGAGCTGCAGAATCTCATTGGAGGCGCTCATCGCCGCGGCAAACTCACCGCGAGAAACCTGGATCTGGGCCAACGCAATGCGCGCCGGTAAATAGTCCGGCCGGGCCTGAACCGCATCGACGAATTGCACTCGCGCCGAATCGATGTCGCCCTTGGCCATCAGCGCCCGGCCCAGGTTGTAGCGGAGAACAAAATTGTCCGGCATTTTGTTGACGACGGATTGCAGTTCACTGATCGCCTTATTGATCTGCTCCGGCTTTCCGGCGTAGAGCCAGAGCGAAGCGCGCATGGCGATCGCCTCGGCGTCGTTCTTGTCTTCCTTCAGAATCTTCTCGCAAAGCTCCAGCGCTTCGGTGGAGCGGTTCTGGGCTACACGAACCTCCACGATCCGCTTTTCATACATGCGCACACGCGCCGTGTCCTGTTTGGCGCCGTCCTGGTATATGGAGGCGGCCCGATCAAAATCCCGAGTCCGGTAGTAAAAATCACCCACATCCATGAAGGCATTCGGAAAATCCGATCGCCGGGCCAATGTTTCGGCGAGCACCTTCTCCATCTCCGCGCTTTTCTTGCCGACGTAATAGTGCGCCGCCAGACGCAGCCGGTTGGCCGAATCCTTCGGGTTACTCTCCACCCGCCGGATCAGCACGCTCTCGGCTTCCTCGGGCTTGTTTTGCAGCATGGCGATGCCGTATAGAAGGTCATAACCGGCACCGAGGGATTTGTCCTTCGCGATCATGGTTTTGAGATAATCCGCCGCCTCGTCATAACGCTTTAGCGCGAGGAGAGTCCGGGCTATCGTCAATTGAAGAACGCTCTGATCCGGCTTCTTTTTATCGGCTTCGCGGAACAGGGCCAAAGCCTCCTCCGGCTTAGCATTCGACAGGGCAAGGAAGCCCCGCAGGCGCAGTTCCTCGTAGGTACCCTTTCCACGTTTTTCCAGCCGCGCCGCCAAGTCCCGGATGTCGTCCAGCAATTTCTTGTTCTTCGCCGGGTTGGACGCGTACGCATTTAAATAGATGTCCGCCAGCTTGCTGTGCGCGTCCAGATTGTCGGGTTGCATCTCAAGCGTTCGCTGGAAGTTCCCGACCGCCTCGGCGTAGGAACCTAGCCGCAAGTTCGTCAGAGCCAGCTTGTAGTAAGCCTCCCCGAATCGAGGGTCCGCTTTTATGGCGTTCAAATACATCAATCTGGCCTGCTTATATTGGCCTTTATCGAAGTATTTGTTTCCGCCTTCCAGGGCCTTCTTCTTCTTAGCCTCGGGACCGCAGGCGGCGGCAAGGAGCGTCAGTAAAACTAGGAGTAGGAGCGTAATGCGTCGTGTCATGGGATTGCCGGCAAGCTAGGGATTCCCCAACATGATATCGCGCTTAGGCGGGCAAAAACCCTCCCCGGCGCCGAATCCCGCGGGTACTACCACTATTATCGGCGGCGGGGGACGAAAACTTAATCCCTACTCGACCGCAATGAGCGGCACAACCGGACCGGTGATCGAACTGGAAACGCCGCCAATCTGCAGTACGCCCTCCAGACTCGGACCTTTTTCGTGGAACCCGGGCACCCGTATATTGAGCTGATATAAACCGACATAGCCGGGCACCAACCCACTCCAATCGACGATTACCTCTTCCTGAGCGCGAAAGCCGCGCGTCTTGTCTGCCGCCGTCTCCACCTTTTTGAAGTACAGTTTCACCGCGTCGGTCTCGGCCAATTTATCCGAAGGCGCCGGCGTTCCCGACGTCAAACGAACCCCGCCCTTTGGATTTCCCAGTCCGATCGCGTAGATCACCAGCGGCTCGTCGCGCTTGGCTGGGTTCTGCGTCGTAACCGCTTCGCCATTTGGCCGGAAAACAAAGGCGCGCTTGGTCTGCGGATCGGCGAGGATCGCGGGCGCGTATTTGGTGACGGTCACCTGCACCGCCTGCGAGGAGATCTTTCTGTCGATCGACCGCACCAGCATGGAATAGCGGCCCGCCGCGAGTTCGGGTGGAATCTGCGCGTTAATCTGGCCGCTGGAAGTCATCAGTAGGGGAATCGGCGAATTGTTGATAGTCACGCACGTTCCGCCGAGCGTGAACGGCAAAGGGGTCGTGCCGGCCGTCGCCGCGGCGGCGAGATTCTGGCCGAAGATGGAAATCAGTCCGTTCGGCGCGGCGGAGGCGGTGAAATTGCCTACATTCACGACACCCGCGGCTGGCACCTGGGGCCGATCCGTCACCACCGCCACGGTCAGTGGCACGATACCGAGTCCGCTGGCGGTCAAGACGTAGGCGTTTTCCAGCGCCGCGTCAACCGCCATTGTACGGCCGTCGACATTAACTCGCGCGGTACCCGTCACGGCCGAAGCAGGCCCTTCCAACGCCGTGGCCGTTCGCATGGTGGTTCCCGTCGCCGCGTTCACGAGTTCAATCATCGGCGTGTCGGTCACCACGGCATTGGCGTTCGCCCGGATGGGTTGTGAAAACTTTGCGTAGACCGCGCCCGATGCCGCGTACACACCCGCCACCGGCCGAGTGTTCGTGGCGGTGGGGACGGGCCGCCCGGGAATCACCGGCGTTCCGCCCGCGCCCGTCCCGCCGGAACCGGCGATCGGCGAAAGACTTTGGTTCAATACGATATCGTTTACCAGGAAGTACTGCCCACGCGGCCCGGCGCTTACGGGTCCGAAAAAGCCTTGGATCGGCGCCGTCGCCACTTGGCGGGAGGCGACAAAATCGTCAACCAACGCATCGTAAAGGTAAGCGTTCCCGTTGCCGGCCAGCAGCAGCATGAACTCGCCGTTCGGCGTCGCGGCAATGGTCCGCGGGGCGGGAACCGTCGCGGTTCCAATGACGGCGCTGACCCGCCGGGGCACCGCTTCATCCCCAACCACGCGCCACAGCGTCCCGTTGCTCATCACGATTTGCAAACCGCTTTGTGTCACCGCGATCGCGGACGGCGAGATCACCGGCGTCGCCCCGTTAAAAGGAATCGCGGGAAACTTCACCTTGCCCGAAACTTGCAGCTTGTCCAGGTCAATGATGCTTATCGACTCGCCGCCCGTGTTGGCCACGTAGAGAGTGGAGGAGTCGGGCGACATCGCCAGCGAGCGCGGCAATTGTCCGACCTTGATCCCGGCCAGAAATCGCTTCCCGCGCATATCGAACACTTCCACCTGGTTCATGCCGGAGTTTGAAATGTAGAGCCGGTTTCGCACCGTGTCCGCGGCGATATCGGTCAATCCCTCGTTCGGTGAAATCGCCGTCCGCACGGGAATCAGGTCTCCGCGCGATTCCGTATTCCGCGAGTTTTGAAATACACGGATCGTCGAAGGCACATTCACGGCCTGCGGCGAGGTGATAAGGAAGTCATGCGCCGCCGGCGTTCCCAGAGATCGGGAGTTCACGAAGTTGTACGCAATATCGAAGGCGGTGTTGGGGCCGTCCCGCACCACCCGCAACGATGGCGCCGTTTGTTGTGTCACTTGTTGCGCAGTGTTCAAGCCCGGAATCGTTCCGACACCCGGTATTGGCGCCGTCGGAATGGGAATCACTACGCCGCCGCCGGGCGCGCCGCCGCCGGGACCGACAACGATTCCGCCCCCGCCGACTCCCAAGCCGGGAACGGCCACGCCGCCCAGCGACTGAACCAGCGTCGCCGTCGCCGTTACCGGTCCCGTCGAACGTCCCAGATTCGTCAAATTCACCATCGAACGTGTGCCTTCCGGCGCCGAATTGCATTGATCCGATGCGAGGAGCAGAACGCTTGCCGCGGGCTGGAGCAGCGGATTCCGGGAAACTTCGTTAAGGGGAATAATCGTGAAACCGGATTCCGACAGCGCGTACACGCTGCCGCCATCCAGGGACATGACCATCTTTCCAGCCAGATTTTCCGGCAATTGGAGGCCGTCCTGGATAAGGAGATTGTCCGCGTCATTCACCAGCAATTGCGTCACATTGGCTCGCGCCGCCGGGTTTTGGACGGGGGCGATATTGAAGGCCGAATAGAGCGTCGCGCCATCGGGGGAAAACACACTGCCGCCCTGATTCTGCTGCAGGTTGAACTGCTGTCCGACCTGCGCGAAGCCTTGTGCGGTAATATTCGCCGACAGCGGAAACGGCGCGTTGGCGGCGTTCTGTTGGGCGATCACGGCGAGACTATCGGAATCAAACAGACGCAATCCGACCATGAATTTCGAACCGTCCGGGGCAACCGACAATACGGTCGACAGGTCGCCGACAATCCGGCTTCGAAGCACCGACCGCGACGCCGTTTCATATACAAAAACCACGCGATTTTGCGCTTGGAACGCATTCAAGCCGATGATTTTCGATCCATCCCGCGTGGCGATCAATTGGCTTCGATTTGCCAAAAACGTTCGACCGGAGGGCGCCGGCAAAGTTGGCGGCAGTGGCGGTGGGGGCGCGACGGGAACGGTGGATAGGCTCGCGCCGGTCTCCGTGATGGAAGGATCGTAGACGAGCATGGTGTTCAGCAGATTCCCGGCGCCGGATCCAATCGTCGTAATCAAAACACGCCCGTCTCCACCCACAGCAATTCCTTCCGGGCGGGCCGGCAGGCTGACTTTACTCACGATCATCGGCGTGGCCGGCCGCGTGTCCATAATGTTGATGGAGGCGGCGTCATGGCACGTCACATAGAGGAAATTTCCGTCCGGCGATAATGCCGCGGCCAGCGGGTTGGCATCCGTTGGAACGGAGGCGAGAACGCGACGCTGAATTGTCGAAAAAACGTCGATGCGGTTGTAGGGCACGGCCCGCACCAGATACAACAGGTTCCGGTCGTTGTCGAGCACCAGATCGCTCGCACCGCCCGTGATGTTGATCACTGTCCCCAGCGTCGCCGCGGACGCCACCCACAAGCCCGTTGAAACCAAAAGACTTAAGAGCGATTTTGAACGTAGCAAGCCCATGAATCCTCTAATATAACCCGCGCCGGCGAAGTTAGTTGCGCAGCGCCGCGACCAGCGTTCCGGTTTCTTTCAATAGGTCCAATCGCGCCCGGTCCAAGCCGAACCGCGCGTCGAATAATGCCATCCATTTCTCATTCTCGGCAAACCGCGCCTCCTCCAACTGCCGCTGCGTCGTCCGGCCCTCATCCAGCAGCGCCAGCAGCAATGTCGTCTGCTCGCGCGCCACCTGCAAGTCGAGATTCGCCACTTCCACTTGAGACTCCTGAGCCGCAATCTCAGCCCACGCCTTTCGCGTCTGCGCCGATGCCCGGCCCCGTTCGGCGTTCAACTGCGTTTTCAGCCCCGCCAACTCGCCATCCACCATCTCCTTTTGCGCCTTGGACGCCTGACTCGGCAGCAGCGGAATCTGTATCGAAACGCCGAACTGCCCATTGTGGCGTTGAAACCGGTTGAAGAACTTGTCGTAGTTGTTGAACTTCGAAAACAGGCCGTACTGCGCCACGAGATCTAGCCGCGGCAGCCGCGCCGCCTCGTGCGACTTCCGCTCGAATCCCTTGGCGACAACCACGGATTCCAGCCGCCGGATTTCTTTATTGTTTTGGAGGGCCGCTACCACTGCGTCGCCTTCGCTGGTGACCGCGATTCGGATCGGCGTTTCCGTCTCCGCCGGTCGGGCCAGGTCTCCGTCCGCCATGCCCAATAACAGTCCCAATTGCGCTTCCGCATCCGACTGCGCCGTCTCTAGCCTTAATTCCCGCTGCTTGGCTTGTAGTATTCGCAATGCCGCCCGCCGTCCCTCAATCGGCAATTCCCGGCCCGCCTCCACGCGCACCTTCACCGTTTCCGCCACCCGCTCCAACGCGCCCCGTTGCTCGCGGGCCGCCCGTACCGCCGCCGCCAACCGACCGGCTTCTACATACAGCACTGCCGCTCGGTAACCCACCTCATCCTGCTTCATTGCCGCCATCACGCCCGCCGTCTTGCGGTCCGCCTTGGCCTTTTCCAGCATCATCTTTTGCGGCTGATTGAAGACGCTGGCAATCGCCCGGGACTCGAGGATCGATGGCGCGGAGCCTTCGATACTCAGGGGAAAGCCGCTTGAATATGCCAGTCCGCTTCCGGCAAAAATTTTCGGATAGAACGGATCCTTCGCCGCCTGCACCGCCGCCGACGCTTTCCGTTCGTCGAGCCGTGCCAGCGCCACCTCCGCATTTTGCGTCATCGCCAGGTCCAGAACTTGCGCCAGTGTTACGGTCCGGACTTCGCCAAACGCCGCGGCCGCAGCCGATAGAAGCAGGAGGATTTGTCGCATTCTCTTTCTATCATCACCTCTCGGACAGTCCTCCTACCGCACGGTCCCTGACGTACCGGCACTGGTGGCCGCTTCCTGTTTCGGTAGAACGCAAATCGTTCGGATTCTTCTTGACAAAGGCGCTGATCCGGCACTCACTACACGTTGGGGGATGCTGGCAACCAAAGCCACAACGGAGACCGTAAGAACTAACCCAACTGATCTCGCGGGTGTCGAACGCCCTCCACCATCTGTCTAAGGATGCATGTGGCCATTAAAGTCGTCCTTCCATTCGCAGTTCGTTCAAGTGGCCGGCGAACAGCTTGCCGGCGATGGTACAAACGTCTCGTACCAACGGCCGTCACCGCTCTTGTCGCCGCCGGAGCGAAAGCCGTCCGTTCGCCTGCTAGAATGTCGCGTAGATGAGCACAGTCGTCCCGGTCTCGCTCGCCAACTATTTGGGCCATACCACGGACCCGGACTGCGAATACCTGGAAGGCCGCCTGGTGGAGCGCAACGTGGGAGAGATCGGTCACGGCGATGCGCAAGGCCGCACCTATGCGTTTGTTCTTTTTAGCGGGCGCGGCTTTTGGGCCGGCGTCGAGATCCGCGTCCAGGTCCGCCCGGATCGCTATCGGGTTCCCGATGTCGTCGTAGTCCGCGGTGGCCGCCCTTCAGGACGGATCATCACAACCCCGCCCGAGGTCGCCGTCGAGGTCCTCGCCCCAGAGGATCGCGCCGCCGACGTCCAAGACAAGATCGATGATTACCTCCAGTTCGGCATCCCCACCGTCTGGTTGATCGATCCCGAACGCAAGCGTGCCTGGATTCACACCACGGAAGGCGCCCGTGAAGCATGGGACCGTGTCCTCCGCAACGCCCGCAGGGACCTCGAAGTCCCCCTCAGCGCCGTGTTCCCCAACCCCGAATAGCCCCGTCCTAAAAGGTCGCCATCAGCTTGCCCAGATTGCGGATCGTTGCCCTTGCACCGCCGGGTCAGTCGAGATAGAGATGTAGCGTTCCTGGGCTCGACTGAGCAACGATCACTCATCAACGCCCCCGTTCTTACGGCACGCCGCCGCTCGATCCAATAGTAACTCCCGCTCCTGCGCGTTTGCCGCCAGCGCCGCGGCTCGCTCGAACTCGATCAGCGCCTCCGCACGGCGGTTGAGTTTGAACAAGAGGTCCGCGCGCACGCTCGGCAGCCGATGGTAATTCTTGAGAACGGGATCGGCCAGCAACCCGTCGGCAATTTCAAGGCCGGCGGCCGGGCCGAACGCCATGCCGAAGGCGACAGCGCGGCCCAACTCGACAACGGGCGACGGAACTACCGCGGCCAGCTCCGTATAAAGGCTGGCGATGAGTGCCCAGTTTGTTTCATCAGCCGAGCGGGCGCGGGCATGGCCCGCGGCGATGGCGGCCTGAAGAAGGTAGGGACCGCGAGAATCGGAAAGGCGTTCGCCGTGGTCGAGCGCCGCGAGTCCTCGCGCGATGAGCACCCGATCCCATTGCGCTCGATTCTGATCGAGCAGCAGAATCGGCTCCCCCGCCGGATTCGTGCGGGCTTTCAATCGCGAAGCCTGAATCTCCATCAGCGCGGCCAGACCGTGCACTTCCGGCTCACGCGGCGCGAGTTCCGCCAGTATCCGCACCAGGCGCAAAGCCTCCTCACACAGCGCGGGGCGTATCCAATCCTCGCCGGAACTCGCCGCGTAGCCTTCGTTGAAGATCAGATAGATTACTTCCAACACCGAGGCGAGGCGGGAGTCGCGGTCCGCGCCGCGCGGCGCCTCGAAGGGAATTCGCTCCTCGGCCAGTGTCCGCTTGGCTCGAACGATGCGCTGCGCGACCGTGGCCTCGGCCAGAAGAAACCCGCGGGCGATCTCTTCCGTCGTCAGCCCGCCGAGCAAACGAAGCGTCAAGGCTACCCGCGCTTCCGGGGACAGCACGGGGTGACAGGCGGTGAACATTAAACGAAGGAGATCGTCGTCCAGATGGCCTTCGTCCGTAACGAGATCCGCCGGGTCCGGCATCACCTTTTCAAGCGCCTCCAGCTCGTAGCCGATTTCGCTATGTTTCCGGTCGCGAGTCTTCATGCGGCGCAAATGGTCGATGGCCCGATGTTTCGCCGACGCCATCAGCCATGCGCCCGGGTTGCGAGGAATGCCGGCGTCCGGCCACTGTTCCAACGCGGCTACCAAAGCATCCTGCGCCAGTTCCTCGGCAACTCCGATATCACGAACAAGCCGCGCCAGTCCGGCGATCAAGCGAACCGACTCCATTCGCCAGACGGTTTCGATGGCCTTGTGGGTGTTGGCAAGTTGCGTGTTGCCGCAGCGGGGATCGGAAGGGCTCATCCCTTCCGATCACAACACTTTCGTACCTCCACGGGCAAGGGCGCGTTTGTCAGTTGCGGAGCGGAACAACCGAGCGTAACTGCGCGTCCCGCAGCCAAATGCCTCCCCACACGAGTGTCGCCATCATCACCGGAAAGAGGACCGGGAACGCCGAAGCGCCCACCCGCACGTGCGATACGACCGCACCGCCCAGGTAGCCCGTCAGCAGGATTGCACCGAAAACTTCTGTGCGGGGGACCAGATAGATCAGCGTACATGCCGCCAACACGGCCCCCAAGGCTGGTAGGACTGGTTCAGCGAAACCCAGTTCCGACGAGGCTTTGATCACCTGCGGAACTTTCACCACTTTGCCGAACGCGTCGATAAACAGGAACACGGCGGCCAGCCCGCCAGCCGTGCGGGATGCCCACAGACGGTACTTCATGGCCGCCCCTGCCCGCCGAAAATCTGCCGGACCTCACACTCCCCTTCGTACGAAGGCCCAAGGGCGTCGAGATGAACCTGCATGAACCGGCGTGCCTGTTCAATCGCCTCTTCTCTGGAGTTCACCTCCAGGATGGCGTACCCGGCGATCAGTTCCTTTATCTCGGCGAACGGGCCATCGACGACGGTGACTTTCCCGCCAGACGCCCGCACGCGCGCTCCCTTGGAACTGGGCGCCAGCCCGGCCATCCCGACCATCACACCCTCACTCACTGCCTCTTCGGCCAATTTCCCGATGGCTGCCATCAGGGCGGGGTTTGGCGGAAGTCCAGCTTCCGACTCTTTCGTCGCTCTAACTAACGACATGAATTGCATTGTGTTCTCCTTGGAGCGTTATAAATCGTCTTTCGCTCTATATCCGCGTCGAGCGAATCGCAAGAAAATCGACAAGGCCTCGGAAAAAAATTTGCGCTGCGTTGTCGATCCCTCGTTCTATCGTTCGTCGCGCATATGAGGGGCAGACGCCGGATTGAAAGGCGAAAGCCGCTAAAATATTTGAAACGAGGAACCTTAAGATGCGTGTAATGGTTTGTGTGAAGGCCAGTGAGGAAAGCGAAGCGGGAGTCATGCCCGGTCGGCAGCTTCTCACGGAGATGGGCAAGTTCAACGAAGAGTTGGTGAAGGCGGGCATTATGCTGGCTGGAGAAGGGCTCCATCCCACCTCAAAGGCGAAACGAGTGAGGTTCTCCGGAACGAACAGGGCCGTGATCGACGGCCCGTTTGCGGAGACCAAGGAATTGATCGCCGGATTCTGGCTGTGGCAGGTCCGCTCCATGGAGGAGGCGGTCGAATGCGTAAAGCGGTGCCCCAACCCCATGCCCGGCGAGAGCGAGATCGAAATTCGCCCCGTATTCGAGGCGCCCGACTTTGGAGCGGAGTTCACGCCGGAGCTTCAACAACAGGAGGCCCGGATACGGGAGGAGGCGGAGAAGCTGAGCAAGAGCGGTAACTCGTGAAGAACTTTCGCTGCGCGGCAACGACGACGCGGCGGGCTCGCGGGCGCGACGGAGAAAATCATGTCCTTTCAGGCATATATAGATAACATCAAAGCAAAGACAGGAAAGACGCCCGAGGAATTCAAGGCGCTGGCCGGGAAACAGGGTCTGCTCAAACCGGACGTGAAGGCTGCGGCAATTGTTGTCTGGCTCAAGCGGGACTTCGGCCTGGGCCATGGCCATGCCATGGCGATTTACGCCACATTCAAGGGCATGAAGTCCGGACCCGCAAATGAAACCGCCGACGGGGCCGTTCGCCCCATAGGCGGAATCCGGTTTCACACCGCGATTCTGCAAGCCGGAAAAACGGCGACGGGCATACACGTTCCGGACGACGTCATTGCGAAGCTCGGGACGAGCAAAAAGCCGGCGGTGCGCATCACAATTAACGGCTACACGTACCGCAGCACTGTCGCGGTCATGGGTGGAAGATTTATGGTCGCCCTTAGCCCAACTTCCGCAGTTTGAAGAATAAGTACCTGTCTTTGCAGCACGGAGCCTCAAAAGTCTTCACTACAAATTGTGTTTGGGAAGAGAAGAAGGCATGTGTAGGCCGAGGCGCTGAAGCAG
>JBJXFL010000055.1:0-4519 GCA_046155405.1 Bryobacteraceae bacterium | reverse complement strand
TGAGAATGGAGTCTTCCAAGTCTGTGAGGCTCACCTCAATTATCGCCGCGTGGTACGACGCGAACAAGCGCGATCTGCCGTGGCGGCAAACGCGCGACCCCTACCGCGTCTGGATCTCCGAGATTATGCTGCAACAAACGCGCGTTGCGGCGGTGATCCCATACTACGAGCGATTCCTCCGAACGTTCCCCTCGCCGGTCGAACTTGCCGCCGCGACCGACGACGAACTCCTCAAATCCTGGTCCGGCTTGGGTTACTACTCCCGCGCCCGCAATATCCGCGAAGCCGCTCGGCAAATCGTCGCCCGCGGCAAGTTTCCGTCAACGTATGGCGAAATTATGGAACTTCCCGGAATCGGCCCGTACACCGCCGCCGCAATATCGAGCATCTGCTTCGACGAGCCGAAAGCGGTTCTCGACGGCAACGTCATTCGTGTCCTGGCGCGAATAACGGCCGATGACGGCGACATCGGTAGTTCCAAAACGAAACAGCGCTTGCAGGAAGCGGCACAGAAGTTGATCGACGTAAAGAACCCCGCCCGCCACAACCAAGCCATGATGGAGCTCGGCGCGACCATTTGCCTGCCCAAGGATCCGAAATGTTGTGAATGTCCTGTGGGAAAGTTGTGCAAGGCCAAGCGGAAGGGTTTGGAACGGGAATTGCCTGTGAAAATGCGGAAGATCGACATCCGCCGGGTGCGGCGGACGCTTCTGGTAGTCATTCGGAACGGGCATATTCTCCTCTGGCGGCGATCGCAGGAGGCGGCTCTGCTCGGAGGGTTCTGGGAACTTCCCGAACCGAATCAACTACCAGCGGCGAAACCTGATAGACTTATTCACGAGTTCTCGCACGCTATCACCAATCGAATCTATGAGTTCGAGGTAATGGCCGCGAAAATCAACCGCCCGCCAGTCACACTCCAGTGGATCCGCCTGGATCAACTAAGCGCAATCCCCATCAGCACTGTTGTTCGCAAAGCACTAGCACCAATTCTCTGAGGGAGCCGTTCCGTCGACAGAAGGGCACGTTGAAAAAAGTACCAACTTGTGAATTCTTTGGATAGTAGTTAATTCCACAACGGAGTTTCGAGTATGCTGAATCAGATTCGTGTTAGCTCTCGCATGACAAATTTCAAACACATCAATAAGGGGCGGTTGATCACGGTCGGCTTCGCCTTGCCAATGTTGCTCTGGGCTTATTCATCTGGGCCGCCCGAGTATCATGATGGTGGTCCGGGTTCCGGATCCGAGGGTGGCGGCGGTGCAAATGCATGCGCTACGGCCCGTTGCCACGTTGGTACGGCTGTCAATCAGGGAGGCGGGAAGGTCGAGCTTCAGTTCCCGGGAGGGTTAACCTATACTCCCGGCGAACGGCAGCGAATTCGAGTCGTTATCACCGACACAAACTCTACGACCCGCTCTTTCGGATTCCAATTATCGGCCCGGCTGACAAGCAGCGAGGCTAATGGCCAAGCAGGCCGATTCACCGCCGGGGCCGGTACGATAATAATTTGCGGCAACGCTAGAGAACGAAGCGCTTCGGGCAATTGTGATGCTAGTGCGCCGGTGGAGTTTATAGAGCACTCTCGGCCCGCCGATGCTGGCGTTTTTGAAGTGGACTGGATGCCCCCTACCTCGAACGTCGGCGGGGTTAAATTCTACGTGGCCGGCAATGCCTCCAACCGCAACGGAGTGCCCTCCGGCGACCGTATCTACACCGCCAACGCGACTCTCAACTTCCAGGCGGGCGGCGGCGGCGGCAATCGTCCCGAGATCAAGTCCGGTGGAGTTGTTGTCATCGGCTCGTATGCCGCGGGAGTCGTCACCGGGTCGTGGGTTTCCATCTTCGGCAACAACCTCTCCGCCACTACGAAGGATTGGGGCGGCCTCATCAGCGCGGCTGGTGACTTCCCGACGTCGATCGACGGCGTCAGCGTAACAGTCGACGGTAAGACGGCGTTCATGAACTACGTCTCGCCCGGCCAGGTGAACATACAAGTGCCCGATCTCGCGGGTAAAGTTGGCCCGGTCCAGGTCATCGTGAAGAACGCCGTCGGCGAATCGCTGCCGTTCAGCGTCAACGCCGCCAAGGAAAACCCGAGCTTGTTCTCCTACAACGTTGGAACGAAGAATTATCCCGCCGCCGTTCGCGGTGACGCCGCAATCATTGGACCGGCGGGCACCGCGGGTGTCGTCCCGGCCAAGACCGGCGAGGTGATCCTGATTTTTGGCACGGGCTTTGGCCCCACCAATCCCGTGGTTGCCGCTGGAAAGACATTCAGCGGGGCCGCACCGCTTGTTGACCGAGTGCAGATGCGTATAGGGAACGTGTCCGTCACTCCGTCGTTCGCCGGACTCTCTGGGCCCGGCCTTAACCAATTCAACGTGACAGTTCCACAGCTCGCTAACGGGGAACATGCCGTTGAAATGACCATAAATGGCGTTTCAATTCAGACCGGACTGCTACTCGCAGTCCAAAACTAAAGGAACCATGTCTCGAACACGTACTTTGCTTCAAATTCTCTTCACGGGCGCGCTTTTGAGCGCGCCCGCTCTTTTTGCCCGCTCCACGTTCCCTCCGATCGCCGCTTCGGGCGTGCCAACGGACGCGAGCGCCGCAAACGCGTGCACGCAATGTCACCAGCCCGCTGGTGGTGCGAACTCCGACTCCCGCGGACGCCTGCAGATCATGGTCGAGACCATGACCTACACGCCCGGAGTAAAGAAGCGCATTAAAGTGCGGATCGATCACCCCGAAGCTATGCGCTGGGGCTTCCAGATGTCTGCCCGCCAGTCTGGCAATACACGAACCGGCGCCGGCTCGTTCACCGAAGATGCCAATACGACGCTGCGATGCGGTGGTACTCCGGCGCTTACCGTTCCTCCCTGCGCCGGCGAACCGGAACCGCAGTTCATAAGCCACAATTCGGCATCGACTCGATCGGGCACGCGCGAGGGTGTCGACTGGGAATTTGAGTGGACCCCGCCAGCCAATGAAGTCGGAGACGTCGTGCTCTACGCCGCGGGCATCGCCGCCAATGGCAACGGCAACAATCAAGGCGATTCGATCTACACGACCTCGATTACCCTCCGTGCGCAAGGCGCCTGCAACCTCACCACGCGTCCGAACGTCCGCTCGGTCGGCAACGCAGCGTCGTTCGCCCGCGAGCTCTCGCCGAACGTGCTCGCATCCGTCTTCGGTCTTAACTTCGAAGTCGCCGGTCGTACGCGCAACGTCAGCTCCGGCGATCTCGTCGACGGCCGATTCCCGACCTCGCTGGCCTGCGTCGCCGTCACTGTCGGCGGCAAACGCTCGCCCGTGACCTACGTCCAGAACGACCAGATCAACTTCCAGGTTCCGTTCGACGTTCCCTCTGGCGCGGTGCCGCTGGTTGTCATCCTCAATCCCGACCGCCAGAACGAGCTCCGCTCCGATGTGGCCACGGTGACGGTCAACAACCATTCGCCGGCGTTCTTCACCTTCGCGGGTAAGTCGATCGCGGCTCTTAACGCGCAGAACCAGGCCGTGGCTGCGGCCGCCGACGTTCCGGGCGGCGTGGCTGCTCGGCGTGGCGAAGTCGTCAGCCTCTTCGGCACCGGTTTCGGCTTTGGCGAACCGGTCTTCCAGTCCGGAGAAATCCCCGTCGGCGCAGTGCCGCTGCGAGACCGCGTCACGGTCACGGTCGGCGGTACGATCTTGGCCGCTGCCGACGTGCTGTACGCCGGTCTCGCGCCGGGCAATATCACGGGTCTCCAGCAGATCAACATTCGCGTGCCAATGTCCACGGCGCCGGGCAATGTGGCCATCTCAGTCTCGATCGGCGGCGTTTCGACGCCGACGGCGGGCGCGGTGATTCCGGTCCAGTAACAACCTGAACTGGCGCACAGGCCGCGAAGGCATAGCCTAAGCGAGTCCGTTGTGCGGCAGTTCTCCAATTGGTTGTCTCGCGAGCGAAAGGCGCGTGGCTGCAAGGTCACGCGCCTTTCGTCTTTATGGGAAACTCGTAAGAATGAGGCGAGCGCTTCTCCTACTTCCGGTAGCGCTCGCGGCAGGGATTTTCCACGAGGGTTTCGACGCCTGGTTCCAGCAGGACGATTTCGCACACCTGAAGCTCGCCGCGGCCACGCCGGTCGCGGACCTCGCCGAGCTGGCTGTTACTCCCGTTGCTCAGGGGACCTTCCGGCCGCTCAGTGAGCGGCTCTTTTATTGGGCGATCTATCGATGCTGCGAGCTCGACGCCTTCCCGGCGCGCCTGTTCGCATTCGGCGTCCAGTCCTCTAACTTGATCCTGCTCGGACTGCTGCTTCGCCGCCTCACCGGATCGCCTTTCGCCGCCGCATGCGGCGCGCTGTTCTGGGCCGTTAATCCGCTCCTCACCGTTCCCATGACCTGGATCGCCGCCACCAACCAGATCATGGCCGCGCTTTGCTTCCTATCGGCGGCTTATTGCTTTATCCGTTATTGCGATACCACCCGGCGCCGCTGGCTGCTCCTATCCTGGACGGCATTTATCCTCTGC
>JBJXFL010000050.1:0-65628 GCA_046155405.1 Bryobacteraceae bacterium | reverse complement strand
GAATCTCCCGCAACGGTCTCTCGCCCGTTTAGCCGAACTGGAAGTATCCATCCGAAAAGATTTGAACCCGGTCGAAGCGTACAACTTGGTCCCCGGTCATTGATCCCCCAAAACGGTTAAGCACCCGAGATCGTGCGCGCGGAATTTGGTCTCAAACAACGTATCCTATAGTGACGCTGGACAGTAGTGACGCTGGACAGAATCCAGCCCGATGTGCGGCAAGGGTGGCTGGCCGGACAGTTCGAGGGCCTAGAAAACGCCGCACCCGAAAGCCCTCACCAAAAAAAATACAATTGAGTTCTGTACACACCCCCGCTTCCGTTACAACAGAGACCCGCCCCGCCGCCCCGATGAGCACGCACTTCCACAGTCTCTACTGGGCAAATGCTCTAACCCTCAAAGGCGCGGGCGGAACCATCCAAAGCCTCTCCCGCACCATTTCCAACGCCCGTGTAGACCTGAATCCCCACCAGGTTGACGCCGCCCTTTTCGCCACCCGCTCGCCGCTCTCCAAAGGCGTCATCCTTGCCGATGAAGTTGGCCTTGGCAAAACCATAGAAGCCGGAATCGTCATCACCCAGCGCTGGGCGGAACGCAAACGCCGCATACTCCTCATCCTTCCTGCAACGCTCCGCAAACAATGGCAGCAGGAACTTCTTGAAAAATTCTCCCTTCCCGCCATCATCCTTGAAAGCAAGACTTTCAACACCGCCGTCCGTGCCGGCACCGCCAGCCCCTTCGAATCCAAAAACTCCGTCGTCATCTGTTCCTATCACTTCGCCGCCGCCAAGGCCGAAGAACTGAAGCGCATCCCCTGGGACCTCGTCGTCATCGACGAAGCGCACCGCCTCCGCAACGTTTACAAAACGTCCAGCAGGATCGCATCCGCCATCGGCGGCGCCGTCGCCCACGCCCCCAAAATTCTACGGACGGCCACCCCCCTCAAGGCCGCTGCGCGCCTCGTTTATGACACAGTAGTACTAACTACCAAATCATCTTCAACGCCAACTGCAAATTGCGCGGCTGATTCGCCTGCCCGCCAATCACGCCGAAACCCGGATTCCCCACCGTCGTATTCGGCAGGCCAAACACGGGCGTATTGGTCACGTTAAACGCCTCCGCCCGCACCTGCAGCCGCATGGTCTCGTAAAGCGGAATGTTCTTGATCAACGAGAAGTCCAACCCCTTCGTGACCGGCCCGCGATTGCGACTGTCGAGCCGCGGCGTGTTGCCGAATTCAAATGAAGCCGGCACTCGGAAGGCCGCCGCATTCAAATACCCCGGCCCGCCGGAAACGCCGCCCAGCCGGTCGGTAACAGACCCCGATGTCCGCGGGTCGCCCGTGCCTACAAAGCTCGCCCGCCCGCCCGCATACGCCGGCGCGCCCGAGACGCCGAAGTTCAACGGCTGGCCCGATTGATACGTAAAGATCCCGTTCACCTGCCACCCGCCCAGCAATCTGCCGGTCCCCAGCGGCAGGTCATAGACGCTCGAAATCACCAGCCGGTGCGGGAAGTCCGAACCCAATACGCTGCGGTCCATGGCCCGGTTGAACTCGTTCTGATAACCGGGGTTCTGCCCCGCGTCGAAAAACGACGTGGTCAACATGTTCACATCGCCCAGGTTCTTCGAAAACGTATAGCTCAGCGTCGCCAGTAAGCCCTTGCTCATGCGCTTCTGCGCGCTCACCTGCAACGCGTGATACGTCGAATTCCCCGCGCCCAGAAAATTCACGCCAAACCCCGTAAAGTGCGGATATGCCCGCAACAGTTGATTCTGCTGCACCTGCCGGGCCGCCAGCGGTCCGCTGGCAATCACGCCGAAGAACGGATTATCGACCAACGCATTCAACTGCGCCACCCGCGACAGATCGCCCACGGCCCCGAAATACACCGGGTTCAACGCATTCAATCCCGCATTCACCGGCAGCTTCACGCCCTTGTTTCCGGCGTATGAAACGCTCAACGATACCGAGCCGGGGAACTCCCGCTGCACGCCGAAATTCCACTGGGTGGAGTACGGCAGCGGCGTGTCGTACTGCAACGCCGCCACACCGGTTCCCACCAGCGTTGACGCGCCCTGCGACGCTCCCGTAAGCGGCTGCAGCCCGTTCGGGAACGGATTCACCAAACTTCCCACCGGGTTCACGCCATCGATCGACGCCACGAACGGAGTGGTCACCGTGAAGCCCGGATTGCCGCCGTTGAAAAGCCGCACCAGCCCCGGTGAGAAAAACACGCCGAGCCCGCCGCGAATGACGGTCTTCGAGGTTACCGAATAAGCGAACCCAAACCGCGGTCCAACGTTATTCGCGTCCGTCTTGTAACGTCCGCGCGACGCGTCGCCCACTCCCCGGAACACCAGTCCGCCTTTCAAAGGCAGCCCCGTCCGCTGGGCCAGTGGGGAAGCGATATTCTGGTCGATTGTCGCGATGCGGTTATAACGCTCCGTCGGCCCCGTCTCCATCTCCCACCGCAGCCCCAGGTTCAGCGTCAATTTCCGAGAAACCTTCCAGTCGTCCTGGAAATACAGCGCATGATAAAACCCCTGCTGCGATGTCGCGTCGGAATAGGTCAACAGCCCGCCCGTCGGCACGCCCAGCAAAAACGAACCGAAGCTTAAGTACGGCGCCTGCCCGCCCGGTACCCCCGCCACCGGATCCGGCCCCGACGTGAATGTGGTGCCAAACGAAAAGTTCCCGCCCGGGTTGCCCAGACTCGCGTTGTGGTCCAGGAACACGCGCCCATCCCAGCCCATTTTCATATTGTGGGAAGAGCGAATCACGGAGACGGCGGCCGCCAGCGTGTGCGAATAACGCGTGAACCGTTGGTTGCCGGTTTCATCGTTGCCGTTGAATCCATTGATCCCGATGGCCGGTAGGAACCGCTCCTGTACCTGTTGGGTATAAAGCTGTGAGAAACCCAGCCCGCCGAGATCGGTCCCCAGCGAATAAGGATCGCGGAAATTCCGCTGCCGCGCGAATCCGTACCGTAGGTTCAACACCAGCGTCGGCCGGATCGTCGAGATCTGGTCGAGCACCAGCGTGTGGCTCTTAATGAACTGGTTGAACCCGGCCGGCGACGACACGCTGTTCCAATAGTTCGGTTCGTAGTGATCGTTCCACAGCCGGCTATACCGCCCAAACAGCCGGTTGCGTTCGGAGAAGTTATGGTCCAGCCGGAAGCTCAACTGCTTATCGTCGTCGCGCGAACTGGCCACCGAATCCAGGTTATTCACAATTCCCGGCCGCTGCGGCGCCGGATACAGCTTCAAAATGTTTTGCGCTACCGCGCTCAACCGGGCAGCCGGAATGATCTTGCCCGGGAACGGCGTACGGAGATACCGCCCGGCCAGATCCGGGTTCGGACGCGTCGTGGCCGGATCGAACACATCGGAAGCCGCCTCGCTTAGATTTCCCGTCCGCATCGTCATCGTCGGCGCGCTAAACGTCCGGAACAGAGACCGCCGCAACTGCACTGTCTCCACATTCCCAAAGAAAAACGTTTTGTCCTTCCCGTTATAGACCCGCGGCAGCGCCACCGGCCCGCCCGCCGCGAACCCGTACTGGTTGTAGCGCAGCGGCGTCCGCCGGTCATTCCGTCCCGGAATCGGGTTGGTTCCGGCGCGATTCACGAAGAAGTTCGCCGCGTCCAACTTTTCGTTCCGGAAGAACTCATATGCCGTCCCATGGAAACGATTCGTACCGCTTTTGGTCACAATATTCAGGATCCCGCCGGACGTCCTGCCGAACTCGGCGGGCGAGGTATTCGTCTGCACCTTGAACTCTTCCGTCGTATCGATCGTCGGGATCAGCGCCGGCTGCCCCTGGCAACAAACCGTAATGGGAATCCCGTCCAGCAAAATCTCGTTCGAACCCGTCATTCCTCCATTCGCCAGAAAGTTATTCGCCCCAGCCGATTGCGCCGCGCCTCGCGCCCCCGCCACGCCCGCGCCGAAGCTCGCCAATGGCGTCACGCCCGGTGTCAACGCCGCCAGCGCGAACGGATTCCGCCCGTTCAATGGTAAATCCACCACTTGTCGATTGGAAATTACTTGCCCCAAATTCGACGTGTCGGTTTCCAGCACGACCGCCGCCGCGCTCACCTGCACCGAGTCGCTCACCTGCCCCACGGCGAGCTGCGCATCGATACGCGCCTGCTGCGTAACGGCCAATGTGAACGACCTTGCGAACTTCTGGAATCCCGTTTTCTCAACGGCGATTTCATAGGTACCCGGCTGTACCAACGGGAACACATAGCTCCCGTTCTCGGCGGTTTCAGCCGTCAGCGCCAGTCCCGTCCCGGTGTTGGTCAGCTTCACCGCCGCCGCGCCCACCAGCGCCCCGGCCGCGTCCGTCACCGTCCCCGTCACGGTGCCCGTTGTCGTTTGTGCCGTAACACCCAAACTACAGACCGCGAGCATCATCGCCCAAGCTCGAATCGTCCTCATCGGAATCTCCTCAATCCAAAACCCTAACTTCTTCAAGTACAATCATGACACTATGCCACTTCGACGCTTATCCTGTGTACTCGTCTCTTTCTTCGCCGTTTCCCTGGCTGGCGAATCCGCTTGGGGGCAAGTAAGCAACTGCCTGCCGGACGGCACCCAGAGTTCCGGCGCCAAGTACCGGTTCTGTATGCCCGCCGCCGATCGATATCGCGGGGACTTAGTCGTTTACGCCCACGGTTACGTCTCCGAATTCGAGCCGCTCGGTATCCCGGAGGATCAGTTGACCCTGCCCGATGGCACCTCCGTCCCAGGCATCATCAATGCCCTAGGTTTCGCCTTCGCCGTTAGCGGTTACTCCGTCAACGGGCTTGCCATCAAGGAAGGATTGTTGGATCTGAAGGACCTGGTAACCATCTTTACCCAACAATTCGGCGCCCCTCGCCGGGTCTATCTCATCGGCGTCTCCGAAGGCGGCTTGGTCACCGCCAAATCCATTGAACAGTTCCCCGGCGTCTACTCCGGCGGCTTGGCCGCCTGCGGCCCCATCGGCGACTTTCCGTTCCAGATTAACTACTTCGGCGACTGGCGCATTCTGTTCGATTACTTCTTTCCCGGCGTTATTCCCGGCGCTCCCATTTCCATTCCCGCGAACGTTATCTCGCAATGGGAAACCGTCTATGAGCCCGCCGTCGCCAGCGCTGTCACCGGTTCTCCATCGCTCACCCAGCAATTGATGACCGTCGGCAAAATCCCCGGAACAACCCAGGACGAGATTGTCCAATCCCATACCAGTCTTGGCTGGTACAACGTCTTCGCTACCAACGATGCCGTCGCCAAGCTCGGCGGGCAGCCCTACGACAACGTCACTCGCACTTACTCCGGCTCCGCGGACGACGCCGCGCTCAACGCGGGCGTGCAGCGCTTTACCGTCTCCCCCGCCGCGCTGGCCGAAATGCAGGCTAATTACCAGACCACCGGCGTCCTCACCAATCCGCTCGTCACCATGCACACCACCGGCGATCAGTTGATCCCTTACCGGCATGAACTGCTTTACCGCCTGAAGACCACGGTCTCCGGCAGCGGCGCGCAGCATCTCAATCTGCCCATTCCGTCTTACGGCCATTGCAATTTCACCACCGGCCAAGCCCTCGCCGGCTTCGCCCTGCTAATTGCAAAGGTCTCCAATCAAGACATCTCAAATGATGTCTTGGGCATTCTCAAGACGCCTGCGCTGAAGAACGATTTCCGGCAGTATTGGCTGTCGGGGCGATCCTGGGCCTTCGGCCGATAAGTCCCGGTGCAGTCCCGAAATGCGCAGCAGCCACGCCATGCGGGCGCGGTACTTTGCGTTTCAACTAGGGAGAGCGGCGGCGCGCGAAGTCCGCGAGTAACTCCCGGCTCTCCATCGCGTTTCCAAATTAACGTGGCGAAATCGGTCGACCGTTTTTCGACCGTCGAACTCATGGAATTGCCGGTGTACCAGCCTCCATCGGAACTTCTCACAGCAAACTCTTGCGCACCAACGTAATTGTCGGAAACGCGAAGAATAGGAGAACTAAGAAAAGCTGCGTGATGGCACTCAACGTGCATAGAAGTTTGTAACGCGGGCACGCCCGCCGATCACGGAGAAGAAAGGTATAGGTTATGAATCTGATTCTGATTGTACTCGTTCTGCTGATTCTTTTTGGCGGAGGTGGGGGCTACTATTATGGCGGGCCGGCCGTAGGTGGCGGGATCGGTGGTCTTTTGCTCGTCGTTCTGATCGTCTGGCTTCTAATGGGAAGGCGGGTTTGAGCCTATTCTTATTGGAGCCGCGGCAGTACAATCGCGCTCCACGGCGATCCCGTTAGCGCAATCTTCTTCGTCACCGTCTTCGTCGCCAGGTCGACGACTGACAAGTCATTCGACGGCCCATTCGCCGTATACAGTGTTTTTCCGTCCGGCGACAATACAATGCCCCAAGGCCGCTGCCCTACCTCGAACGACGTCTCCACCTTTCGCGTAGCCGTGTCCACCACAAACACCCTCTTCCCTCGGCCAGTACTCACATAGAGTTTGGACGCGTCTTTCGATAGCAACACCGCCATCGGCTTTATCACGCCCGCCTCGCCTAGCGTGATCGTCTCCGCCACCTGATTCTTCACCGTATCGACGTACACCACAGTTCCGTCATTCTCCGCATTCACCCACACCGCCTTGCCATCCGGCATCCACGCAATCGTCCGCGGCCGCCGGCCGACTTTCAAGCTGTTCACCACCTTCTGCGTCGCCGTGTCGATCTTATAAATCATCCCCGCGTCTTCCGAAGTCGCATATACAAACTTCCCGTCCGGACTCAACTCCACGCCCTCCGGCTCCTCCCCCGTTGGCAGCGTGGCAATGATCTTCTCCGTCGTCAAATCCAGGATTGAAACCCCAGCCACATCTTCGTTCGAAATATACAGATACTTCCCGTCCGCCGTAATGGCAAATTCCTCCGGGTCGCTCCCGCTCTTCAACATCTTCACCACTTTCCCCTGCGCCACATCGTACACGCCAATACCATCGGCGCTTTTGTCCGCCGGCGGCAGCGTGCTCTCATCCACGCCCGGTCCTGCAATCGGCGACCCGCTCAACGCCACATAAATCAGCTTTCCATCCGGACTCGCATGAATACCCCTCGGCCGCTTTCCCAACGGCACTGTGGCGACCACTTCATGCGTAGTCGAGTCGATCACGCTCAAGTCCCCCGATCGCTCATTGGTCACATAGATCCGGTACCCCTTCGGCGGCTCCGCCTGTCTCGCGCAACCGCCCAAAAACACGAGCGATAAAGCCGTGATTCCTAGTAGCGCACAGGCCGCGCAGGCGCGGCTCCAATGGGCGAGGAACTCGCCCATTCCGCCGGGCCGGAGCGAGTCCGTTGTGCGCGAGTTCCTTAGTAGCATCTCAGTTTCCTTTGAACGTAAATGTCAACTCACTCGTTGCCGATGCCGCCAGCGTCACGGACTGCTCTTCGCTCCCGAGCGTCTCCTGCCACGCCGCGACCGTATAACTCCCCGGCGGTACATTAGCAATCTCGAACGCGCCATTCGCGCCCGTTACGGCGAAATACGGATGATCCAATACGCCTATCCATGCGCGCATCCAGTTATGCACGTTACACTTTACCGGAATCATGATCTCCGGCACCGCGAACTTGCGCGATAACGGCGGATCTTCCGGAGCTTGACTCTGGTTCCAGTCCCGGTTCCGCTTCGGCTGCGGATGTATATTGTGCGTCACCGGGTCGGAGTTCGTCACGCGCAGTGGCTGCCCCGTCTGCATCCCGATCACACGCGGCTGAAACCGGCAGCCCTTCTGGTCAATCACCGCGGGCTCGGCGGGCGGCGCAAACCTTTTCCCTTCCAGACCCGTTTTCAAATACACAAATACTCCGGCACCGTCATCCGTAATCCGCCCGCCCTTGTGTAGCTTCGCGCACTGCGGATCGGAGTCCAACGAAATCACCTTCGCCGCCGGCTTCGCGCCCGCAAACCGTATCGTCCCCCGTATCGTCCCCGCCGTCCCTGCGTCGATCTGGAAGTAGGACGGCACTTCCGCCAACTTCGGTGTTGGTGCGCACGCCGATAACATCAGCAGGATGGGTATCAGAAAGATCACGGCGTCTCTCCGGTCAGCGATTCCAAAAATGCCACCAGATCCTCGCGATCCTTCCCCGTCAACGCCAGCGGCCTAATCTGCTTATCGAGGTATGGATTCGAACTTCCTCCGCCCGCGTAAAAATCCACCACTTCCCGCAATGTCTTTAACCGTCCGTCGTGCATATATGGTCCGCTCTGCGCCACGTTCCGCAGCGACGGAGTCTTAAAGGCGCCCTTGTCCGGCTCATTCTTCGTCTGCTCAAAACGTCCTAAGTCTGTCAACTCGCCCTCCGCATTTAACCCCGCGCCGATATTGTGAAACAGCCCGTCGGTGAACAGCGCCCACTCCGTCCCCACCAAATGGCAGGCCGAGCAGTTCCCCTTCTTGCGATCCATGAAAATAGCCAATCCCCGCACCGCGGCCTCCGAAAGCGCCGCCTTATCCCCGCCGTACAGAAAACGATCGACCGGTGAATTCCCGCTAATTACCGTCCGCTCATACGCCGCTATCGCCTTCTGCAGTTTGCCCATTGTGATCGCCCCCTCGCCAAAGGCCTTGGCAAACAGCGCCCGGTACTCCGCGTCCCCCATCAACCTCTCCACGCACTCCTCGTCCGCCATACTCATCTCAATCGGATTCGTAATCGGACCCGCCGCCTGTTCCTCCAGGGAAGCCGCCCGCCCATCCCAAAATTGCCGCGTATTATATGCCGCATTCAAGACCGTCGGTGCGTTCCGCTTCCCCGCCTGCTGCCTCATCCCGACCGCCGTCTTCCGCCCATCGCTAAATCCGTGTTCCGGACTATGGCACAACGCGCAGGAAACTGTGTTGTCCGCCGACAGCCTCGGATCGAAAAACAGCTTCTTCCCCAGCGCCACCGTCTCCGCGGTCAGCGGATTATCATCCGGAACCGGCAAAGGCGGCAGCCCCAACGGCACCGAAACTTCAATCGCTTTCCCTATCGGCCGTTCGCTCCCCGTCTTCCCGCAAGCCCCGAGCAGCAACGCACCGACTAGGACCGTCAATCTCATGAGTCGCTTCCATTATCTCCTGAGCGACAATGAAGAAGAAAGCCGCATGCGATTCCTCCTCCCATTCGCCGTTTGCGCCGGTCTTTTCGCCGCTGACGATAACGGCAAGCAACTGCCCGAAGGCCCCGGCCGCGCCACCGCGCAACGCCTTTGCGGCGCCTGCCATGGATTCGGCAATTTCGTCCGCCGCCGCGAAACCCGCGATGGCTGGAACGCGGTAATTGAGGATATGATCCGGCGCGGCGCCAAAGGCGAAGAGGAAGAATGGGCCGAAGTCTCCGACTATCTCGTCGCCCAGTTCTCTCCGGTCAAAGTCAACGTCAACCAAGCCACCGCCGAGGCCATCGCCGAAGCCCTCGTCTTAAAGCCGGAACAAGCCGCCGCCATAGTAAAGCATCGTGAAACGAACGGCGCCTTCAAATCGTTCGAAGATCTGCGGAAAGTCTCCGGCATCAATGCCTCCGCCCTCGAATCGAAGCGCGAGCAAATCGACTTCTGAACGCCCGTGCCAGGCATCAAACCCGCGTCATTGTCCCGCGAGATAGGGTGCGAGCGAGGCCAGAGCAGTAGATTTAACACGATTCGTTAACTCGACCGCGCGCTTTTCGTCCTCAGGAAGAGTTTCAGGAAAATCGCCTGGATAGCGGACATCGACGCCCAACGGAGTGAGCCAATTCGCGTCGGAGAGCGCCTCCGCGATCTCCGGCGCCACCGTACGCAGAATTCGGAGCAATCGTTCGATATCAACCTAATGGCGGACTAGCTCGGCCTTCCTGATCCAGTCGGCCACGAACTTACGGACCTCCTCGTCAGGCGGCTTCGTAGAGAACTCTGCCATACTTATGCGCCGGATAAGCGATCCCGCCGATTATGTTCTTAGTGGCTTCGAACCTTTCCGTCGGAATAACAATTACGTCGACCGGATAGTCGACATCACCAATGGCGGTACGAATCTTAACGCTCTCCTCTCGGACGTTCCCCGGCGCCCGCTCAACAACCAATAGGTCGATGTCGCTATCGCGGTTCATTTCGCCAGTGGCGGCGGAGCCGAACATTATGATCCTCTCCGGTTTGGAAACCTCCAGGATGCGTCGGACGATCTCATGCGTCAGTGTGTCATCGACGGCCATCAGTCCATGATATGCCGTTGGGGAAGACCTGTGCACAAACCCCACAAATCGGTCCTTCAACTACGCCGAACCCTAAGCCGCGCCCAATGCTTCTCAAGCGCCAGGGGGTTCCTTCCATGTTCCGCACAAGTGGTAGCGCACAATCCGCTGAACTCGAAACCCCGCGCCCGGAGACGATCGACGATCATGGCCGCCGCCCCCACCGCGTAACGCCGGTCCGCGCGAGGATTACGATGGTGCCCGTCGTGAATCACTATAATTCCGCCCGGCGCTGCGTGCTGGAGTATCTGCGCCGCCACCCGATCCGCTGTGCGTTCGCGAAACCAGACCCAGTCCCAATTGAACCAACTCCACCCAACCAGCTTGTACTGCGCGCGGCTCAGTCCCATAAGCATCGGGACGCTGCGCCAGCCGGCGTGAGGGCGGAATAATGGACAGGGGCGAAATCCGGTGAGACGTTCGATGTGATCGGCCGAGCGTTTTAACTCCGCCGCCATGCGGCCGGGTGAGCGTAGCATCAGCCGCCTGTCCCCGGTATGTTGCGCCACGGTGTGCCCTTCCTCAAACATCCTCCGCACCAGGGGCGCCGTTGATTCCGTGACGTAGTGGTCGATGAGAAAGAATGTCGCAGGAACCTTCTTCTCCTGTAGGAGGTCCAGCAGATCGCCTGTGACGGTCGGATTGGGTCCGTCATCGAAGGTCAAATAAACGGCGCGCTGGGCCCTTTGTTCCGGCACGCGCCAGACCGATACCTTCCTCGCGGCGGCGTCGAAAAGAAATGGGAACGGGGCCGTGTGACACAACACGGCGATGCCAATCGCGACCGCCAGGATCCCCACAAACATCGGAAGGATACCGCCTCTCCGGTCACATTGTACCGCCCGCCGCGGCGATAAGTTTCCCCTGGACTATAGATCACGAACGGCCTTTTCGATTTGGGCGGCGAGTTCCCGCCAGTCGCCCGCCGTCAGCGTGACCGGATTTCCGAACGTAATCTGAACAGGCCCTCGCGTCGCCCATCTGGCCGACTTGTGCAACACTTTCTCAAGGCCGCGCAATCTAATGGGTATCACGGAGAGTGCTAGGCGGGACGCTATCATGGCGACACCCGGGCGGAACGGAAGAATCTCACCTGTCTGGGTTCGTTCGCCTTCTGGAAAGATCAGAATCGACCATCCATCCGCCGCAAGTTCGCCCGCGTAGCGCAACGCCCCGCCCGCCCCCGCTTCCCGTTGGGGAAGCGGAAACGCATTGAAGCAGAGCACGGCGAGATAGTACTGAAGGCTACTGCCAAACCGTTCGCCGAGCGGGCGGCCGGCCGGATGAAAGTGAGCGGTGAAAAACTCCTTCGACATCGCGGGGGCCATGCGGTAACGAAACCTGACAGGCAAGGCGCTCAAAATGGCGGGCGTGTCGAGGTGACTTTGGTGGTTCGAGGCGAAGATCACGGGTCCGCGCAAGCCGGAGAGCCGCTCGATTCCGCGAACCTCTACGCGGGCGTAAAAACGCGTGAGTGGCAGGATCAACATTGACTGAACAATCCGGCGCAGAAAACGGGCCGCGGATGAGCGGCCCCAGCGAGGGTAGTCCTGCGCAGTGACCTCGCGGGGACCCACCGGGACCGTCAATAGCTCCGAGACGCGGCGCGCCCCGACGAAAGCTCTCTCGTCCACCGCTCCGCCGGCCTGTTGTTCCATTTGCACCATCAGCTCGATCCGGTCCAGGGAACTCAAGCCCAGCTCCTCCAGCGTGGTTTGCGGAGTGATGTTCCGGCCGGGGGCCATCCGCCGGAGAATATCCACCAGCCCGCCGTCGGGCTGCGGCGCGGGCAGCGTGCCGCTCTCCAGCCACTGCCGGATTTCGGCGCGCTTGAGTTTGGCGGTGCCCTCGGTGCGAGGCAGCGCTGCCCCGGGCCACACGCGTACTGTACGGATCCGCTGGTGTTCTTCCAGCTTTTCGTTCGCGGCGCGGACGGCCTCGTCTGCATTGGCGCCGGCCTCCAGCACCAGCACGGCGTGAACGGCGTCATGCCCAAGCACCGCCGCTTCCTTCACGCCGGAGGTTTCTTCGAGAGCCCGCTCGACATCCTCCGGGTAGACATTGAGTCCGTCCGGCGTGACGATCACATCTTTCTTTCGGCCATGAACCACCAGCGTGCCGTCCGCCGCCAGTGTGCCCAGGTCGCCCGTGTGGAACCAGCCATCCGCAAAAACTTCCGAACTGGCTTCCGGGTTCCGATAGTACCCGCCAGTGACATTGGGCCCGCGCACCAGGATTTCGGAGTCGCCGGCGATCTTCACCTCGACGCCTCCGATCGGCCGCCCCACGGTGCCTCGCCGCGCGTGGAAGGGGTGGTTCAATGTCACGATCGGTGCCGTCTCAGTGAGACCATAGCCTTGAACCACGACGAAGCCAAGCTGTGACCAGAACTGCTCCAGGCCCGGATCCAGCGGTGCGGCTCCCACGACAAAGGCCCAGAATTTGATGCCGAAGGCTTGATGCACCCGGCGGTAGTGCCACCATCGAATCCACCAGCGGCCGCTACGCGGCTCCGCGCTCTCCGGATACTGTGAACGTATATAGTCCCGCAGCATCTCGAGAATCTTCGGCACGCACACCAGCACGGACACTCGCCGCCGCTGGATCTGACCTATGACGTCCTGTGGATGTAACGTCGCCAGGAAAACAACCGTGCCCTCAAGCATCGGCGGAATGTAAGTTGCCATGGCTTGACCGAACAGGTGGCTGAGCGGAAGTAGATCCACGAAGCGCAGCGGGAAGAAGGGACGCCCGTACTTCTTGTAGCGCGCGATCTCCCGCTCCACCGGCACCATGTTGGCGAGTAGGTTGCGATGCGTGATCGTGACCCCTTTCGGCTCGCCCGTGGCGCCGGAGGTGAATACGATTTCCACGAGATCGTCCGGGGAACCCTGGACTTGAGGATCGAGAGCAGGCGCGGATTCCCGCTCGATTTCCGGCATGTGCCAGACCGGCCCCGTGAATTCTGCTGGCGGGGAAACCTCATCGCCAGTCACAAGCGCTCGCGCTCCAACCAGGCCACCGATCCTGGTCAGCGTTTGGGCTGATGATCGATAGTCTACCGGGACCACCACCACACCGTCCAGGATGCACCCCCAAAGTGCGCCAATCCACCCGGGGCGATTTTCCGACCAGAACAACACTTTTTCGCCTTTGCCGATCCCATGTTCGCGAAGACGCAGAGAGAAGGCGCGCGCCATGCCGGCCACCTCGCAATAACGGAAACTCCGCGTGCGGTATCCATTGTCGTGAACCAGAAACACGCCGCGGAGCGGAGCGAAATCGGCAAAAAAATCAACCAGAGTATCTCGTGGCATAACCGGCGATAGGATAGCGCGCCTCGTAATGATAGCGCCCGCCCAAGGCGGTTGTTAGCGGACCATCGCCCCGCCGCTCCACTGCGGTAGCAGCAGGAGGCCGGCAGCCGCAATGAGGAGACTGCGGAACCGTCGCGCAAGCGCCAGACCGAAGCCCGCCGTTGCACTGAATCCAAGCCCCTGAAAGATCAGCGAGTAGGCCCCCTCAGCCACCCCGATCTGCGCAGGAACGAAAAAGAACCCCAGGCCTATGAACTTGCCGGCGGCCTCAATCAGAAGGGAATCCAGAATCGGGAAAGGGGTGCCCATGCTCTTCAGGAACAAAAATACTTCCAGGATCAGCAGCGCTTGCGCCACGAACTCGATTCCCAAAATCGATACAAAGCGCCCCGGCCGTGCGCGCAACAGTACGAACAGAAGGTCTTCGGTCTCACGCAGCGTGTGAGGGTCGATGCGAAGGCGCTTTCCAATCGCCGGTAGTTTGCCGATTGCCTTTACTACCGCGCCGATCAGGTAGACTCGGCCGGCGATGGCGAACGCCGCGGTCAGGAGAAACGCGCCGGCGATGGTCGCTACGATGCGAGCCGCGACCAATAGCGGGCCGGAAATACCGGCGTTCCCGATCAAGTAATACAGGCCGGCCAGGGTCATTGCGGCCGATGTGAACAAGTAAAATAGATACTCGGAGATCGTCGCCGCGAACGCGTGTGTGAGGTCCGAGCCTCGTGTCTTCAACAACAACGCTTTGGCGGGTTCGGCCAGAAACGGGCCGGTAAACGTCAGGTACTGGACCGCTTCTCCGGATAGGCGGATACGTACCAGGTCCCAATAGGAGGGCCGCTTAACCGCAGTTACGCATTTGGAGAATGCGGCCGCGCGGACCAGTTGGTGTCCGGCGAATGCCAGGCACATCCAGGCGAAGTACCAGCCCGTTTGCACCACCAGCGCCGCGATGTCTCCAGGGCCTAGCCGGACCAGCAAGTACACAAACAAGGCGCAGCCGGCCAAAAGGAACGAAGTGCGCAGCGCCAATCGTTGATTCATCTATGCTTCAGCAATCGATGGCCGCTGTCCCGCGTGGATCATCGATCCGGCCATCTGCACAAAATCGTACATCAGAAGGCGGCTGCGAAATGACCCGCGGAAATACCTATGCGTGTGGCGCAAATCGTGCCCGGCCCCACCCCACAGGCGTCACCTTCAATGCGAACGAACCCAGCGTCGCCCGCTCCGAAAACGGCCAAGACTCCGTCGGCGCTGCGCACGCCTACTGGCTCGCATGGCAGGTGTCACATCCATTCGGCGCCCCCTGCGCCGCATGGCAAGCCATACACGTCTGCATCGACGTCGACTTTTCCTGGAACAGCACCTCCCGCTGCCCCACGTCCCCATGACAAACCGAACACTCCGCCTTTCCATTCTTCACGTGCACGGCATGATTGAACCAAACGATATCCGGCACCTGGTATACCTTCGCCCATGGTACCGGCTCCTTTTTCGCCGCAAACGCCGCCAGCTTCTTTATCTCCGGGCTGTCTTTCTTGACGCTCGTATGGCACCCCATGCACAACGTCTCCTTGGGATACGTCGCCAAGAAACCCTCCCCTGGCATCGTGTGGCAATTCGTGCACTTCAGTCCCAACGCCACGTGCGTTTTATGGCTGTAGGCGATCGGCTGCGCAACCGGATCGCCCGGAATCTTCTCGTCCTTCGCCTGGTATTCCTTCTGCTGTGCCGTCAGGGCTAACAACGCCAGGAACAAAAAACTACAGCGAAAACGCAATGAATTCATCGTTGGCCTTCGACCCGCTCTTGCCGCCGGCCGCCGCGATAACCACGTATTGTTTCCCATTCGCCTCGTAAGTCATTGGCGTTGCAAATCCGCCCGCCGGCAACTCGTGTTCCCACAATATCTTCCCCGAATCGGAATCGAACGCGCGAATCATCTTGTCGAAAGTCCCCGCCATGAAAACCAGCCCTCCAGCCGTACAGATGCTGCCGCCGTGCGAAGGTGTTCCCGTTTTTTTCACGCCGCGTTTTTTTAACTCCGCAAACTCGCCGTTCACCACGCGCCACTTGAACTCGCCCTTGTCGGCGTCGACCGCCGTCATATAACCCCACGGCGGCTTGATGCCCGGATAGCCTTCATGGTCCAGCAATTCAATCCGTTTCTTCAGCCCGTACTTCACATTCATCCCCGGCTCGGCGTCCTTGAACGCAATCACGTTCGTCGTTTCATCGGAGTTCACAAACAGTCTGTTTCGCTTCGGATCGAAGCAGCACCCGCCCCACAGCGCGCCACCCCGGAAACCGGGATGAATAATCCCGCCTTCCATCGGCGCCGGATGGAACAAATCTCCATATCCCAACTGGTCCACCTGCGCCTTCACATGCGCGTGCGCCTCGGGACTGATATCGGTGATCCATTCCGCCTTAAACCCCTGCCGCGAAATAGCCGGCGGCTTCAACGGATACGGCTGCGTTTTCGACAGCACCTCGCCCGGCATCTTCGACGCCGGATTCGCCCGCTCCTCCACGCCATAAATTGGCTTGCCCGTCTCGCGGTCCAGAAAGAACAGATACGCCTGCTTGGTCGGTTGCACCACTGCGTCAATTGTTTTGCCGCCCATCTTCATCGTGATCAGCGCCGGTTGCGCCGGCATGTCGTAGTCCCAAATGTCGTGGCGAACGATCTGATAATGCCACTTCTTCACACCCGTCAATGCATCCAGCGCCACCACGCAATTCCCGTAAAGGTTATCGCCCAACCGGTTGCCCGCCCAATAGTCAAAACTCGGCGACCCGATCCCCGCGAACACCCACCCGCGCTTTTCGTCCACGCTCATCCCCGCCCAGTTGTTCGTGCCTCCCGTGTACTTCCACGAATCGCCGGACCACGTATCGTGTCCAAACTCGCCCGGTTTTGGAATCGTGTGAAAAATCCACCGTCGCTTCCCAGTCTTCGCATCGAACCCGCGAATGTGCCCCGGAGCCTCCGGATACGGCCCCTCGCCGCCGCCTCCGCCCGTAATCACGACGTCCTTGTATACCACCACGGGGCTGCTATGTTTGAACGTCAACTTCGACATATCGTGATCGAAGTCGCTCTTCAGATCGATCATCCCGTCCTTGCCAAACGTGCCAACCGCCTTCCCCGTCTTGGCCTCAATCGCCCACAACTGGTCACGATAGGCGGTGAAAATCCGCTTGTCGCCGCCGTCCTCCCAGAAGCACACGGACCGGCTAACCCCAGGCGCTCGCCGCGATGGCGCGCCCGAAACCGCTGCCGCCCCCTCGCCGGGATCGAACGTCCATAACAGTTTTCCGGTCGCCGCCTCCACCGCCTGCACGCGATTCCGCGCCGTCGTCAAATACATCACGCCATCGACAACAATCGGCGTGCACTCAATCACGGTCGACGGCCGCGCGCTCGCGTCGTCGGTCTTGTGCACCCAAGCCACCTTCAAATTGGCCACGTTCCCCCGCTTGATCTGTTCGCAAGGCGAATAGCGCGACGCCCCGGCGTCGCCTCCATAGTGGTTCCATTCCAGGGCGCGATTCGCCGCGGCCCCATTCGCTCCCGGAAGAAGCGTCGCGGTCGCGGCGGTCTGTTTCAAGAATTGTCGGCGATTGAATTTGGACAAGTTTTCACTCCAATTGGCTGAACCTCGAATATATCAAGCCCAGGCAACTAGAGATGACGCCGCCCGTCCGGCGAAGGTTATCCCTCACTCCGTTCCGTAGTTGATTTCCAGCCGCCGCGCCGCCCACATCCCCGCCATCAACACGACCGCCGTCAACCCCAAAAGTCCCACTACCGCCACCGGCACTGACGCCGGCGCCGCCGGCGCGAGCAGCATCTTCATCAACGCGGGCATATCGTTCGGTAACGGCACCGGTACCGGACACAGCGATTGCAAATAATGCAGCACGCTCAGCTTTTGCATCACGTCCGGCAGAAAACCATTGATCGATTCCCACATCAGCATCACAATCGCCGGGATAATCGGATTTCGCAATAATAGCCCCGCCGCTAGGAAAATACTCCCATACCCCACGCATCCCAACATCGCCGCCGCCACATACCAGAACGCCTGTTCCGGCCCGATCGTCTGCCAAAACGTCTGCACCTCACCCGCGTCTTGCGGCAACACCATGGACAGGAAACTCAGTAACGCGCCCATTCCAAAAATCAATGCCGCCGCGACCAGTCCCGCTACATACTTACCCATCAGCAGGATCTCCCGCTTCACCGGCGCCAAAAACCAAAAGTGCAGCGACCGGTCCAGCATTTCCCCGCGGAACAAGTTGATGAAAATTCCCAGGCATCCAAAAAAGATCCCAAGCCGCAAGTAAAAGAACTGGAACATCCCCGCATAAACCCGCCGGTCTTCCTCGAAATTCATCAGGTCCCGCGAACTTCGCGACATCAGCTTCCCATCCTCAAACCGCAAATCCACTCGCCGCTTCCCGTCAAAATACATCAAAAAACGCCGTGTTTCCGGCTCCTTCTCCGCTTCGGGGTCTCTGTCCTTGCGCACCCTCCGCTTTGACGTCCGGTCTATCACCGGCTTGCCCGCCAACTGCAACACTTGCTCGTCCGTCATCCCCGATTGCACCCGGTTTAACGCCTCCACCGATGCCTTGCGACCGTCACCGCCCCACTGCCGGGCCTTGAACCCAGCCTCAATGGCGTGCCCCAGAAAAATTACTGAAGGGAAAATCGCCAATAAATACACCCAGAACGATCGCCGCGAAAAGAACACCCGCCCCAACTCCAGCCGCGCGATGGTCGATATCTGTTGCAACGGCGTCATCGTGCGCCTCCAATCAAGTACTCGTATAAAGCGTCCACGTTCTCATCCGTTGGAATCACGCCGTCAATATCATTCCCGCCAAGCGCAATCCGTTCCAAAGCGGCCGAAAACGCCTCGCGATTGCGCGTCAACACCAGTAACCCCTGCCCTTCCGGCGCCAGCTTAATCTCGGAAATATGGTCTTCCGCGAACAACAACGAAGCCACCCGCGACGCGTTCCTGCACGTCAGCAAATACTGGCTCGGATGCTCGTGTATCTCATCGCGAACGCTTTTGATCTGCCCCTCGGCGACGATCATCCCGTTCGCGATCAGAATCACCTGATCGGAAAATACGTCCACCTCTTGCAGTACATGGCTCGACAAAACCACATGCCGCCCGCCCGCCGCATACTCGCGAAACAGCGCGATCGTCTCGGCCCGCACCAGCGGGTCCAACCCGTTCAACGGCTCATCCAAAATCAACACTTCCGGATCGTGCGCGACAGCCTGTGCCAGTCGAATCCTCTGCCGCATGCCCTTTGAATAACCGGCGACTTTTCTCTTCGCCGCGGCCGTCAAACCAACGCGCTCAATCGATTGCCACGTCCGCCGCCGCGCTTCCGCGGTACTAAACCCGTGCAACAGCAAACCCGTGTAAATGAAATCAAACCCCGTCGCCCCGCGCGGGCCAGCGTCGTACTGCGTCGCGTAACCCAGAATCTTCATCAACTTCTCCGGCGCAAACGGCGACAGTCCGCGCACCTGAATCACGCCGCTGTTTGGATGCACCAGCCCCGTCATCAAATTCATCAGGGTCGTCTTTCCCGACCCATTCGGACCCACCAGGCTCGTAATCCCCGGCGGAATATGCAGGTCAACGCGATTCACTCCAAGCACGTCGCCGTAGAACTTCGAAACATTATCGAAAACAATCTCCGGCGTACTCACCGCACCACCTCCACCGGCCGCAGCTTCCGCGCCAACAGCGCCAACAGACCCGCCGCCAGCGCCACGATGAACGTTGCGCACTCCCACACTCCCGGCTTGTCATCCGGAATTTCCAGGTCCAGCATTCCATCCCACACCGTGTTCATCGCATACCCGATGTTGAACGTCGACGCCCAGTCCACCCGGAACACGGCGTTCACCATCTCGGCGGCCCCCGCCAGCAGGAAGAAGAACGCCAGTACCAGCGCCCCCGCCACCACGCGCCATTTGACATACGCCGAACTCGTCATGGCCACCAAACTCACCACCGCGATGTAAAGCGCGAAGCCAACGAAGATCGCCGCGCCCAGATGCCAGTTCCCCCAAAACCAGTCCGCGCCCGCTATTCCCACCTGCATCCCGAACAGCAGCATGCCCGGCACTATCGTCACCATCGACAATAGGCCCAGTAACACGATCATCCGCGAAAGAATGTAGTCTCCGCGCGTCAACGGCCGGGAAAAATACAATGGCAGCGCATTGTTCGCCAAGTCCGGCGCAATCAACCCCGGTCCCGCCACCGACGCCAGAATCAGGGCGTACACGGACTGCGCTTTCATGAAGATGGAAAAGAAATTCCCATTGATTGCCAGGTACTTCTTGAAGTCTCCGCCCAAGCCCTGCCAGAGTTCCGAGTGATTAGCCAGGTACACAAACCCCGCGCACAGCAGCGGCCAAAACATCGACACCACCATTAGAACCAGAACGAATTTCTGCCCCGCCATTCGCTCCCAGGTGAACCGCGGCATCACCATCATTCGCGCCATGTGGCTTGTCAGCCGTCCGTCGTAGCGTTGATATCCGCGCCTATAAACGGCCATGAACGGGTACCTCCGCCGGAGCGCCGCCCGGTGTCTGCCGTATATGCCCAACGGCCTTCAAGAAGATCTCTTCCAACGTGTCTTTCCGGTGTGTCAGCTTCCGAATCTGTAACCGTTCCCGCGCCGCCACCCGCCACAACGAACCGATCTCCACATCCGCCGGCAACACAATTCGCCATTCACCGGGCGCTTCCGAAACGCCTTCCGCGCCCACTTCCCGTAGCGCCGCCGCCAGGTTCCGGTCGTCCCCCATCACATCCAACTGCACAAATCGCCGGTTCGATTTCCGCTCCGCTTCCAAATCGGCTTGGTGCACCACCATGCCGTCTTTCAAAATCACCACCTCATCGCAAACCTGCTCCACATCGGTGAGCAAATGCGAGCACAGCAACACATTCATCCCATGCTGTTCCTTCATCTCTTTGATTAACTGCAGCATCCGCTGCCGCGCGGCGGGATCCAAGCCATTTGTGGGTTCATCCAGGATCACCAACTCCGGCCCGTGCACAATCGCCTGCGCTAATTTCGCCATCTGTTTCATGCCCAACGAATACGTCCCAATCTGCCGGTAACGCGCCTCCCCCAGCCCCACGTGAAACAGCACTTCATGCGCCTTCTCCAGCGCCGCCGCTTTCGGCAACCCGGAAATTTCTCCCATCAAACGCAAAAACGCGACAGCGGACATATTGCCAATGAACGAATCGTTCTCCGGCATATACCCGATTCGCGCCTTCACCTCCCGCGCTTGCGAATGGCAGTCAAACCCCAGGATCCTCGCTCTCCCCGAAAATGGTTTATGAAACCCCAGCAGCGTCTGGATCAGCGTAGACTTCCCGGCGCCATTCGGCCCCAACAGGCCAATTGCCTTTCCCGTTCCCGACACGCCAAGGCGGCAGGAGATCCCTTGCAAAATCTCCCTCCGCCCCAGTCGTACTCGCAACGAATCGACTTCGATGACTGGACTCATTTATTCGGCTTCCAGCCGACATGCGCGTTCAGCATAGTATCTAGCATAAGGCTCGTTAAACGAGTACGAGATGCAACCTGAATTCGTTCCGTTTCGCCGTTAAAAGTGATCAACGAAGGTTCACGAATCGCCAAAAACTTCTTGAATTGCGGCGAAGGAGCCAACGAAGAAATCACATCGGCCGCCGGCCCCAGATTGAACCAAACGAACCCAGAGGTCTGAACCCCCGCCAGCGTCGGCATCTGCGCCTTGAACTGCGCCGAACGAACCAACGGGAAACCGCCCGCCCGCGTCGCCAATGCCCGCATCGCCACCGCCCGGTCCATCGATATAACCCAATAACCGCGGTCAAAAGTCCACTGTAACCCAAAGCCCGACAATGTCAGCGAATACCAGATGCGCCCGTCCGCCGTTTCCTGTTTCAGCGCCAACTTCCGCTCGGCCGCCGCTTCGCGATTGTATGACTCCACCAACCGCCCAATCGTTGCATTCAGCGTCGCCGGCTGGTAGACTTCCACGGCCACAATCAGTCCTGGAATCGGCACCGCCGCGGTCTCCAGGGAAACGGTGAAGTCCGTGCCCAGCGCCGCCGCCAGGTCATTGGCGACATTCACGCCCGTCTTCAACTCCATCTCCCGCAGCCCCTCCGCGAAGCCGGGAACCAGACTCGTCAACTCTTCAAACATCTGCCGCGGATTGCGCGTCGCCGCCGAAAAAACGGCCACCGCGTCCGCCGAAGCATACTCGGCCGAACCCGCCGACCCCGGTGCCGCCAGCCACGAAGCGACACCCGTTCTCGGCCCCGCGAACATCACCGTGGCCTCGTTCTCTTCCATGCCTTGCACCGTGCGCTGCTCGGCGAACGCGAACCGAATCTGGTCCACGCCCAGCGCGCGCGGCGCTTCCTTCACCGGCATTGTCATCAAATCGGCGCCCAGAATCCAAGCCACGCCCCGCGCATAGCGCTTCGATAGTTCCACCGCGAACGGCGAACCCGCGCCCCGTCCTAGTTGCGCCGCCAACGCATTCAGCCGCGCCGCGGAATCCGAAATCAGCAGGACATTACTCACGACGCGATACGCCGCCGGCGCGGGCATCAGCCTTGCCAATTCCGCCGTCAGCGCGGCTTCCTGTCCCGCCTTTACCGTGGCCAGCAGCAGCGGGACCTCGGGCTTCACCAGCAAAAACACAACCTCCTCCCCCAACATCGGCGCCAGCACCCGCATCCGGTCAATCAACTGCTTCATCTCGCCCGCGCTCCGCGACGACCACCATTCCCGCAGCACCGCATTGTCCCGCGACCGTTGTTCAATCAGGCTCACCGCCTGGTTCATCGTCGGTCCCAAATTCGGAATTGCGCCATAAATCTGCACATCCGGCGGCAGCAGCGAAACCAGCCGCGCCGAAGTCCGCGCCGCCTGTGCCGGCAATTGCTTCTCAATCGCCGCCAACTCCGTCAGCAGCGCGAAATGCTTCTCTTTTTCATCGCTCCATGCCACCGCTTCCCGAACCGAAACTTTGCTCAAGGCATCGCTGGTAGTCGCCTGTTCCCCAGGCTTAAGCAGCCGCTCCTTCCCCGTCTGCGTGACGGCCACGGAGCCCTCCACTACGCCCACTAACGAACCCGCCGTCCCCGCCGAAACCGTGAAAATCGTCCCTTTAACCGCCGCCTCCGAATCCCGCGTGACCACTTTCAAATAGCCCCGCCGTTGCTTCGCCGCGCGGACGATAATGTCGCCGCGCTCGAGCAAAATCGTCGACCCGCTCCAAGCGGCTTTAACGGACAGTTCCGTCCGCTCATTCACTTCCACCAATGACCCATCCTCCAACCGCAGATGCGCCCGGGCGCCGGCCGCCGTTCGGACAACGTCCCCATCGGAAATCCCCGCGCCGTTCGCGAGTGGGGCCGCGTTCAACGCATACAGCGCCCCTTTAGTCGATTCGACGGTGGCCCGAGGCCCGCCCGGAGCAAAGGCCTGATCCAAGGCATTTCGCCCGAAATACAAAGCGGCCGCCGCGACGCCAGCCGCGATGACCCAGCGCGGAACCGTGAACCGCCGCTTAACCGGCGCCGCCGGCATGACGACGACCGGCGCCGAATTAAACGACCGCCGGCACCCCACGCACCGCGTCAAATGATCTTCCAGCAGCAGTCGCTGCCCCTCAGCCAGCGTCCCTGCCCGGTACTCCCCAAATTGCGAACGAAACTGCAAACAATGCGGTCCTGCGGAGAGGTTATTCCAGACGCGCTCGCGCACGGCGGCCACCGTGGCCGGGTCCGGCTCTTCCCGCCCCATGTCATTCAATAGTCGATCGAGTTCATGTTCATTCATGGCGGTAGGTCCTTTCAATCAGCGGTTAATGGCGACCAGCAAATCCTGGCGTATCCGGTGCAGCCGGCTGGCGACTGTACCGCGTTCAATGCCGAACATTCCCGCGAGTTCGTCGTAAGAGAATCCATCCAGATTCCGCAGCGTAAACAGTTGCGCGTCCTCGGGGTCAAGCTTGGCCAAAGCGCGCCGCAGCGACTCCTTCAACAACGCATCCTTCGCCGGCGAACTCCGCTCCGGGCTCAAATCCAGCGGCGTTTCCCGCTGCGTCTGTTTCTTTCGCAAAATATCGATGGCCGCGTTCGTCGCCGCACGCCGCAGGTAGTGTTCGGAGGAGTGGGTCATTTCGAGCGCGGACTGGTTCATCAGCCGCAAAAACACGGTTTGCAATGCGTCCTCCGCATCGGCCGCGTTACCGGTTACGCGCAGGGCCGTCCGGAAGACGGTGGTAGCGTGTTGTTCGTACAACTCCTGGAAGGTCGGTGGCAGCGGCAATGCGTTGGGTCCCGCTGTTAATGCTAGCCCGATAGATGCCATGTTCGTGGTCTCATTTACCCAAACGTGGCCCCAGCCGGTTTTCTTCCCGAAAAGTTCAATTCATCGGCTGAAGGGGGTTGGCCGGCGACTGAAAGTCGCAAGGCGTAAGCGCTCGGCTTGCGGAGAGTCCCTCGCCGGTCGATTCTTGGACGAGCGCGACGCCGGTTTCAGCGCGCGGCTATCTGGGCATCGGCCGGGGCCAGGCCCCGGCTTTCGAACTCCCGCCTTTTCATCTCGGCGTGAAATGCCAATTCATCGTCGAGGTCGTTGTCCAACGCGTGTGGACGGCCTCGCATCCGGTTCCACAGATCTGTCCAGTTCATACTGTCCTCAATACGACGCGAATCGCGTCCACCATGCGGTCAAACTCCCGCTCCTCGTCGCGCAGCCGGCGCCTCCCGCCGGCGGTGAGCTTATAGAAACGAGCGCGCCGTCCGGTCTCCGATTGGCCCCATTCGGCGTCAGCCCAACCATTCACCAGCAAGCGTTGCAGGGCCGGGTAGAGCGAGCCCTCGCCCACCTGCAACACTTGGCCGGATGTCTGCAGCAAGTACTGTGCGATGCCGTAGCCGTGGAGCGGGCCGCGGGTCAGGGTCTTCAAGATGAGGAGATCCAAGGTGCCCGGAAGCAGATCGTTGGAAGCAGTCGTTTTTCTATCCATCGCGTACCGATGCATCGAGTGTAGTAGTATCAATCCCGTCTGTCAATACGCGGCTGTTACGATGAAAGTTCGCATGAATTCACTGAAAACGATTATTTTCGATATGGGGAACGTGATCATCCCCTTCGACTTCCGCCGCGGCTATGCGGCGCTGGAAGAGCATGTCGATATCCCGGCGGCTGAAATCCCCGAGCGCATCCGGGAATCGGCGCTGGTTCCGGAGCTGGAATGCGGACGCATGGCGCCGCGCGAGTTTGTAGCCGCGATCAACCGGGCGTTAGGGTCGCAGCTTTCCTACGAAGCGTTTTGCGGAATCTGGGGCGCCATCTTCCTGCCAGGCACGTTGATACCGGCCGAGCTGGTGCAGAAGTTGCGGGAAAAATACCGGGTTATGGTGCTATCGAACACCAACGCCATTCACTTTGAGATGGTGTGGGAAGCCTATCCGATTCTTCGCCACTTCGACCATCTGACTCTCTCGCACGAAGTGAAGGCGCTGAAGCCGGAACCGGCCATTTACGCCGCGGCGCTCGCCGAGGCCCAGGCGAAACCGGAGGAGTGTTTCTTCACCGATGACATTCCCGCCTATGTGGAAGGCGCGCGGCGGGCGGGGATACAGGCCGAGCAGTTTCTGGGGTATGAGAAGCTGTTGTCGGATTTACGCGTGCGTGGGATTGACGTGTGACGCTCCGAACCTACATTCTTTTGGAGGGGAATATGCGTTTGACGTGGAAATTGTCCGGTGACGACGATTTTCGCTGATACTAATATGCGGGTATTAGAAGCTATTGCCAGATGTAGGCGTACGCGGGATTGACGTGTGAGGTTTCGAATCTGCTTTCGTGGGAAGGGGGGAATGTGCGTTTGACGTCGAAAATGTCCACTGACACTAATATTCGGACGCCCGTTCATCCCGGCGAAATTTTGCGGGAAGAGATGTTGGCGCCGATGGGGCTATCGCTGAGTGCATTGGCCAGGGGCATCCAAGTACCGGTAAACCGGCTGAGCCAAATTGTCCGGGGCCGCCGGGCCATTACTCCCGATACGGGGCTGCGGCTGTCACGGTACTTCGGGTTCTCGCCAGAATACTGGGTGCAACTGCAGATGCGATATGACTTTGAACTCGTGCGTCGGCGGTGACTATTTGCGAGCGCCCGCGGCGAGAGCGGTGTCCACCCAGGCGCAGACGGTCTGACGGTCGGCGCCGGAGAGCGTGGCTTGCGAGTGCATCCAGTCATAGCCCAGCAACGGCATGCTCTTATCGCGAAGAACTTTGCAGATATCCTCCAGGTCGCTCCAACCGCTGAATGTGGTTTCTCCGGGCTTGAGCCACTCGGAGAAGTTCAGATGTTTTCGGCCGTCGATGACATGATTGCGAACCGGCCAGGAGATCGGCGCGACGTCGGCATACCAGGGCCACCGCGTTTCGTTAGAGTGGCAATCGGCGCAGGCTCGCCGCAGGATATTTTGCACTTGCGGAGGCGGCTTCATGACGGAGGCAAAGGTGCGCGCGGGATCGACGGGCGGATTTGTTTTGGCTGGCGCGGGCGGGAAGAATTGAATAATAACGAAAACGGCGGCTACCGCTAGCAGGAGTTTCTTCTTCATAGAAAAAGGGCGGACCGGGTGGGTCCGCCCTTTTTCAATTGTAGCGGGCAAGCCCGGCTTAGAATTGGTACTTCAAGCCGAACTGGATGTTGCGCGGGTTCTGGACCTGGCCGCCGATGGCGCCAAAGGTGTTCGGCGTGCTGATGTTGAGCCCCGGAGGCGCCCAGCTTACGTGGTTGAGAGCGTTGAACAGTTCGACGCGGAAGTCGAAGTAGTTGCGCTCGCCCACGTTGAAGCGTTTGCCGACGGAGAAGTCCAGGTTGAAGAAGCCCGGACCGCGTTCGGTGCCGATGGCGGAATTGCCGAAGCTACCGTCAGCGGGCTGGCCATACGCGCAACTGCCGGAGATGACGCCGGCCGCGCAGAAGTCCGGCGTAATGCGGCCGGTCGAGTCGGTTGGCAGGCCGAACCAGTTGTCCACCGTGCGACGCGATTCATCGATCGTCAATGTGCCGTACCGATTGGCGCGAACATTGCCGCGCACGGCTTGGCCGGTGCGGTCGAGCGCGCGGACCGTTAGCGGGAGACCGCTGCGGGCTTGCAGGTTGTAGTTCGCGCTCCAGCCGCCGAGGACCAGATCCGTCGCGCGGTGCGCACCCGAGCCGAACTTCTGGCCCTTGCCGAACGGCACATCCCAGTTACCGCCGATGGTGAAGCTCCGACGGATATCGAAGAATGCCGGGCCGCGGTTGGACTCGCGGTCGTAAGCGTTCTGCCAATAGGCGCCTTCTCCCGAGGTCAGTCCGCTACCGTAATAACCGAGGTTATCGGTGAGCGTTTTACCGAAAGTGAACGCCGCGATGAAGTCCAGACCGCCTCGGAGCCGGCGGCGAGCCGTCATCTGCAGTGCGTGGTAATCCATCGTCGCCGAGGATTCGGTGCGAGCGATGTTGCCGAGGTTGGGCAGAACATTGATTAGCGGACGGCGTAGGTTGAGATTGGTCCAGGTGGCGAATGGCCCAGTGCCGGCCACCGGCTGATTGGCTTCCACCGGGGCGACGAGGTGCGTGCCCTTCTGGCCGACATAACCGGCGGAAACCGAGGTCGAATTATCGAGCTGATACTCCATGGTGAAGTTCAACTGGAAGGTGGTCTGCGGACGCAGATTCAGATCCCAAGCGCGGCCCTGCAACTGAGGAACCACGCCGGCCGAGGCCGGGCGAGGCATGTTCAGCGCCAGGTTGGCGGTAACGGCATCCGCGAAACCGGTTTGAATGCTGCCGGGCGTGCGGACGTCGTAGTTGAAATCGGTTTCAATGAAGAACGGCGGGTTCAGGGGCAGGCGGAGGTTGGCTCCGGTGCCTTCCATGAAGCTCTGGTAGGCGGCGCCGCCGCGGAGGACCAGCTTGTTGTTAAACATGCCGGGAGTCCAGGCGAAGCCGATGCGCGGCATGAACTGCTTGTTGTAGCCTTTGTAGAGAGCGCGGCCGAATTCTCCGTCTCCGGGATTAATCAACTGGCCGGTGAACGTGTTGACGTTGATTTGCCGATCCTTCACTTCATAGATGGGCTGCATCTTCTCCCACCGCATGCCCAGGTTAAGGGTGAACGTGGAAGTTACTTTGTAGTCGTCCTGAATAAAGAGAGCCGGACGCCAGAAGCGGTGACCCCACGTGCCGCTCGCCGCGCCCCGGCCTTTGCGGGCCAGCGTGTCGAGCAGGAAGTCGGCATAATCCAGGCCAGTGTAGTTACCGGTGTAGGAGAACAGGCCGAGAACGCCGTTGTTACCGGAGTAGTAACGGTTCTGCTGGTAGCGCATCAACTGTCCGCCCATCTTCAGGAGATGACGGCCCTTCTGCCAGGTCAGATTGTCATAATAGATGAACTTGTTATCACCGGTTCGGGAGACAACGCCCGTTGATCCGATGCCGTTGAGGGTGCCGCCGATCGCAATGGAACTTAAGCCGGCAATCGGCTGGCCGCCGGGGATGCCAAACTTGGAGTTGCCATCGGCACCCAATTGTCCGGACCAGTCAAGAGTAAGGTCGTTGATTACAATCCGCGAGTACGCGACACGGGCTTCATTAACGATAGACGGCGAGATCGCGCGGTTCCAGTTGATGACGGCCGAGTTTGTTGGGTTGTCGGTGCCGCCGGTCATGAAAACGGGAAGCGCCGCCCGGCTGGAAGAGGTTTCAAAGAACGAGCGCGAAAAGCGTCCCATCAGGTTGTCTTTATCCGAGAGCCGGTAGTCCAACTTAATGTCGCCCTGGTGGTTGTTCTGCAGCGAGGCCGAGCCGCCGGCATAGTTACCGAGCACGCCGAGAGGACCCGCGCCCTGCTGGTTCGGTAGCGGGTAGAGGGAGGGGTTGGCGAAGAGGAACCGCGCCACCGGGCTGAACCGCGATTGCGGGATTGTTTTATTAGGGAAGGGCTGGCCGGTGAGTGGGTCCGTCACGACGTTCGTGAACGCGTTCAGGTCGCCGTTGCGCCAGGACTGCGGCGCGACGTTGGCCGAAGCCGGACCATCGGCGCGCTGAATCGTCGCTTCGTAATTCGCGAAGAAAAACAGCTTGTTTTTTTGGATCGGCCCGCCAAACGTGCCGCCGAAAATGTTGCGTTTGAAGCCGGTGCGCTGGAGATTATTCCGATTCCGGAAGAACCCATTCGCATCCAGCTTATTATTCCGCAGGAACTCAAACACGTTCCCGTGGAACTCATTCGTGCCGCTCTTCATCTGCAGCATCACGGTGGCGCCGCCGGCATTGCCGAATTCGGCCGCCGCGTTGCCGGTGAGAACCTTCACTTCTTCCAGCGCGTCCACGTTGGGCGAATAGCCGACACGGTTGTCGATCGAGTCGTTCACATCGACGCCATCGAGCATAAAGTTGTTGGTCTGTTCGCGGTTCCCGTTCACATAGGGACGAGCGCCCAGGCGCCCGTTCATGCCGCTCGGATTCGGGCTGACGGCGCCGGGAATCAGTAGCGTCAGGGCCACGAAGTTGCGACCGTTCAGGGGCAGGCTGGTCAGTTTCTGCGAGTTGATATTGTCGCCGGTCTGCGTCGATTCGGTCTGCAGGACGGGCGCGACATCCGTAATTTCAACGGTTTGCGTGGTGTCGCCCAGTTCGAGCCTGATATCGATGCGGGCCGTCTGATTGACTTCCAGCTTGAACGGACCGACGGAGGATTTCTTGAATCCGGTCTGCTCCACGATGACGGTATATTCCGAGACCGGCAGGAAGGGGAAGCTATAGATGCCGGAGCTGTTGGATTGTGCCGTGAACGTCACGCTGGTGGCGGCGTTGCGGGCGGTGATTTTGGCGTTGGGAACGGTGGCGCCCGTGGGGTCGGTGACCGTGCCTGTAATGGCGCTGGTAATGGTTTGCGCAGCGGCCGAAACGGCCAGCATGGCGCTGATGATGGTTAGTAGGTTCAGTTTTCTCATAGGGGTAAGAGACGCCTGTGCACCTTTATTCTATTGCTTTGGGGTATGCACCGCAAGCTGTAACTACTTGATTTTAATGGAGTTAATATACGGAAATTGGAACATATTCTATGAAAAAACGGAACTGTAACAAACAAAAGGAGATGCGCCCATGCGGATTAAAGCAGCGCGGTATCTATTGGTTCGTTTGTTACCGCTTCCCTCACAGATTGTGTAGGCGCGGCCCCATCCAGCCATGCCCGCAGCGCGTCGCGGGAGCCTCCAAAGTAATCACGCGCCAATTCTCCAATGGCGATTTCCCGCAGTTCCGCCGGGTCCTGGGCCGGTGCATACACAAAGCTTCGCCCGGCCTTGCGCCGCGTCAACTGCCCCCGCTTAACCAACCGCTCCAAGAGCGTCATCACCGTCGTATAGGCGAACGTCTGGCGCGGCGCCAGCGCCGCCGCCACGTCTCGCACGGTCCCTTCCCGCATGGTCCAAAGCGCGCCCAGGCACGCGATCTCCAATGGCGGCGGTAAGGGAGACTGCCCGGAGCGGCGCGCCATAGGCCTATTTCTCGTCGCCCAGCGCGGAGATCAATTTGTCTCCGAATAGCGATCCGGTGGTCGGCAGTGGGGAGGGCTTGCCCTGTTTACTCGAAGGCGCGGATGGCACAACCGGCCGCGGCGCGGGGGGCGTCTCTCGCTCCTCTGCCAGGAACCGGTCTTTCTTCAGCAAGCTGCGCTCCAGCGACGGCGCGTACCCGGTAAAGTTCCCGTCCAGCAGCGAATCCCGCTGCACGATATTGCGCACCGTTTCCATCTTCGAATCGAGATTGTCGAGATGATGCAGCAGCATCGCCTCCAGGAAACACGGGACCTTCGGCGACCCGAATGCCATTTCGCCGTGATGGCTGGCAATCAGGTGTTCGACCAGCAGCCGCAACTTCGGCGGGAACCCAGGCACCTCGCGGATCTTCTCATCAAGCATTCGGAGCGCGATGAGAATATGCCCGATTAACTGCCCCTGGTCCGAGTATCCAAAGCCACGGTCATAGGTGAGCTCGTGAATCTTCCCGATATCGTGCAGCACGACGCCCGTTAGCAGCAGATCCTCATCCACTTCCGGATAGTGACGCGCCGCGAATCGAGCGAGCGTCATCAACGACAGTACGTGCTCGATCAAACCGCCGATCCACGCATGGTGAATCGACTTCGCGGCCGGCGCCGTCTTGTACCGCCGGGCGATATCGTTGTCGGCGAAGAAGGCCTCCAGCAGCGCCTTCAAATGCGGATTGCGCATGGTGTCGATGTGGCCCATCAGCTCGGCGTACATCTCATCGCGGTCGCGTTTCGACGCGGGAAAGTAGTCCGACGGCTCAATGTCGCGTTCGTCGGCGCGCATAAGCCGGTCGACGCGCACCTGCATCTTGTTTTGATAGACCGTCGCCTGGCCGCGAATCTTGACGTAGTCGTTGCGATCGAAGGTGTCGACGATGTCGGCGACGCCGTCCCACATTTTGGCGTCAATGTCGCCCGTCTTGTCGCCCAGCAGCAACGATAGATAAGGTTCACCCGTCTTTTTCTGACGGACATCCTTGTTCAAAACCAGGAAAGTCGTCTGGACCTGCTGGTTGGGTTCGAGTTCGTTTGCGAATATTTTCATCCGATGGGATCGGATTTCAGATTAGCAGGCTATGACTTGGAGGTGGAGACATTCCCGGTGGACGTTCCAGGCACCGGAACGAACAGCAGGCGCTTCCGCCGCTTTTGATTCGCCACCTCGGCGCGCGTTACCGTTTCCGGCTTCAACTGCGCCGGATCGTTCCAACTTGTCTTCTTGCCCGCCGCCGCCGCCGTATCGACATAGCCTTCCCGGATTTCCAGGAACGCCTCGCTCCGCAGTTTCGTGAGGTAGTCCCGTACCGCCGGCTGCATGCGCGGCTCGAAGAGTTTATTCATCACTTCGCCTTCCACTTCCTCATACTCCGCCAATCCCGCCTGATGGTGCTCTTCCACCTTCAGAATCAGCCATCCGTTAGGAAAAGAAACCGGTTCCAATACGTCGTTCCGCTTGGCGCTCCAAACCTTGTCTTCCAACTCCTTACGCAACTCGCCCTTTTTCGACGGCGGCAGTTCGCCATCGTTCTTGGCCGATTCGGAATCCGAATTGTCCCGCGCCAATTCGTTGAACTTTTCACCCTTGCGCGCCCGCGCCACCAGATCCTTCGCTTTCTTTTCAACGGCTGCTTTTTCGGCTTCCGTTTTGCCTTCCATGGTCAGGAAGATCTCGCGCAAAAACACGCGTTCCTCGCGCTGGAACTCGTTCTTATGCTCGTCGTAATACTTGCGAAGTTCGGCTTTGGGAATGACGATCTTCGAACTGACTTCCTGCCCGATCACGCGCCGCGTCAACATGTTGTTCTTGATCTCAGCCCGGTAATCCTCATACGGCATGCCGGTGTTTTCCTTGATGTAGGCCTGGAACTTGTCGGCATCGGCGATCTTCGAGCGGCGCTGCAGATCGGCGACGTATTTGGTCACTTCCGAGTCCAGGTTGATGCTCAGGTCGCGGCCCTTCTGTACCAGTAGCATGGAGTCGATCTTCTCGCGCAGGAAGTCCTTCTCCCGTTCCTTCAACGCCTGCGCGATCTCGGCCGCGCTCGCGCCGCGGGACTTCATCTCCTCCGCGATGCCCTTCTTCATCCGCTCCAATTCGGAGCGGGTGATGATTTCGCCGTTCACCTTGGCCACAATCTGTTCGACGATGATGGGGTCGGCGGCGGAAAGCAGGGTACCGGCGGCAAGAAAGATCGACAAAACGCGGTGCAACATAGCTACTCCTATTATACCGGTTGCAAGCCCTTCGCCAAAACCTGGAATCAAAGAGTTACGGGTGTTTCCGCCGTATCCTTACCGCCACGGTGTGTCGTTGCGGGCGTCAATGGATCCGCCGGGGGTTCTGGATCAAGGCGTCGCAGGCATTCCTGCAAGTGCCGCAGCATGGCGTCCGGGTTTGATACCGGCCAGGGATCGGCTGGCGTCCGCAGCACGCCCGCCGGCGTGAATTGGCAACCGGACGTCCCCGCCACCAGCGCCATCAGGTTCTCCGGACTGATCCGCGCGTCCGGATGGATCTTTATGTTGAAAAATCCCTGCCGCCGGTCGATTGACTCAATCCCCAGCCGCTGCGCGATAGCCCGCAGGAGGGAGAAGTCGGCCAGTTGCCGCACCATTTCCGGCACTGGACCATAGCGGTCCGCCATCTCCTCGATCACACGTCGCCGCTCAGTCTCATTCTCCACGCCGGCCAGTTTCTTGTAGGCGCGCAGCCGCTGCATCTCCTCGCCGATATAGGTGTTCGGAATGCGAAGGTCCACGCCCAGCGTGATGGTCGAGTGGATCTCCGGCGGCACGTCCTCGCCCTTCAACTCCCGCACCATATCGTCCAGCAATTTGAGGTAGGTGTCGAAGCCGACCGACTCAATGTGCCCATGCTGCTCTCCGCCCAACAGGTTGCCGCAACCGCGCAATTCCAGGTCTAAAGCTGCGATCTTGAAGCCCGCCCCCAGGTCGCTAAACTCCCGCAGCGCGGCCAGGCGTTTTCGAGCCACTTCCGACAGCTCGGTATCGGCCGGCACCAGCAAATATGCGTACGCGCGGCGGTTCGAACGCCCCACGCGCCCGCGCAACTGGTATAGCTCCGACAGCCCGTGCCGCTCCGCGTTCTCGATAATGATCGTGTTAGCGAGTGGAATATCGAGCCCGTTCTCCACAATCGTCGTGCAGACGAAAACGTCGTATTCGTGCTTCATGAAGCCCAGCAGTACGCGCTCGAGTTCCGCCTCCGGCATCTGCCCGTGTCCCACGCCCACGCGGACGTTTGGCAGCGCATCCTGCAGCCACATGGCCCGCTGGTAAATCGTGTCCACGCGGTTGTGTACAAAGTAAACTTGCCCGCCACGCAGGACTTCGGTCTCAACCGCCGCCTTCACCAGGTCTTCGTTGAAATGAGCGACCGTCGTCTGTACGGCCAGCCGGTCCTTCGGCGGCGTCTCAATCACGGACATGTCGCGCAGCCCAAGCATCGACATGTGCAGAGTCCGCGGAATGGGCGTCGCGCTCATCGTCAGCACATCGATGTTCTTCCGAATCTCCTTCAGCCGCTCCTTGTGCCGCACGCCGAAGCGCTGTTCTTCGTCGACAACCAACAGGCCCAGGTCCGAGTACTCCACGTCCTTGGACAGAATCCGATGCGTTCCGATGACGATGTCGACTTTCCCAAACTTCAAATCCTCCAGCACCTGCTTCGTCTCGGCCGCCGAGCGGAACCGGCTCAGCATTTCAACGCGCACGGGGAAGCTGGCGAACCGGCGTTTGAACGATTCGAAATGCTGGAAACACAGCACCGTCGTTGGTGTCAACACGGCCACTTGCTTGCCGTCGCCCAGTGCTTTGAACGCCGCGCGCATCGCCACTTCCGTTTTGCCGAAGCCCACGTCGCCGCAGAGCAGGCGGTCCATCGGCTGTTCCCGCTCCATGTCGCGTTTGATCTCGCTGACGGCCTGCACCTGGTCTTTCGTGGGCGCGTATTCAAAGGCGTCTTCAAACTCGCGCTGCCAATTGGAATCGGGGGAATAGGCAAAGCCCTCCGACATCTTCCGCGCCGCGTAGAGCTTTAGCAGCTCTTCGGCCATGTCGCGCATTTTGGCTTTGACGCGCGTCTTGGTCTTGTTCCACGTCACGCCGCCCAGCCGATCCATGGAGGGCTTCTGGTCGCCCGCGCCCCGATACTTCTGGACGAGATCCAGCCGCGTCATGGGGACGTAAAGCCGCGCCTCACCGGCATATTCCAGCAGCAGGAAATCGCCTTTCCGATCGTCGCCGTGGGCCAGTTCCTTAATGCCCAGGAACTTGCCCACGCCATGAGTGACGTGGACGATAAAGTCACCGGGCTTCAGGTCGGCGATGTCGGCGGCGAAGGCCGCGGCGGCGCCGTGATTGATGGCCGGCGAAACGGCCAGATCCGACGGATCGAACAGATCCTCGCTGCCAATCACGGTCACCCGGGCGTCCACGAAAGTAGTTCCGCGGCGGATCTGTCCGCGCGCCAGCATGGTGTTGGCGCTCGACCCGAAGAGGCGCGCGCGCTCAGCCAAGTACGGCGAAGGATGGTCGCCCGGGTCGAGCGCCAATTGGAACGGCACCTGGTACTCGTGCAGAATATCGGCCAGCCGCTCCACCTCGCCCACCGCCGGCGCGAAGTAAACGACACGATGACCGAGTTCCACCAGATTTCGGGTTTCGCCGACCGCCGCGCGAAGGTCGCCGTGGAACGCGATCGATGGGCGAGTCGCCAAATAGACCGACGGCGCGGAGCCGGACTCCCCGATCAATTCCAACTGCCGGAATGCCAACGTCGCGCGGTTTTCCGTGATTTGCGCCCATTCTTCCACTGAAGCGAAAATGGCCGCGTTCGGCACCGTCTCTCCCCGCACATTTTCGTTCAGCCGCTTCCAGAATCGTTCCGCCGCGCTGCGGATCTGTTCGGGTTCATCCAGCAGCACGAGTGCGTTCATCTGCAGGTCGAACAGGGAAGTCTCGCGGGGGTCTCGCAGGACGCGCAGAAACTCCCAACCGGGTACTGGACTTAGCGGCACCGCATGCTCGGCCAATGGCAGAATGGTCGCCGAAGTTACCTTCAGCACGGACCGCTGCGTCTGCACGTCGAACCGGCGCATTTCCTCGATCGTGTCGCCGAAGAGTTCAATGCGGATCGGTTGCTGGCTCTCGGCCGGAAAAATGTCGATGATGCCGCCGCGCACCGAGAATTCGCCCACCATCTCCACCGGCTCGCGCTGTTCGTAGCCTATGCGGCGCAGGTGTTCCGCCAAGTCATCCATGGCGATGTCTTCGGTGGTGCGCAGGTCCAACGCCAAGTGGCGGTACTGCGTCGGCTCATACGTCCTCGCGAGTGCGCTGCCAATCGGCGTCACCGTGATGGTGGCGCGATGGGACGCCATTCGCCATAGCCCAACGGCCCGTTCCGCGCTGATTTCGCTGTGCGGCGACAGCCCTTGCGATGGGAGAACGTCCAGCGCCGGAATCATTTGCGGCGGCTCTAATTGCTGCCCGGCGGCGAGTATGTCGAAGAAAGTATGAATCGCTTCCAGGAGCAGTTCGGCTTCGTTGGCGCCATCGGTGACGACGATCATCGGCCGTCCGGTGATCTTCCACAGCAGCACCGTGTACAGCGCCTTGGCCGTTAACGTCAATCCTGACAACGACTGGTGCCGATTCGCGCCCACGCCCCGAACAATTTGCTGCAGCCCGTCGCCTGTAGCGAAAGACTGGAACAGATCGCGGACGGCCGGATGGGTCATCGCGCCAAAATCTCTTTTTCGATGTTCGTCGTCGAGTGTCCCGGCTCCAGGGGAATGAGCACGACTTTTCCGCCCGCCGCCTCCACCTCTTCACGGCCGGCGACGAAGTGGGACCAATCGGCGCCCTTCACCAAAATGTCGGGCAAAACTTCGGCAATCAGCTCGCGCGGCGTGTCTTCGTCGAAAAAAGTCACGGCGTCAACGGCAGCGAGCGCTAACACCGCCTGCGCGCGTTGCTCTTCCGAAAGCAGCGGCCGGCGCGGGCCTTTATAACGGGCGACGCTGGCATCGGTATTCAACGCCAAAATGAGAATATCGCCCATGGACTTGCATTGTTCGAGCAGCCGGATATGGCCGGGGTGCAGCAGATCGTAACAGCCGTTGGTGAAGACGACGACCTTTTTTTCACGTTTCCAGCCAACACGGGCCATTGCCAGATCGGGCCGGGAATAAACAGCGGACATGTCTTCTATTCTCACCCGGCTACCTTTAAAAATCTGTGCGAAACCAGCGGGTAGGCTAATAACGTCCGGATCGAGCAACGTCGGTGCCTTTGAACTCAAGGCCTAACTTGTTGATCTAGCCGTGCACAATGGCTCGAAGGCCAGCCTCGCTCGCTCAGGTACGAATCCTATGCGCCAGTCCGCTCACAGATCCCACTGCGTTCTTCGCAAGATCCGGCATCGGCACTATGGCCGCGCGTCGTGGGAGGGGTGTCCCAAATCTTGCCAGATTCGTCGGTTTTTTTGACCAAACCCTCACGAAATGTGCTCAATCTCCACTTCGCCCCATTTTTCTCTAAGATACTCAGCCACCAGTCGGCGGTGGCAGTGATGGGGGGTCTCCTCGCTGCATAGAAGGCACCCCCCGTCCAGGATGTCACGGGAGACCGATTCCTCGATCTTGCGCGAGCGCATGAGATCGAGAAACTGCCGCTCGTAAAGGGCCCAATCCCCTACTTTCTGTTTCTTGTACGGATCGAGGATCCGCGCCGTGGGGGCAAGGTCGGGCAAATGCACGTAGTCCATGCCGCAGATGGCTTTTGTGAAATACCTGAGATCGTCTCTTTTCGTGAACCCCGCGAGTTGCGAAACATTGTTGAGGCGCACATCCACAAGCCTGCGAACGCCCGCTTTCTGCAGTCGCGTGAAAAACGTCTCGGCCGATTTCTTTGTAAAGCCTATAGTAAAAAGTTTCATCCCGTGGCACTCCGTACTCGCACCGCGGGCTTGGCCTCTGGCACGGAATAGGAAATACGCGATTCCTGAATCTTATATGCATCCGTCAGGACATCCTCGTGTGAGCGGAACATATCGTACTCGGGAAGAGCGAGTTGATGGATTAGGCGGTTAATTACGTCGGCTTGGTTCTCCAGCCTGCCGTCCGCGTGGATGTGCTGAACGGGGATTCCGAGGCCGGCAATGTGCCGGCCAACCAGAATGGCCCGGTGACATTCCAGAGGTTCTTTTTCCGCGCACATCAATGCCAGTCTGTACTTCTTCATACCCTCTTGAACCCGATCAAGGCCATGCCGAAAGCGATCTGTCAGAGCTAAGCGGTCGTATTGCACTTTGCCGCGCTCATAACACGATGCATCTTCGCTACGGGCGCCGAGTTCCTTCCCAAGAAATACGTAGGCGATCCCGACCCTTTTAAGCACACTCTTTAAATCTTCCCGATTGAAGTGGGGATTAGCCCGGCTGTATGGCGTCGATCTCACATCCCCGAGCGCCGTAATGTCATGCTGTCTCAGGAGCGCGATGAAGCGCTCTATAGTGTGGTTGGAGTGCCCGATCGTGAATATGGTCCGCTGCATGAATTCGCTCACAAAGGCCCCTCACTAATGATTGTAGCGACAAGCTTGTGACATCTGCCATCTCCTTCGAACGGTTCTGTCAGGCTGACGCACACGTAAATATTTTTCAAAGTGAACACCGCGTCCGCGCGGACCAGGAAAACCTGTTCAGCGATAGGATCGGTGACCATGAACCTGTAGCCGGTTCCATTGTACCGAAACTCCGCTCGCACCCTCCGTTTGGCCGGCCCGTACATGCCGCCTTCCACCTGTACCTGTACATGAAGATTCTCGGGCTTGATCAGGAACAGCGAGTTGGTCAGTTGGGAAGCGGCAGTCGCGCCGATAGCGTCGTTCATACCGTGATAGGTGGAGCCATCGTTCGTCCACAAGGTCTCAGGCCGCTCCACCAGGTTGGGCAGGTCAGCCCAAGTCAGGGCCCGTTTCTCGCTCCAGTAGAAATCCGCATCGATCAGATGATTTTCAGTTTGGTGCAGTTTGGGGACCGCCGCGATCATCGGAATGCCGATCACATCCAAAATCCGCGGTTCGCGGCCATTCCCAAAGCGACGTTCTTCAAGAGAGATCTCGGCTGAGGCGCGAACGCTAACCGGCCGTATCCAGCCGCCGTACCCATGTTCCAGTGCCTCCCTTCCGGCGATACAGCGACCGAAGGGCTTCCTGGAATTGGCTAGGCAAACGATTGTTTTTGAATAGGCCGATGGCATTTCAAAGGTTACCGTTGTCCCCACTTTTCCTCGGGCCGGATCCTCAAGAATCTCGCCGTCCGCTCCCACATTTCGTCAACTACGTTCGTTAATTCATGCCCGGCGTCGAAGGCCACCATCCGCACGTTCGGGTGCGACGCCACGTAGGCCTCCGATGCGGCAATCGGTACCGTCTCGTCATTCGTGCCGTGGAATATCAGCGCCGGTTGGGTAAAGTGCGGCACGGGATCCCAGGCCTTCGAATCGACCACCAATTGCCAACTCACCTTCCGCTGCGCCTGCTCGCCGTAGTGAAAAACCTCCAACTCTCCCGTTTCTTCCCACTCCCCAAACTTTTCGGCGCCTACCATGGACGCCCAGCGGTTTTGAAAGCCGAAAGCGGGCGCCAAAAGCACCAACTTCTCTACCTCCGGGTGCTTTGAAGCAAACAGCGCGGCCAGGTATCCGCCCATGCTGGAGCCGATCAGCACCACCGATTCGCCGTTGGCTTCGCGCGAAAGAATTTCATACTGCCCCGAAATCGTCAGGCCGAAAAAATTTCCTTCGTCGAGCCGCGGAACCGTCACCGCGACCCCCGCATTCTCGAAATGGGCTTGAAATACTTGGGCTTTCCGTGATTCGGGGCCGGACGCGAAGCCGTGAAGATAGATGATTCGCAAGTAGAATTTCCCTCATCTTCTATTGTGCAGAGTTGCGGTGACGGCAAAGGTATGGCTAGGATAGGGAAGTTTGAAGGAGACAACTGAACAGGTATGTCCGTTGAAGCTAAAGTAAAGCAGATTATCGTCGAACAACTCGGCGTCGATGAGGCCCAGGTTGACGGCACGGCTGCTTTCGTCGACGATTTGGGCGCTGACTCGCTCGATTTGGTGGAACTGGTGATGGCATTCGAAGAAGCCTTCGACCTCAACATCCCCGACGAAGACTCCGAGAAGATCAAGACCGTTAAAGACGCGGTTGATTATATTGACGCCAAGGCCGCCAAAAAGGCCTAGGGTTTTGATGGACCGTCCGCTACCGCAACTTCACTTTCGAGCGGAGGGTAGATAGCATTGTCTGACATACACCAACGAAGAGTCGTTGTAACGGGCATTGGGCTGGTGTCCGATCTTGGCATCGGCACGGAACAAACTTGGCAAGGTCTTCTGGCCGGCCGGTCGGGTATCGGGCCCATCACCCTGTTCGACCCGAAAGAATTTTCCTGCCGTTTCGCCGGCGAAGTGAAAGACTTCGATCCGGGGCGGTGGATTGAAAAGAAGGAAATCAAGAAACTGGCGCGATTCATGATGTTCGGAATCGCGGCGACGGATGAAGCGCTGGCGATGGCGGGGTTGAAAATCGATCCGTCGAACGCCGAGGAAATCGGCGTCTTTATCGGCAGCGGTATCGGCGGTTTTGAAGTGATCGAGCGGGAGCACAAGAAATATCTCGAGGGCGGCCCGTCGAAGATCTCCCCGTTCTTTATTCCGGGCGTCATCGTCAACCTCGCCAGCGGACACATCTCCATTCGCACCGGAGCCAAAGGCCCCAACTCGGCCGTGGCCACCGCTTGCACGACCGGCGCTCACGCGATTGGCGATTCGTTCAAAATCATCCAGCGCGGCGACGCCGTGGCCATGATTTGCGGCGGCGCGGAAGCGGCCATCACGCCCATGAGTGTCGGCGGATTCGCGGCGCTTCGGGCGCTGTCCACTCGCAACGATGAGCCGGAACGCGCTTCCCGGCCGTGGGATAACGATCGGGACGGATTCGTGGTGGGCGAAGGCGCCGGTGTACTGATTCTGGAAGAGTACGAGTTCGCCAGGAAGCGCGGCGCGAAGATCCTGGCCGAAATCGTTGGCTACGGTATGAGCGGCGACGCTTTCCACATGACGGCGCCATCGGAGGACGGCGACGGTCCGTTTCGCGTGATGCGCGTCGCGATTCGAGACGCGCGGATCGAACCCTCGCAAATCCAATATCTAAACGCGCACGCCACTTCCACCGATATGGGCGACAAGATCGAAACCGTGGCCATTAAACGCGCGTTTGGCGATCACGCCTACAAACTGGCGGTCAGTTCCACCAAGTCGATGACCGGCCACCTCCTCGGCGGCGCCGGCGGGTTGGAAGCGGGCATAACCGTGTTGGCGATACGCGATCAAATCGCCCCGCCCACCATTAACCACGAGACGCCCGATCCGGCCTGCGACCTGGATTACATTCCCAACGTCGCCCGGCCCATGCGCATCGATTATGCGCTGTCGAACTCCTTCGGATTCGGCGGTACAAATGGCTCGTTGATTTTCCGGCGCCCGGTGGAGGAGTAACCCGATGAAGATCGTTGTTGCGCTTAAGCAGGTACCTTCCCGCGACTCGGCGCTTCGCGTGCCGGCCGGCGAGGCCTGGATTGATGAATCCGATGTTACATACGAGATCAATGAACCGGACGCCTACGCGCTGGAAGCCGCGCTGCAACTGAAAGAACAACACGGCGGGGAAGTGATCGTCGTCTGCGCGGGGCCGAAAGGCGCGGCTTCGTCCATTCGCGAAGCCCTGGCCAAAGGCGCCGACCGCGCGATCCACATTCAGGAAGACGGACTTCATCAGGCGGACACACTGGGGTTGGCTACGCTGCTCGCAAGCGCCATTCGGGTCGAGAGTCCGGATCTGGTGCTGACCGGTCTGCAGTCGGACGATCTGGGCAGTGGGCAAACCGGAGTCGTGGTCGCGGAACTGCTGGGACTGCCAAGCGCGACGATCATCATGGCCGTTGAAGTCCAGGGCGGCGGCATCCGCGTGAAGCGCGAACTGGAAGATGGCTGGTTCCAGCATGTTACTCTGCCGTTGCCGGCGGTGTTGACGATTCAGAGCGGGATCAACAAGTTGCGCTATGCGACGCTGATGGGCATCAAAAAAGCGAAGACGAAGGAACTCCGCGCGGTCTCCGCCGCTGAATTGGGCGGCGTGCCAACCGCGCAAGCGCGCTGCGAAAAAGTATACCTGCCCGGCCGGGCCAAACAGACGCAGATTTTGGAAGGCGATGCCAAGACCGCGGCGGCGGCGCTCGCCGATAAGTTGAAGTTTGAGGTCCGGGTAATATGAGCGTCCTGGTCATTCTGGAACAGTCCGGTGGCCAGTTCCACCGCATGGGGTGGGAAGCCATCGTCGCCGCGAAAGAACTCGATCTTCCGATTCATGTCGCGACCATCGGCACCGCCGGTGCGGCCGCTTCGAAAGCGGTTGACAAGGTTTATGCCATCGAGCACGCGGACCTCGCGGCCTACAGCGCGGATGGTTACACGGCGGCATTGGAGCAGTTGATTCGGTCGATCAACCCGGAATACGTCGTGTTTCCGCACACCTACCAAGTGCGCGACTATGCGCCGAAACTGGCGACACGATTTGGCCGCGTGCTGGTGAGCGACGCCGTGAAGTTGAGCCGGACGGTTGCCGTGCGGCAGTTATTCCAGGGCAAGCTGAATGCCGATTTTGCGCTCGCCGCGGACGGTCCCCGGTTCGTCTCCATCCAGGCCGGCTCCTACCGTGGCGACACGCTAACCGCCGGTTCGCCGGAAGTGGTGACCTTCACCCCGGAGATAGCCGCTGGCGCCATTCGGGTTAAGGCCGAAGCGCCGTTCCGTGAATCCAGCCGCGCCGTGGATCTGACGGCGGCGGAGATCATTGTCAGCGTTGGCCGCGGTATCAAGGAGAAGGAGAATATCGCGCTTGTGGAGGAACTGGCGCAGGCGCTCGGCGGCGAGCTCGCGGCTTCCCGCCCCATCTGCGACAACGGCTGGCTGCCCATGGAACGCCAGGTCGGCAGTTCCGGACAGACAGTCGCGCCCAAGGTCTATATCGCCGTCGGCATTAGCGGCGCTATTCAGCATCAGGTTGGCATGAAGGGTTCGAAGACCATCGTCGCCATCAACAGGGACCCCGACGCGCCTATTTTTGAAGTGGCCGATTACGGTATTGTCGGCGACCTTTTTGAAGTCGTCCCGGCATTGACGGAAGCCGTCAAGAAGCTCAAAGGGTAGCCGACTTATTCAATCACCGCGGCGTTAGCCATCTGCATGAATCCGTACTTCGCTCCGGCGTCGACGCCGGACATTTGGATCAGGAAGACGCCGACCATATCCTTCTTCGGGTCCACCCAGCCATGCGTGCCGAATGCGCCGCCGTGGCCGAACGAACCCACCGATAGATATGCCAGTTCCCCTCGCGGGTCCTCGATCACTTCCCAGGTCAGCCCGAACGCGGTGTGGTGCATGTGGCCGGCCCGGAGATCGCCGGTCTGCTTCTTCGTCATCACGTCGATGGAGGACTTGGAAATCAGCCGTTTGCCATTGGCGTTGCCGCCGCTGAGGAGCATCTGGTAGAACGCCGCCAAGTCCTGCGCCGTGGTGTAGAGGCCCCATTCCGGCGCTGAGTATTTCGCACCCTTGCGGAAGTTGAGCGAGTAGCCGCCCAGCGTGTCGTCGCCGGTTTTCTCCAGGCCGTTCGGCCCTTTTTTGTAAATGGCGGCGAGGCGGGCTTGCTTTTCGGCCGGGAGGAAAATATGGCTGTCCTTCATCCCGAGCGGCTGGAAGAGGCGGGTTTCCAAAAACTTCTCAAATGCCATTCCTGATCGGATTTCGATGATCCGGCCGAGGATGCCGATTCCCATGTTGGAATAGGACCATTTCGTGCCGGGCTCAAATTCCAGGGGCGTCTGGGAGTAGACGAGCACGGCGTCGGCGAGGGTGCGGTCCATGGTTTGGTTCAGTTCTTTCAGCCCCGTTGGCGGACCGTAGGGCAGGCCGGAGCTGTGTGTCATCAGGTCGAAGATCGTGATTGGCCGGACGGGCTTTTTCATGAGCACCGTACCATCGTCGTTGCGCTTAACGACCACCATTTGGCCACGGAATTCCGGGATATGCTTTTCAACCGGATCGGCCACGCTGAGCCGGCCTTCCTCGGCGAGCATCATGATGGACGTGCCGACGAACGGCTTCGTCATCGACATGATCTGAAAGATGGAATCGGCCCGCATGGGCTTTTTGGCTTCCTTGTCGGCCCACCCGACGGCTTCCAGACTGGCGACGGTTCCGTGGCGCTGCACGAGCGTGACTGCGCCGGAGAGCACGCCTTCATCGACCAACTCCTGCATTCGTTTGGGGATGCGCTGCAGCACGGCCTCGTCCATCCCCGCCTTCCGCACCGCTCCGGGGTCCACCGGCGGCGCCGCCAGCATCGTCGTCGCCGCAATGGCGGCCAAAAGTACCTGCATCGTCATAGAAGTCCTTGCCATGCTCCTATCTAATCACGGACTCTTCGGTAATATTTCGGGCACTCGCGGAACGGCTACACTGGCGGCATGAGGCGAGTTATCGTAACGCTCTTGCTGACCACGTGTTCTGTCCCCGGACAAGGCGTGTGGGAGCGCCGGGCGGACTACCCGCTGTCCGCTACGGAAGTTTCCGCCGCGGCCATCGACCGCCGCGTCTACGCAGTCTGCGGGCTGACGGATTCCGGGTCCACCTCCAACTTGTACATTTACGATACCGTCACCGATACGTGGACCACGGGCGCGCCGGCGCCTATCGCCGGGGGCGCCGACCACTGCAACGTGGCCGCCGCGAACGGACGGCTCTACCTGCTTGGCGCCATTCGCATCGGTAGCGGTTTCGTGGATGGAAACACCTACGAGTACAATCCCGGAACGGACCGTTGGACGACGGTTGCGCGGATGACGATTCCGCGCGGAGCGAGCGGCGTCGCCTCCGATGGCCGGCGTATTTTCGTCGCCGGCGGACTGGCGCCGAATTCCAGCGTGCCATCGTTCGAAGTGTTCGACACGGAGACAAAACAATGGACTCCGCTGCCCAGCATGCCGACTCCGCGCGACCACTTGACCGCCGCCGTAGTGAACGGCAAGTTCTACGCCATCGCCGGGCGCAATTCGCGCGACCTGGCGGTGGTGGAGGAGTTCGACCCGGCCAACAATACGTGGCGAACGCGCGCCTCCGCGCCCACGGCCCGCGGCGGATTGGCGGGGGCGGCGGTGAACGGCCGTATCTACGTGATGGGAGGTGAGGGCGCGAGCGGAACGCCCGATCAGACCTTCAAACAGAACGAGGAGTACGATCCGGCGACCGACCGCTGGCGCGCGCTGCCGGACATGCCGACTCCCCGCCACGGGATCTACGCAGCCAATGTGGGGGCCGTCATCTACACGCCAAGCGGAGGGCCCCGTGCCGGCGCGAACTTTTCGAACCGTACGGAGGCTTATGTCCTCCCGCCAACGGAAGCGCCAGCGGTGAGCGGCGGGCCGGTAAACGCGGCCAGTTATACGCCGGAATCGGCCAACGGATTGCTGATGACCGTGTTCGGACGAAATCTGGCACCCGGAACGCAGGTGGCGACGGGACCTCTTCCGCGCAGGCAGTTGCTGGGCGTGCGTGTGAACCTCGGCGTGACGGCGCTGGCGCTGCTGAGCGTGACGCCCGGTCAGATCTCGTTCCGTCTGGGAGCCATCGGAGGCGAACTTCGGGTTTCGCACGCGGGTGTCGACTCGGCGCCATTCACGGTTCCGGCAACGTCCCCGGCGCGGCCGGGCATCTTTTCGCTGAGCATGGACGGCAAGGGGCAGGGCGCGATCCTGGTGGCGGGTACGGGGCTGATCGCGCGTTTGACTCGCGACGCATTTTCGCAACCGGGACGCCGCGGGGGCGTTGTCGAGATCTATGGCACGGGCCTTGGCGAGGCGACCTTGGGGATCGATCTCCTGGAACGTACGAGGTTAGCCGTGCAGGCGGAGATCGGCGGACGCGACGCTGAGGTGCTTTATAGCGGGATCGCGCCCGGATTGCTTGGCGTGTACCAGGTGAATGCACGCATTCCCGCGGATTCGCCCGTCGGCTTAGCAGTGGAGGTGCGGCTGCGCGCGGGTGGGGCGGTAAGCAATACGGTGACCATGGGCATTGCGGAATGAATGATGAGACCCGAGCATCATAGAATTCCCAGCCCCGCTCCTATATAATCACGGACAAGCCATGAAGTCTCCGTCTTTTGCGATTTCCCTCTCGCTGCTGGTCACTGCGCAACTGATCGGCGAAACCACCGCGCCGCTGGGAACCTACACTCCAGTTGAGCGCCGCCATTGGTCATTCCAGAAACGGCAGACGCCCCAAATCCCCGCCTTTACCGCTCCCGCCGATAAGGCGTGGGTCAAGACGCCGATCGATGCGTTCGTCTTGGCGCGGCTACAAAAAGAGGGCCTGCACGCCGCTCCGGAGGCCGACCGGCCCACACTGATCCGCCGGGCTTCTTTCACGTTGCGCGGATTGCCGCCGACGCCGGAAGAGGTCCGCGCCTTTGTCAACGACAAGTCTCCAATCGCTTGGGACAGGGTTGTCGATGGCTACTTGAACTCACCGCAATATGGCGAACGCTGGGCGCAGCACTGGCTGGACGTTGTGCGATATTCCGAGACGGACGGCTTTGAATACGACACGCACCGCAATGGCGCCTGGCGGTTCCGCGATTACGTGGTGCGCTCCCTGAATGAAGACAAACCGTACGACCGTTTTGTGATGGAGCAGTTGGCTGGCGACGAGATCGACTCGAAGAGCGAATGGCTCCGCGTGGCCAGCGGGTTGCAGCGCCTGGGACCGTTGCGAAAGAACGCCGGGAATCAGGAAGTGGCCAGCAGCCGGTCGGAAGTGTTGACGGAGATGACGAACATTGTGGGCGCGGCATTTTTGGGGGTCACGATTGGCTGCGCACGCTGCCACGATCACAAATTCGACGCGTTTCGGCAGGCCGATTATTACCGAATCCAGGCCTACTTTGCCGCCACGCATGAGAAGGATATTTCGCTATCGACCGAGCAGGAACAGACTGCCTGGAAGGAGAAGGCGAAGGCCACGGAAGCGGAGATCAAGCGCTTGAAAGCGGCGCTGAAGGGCAAAGAAGGCGAAGAGCAATTGGCGCTTGAGAAGAAGTTGGAAGAGGCGACGGATCAACTGCCGCCGCCGCTGCCGGCGCTGTTCGGCGTGGAAAACGACTTCAAGCGCGCCACTCCGATTCACCTGCTGGAGCGCGGGGAATACACGCTGCCAAAAGAAAAGGTGGGTGCGCGCCCGCTTGGCGTGCTGCTGCCCGATGGCGCTCCGGAACGCGCCGCGCTTCCCGAGAACCCGCGCACGAAGCTGGCCGAGTGGATCGTGGATCCCGAAAATCCGTTGACGGCGCGGGTGATGGCCAATCGCATGTGGTACTGGTATTTCGGACGCGGAATCGTCGGCACGCCGAACGACTTCGGTAAGATGGGCTTGCGCCCGTCGCATCCGGAACTGCTCGATTGGCTGGCCAATCAGTTCGTCGCCGGCGGCTGGAAGCTGAAGCCGATGCATAAACTGATGCTGAGCTCGAGCACTTGGAAACAGGCTTACGAGTCGCCGATTTCCGCGGCGGCAACGGCGAAAGACCCCGAGAACAAGCTGCTGTGGCATTGGGAGCGCCGCCGCCTGGAAGCGGAGGAAATGCGGGATTCCATGCTCGCGGTGGCGGGCCGCCTGAACTTGAAGATGGGCGGGCAGAGCGTCATGGTTCCGGTGGACAAGGAACTTATCGAGTTACTCTACAAGCCAAGCCAGTGGGCGGTGGCGGCCGATAAGTCCGAGCATGATCGCCGCAGCGTCTACCTGATCGCCAAGCGCAATCTGCGGCTGCCGATGTTGGAAGCCTTTGACGCGCCCGATCTGCAGATATCATGCGCGCGCCGGGAGTCCAGCACGCATGCTCCCCAGGCGCTGGAGCTGACCAACGGAGACTTCGCGAATCAGATGGCCGATTCCTTCGCCGCGCGGTTAACGAAGGAGGCCGGCACGGACCCTAGGAAGATTGCCGAACGGGCCTGGGAACTGGCCTCTGGACGCGCTCCGAACGCCAAGGAACTTGCCCTTTCCGCGCAGTTTCTGAACGGGAAACGGCCGTTGCGCGAGTTCGCGCTAGCGGTGTTGAACCTTAATAGTTTCGCTTACCTGGAGTAATTGGCATGGCTGAACATATACGTCCGACACGCAACCGCCGCGAGTTTGTCGCCGACGCCTTTTGCGGCTTTGGCGCGCTGGCGCTGGCAAGCCTTGACGCGCGGGCCGCGGTGAAGAATCCACTCGCTCCCAAAGCGCCGCACATGGCGGCGAAGGCGAAATCGGTCATTTTTCTCTTCATGGCCGGCGGCCCGAGCCAGGTGGAGACTTTCGATCCGAAGCCGCTGCTGAACCAGTTGCACGGGCAGAAACGGCCGAAGGAATTTGGCGAAGCCAAATACCAGTTCGTGGCTCCCAACGCTACCCTGTTGGGCACGAAGCGGACATTCCAGAAATACGGCAAGAGTGGAATTGAGGTCTCCGACCTCTTTCCACACATGTCGTCGATTGTGGATGAATTGGCCGTTCTGCGGGGCTGCCATGGCGATATGGTGGTGCATTCGGCGGCGCAGTATCAGTTGATGACCGGCCGCATTCTACCGGGCTTTCCGAACATGGGTTCGTGGGTGACCTACGGCCTGGGATCGGAGAGCGAATCGCTGCCGGCATACTGCGTGCTACCGGATCCGAAGGGCGCGCTGGAGGCCGGACAGCCGATGTACATGCAGGGATTCCTGCCCGCCGTTTATCAGCCCACGATGCTCCGCAGCGGCGCAAAGCCGGTGCTGAATCTGGATCTGCCCAATGGCGTCACGTTCGGCCAACGAAAAGAGACTTTGGACTTTTTGCGCGGCCTGAATGAGGCGGCGATGAAGCCCGGCGATTCCGAACTTGAGGCGCGCATTGCCGCCTATGATCTGGCGTTCCGCATGCAAAGCGAAGCGCCCGAGGCGTTCGACATTTCGAAGGAAACGGAGGAGACGCGGACGCTCTACGGAATTGGCAAGGCGGAGACCGACGACTATGGGCGACGTTGTTTGCTGGCGCGCCGCATGGTGGAGCGCGGCGTGCGATTCACTTGCGTAGTCAGCGGCGGCGGTCCAGGCAACATGCAATGGGATGCCCATGGCGACATCGAAGAAAACCATCTGCGGATGGCCATGCATACGGACCAGCCGGTCACGGCGTTGATCAAAGATCTGAAACGGCGCGGGCTGCTGGATTCGACGCTGGTGCTGTGGGGCGGGGAATTCGGGCGATCGCCGGAATCGCAGGGTAACAAAGGGCGGGACCACCACAATTTAGGGTTTACGATGTGGATGGCCGGAGGCGGGATCAAGGGCGGACAGGTGGTAGGCGCCACGGACGCGATCGGGCTGCGAGCGATTGAGCGCCGGATGCATTTCCGCGATATTCACACGACGCTGCTGCACCAGTTGGGCCTGAGCCAGGATGCGCTCAGCTATTTGCATCTGGGCCGCCGCGAGCGGTTGACCGAGGTGCATGGCGAAGTGATCAAGGAGATCGTTTGAAAACTGCGCTGGTAACGGGCGGCGCGAGCGGGATTGGCGCGGCGCTGGTCGATCTGCTGCGGGCGGAGGGCTACGAAGTGACGGCGCTGGATCGCATCGCGGGTCCTGGAATTACGGTGGCGGATGCGTCCGACGTTCCTTACGGCCTGTTCGATCTGGTGTTTCTGAATGCCGGCATAATCGGCCAGCCCGGACCGGCGTGGGCTGCGGGGAGCGACGAGGTCTGGCGCGTCAATTGGCATGCGCCGCGACGGACCCTGCAGATCTTGATCCCCGGCTGGCTGGCGGCGCGGCACAAGGGGCGGATCGTATTTACGGCGTCGATGGCGGCGTTGATTCCCATGCCGTTTTCGACGGACTATTGCGCTTCCAAGACGGCGCTGCTGTCGCTGGCGGAGACACTGCTGCATGAGTTGCGGGCGGCCGGTTCGGAGATCGGCGTTTCGGTGGCCACGCCCTCGTTCACCCAATCCAATCTGGCTAATGGATTGGAAGGCGAGATTGCCGAACAATTTAGAGCGCTCAACGAGCGCGGCGCGCCGGCGGCCGATGTTGCGCGAGCCATCTACGACGGTGCGCTGGCGGGGAAGTTCCTAATTGCGACGCATGCGAATTCGCTCGATACGGTGCTGCCCCATATGGAGGCGATGCTGACTGGCGTTGAACCGCCGAGGCCAAAGGGCCGGCGGATGGACGCTTTGTTTCAGACTAAGTATTGAGAGCTGCGGGGCGTATTTCCAGCGATGCCAGCCGAAAGCGCGCTGGAGGCGGAAAGAATCCGCAACTCTTTTAGTTGCAGCGTTTTTGTCAGTTGGTTCCCGAATCCCGTTAGTTCGAATCTTGGTTTGTTCCAGGTTTGTTCCTTGGTTTGTTTCGGGCGTCCGTATGTAGAATGGCGCAATAGGTCGCCGCGAGAGAAACACTTTGGTGGTGCCGGAAACATGAGGTTCGGTCCTTTGCGCGAATCTGCGCACACCCGCAGCGTTGCGGCCCCGAAGAACTATAACACCTGATTCCCTGCCAGATGGCGAATAAGGGGGAGGTCCATTAGGGGGAACACCCTCCTGGACCTCATCTTTCTGTTTTTTCGGACTGTTCCGACTCCAGCGGGTCCAGTCCAAGTTCCGCTTCGATCTCCTCGATGGTGGGGAGCGTTCCTTGGAGTTGATCGGAGAGCTTTTCGAGAAAATTCCCATCGGAGTCGTGGTGTTCCTGAGAGCATACTCGGCAACGATTCTATTCTTGGTCTTACAGAGGATGAGGCCGATGCTCGGCTTGTCGTCGGGGTGACGCAGAAGGTCGTCTACGGGGCCAGGTAGAAGTTCATCTTGCCGGATTACTCCGGCTTGAATGGCGTCATCTTAAGATCTTCTGTGGCGCCGGACCGGGGCGGGTTGTAAGGGGCGGGAAAGGCGGCGTTGGCGCCAGTTTTGGGGATCGGGAGATTTAAGGCCCAGAGCAGGCCGTTGATGGTGAGGCGGCGGAAGTCGTCGTTGCGGAAGTCGCCGGGGTGACCGAGGGTGGTGAAGAATACGCGTCTCTGGCCGTCTGTTTTGACCCAGGCGACGGGCTGGGGGCCGTCGTCGCGGCCGTTCTGGGGGTTGATTGCCTGGCCGGTTAGTATTGGCTGGCAGTCCCCTTGGAGGGGGTTTACGGTGTAGAGCCAACTGGGGAGGGTCATGTCCGGATTGACGCCGTTGAGGATTTCGTGGTCGCCGGCTTTGGTGGTTTTGGTGGTGGAGAGATGGCCGTGGTGGCGGGTCCATTTGGCTCCGAATACGCGCAACGGGAAGCCGTCGTTCTCTCCTTCGCGGGGGTGGCCCGCGGGGTATTTGAAAGCATGGGTACTCGTCCGGAAACCGGCGACGGGGCGGCCGGATTTTTCGTAGTTCAGGATCGCTTGGAGTTTGTCTTCGGGGAACTGGCGCCAGCGGAGAAAGAGCACCATCAAGTCGGCGTCCTTTAGGGCGTCCAGGCCCTGTTGGGTTTTGAGATGGTAGTTTCGCTCCAGTATTTGGGCGAGAGAGGGCATGGTGTACTCGCTGCGGTACTCGTCGTCGCCGGTGACGAATACGACTTTTGGCGCGAAGTTTTGCGCGAATGGCGCGGCTAATAAGGTGCGCCTATGCAAAGGCAACTCCGATCTGGCTGGCTACTTTCCGGATGTAAGTTGCGCCTTCCAGGTACTCGTCCGCGTTCTTTAGATGCTCGAGCATTAATGGCGCGTCGATGGCGGTGAGCGCTTTCAGGTAGGGCCGGTAGTCGAGTTCGCCGCGGCCGGGGATCACTTCGATGAAGTGTACATTCATTTCGGGCGTCCAGGCCAAATCCTTCGCGTGGCAAGAGACGATCCAGCGGCCTAGTTTTGCGAACAATTCTTCGGTCAATGCGGCGTTGTTGTAGAACTTTTCGGGGCTGTTGACGGCGTTGCAGACGTCGATGTGGACGCCAAATGCCGGACGCTGGATTGCTTTGATGAGTTGGAGATAACGATCGGCGGTTTCGGGCATGCTCCAGCCCATGATTTCGAGGGCGAACTTGGTCCGCTTGGGCTTGACGGCGTCGATGACTTGACGGCAGTTCTCGACGGTTGCATCGAAGAATGCTTTGCTGAAGTTGTCCCTGTGCGGGCCGTACCAGACCTTGGGATTGAAGCTGCCGGCGATGTCGACGCAGCATCTTGCGCCGACGGCTTCGGCGAGAGCGAGGCGATTGGTGACATAGTCGAGGTTTTCCCGGCGTGCGGCGGGGTCCGGATCCAGCATGTTCTTCCAGGCGCCGACTTCGGCGATAACGACGTTTTCGGCTTTGAACGCCTCTTCGATGGTTTTGCAGCGGACGGCGTCTTTTGCGTCGGCGACGGGACAGTAGGCGGCGGCGTAGCCCAGACGGCGATGCTCGCGGGCGAGTTCGCGCGGGTCGTCCGACTTGAGATATATGGGCCCGCCGAGGCGTACCGGAAGCGGTTTGGGTCCGGCCGATAAGGCGACCGCGGTGGCGAGGAAGTGACGGCGGGAGGGGCGCATGACGGTCTGAGTTTACAACAAGTGTTTGGGTGCTTAACCGTTTTGGGGGCTCAATGACCAGGGACCATGTTATACGCTTCGGCCGGGTTCAAACCTTTGCGGATGGACGCTTCCAGTTCGGCCAAACGGGGTAGAGACCGCTGTGGGAGATTCTGACGGAATCGTGTACAGCTTTCCGGCCGTTGATCCAGCGCGGCCAGGGTATCGCGGAGCATGGCCCGCCGGTCCAGCTTTCCGGGAGGCTGATCCAAAGCCCAAAGAGCCTCCGCATAGTCGGCATCCATCTCGAAAAGTTGGCGAATGAGCCGCTGCGGGATTTCGGCGGGCGATAAATCCATCCGGTCCAGCGCCCGGAACAGCGCCAGCAGATCGAGCCGGGCTGCCTCCAGACGCGGACGCAGATCAACGGGAATGGTTACGGGTGTCCGATGTGCCATCGCCCGAGCATCGCGCATTGACCTCGCCGCGGTCAACGGCGCCTCACCACCGGCGACGCTCAGGCCACCGAAGCCATCCGCATCCGGTCTAACAACGCCCAGTTATCGTTCAACAGCAATAAGCGCAACGCCAGCAGGCGGCGCGCTCCCGCTTCGCTCCAGCGCATTCCGGCTTGCCGGAAGCGCGCGTGAACGACTTGTTTATGCGCGCTCTCCACCGCCCCGCTGCCGATCCCATAACCCAGGCGCACGTATTCGTCATAACGCATCCTGCCGGCATTGTCGCTGTAATAGCGAATGAGCGCTCGCAGGCTTTCGTGCGTCTCCGGCGTCTTCGGACGCAGACGCTTCAGTCTGGCGATCACCTCGTCCACCTTGCCGGCTCGCAGATCTTCAGCGATGCCGTGAACCCAGACATCGGCTTGGGTGGAACCTACTCCATAGCGCAGGCGGGCAAATCCCCAAGCATGTTCCAACGCGTGCCAGAAATCCAGAATTTCGCAGCGCCGTACAAACATCGTGGCGCGGTTCCAGATCCATTCCGCGCCATCCCCCACGATCACGACGACGGTGTCGTCCCCGACCCAGCCTAACTCCCGGAGTTGTCCATACAGGCGTCGAAAAATCTCGTCGGCGTCCCCCAGGCAGGTGACCAGGAATCGCCGGACCACCGACCGCCGTCCCGGTGACGTTTCCACCCGCTCCCGGGGCAGTAAGAGCACGCCCGTTTTGACCTCCCGGAACTGTCCTTTCTCCACGGGCGGCAGCACTGGCAGCGACTGCTCTCCCACGCGGCTCCGCCGCCGCGGGCGTACTTGCATTCCCACTACACAACCATCCACCCCTAACACCACAACCGGTGGCGCATTCTCCACCGGCGCCCCCTCGCTGCGGCTGTCGGCGTGATACTGGCTCAGGGCATCGCTGTAGCTGGCGGCCGCTTGGCCCAACCGCTGCGTCACCCGCCAGATTCCCATCGCGCTGATTTCGACTCCCAGCAGCAGACCCGCCAATCGCCCCGCCAGTTCATACGGCGCCACGGTGGCCAGCAACGCCAACAGTCGAGCCAGCGAACCGCTGATGCGTCCCGCTTCCACGCCGAGCAGGTCCAAAAGAGGCCGGCACTCCTGTTTGCAAGCCGGGCAACGATAGCGTGACGCCGGGGCTTGCAATCGTCCCCAGTGGGCCAGCCAGGAAATCGGGCGGGTATCGTGATAACCCATCGGTCGAGCGCATTGCGGACAGAGGGGTGAAGTGGCCCGCGCTTCCTCGGCTACTGCATTCACCTTCTCCTGCAGCCTCGCCAACATCTGCGAGCGGTATTCCTGTTCGACTTCGCGCTCCAGCAAAATGAAGCGCGACGGCTGTTCGCTGAGACTTGGCCGCACCGGTGGGGGAACGAGTGCTGGACAAGCCAAACGAGGTTCCGCCATGGGGGTTAACGCCTGGACCCGAGATCGGGATCGTTCTTTTTCTCCAAAACAAAACGTATAAATATTGTTTGATTCATATCTTACAATAAATGCTTTTACAATGACCGGTGAGGGGCTCCCGCCAGGAGGAACGCCCCAGACACTGCTCATCCCCCGCGTATTCCCCCATAACGGTTAAGCACCCTTCAAGTGTTTGACAGCCGAGGGAAGGCCGCTTACTCTGGTACTGGTTATAGGTATGACAGCAGCGGGACAAGGTTTCGGGTCTGTCCGGCGCCGTTCCATCGGGGCGTGGCTGCTGTTTGTGTTCCTGATGGCGCAGGCCGTTCCGCTGGTAGCTCTTGGGGCGACGGACGGGATGGCGGGCATGGCGTGCTGTAAGAAGGGTAAGGATTCGTGCTGCCGGCGCAAGCCGATGCAGTCGCCGCCTTCCTTCCGGGCGGCCCATCCGTGCGGGATACCGTGCTGCGGCGTTCCGACGGTCCCGCTACAAGGCAGCGCGGCTGTGACGACCCCCACGCTTAGCTTTCTTGCGCAAGTTGAAGCGATCCCCGCGATCCGCGTTACCGGACAGGAAGCGCGGGCCTCCGCCGGCGTCGATCCGAGTCTATACCAACGGCCTCCACCATTTTCTCAAGCGTAGATCTTCGCGGCCGTGAAGGCGATTGCTTGAGGAGTTTATATGAAGTGGAAGTGCATTCTGCTGGTTGCCGTAGCAGCCATGGCGGGCTTGGCCCAGAGTATTAGTAGTTCCTTGAGTGGGACGGTGCTGGACGCGCAGGGACTGGCGGTACAGAACGCCAATGTCCGCGTGAGCAACCGGACGACTAACGAGGAACGACAATTGCGGACCGATGGCGCGGGGGTGTTTCGCGCTTCGGCGCTGCCCCCGGGGATGTACCGCGTGGAGATCACGGCGCCCGGGTTCGGCCGGATCACGTATGAAGAGATTGCGCTGATTGTGGGACAGACGCAGACGCTGCGGCCCTTACTGCAACCGGAATCGACCAAGCAGGAGATTACGGTGGCCGCGGATGGCGTGACGGCGGTGACTTACGATGCCGGCGGGAACGGGAAGAACTACGGGCAGATGTTGATGCAGGATCTGCCGATGGCTACTGGCGGCCAGGGCCGCAACTTCCGGACGCAGGCGTATTTGACTCCGGCGGTGGCGCAATCGACGGCCGCGCACCGGCCGTTCTCGGTGGCCGGGGCGCGGAACAGGAACGTCAATTATCTGATCGATTCGAACGACTACAACGAGATTGAAGGCGGCATGTTGATGGGCCGCGGAGTGAGTGAACAGTTGATTGCGTCCGAATCGATTGAGGGCATGCAGGTGTTGACGCATAACTTCAAGGCGGAATACGGGCGGCAGAACGGGGCGATTGTGAGCCTGGTTTCCAAGCGGGGCGGGAACGAATGGCATGGCACGTTCTACGAGTACTTCAGGCACGACAAGCTGGCGGCGCGGAACGCGTTCGACAACGACAAGCCGGCGTTGCACTTCAATTTCTTTGGCGCGTCGGGCGGCGGGGCGTTGAAGAAAGACAAGATTTTTGTGTTTGGAAATTGGGAGGGTTTTAACCGAGTGGTGGGCGCGGCGACGACGATCCAGACGCTGCTGCCGGCGCAGCGGGCACAGGCGGTGGAGGCGGTGCGTCCGCTGGCGGCGCGGTTTCCGGAACCGAACGTGGCAGGCACGAACTTGTTCCGCGCGAATGCGCCGCAGGGCGGGTTTATGCACACGTTCCTGGCGCGGATGGACGTGAACGCCACCGACCGGCAGCGGTTGTTCACGCGGTCAACCTATTTGAACTCGAACAACCAGAATACGTCCGGCGCGGCACAGAGCAACGCGAACGTGAATACGCAGCCGCAAGGGCATTCGCTGCATCATGTGTGGACGCCGCGGGCCAACGTGGTAAATGAAGCGCGGTTCAACTACACGCGTTACCGGCTGGTGGATACGCTGCAGGAAGACATTTTCCTGGGCGATCCGGCGATCAACGGCGAGTTGGGTTTTTTGCAGGTGAACGGGTTGACTTCGCTGGGCTTTTCAAGTTTTTTGGGACGGCGCACCTTCCAGAACAACTTTCAATACACGAACGATTTAACCTTTGTGATGGGCCGGCACTCTCTGAAGACGGGCGTGGCGGCGCGGCGGATGCAATTGAATAACGGGGTGATTAACGCGCCGTTCAATGGATCGCTGCGGTTCAATAACGTCAACGATTTTCTGTCTGGGCGGCCGGCGTCCTATACGCGCAACTTCGGGCAACCGTATGTGGGTCTGCGGGCGACCGAGTTCAACACGTTCTTCCAGGACGACTGGCAGGTGACGCCCCGGCTGTTGTTGAACCTGGGCGCGCGGTATGAGTACAACCAATCGCCGCGAGAGGTGAACGGACTGATCGCGGACAAGTACCGGCTGAACGGCGATGGGAACAACCTGGCACCGCGGTTTGGGTTTGCCTACCGGGCGGACCGGGATGGAAAGTCCGTGATTCGCGGCGGTTATGGGATTTACTACAACGTTTTGGAGTTGGTGTTTGCGGGGATGGCGCGGTTCAACCCGCCGTTGATTACAAGCCAAGCGAACGCCGCGCCGCGTTTCCCGAACCTGCTCGCGGGGGCGAGTTCGACGATACCGAGCGGTTTGGTGTATCCGGACGGAAACCTGCGGAATCCGTACTCGCAGCACTTGACGCTGACCTACGAGCGGGAACTATTCAATCCGCGGACCACGATTAGCGTGGGATATATCGGCACTCTGGGCCGGAAGTTGCCGTTTGTGAAGCGGCCGAATGGCGGAGACGGGTTGGCGCAGACGGCGCGGCCCGATCCGGCGCTGGGCGTGGTGAACGTGTTGTCAACGGGCTTGAATTCGCACTATCAGGGATTGCAATCGTCATTGACGTGGCAGCGGCGCGGGACGATGGTGAGGGCGAGCTATACATGGAGCAAGGCCATTGACACGGCGAGCGATATTCCGTCGACGAACCAAAACCTGGGCCGGGAAATCCTGCCGCTGGACGAGGGGAACTGGGGGCTGAACCGGGGACCCGGCGATTTTGACGTGCGGCGAATGTTCAACGTCGCCTGGAGCTATGAACTGCCCTGGATGGCGAAGAACCGGATGCTGGGCGGGTGGAGCCTGCAGGGTATTGTAACGGCGAATAGCGGGCGTCCGTATACGCTGTATGCCGGCGTGGACACGCATTGGGGCAACAACAATAACCGGATTTTCGATCTGACCGGGACGCTGGTGCGCAATGGCGGCGCCCGGCGGCGGGCGCTGGATTTGGCGTCGGGCGTGACGAAGCCGCAGCTAACGCCGGGGCGCGGCGCCTTTGGGACGATTGGCCGGAATACGGAGCGCGGCGACAGTTTGTCGACCGGGAATGTGTCGGTGTTCAAGACCTTTGCGATTGCGGAACGGTGGAGGCTACAATTCCGGGCGGAATCGTTCAATGTTACTAACACGGTGAACTATGCGGCACCGGACGGCGTATTGAGTTCGGCTAACTTCGGACAGGCGCTGGCGGCGGAAGATTCGCGGCAGCATCAGTTAGTATTGCGGCTTAGTTTCTAGTTTCGGGAGATACATCATATGAAACGCACATTGTTGGCAGTGACGGCGGGCGCGTTGGCGCTATTGGCGGCGGAGGGTCCGCGAACGTTCCGGGCGTCGTTTGAGCCGGAAGTGCAAGCGCTGGGGGCGGGAAAGAGTCCGAAGTTCTTCGCGCGGCGGGCGCATGGGCTGATGGTGATCAAGACCGTTCCGGCGAAGGGCGGCGGGGCGGATTTGGTGTTCCAATCGTCACCGGATTTGGGGGAGAGTTTTGCGGAGACGATGCGGGTGAACGACCTGGCCGGGGAAGTGAACGACCATGGGGAAAATTCGCCGCAATTGTTGACATCGCCGGACGAATCGACGCTTTACGCCGTTTGGAATGGGCGGGATCCGAAGAATCCGGAAGCGGGCGGGATTCGGTTTTCGCAGGCGGGTTCGATGCGGACGGCGTGGAGCCCGGCGGTGACGGTGAACGACGACGGGAAGACGGTTTCGCACTCGTTCCAGACGGCGGCGGTGGCGCCCGATGGGACGATTTATATCGCCTGGCTGGACGGGCGCGATGGGCGCGGCGCGACCGAGGGGGCGACGGGCGGGACGACGTCGATCTACATGACGAAGTCGACGGATGGAGGGAAGAGCTGGTCGAAAAACGTACGGGTTGGAACTAACGTTTGCCCATGCTGCCGAGTAAGTTGGGGATTTGTGAATGGGAAGGTGATTCTGGGTTGGCGGTATGTGGAAGCGGGAGACATTCGCGATATCTATGTAGCTACCAGTGAAGACAACGGCGACACCTGGGGGAAGGCCGCGCCGGTGTTCAAGGACGGATGGAAGATTAAGGGCTGCCCGCACGTAGGTCCGGCGATGGCGGTGATGAATGGGAAGTTATACGTGACTTGGTTTACGGAGGGTGCAAATGATCCTTCCATTTATCTGGCGGTTTCGAGTGATGGCGGGAAAACGTTTGGGACGAGGACGAAACTTTCGGTGGGAACCACGGACCCAACTCACCCGCAAATTGTGGTGAACGAAGACCGGCTGGGCGTGGTGTTCCAAGCGCGGGACGCCAAGGCCAAGGGCGGCTGGGGGAAGATGGGTGTTTACTATCGCGAGATTCATGCCGATGGGGCGATGAGCGCGCTGGTGCGGGCGGGGGAGGGCAAGGGCGCGTTGACGTATCCGACGGCGCAGTTGGGGCTTTCGGGACGCATCTTTTTAGGATGGACGGAGACGGTGGAGGGGGAGTCCAGGGCGATGTTGTTGCGGGGACGGGTGGAGAAATAGGGTCCACGTTCGTTGAGCCCCCAACCGCTACAATAGAGGGAGTGAAAAGGAAAATCAGTGGAAATTTGTCTTATACCGTCTTTTATGAGGAAGACCCCGAGGGCGGTTACGTTGCGTTTGTTCCGGCATTGCCAGGTTGCCACACCCAAGGGGAGAGCCTTGAAGAGGCAGAATCGAATGCCAGGGAAGCAATTGCGCTTTACGTTGAAAGTCTCGCCGCGCACGGAGAGCCTGTGCCCCAGGAGGGACGTTCCTTTCAGGGTCGAGTCACGATACCGTTCTCGGTTCCAGCCTGATCAATGGCTAGGTTACCGTCATTGACAGCGCTTAAAGGTGTCCGGGCGCTCAAGCGTGCGGGATTTCAGGAGGACAGGCAGAAGGGTAGTCACTTGATTCTTATCCATCCTCTGACTAAGGCAAGGACCGTAGTACCTATGCACCGAGGTCGCACTTTGAAGGACCCGTTGCTTCGCGCGATCCTCCGCGACGCTCAAATGACGGTCGAACAGTTCGTCAAATTGGTTTAAGAAGGGGGACGGCCGGGGTTACAAACTTCCAACAAACAATGCATCTGGCGGCAATCCCGCTCGTTCCGAAACGACCAGATCATTGAGATCGTTGACGAGGTGTCGGTGGAGGTGTTTCGTCGTCTAGTACGCGAGAACCGGATCGCCAGATCGCTACTGCGTCGGAATGGATGGGGATCCAGCCTCGCGGCACCGGAATGGGACGGGCACCGACCGAAGATCGCGGAAATTCTTAACGCGGGATCGGAACATGCGAGGCTCACCAAAGACCTCACCGTGGCCTTTCTGCCTGCGGGCGTGGACAACGGATATCCGCGCGACATGGCTCAAACTCGGCAGGTTGCCTGCTAGTTTTCTTCGCATTCCGCTAGCCGCGGATTCGGGGGTGTTGCGGGAGATCGCGTTGTACCTATTGAAAGGGGGTGACCGCGGAAGCCTACCATTTGACTCAGCGGAGCGGTTCATCCCGTGGACTGTCAAAACCGCGTCATATGCGAGTCAAGCAGATGCCCTAAGAGACGATACTTACGCAGGGTTAGCCTCGGGAAGCGGGTTCTGGAACTTTTCCTTCAGACAGCCTGAAACATTTTCATCATTTTTTGTCATACTATTCCCGGAGGGTTTCCCTTTGCGACTGGCTCTGTTGGCTCTGATTTCCCTGGCGGCCGCGGCGCAGACGGCGCCGTTGACGCTGGCCACATATGACATGTTCCGGTACGCGGTGGCGGGCCGGACGTTCAGCTACCGGTTCGCGCCGGGCGGCGGCGTGGCGCCCTACACGTTTTCGGTGGAGGAAGGGTCCGCTTTGCCGCCGGGATTGCGGCTGAACGCATCGACCGGGGAACTGTCCGGGACCGTGCCGCAGGTGGGAGAATTCCGCCATATCGTCTGTGTGTCGGATGCTACGCAGGGGCAGATTTGCGTTCCGTTTTTGGTGATCGCGGTCGCGAATGAGGGAGATACCTACACCGAATTGCCGCCGGCGCGCGTGACCACGGAATACCAGAACCTGGTGGCGAAGCCGGGAGAGTTCGCGGAGTTTTCTTATGACCCGGTGTCTGGGAGTTTGCCGCCGGGAATGGTGCTGGAGGTTACGGGGCGGCTGTACGGAATTCCACGGGCGCCGGGCGGGGCGTGGGCGTTTCGGCTTCGAGCCAGGGAGTTGGACGGAACCACGGTGGTGAAGCCGTATTTTATCCGGGTGTTGGGTCCGCTGGCGGCGACGACGGTGATGCCAAACGGGTTCAGCGCGACGGAATACGCGGGGCAGTTGACCGTATTGGGCGACATGCCCCCGCATGTGTGGACGGTCCGGCGTGGGCCGCTGCCGCCGGGATATGTATTCAGCGAGAGCGGGCGGATTGGCGGCATTTGCAATCAGCCGGGACGGTATGCATTCGCGTTGCGAGTGGCGGATCCGTCGGGCTCGAGCCACGACCGCGAGATGGTGTTGACGGTGGAAGGAACGCTGCCGCCGATACAGGTTTTGACAACGTCGCTGCCGGGCGCGGCGGTGGGCGTCGAATACCGGCAGCAGTTGAATATTTCCGGCGGGCGCGCGCCGTACTCATTCCGCGTTTTGGGCACGCTGCCGCCGGGGATTACGCTGGCGGCGACGGGCGTGCTCATCGGTACGCCGGCGGCGGCGGGAAGCTACGTGTTCACATTGCAGGTAACGGATATTTCGGGCGCGGCCACTTCGAAGACACTCACGATTGTGGTGGGAAATCTGCGATATACCGGGCCTGCGGCACTTGAACTATTTGCATCGGAAGAGGCGCGGGTGGCGTTGGCGGCGGAGGGCGGGCAGGCTCCGTACCGCTGGACGGTTGTTTCGGGGGCATTGCCAGGTGGTATTACGTTGACGGAGGCGGGGGTGTTGTCGGGAACCGCGGTGGCGGCGAGTACAGCGACGGTCACCTTGCGGTTGACGGACGCGACAGCGCGCACGCTTGAGTTTCCCTTGGCAATAACGGTGGGTGCGCCGCGACCCGTTCTTTCCTCGAATGGAGTGGTGAATGGGGCGTCGTTCGCGGGTGGCGGAATTTCGCCGGGCGAGATAGTGACGCTTTTTGGGACGCGGATGGGACCGGGGACGATTGCGCCGTTCATATTGGATGGAAATGGGCGGGTGCCGGTAGCGTTGGCGGGGACCAGGGTGCTGTTTGGCGGACAAGCCGCGCCGCTGTTGTATGTCAGCGCGGGACAGATTGGGGCCATCGTTCCCTATTCGGTGGCCGGCCGGACAACGGTGGATGTGGTGGTGGACGCGAATGGGGTACGGTCGGCGGCGCTCAATGTGCCCTTGGCCGCTTCGGCGCCGGGGCTATTCACGGTGGACGCGTCGGGGAAGGGGCAGGCGGCGGCGTTTAACCAGGATGGAACGTTGAACGGACGGGCGGCGCCGGTACGGGCCGGGGACGTGGTGGTACTGTTTGGGACGGGTGAAGGGCAAACGCTCCCGGCGGGACAGGACGGAGTGTTGACGGGGCCGGAGACGCCGCGGCCGGCCTTGCCGGTGCGGGTAACGATTGGAGGAAGAGAGGGCGTGGTTTTGTATGCGGGCGGAGCCCCCGGATTGGTGGCGGGATTAGTGCAAGTGAACGTCCGGGTACCCGCCGATGTCGTAGCGGGAGATGCGGTGCCGGTGGTGCTGCGGGTAGGGGAGGCGATCGGCGCGCCGGGCGCGACTTTGGCGGTTCAGTGAATTTGTGGTATATTAATGATCTACCCGCAAGTGGTGTGCGCAAACGGGCGATTTGACACTCGTGCGTTTGTTTGCTAGACTCGTGAGGTTGTTGTAACGCAGTACTGTAGTGCAGAGAGTTGTAACTTCCGCTTCTGACTACCGTCGCACGTTGCCAAGGGTGCAATGCCCGAGGTGGTTGCGGCCCGGTTAGAGGTCAGCCCCGCTGCTCGCAAGGACATACGCGCCTGATGGGGTATGGGCTGTTTCCGAAGATCTACTTCCTAGCACATTCCAAAGTGCAAGATTCATGAATTGGGCCTTATTGCGTCCAGACATGTTTCTCTCGATCCTGTGGCTGTAATCCGGTGGCGCCCGCCGGGTGATTATCTTGCCGAGAGGGTCATTTCGAATCGAATTCCAATTTTTTGTAGTAATTGCAAGGAGAAGGTATCAGTGCCTACCTTTAACCAACTCGTGCGCCTGGGCCGCAAGCCCACGCGATACAAGACGGCGAGCCCCGCGCTGCAGGCGTGTCCGCAGAAGCGGGGCGTTTGTACGCGCGTCTATACCACCACCCCGAAAAAGCCGAACTCGGCGTTGCGGAAGGTGGCGCGTGTGCGGCTGACGAACGGGATCGAAGTGACCACGTACATCCCGGGGGAAGGGCACAATCTGCAGGAGCACTCGATTGTGTTGATCCGCGGCGGACGCGTGAAGGATCTGCCCGGTGTGCGTTATCACGTGGTGCGCGGGACGCTGGACGCCGGCGGCGTGGCGAACCGCAAACAGAGCCGTTCGAAGTACGGCGCCAAGCGGCCGAAGCAGAAAGCGTAAGGGATTTCAATTATGCCGCGTAGAAGAAGAGCAGAAATTCGCGAAGTTGCCCCGGATCCGATATTCGGATCGACGCTCGTTGAGAAATTTGTCAACTCGCTGATGTGGGAAGGCCGGAAGGCCGTGGCGCAGCGGGTGTTTTACGCCGCCATGAACAAGGTCGGGGAAAAGAGCGGCGGCGAGGAATCGCTGAAGGTTTTCAAAAAGGCGGTTGAAAACTGCAAGCCGATGCTGGAAGTGAAGACGCGCCGCGTGGGCGGCGCCAACTACCAGGTACCGGTGGAGGTTCCGCAGAACCGGCGCACATCGCTGGCGTTTCGCTGGATTATCGGCCACGCGCGGTCGCGCCCGGAAAAGGGCATGCCCGACAAGTTGGCGAACGAACTGCTTGACGCCGCGAACCTGCGCGGCGGGGCGATTAAGAAAAAAGACGACGTCCACCGTATGGCTGAAGCTAACAAGGCTTTCGCTCATTACCGGTGGTAGGGAGAACCGGCAAAGTTTTTTATGGCTCGCACCGTACCACTTGAGCGCATGCGCAATATCGGCATCATGGCCCACATCGATGCCGGTAAAACCACGACCACGGAACGAATCCTCTATTACACCGGCCGCACGTACAAGATTGGCGAAGTCCATGAAGGTACGGCGACGATGGACTGGATGGAGCAGGAGCAGGAACGCGGCATCACGATTACGTCGGCGGCCACGAGTTGCGAATGGCGCGACATCGCGATCAACATCATCGACACTCCGGGCCACGTGGATTTCACGGCGGAAGTGGAGCGTTCGCTTCGGGTTCTGGACGGCGCCGTGGCGGTGTTCGACGCGGTGGCCGGGGTGCAGCCGCAATCGGAAACCGTATGGCGGCAGGCGGATAAGTACGGCGTTCCGCGGATTTGTTTTATCAACAAAATGGACCGGATGGGCGCGGATTTCTTCCACTCAATCGAGACGATCGTGGACCGCTTGCGCTGCAAACCGGTAGCGATTCAGATTCCGGTGGGCGCGGAAGACAAATTCCTGGGCATCGTGAATCTGGTGACTATGAAGGCGCGTATCTGGCTCGACGAGACGCTGGGCGCGAAATACGAGGACGTTGAGATTCCGGCCGAACTCCTTGAGCAGGCGCGGCAGTACCGGACGCTGTTGATTGAAGCCGTTTCCGAGTGCGACGACGAGTTAACGAACAAGTATCTGGAAGGCGAAGAGTTGACCGAAGCCGAGATCATGCGCGGCATTCGCAAGGCGACGATCGCGATGCAGATCTTCCCGGTTATCTGCGGCTCCTCTTTTAAGAACAAAGGCGTGCAGGATATGTTGGACGCCGTGGTGGATTTTCTACCGTCGCCGCTCGACATTCCTCCGGTGAAGGGCATGAATCCCGAGACGAACGAGGAAGTTCTTCGGCCGTCCGACGACTCCGCGCCGTTCGCCGGCCTGGTGTTCAAGATTATGACCGACCCGTTCGTCGGCCAACTTTGCTTCGTCCGGGTTTATTCGGGTAAGTTGTTGACTGGCACGAACGGCTATAACGCCGGCAAGCGCAAGAGCGAACGCATCGGCCGCATTGTTAAGATGCACGCCAACAAGCGCGAAGAAATTCAGGAAGTGCTGGCGGGCGACATCTGCGCCTGCGTCGGTCTGAAGACCGTTCAGACGGGCGACACGATCTGTGACGAGCGCCATCCGGTGATCCTGGAAGCCATTGACTTTCCGGCGCCGGTGATTCAGCTTGCGATCGAACCGAAATCGAAGGCCGATCAGGAAAAACTGGGCACCGCGATCGCGAAGCTGGTAAACGAAGATCCGACTCTGCGGGTGAATACCGACCAGGAGACGGGCCAGACCATTTTGGCCGGCATGGGCGAATTGCACCTGGAGATTATTGTCGACCGCATGCGGCGGGAATTCGGCGTGGAAGCCAATGTCGGCAAGCCGCAGGTGGCCTATCGCGAAACCATCCGCACCAAGGCGGAAGGGCACGGCCGTCACGTCCGGCAGTCCGGTGGCAAGGGCCAGTTCGGCGAATGCAAGATCCGGATCGAGCCGCTCGAAGAAGGCAAGGGTTTCGAGTTTGAAAACAAAACTGTCGGGGGCACGATTCCCAAGGAATTTATCCCGGCGATCCAAAAAGGCATTGTTGAGCGTCTGGAAGGCGGCCTGATCGCCGGCTTCTCGATGTCGGACTTAAAGGTGCAGGTCTACGACGGGAATTATCACGACGTCGATTCGTCGGAAATGGCGTTCAAGATAGCCGGTTCGCTGGCGATCCAGGATGCGGTGAAGCGCGCCAGACCCGTGCTTTTGGAGCCGATCATGTCGGTGGAAGTAGTCGTTCCGGATGAGTATATGGGTCCGGTGAACGGCGACCTGATTTCACGGCGCGGCCGGCTGGAAGGTATGGAAATGCGCGGCACGACGCAGGTGATTAAGTCGATGGTTCCGTTGAGCGAGATGTTTGGTTACGCCACCGAATTGCGCAGCCGCACCCAGGGCCGTGCGAGCTTCACGATGCACTTCGGGCGGTATGAGGAAGTTCCGGCCAATCTGGCGACTGAAATCATCAGCAAAGCCCAGGGCAAAGTGACCACCTAGTCCGCTGCCCGTAAAAATTTCTACAGGAGAATCCAAATCATGGCGAAAGAGAAATTTGATCGTTCCAAACCGCACGTCAACGTGGGCACCATTGGCCACATCGACCACGGGAAGACGACGTTGACGGCGGCGATCACCAAGACGCTGTCGAAGCACAATCCGAAGAACACGTTCCGCAGCTTCGATTCGATCGACAACGCGCCGGAAGAAAAAGCGCGCG
>JBJXFL010000049.1:0-88525 GCA_046155405.1 Bryobacteraceae bacterium | reverse complement strand
GCACCTGCCGAGGGAAAGCCGATGCGTTTGGTAAGGATTGGAGCCTCAATTCTAGCGGACTTGCCCTTTTATTGATAGTTTGTCCGATTTGTTTTCCACAGGCCCGAGGGGGTTTTGCAAGAGGCTCCATAAACTCTCCTCTACCAGATCAGCTTCAGGCCGAACTGCAAATTCCGCGGCGTTCCCGCGCCGGTGATTACGCCGAAGGCGGCCGTCCCCAATACGTTTCCCGGCGCTCCGAATCGCGGTGTGTTGGACAACGTGAACGCTTCAAAACGGAACTGCAACCGCAAATGCTCGAGCAATTGAAAACTCTTCAACGCCGAAAAGTCCCAGTTGAACTGGGCTCGTCCGCGCAAAACATTTCGACCCGACGTGCCATAGGTGAAGTTGGCGGGCCGGGCGAACGCGTCCACATTGAAGTCTCGCTGCAGCGTCCGCTCGGCGTTATAGGCGCTGCCCACGACGTCCGGCCGCTGCACCACCGTATAGGTTCCGGTGTTTGCCGGGTTGCCTTGCACCGTCGGGCTGAAGGGCACACTGGAACTCATCGTGACGATCGAGCCAATCGACCACCCGCCCAAAACGCCATTGGTTACGGGGTGGCTGTTGGCCAGCATCAATCGGCCTTTGCCAAACGGCAGATCATACAGCGCCGACGTGACGAAACGATGCGGCACGTCCTGGTTGTCAACGCTCCGCTCCGGCCGCAAATTCAACAAATTCTGAAATCCGCAACCGCCCGCGTTCCCTTGCACCGCGGTACCGCATGTGTCGCCTATCGTCTTCGACCATGTATACGACGACAACACCGTGAACCCCTGCGAGAACCGTTTTTCCACCTTAGCGATCATCGCGTGATAGATGGAATTCCCGTCATATCGATGGCTATACACCGGCCCCAGCGGCGTGGCCACAATGCTCGTCCCCGGAATCGCCAACCGCGCGAACGGCCGTTTGGCATTGATATTGCCCGGTCCGGCGGGCGAGAAGTTCGCGTCGTATTGCCGCACCAGATGCAATCCCCTCGATCCCGAATAGCCCGCCTCAATCAGCCAGTCTTGCCCAATCTCTCGTTGTATGTTCAGATTCCATTGATGGGCGCTCGACATCGGCGGATTACGTTCATACGAGGAGAATTGCAGCCCCGTCGCCAGCGCGAGATCGGTCGCGCCCGCGGCCGGACCCGTCGAGAGCCGCAGCGCCGGCACCGTATTGGATCCCGCCAGTGTCACGCCATACGCGAACGGCGCGTTGCCGATCAAATGCTCACTATCGCCCATGTTCTCCATATAGGCGTAGAAAATGCCATACCCGGAACGGAGCACCGTCTTGCCGGTCAGCTTGTAGGCGAAGCCAATTCGCGGCATCACGTTGTTGGTATCCGTTGCCACCAGCGCCCGGTCCGCCCGCGATCCATCGCCGCGGGCGAACACCAGCGTCGCTTGCCCCGGCACCGTATCTATGTCGAAGATGCCCATCTTGTCGCTCTTCTCGATCCACGGCGGCGATGCTTCATACCTGATCCCAAGATTGACGCTCAGCCGGTCGTTCACTCTCCAGTCGTCCTGCAGATAAAGGCCCATGTTCCAGGCCCGCATCGACACGACCACCGGCGAACTCCACGCCCACTGGCTGGCCAAACCAAGCAGAAAATCGGCCGCGCCGTCGCCCGAGTACGCGCCATTGAACGTGAAGTTTCCCATCGTGTTCCGGATATTGTAGATCGGGTTTTGCGACCGCAGAAGTGACGCCCCGGTCTTAAATGTGTGCCGCCCCTTGATCCACGTCAGGTCACCGCTGATCTGGCGATTCTGCGAATTCCGATCCACGGGATTGAAGCCTCCAATTCCCAGTCCGCGGTAGCCCGTGATCGTCATCTGCGAGAATCCGCCATCGGGCACCAGCGTGCCGCCTGGAATGCCAAACTCCCTATTGAAGTTCCGCCCCAGCGCGCTCGCGGGATTGTTGCGCTGGAATCGCGTGTAGTTCCAGCCCGCGCGCACGCTCATGATCAGGCTTGGCGTGAAGATGTGGTTCCATCCGGCGCCCGTGTTGTAGCCCTCCGTAATGAAATCCAGGTTCCCGCCGCCGTAAGCCGGCGCCGGCAGGCTGGGCGTGTCCGGAAGCAGCGTGTCCTGCTTGCTGAACCGGAAGAACGCCGTGTCCTTGCTCCCCATGTTTTGGTCCATGCGGATATCCCATTTATCCACGTCCTGCGTGCGCGGCGAAAGATAGGTGAAGTTATTCGCCAGATTGGCGCTCTGCGGCGCCGGGTAGAGTTGTGCCAGACGTTGCGCGACCGGATCCAGCCGCGAAGGAGGAATCACATTGCCCGGAAACTGATGGCCGGTCGCCGGATCGTTGACGCGGCGGTTCGCCGGCAGTTCGCCAAAGTCCCCACTCCGCATGCGCAATGTCGGCAGCGTGTTGGCGATGGTACTGGTCTCCCGAATCCGAGTGCTTTCGAAATCCCCGAAGAAGAACGTCTTGTTCTTGCCGTTGTAAATCTTGGGCAGCACTACCGGCCCGCCGAACGCCAAGCCATACTGGTTGCGTTTGAACGAAGGCTTCGCCGTGCCGACCGGATTGAAGAAATTCCGGGCGTCGAAAATCTCATTACGCACAAATTCAAACGCCGCTCCGTGGAAGCTATTGCTGCCGCTCTTGATCGTCAAGTTAACCACGCCGCCCATCCCACGGCCGAACTCCGCCGAGTAGGCATTAGTCTGCACCTTGAACTCCGCAATCGCGTCAATCGATGGCTGTACCATTTCCGCGCGCCGGCCCGCGGCGGCGAGTTCAACGGAGTTGTTATCGATGCCGTCCATGATGTAGTTGTTCTGGCTCACGCGCTGTCCGCCGGCCGAGAATCCGCCGATGCGCGAGCCCGGCGCCGCTTGCACCGCGCCGCCCGACATCAACGCCAGATCAATATAGTTCCGGCCATTCAAAGGCATCTCCACAATCCGTTGATTGTCGATAACCTGGCCCTGCGACGCCTCCACGGTATTCAGCCGGCTGATCGAAGCCCGCACCTCCACTTGCTCGGTCACCGCGCCCACTTCCAGGCGGAAGTTCAACTCCGCACGCTGGTCCACTTCCAGCGTGATGCCGCTCTGCGAAATGGGCTTGAACCCTTGCTGCCGGACCTGCACGTCGTAAGACCCTGGCTGCAACAATGGCACGGTGTACAGGTCCGAATCATTCGTGCGCACCTGCCGTTCCGCGCCGGTGGAGGTGCTGCGGACGCTCACCTGCACACCGGGAACCGCCGCGCCGGAGGCGTCGGTAAGTCGCCCGCCCACCTGCGCGGTTTGCGCGAAAAGCCCAGTACAAAAGAGGGATACCAGAAGCTTGACTGACATTGCACAATAGTCTTTCATATTCGCGAATCCCCGTACACCTTGCCAGGCCTGTGCGTTTGGGTCGTCGATCAACAGGGCACCGGCACCGGCTGGGTCCAGGCAGCCGCCTGGAACTAAGCCGAGGGTCCCCGCATGGAACGATCAATCTGCCGCATCGCACCGAAATGGTAAGCCAGATGAACGACGCTCGCGATCATTCCCGTCATCTCAAATTCCGTCAACTCCCGCGGATTCGTTATTGCATCCCGCCACCGGGAAGCCTCCGCCCGCAATGCCTCGCGGCGCGCCGCCCACTCCGTCTCGGAGACCGTTATCCGTTCCCAACTGGCGGAATAGTCGGCGTCGGCAAACGGCCGCTCCCCCTGCGTCCAGCGATTCAGCAACCCCAACCCGTATCGCAAATGATCCGCATGCGCGGCGACCGAAGCGCCACCCTGCACGGGAACCGCCGATGCTTGTGCCGCCGGCAAGTTATCCAAAGTCTTCATCAATCCAGGGTCTTGCGGGTTAAGCACCCAGCATTCCTTCGCCTTCGAACCATCCAACAACTCGGTGAACACCGTTGCCAGCGCTTGCAGCACATCCTTATCGTTCATGCCCCAATTCTAGCCCGCCCGCGCCGCCCGCCAACCCGCATCCATCACACCGCGCATTTGCTTCAATCGCGCCTCATGCTTCACATCCCGCGCCAAGTTCGTGAACTCCCGAGGGTCCGCCACCCGATCGTACAACTCCTCATCCGGGTGCGGCCCCGTCCAGCGAATATAGCGATACCGTTCCGTCACCGCGGCCCGGCCCATTATGCCGTTCGGCGCCGTCACCACGCTGAACGCCGCCAGCTTCCACGCTCTCCCCGGGTTATCCAACAGCGGCCGCAGACTTTGCCCCTCCAAATTTCCAGGCGCCGACAATCCAGCCAATTCCGCGAGTGTCGGATAAATATCAACAAACTCCACCAGCCCATTCGCGGCCTTCCCGTTCCCCGTCCGCGCCGGAGCCGCAATCAAAAGCGGCGCCCGCATCGATTCCTCAAACAAGCTCCGTTTGTGCCACCGCCGGTGCTCACCCAAGTGCCACCCATGGTCGCCCCAGAACACGACAATCGTCCTTTGCGCCTGCCCCGATTTCTCCAGTGCATCGAGCACCCGGCCTACTTGCCAATCCATGTAAGAAGTCGACGCGTAGTAGGCGCGAATGGCTTCTTTCTTATCCGATTCATTCATCCCGCCCACGTCCTTGGCCCGCGTGTTGATGGCCAACTCGCTCGCCAGCGGAATGTCGTCCAGGTCGTTCGCCGGATTCTGTACCGGATGGATGTCCCTTAGCGGATACATATCGAAAAACCGCGCCGGGGCCACGTGCGGCACATGCGGACGCAGATACCCCAGGCCCATAAACCACGGCTTGCCGCGATTCTGTTCCATCGTCTCAATCGCAATCTGGGTCGACTTTTCGTCCGCCTGATCCGCGCCATCGCCCTGAAACGCAATCGCGTCCCACCGTGCCGGCTTGCCCTCCGTTATGTTCCGCCCCTCGCCCTTCGTTCGCTGCTCCGCGCCGGGCGGGCTGATCGCTACGTCCCAGCTCGGCGGGTCGTCCCACTTATTCGTGCCCACCGAGCCCGGCACGTCCATGTGGTACATCTTGCCCGCCCGCACTGATCGCCAGCCGTTGTTTTTGAATAGTTGTGGCAGCGTTACCACGTCCGGCATCGTCTCGCGCACCGCAATGTTGTTGTCGAAAATCTTCGTCGTGTCCGGCCGCAACCCCGTCAACAGGGAACATCGGCTTGGCCCGCAAACCGGGTACTGGCAGTACGCGCGGTCGAAGCGCACGCCCCGCGCCGCTAGCCGGTCCAAATTAGGCGACTTCACCAACGGGTGCCCATAACAGCGCAACGCATTGTTCATATCGTCGGCCGCGATGAAGAGCACATTCGGGCGCTCGGCGGCGGTTTTGTTCTGGCCCAACAGCAGCGCCGGCGCCGCCGCGAGAAAGGATCTACGGGAAATCATCCCATTAGAAGATCACTTTCAGCCCCAACTTTACAATCACGGCGTATCGGAGTCCCTACCGGGCGGCAACACGCGTCAACTACGGCCGGTTATGCGGCCTTAAATTCAATACTTTACTGAGATGACGGCCCGTCTTTGTTTTTAACGACTTAGAGCGGCTTCCGTTGGTTTGTTCCTTGGTTTGAACCTTGGTTTGTTTCCGGTACGTTTCCGGGCATATTTAGCGAAATTCCCGGAGGGTGAGATGAGATCTCAAGGCACACCTCTACCCTTCAATTTCATACTACCATGCTTGTCAAGTTTTGGTAATTCCTCGAAAGCGCCGCGATTCGCGGGAACACGTCATTGAAATCCCGAATATAAGACGGAATTAGTCCACTCGGACTTATTTTGTCCAATAGGACACGTTTCGTCCAAATGGACCAAAAACGTCGTATTTTCAATAACCTGCACCTACCACAGTGCCACAATCATTAGTAATTTACTAGCTCTTATTTTCCAATTAATCCGGGTACACTGTCCACGTAAGACAGGAGTGTACACCATGAGGCGACTGGGGGCGTGTGCGGTTGGGTTAACCTTTATTCTTGGGTGGGCGGCCGAAAAACAAGGGCTTTTCCGCCGGACGGAAAAGGCGTTCTACGCCGATGAGAAGGCGATCTCGTTTGTACGCCCGGGATTGGTCGTAAGAGTCTCTGGGGCCGCGATCGCCGTGGACGGAACCATCACCGCCGATGTGCGGGTTACCGATCCGCGCGGGCTGCCATTGGACCGGGAAGGAATCACCACTCCGGGTACGGTTTCGTTGAGTCTGGTGGCGGCCGTACTGCCGAAGGATGAGACCGCTTACACCGCCTATACAACGCGAGTCCGGGTGGCGGCCGGCACCGGGCAACAGGCGATACAGGCGGCGGCCGATGCGAATGGAACATTTACCAAGCTGGAAGAAGGTCTGTACAAATATACGTTCCGGACCAAGGCGCCCGCGAACTTCGACCGTACGACGACGCACTCGATTGGCGTGTATTCGAATCGCAACCTGAGTGAATTCGACCTGGGTACCAACTACGCCAGCCACGTGTACAACTTTGTACCGGCGGGCGGAGCGGCGACCCGGACCCATGACATTATCCGCACCGAAAGCTGCAACGGCTGCCACGACGACCTGAACTTCCATGGGGGGAGCCGGCGCGGGGTTGAGATGTGCGTTCTATGCCATCAGCCGCAGACGAGCGACCCGGTGACGGGCAACAATCTGGATTTGGGCATCATGGTGCACAAGATCCATACGGGCGCCGATCTGCCGAGCGTGAAGGCGGGCGGGAAGTATCAAGTGAATGGCTTTGCGGGACTGGTGGACTACAGCCGGATCCGATTCTCCGCCAATGGCGGGACGAACAATTGCGCGGTCTGCCACGAAGTGGATCCGGACGCGACGAAGCGGCCGGCCCAGGCGATGGCGCATTTGACAAACCCCTCGCGCGCCAGTTGCGGATCATGCCATGACGACATTAACTTCGCGACGGGCGCGGGCCACCGCAGCCTGCCGCAGGCCAACGACGGCAACTGCTCGCGCTGCCACATTCCGCAGGGTGACGGGGAGTATGACGCTTCCATCGCCGGCTCACATGTTCCGGCGAACTTTTCGGCGACCCTGCAGGGCGTAGTGGTCCAAATCGTACGCATCGACGATGGCGTGGCGGGCAAGCGGCCGGTGGTCACTTTCTCCGTGAAGGACCGCACCGGGAACGCCATCGCGCCAGCCGATCTGGACCGTCTGGTAATGTATCTCTCCGGGCCGGCGGCCGACTACGCGGGACAGACCAATACGGATGCGCGGGGAGCGACGGTCATGGGCGGCGGCGTCTACCGGTTCACGTTCCCGAACGCAATTCCAGACAATGCCCGTGGCACATACCGGATCTCGATGACGGCGCGGAAGCGGCTGCAACTGATGGCCGGTACGGAGAAACAACGCCAGGCCGACGACATCGCGACGAACGCGCAGATGAGCTTCGCCGTGGACGGGTCGCCGATGGCGGCGCGGCGGCAGGTAGTGGATACGGCCAAGTGCAACTCCTGCCATCTGCGGCTGACGTTTCATGGGACGCAGAACACGGTGGACCAGTGCGCCATGTGCCACGACGCGGATCTGGTGGATAGCGCGACGAAACAAAGCGCGCAGTTTGCAACGATGATCCACCGCATCCACAGCGGCAAGGAGTTGGGGGTTCCGTACCAATTGGGTACCGATACCTGGGATCATGTCGGCTACCCCGGCGTGCGCTCGAATTGCAACGGCTGCCATATCAATAACTCGCAGCAACTGCCATTGGCGGCGGGGCTGCGGGATGTGATGGAACCGGCGGGTCCGCTAACCGAGCGCAAACCGGAAGCCAACGCGTGCACGAGTTGCCACGCTTCGAAAGCGGCGGCGGCCCACGCGCAAGTGAACACCGCTCCCGCTGGAGAGAGCTGCTCCGTGTGTCACGGCCCAAACTCCGAGTTCAGCGTGGACCGGGTACATGCTCGATAGCGTGGCCCGGACCCGTTGGCCCCTCGTCGCTGGCTGGGGGCCGCGCCCGGCCTTTGCGGTTATGAGGAACTCGCGGCTTGCGGCCCCAGTTTGGGCATTACGGGCGCGCCAACCACTCCCTTACGGTCGTGGCTCGGTAACGACGGAGACCGGGGCGAGGTCCTTCCCGGACGGGACCGCCTCCGCGGTTCCTTTGCTTATGAGGAACTCGCGCAAAACGGACTCGGTCGCGGCTGGGGTTGGGCGGGAGTTCGTCGCTGGGTGGAGGCGGCTACCGGCTTTTGCGCTTCTGGCGGCTCTCCCCATGGCCCTCCTCAGCCAGGAGAAGAAGGAGGCCGTATACAAAGCGCCGGATTCGTGCGGCGGTTGCCATGACGAGATCATCACGGCCTTTACCAAGAACCGGCACGCGAAGGTGAATAACGCCTGCGATGCCTGCCACGAAGGCGCGCGGAAGCACTCGGAAAGCGTGGACCCGGCGGATGTGAGGAATCCGGCCAAGTTGGCGGGATTGGCCGCCGATAAGTCCTGCCTGGGGTGCCACCGGAATCAGGCGACGCACGCCGGAAGAATCCGCGGCGGCCACGCCCGCAGCGAAGTGACCTGCACGAACTGCCATTCCGTGCATACGTCGATCCGGAAGCCCGATGACTGCGGGCAATGTCATGCGGCGACGGTGGCCGAGTTCCAACGCCCCTACAAGCATGGCTTGGCCAATGGCGCCATTCGTTGCAACGACTGCCATAATCCGCATGGGCGGACGCTCAGGAGCCACCAGGCCGCGACCAGCGCCAACGAGCCTGGCTGCCTTAAATGCCACGGCAATCTGCGAGGCCCGTTTGTCTTTGAACATGCGCCGGTACGGCAGGAGGGTTGTAACGCCTGCCATGAGCCGCACGGGTCAGCCAACCCCCGGCTATTGAACCGGGCGCAAGTCCATTTGCAATGTCTGGAGTGCCACAGCAACACGAGCGCCAACCAAAGCGTCGCCGGCGGCACGCCGCCGGCGTTTCATAATTTGCGCGACCTGCGGATCCGGAACTGCACGACCTGCCATGTGAAGATCCATGGTTCGCATGTGAATCGGGCGTTATTGCGATGAGACTTCTACTGGCATTTCTGGCGCCGCTGCTGCTGGCCGGGCAGGAGGCTCCGAAAGACGAAAAGAAGAAAGAGCCCGAGGCGCCCGCGGTGGAGGAGCCGAAGACCGGCGGGTCGGTGGATCTTGGCCATCGCTGGAATTCGGACGTAGTGGGCTCGTTGGATACCTACCGCAGCATCGTGAACCTGGGCGAGGGGCCGCGCGTGTTGGGATTCCAGTACACGCTGTTTGAGGCCCCGGCGAAGGCATGGGACCGGCTGGACCTAAGCGCGGCCGGATGGGGAGGCGACCCGGCGGCGTGGTTCCGCCTAGACGCGAGCAAGTTGGAAGTCTACCGATTGCGGCTGGATCACCGCGACACGGCCTATTTCAACGCCATGCCCTCCTTTGCCAATCCGCTCTTGGAGCGAGGCATTTTTCTGAACCAGCGGGCCTTCGATACACGCCGCCGCTATACGGACCTATCGTTGACGATGCGTCCGGGGAAGAAGCTCTCTCCGTACTTTGGCTATACGCGGGACTCCGGCGACGGCCGCGGCATCACCACATTCGTGACCGGCGGGAACGAGTACCCGGTGGCGAATACGCTTGACGACCGGACCCACAACTATCGGGGCGGCGTGGAGTGGACGATCGGCAAAGGCCATTTGACGCTGGAACAGGGCGGGCTGGTGTTTGACGACGATCAGCGAGTGTCGACGGCGGACCGGAATCCGGGCAACCGGCAGACGCCGTTTCTGGGCCGGCAGCTCTTTCTGGGAGAGTTGCTTCAAACGTATCAGGTGAACGGACACAGCCTATACAGCAAAGCGTTGGGCGGATGGCAGGCCGCGTCCTGGCTGGACTTGTCGGGGAGCTTCCTGTACAGCCAACCGAAGACCGATATCGTCTACAACCAGTTGAACAAAGGGCTGTTTGCCGATCTGGACACGCTGCTGTTCGCCGATCAACAATCGCTGCGGTGGGCGGCGGCTTCCCGGCAGCCCCATTCTACGGGAAATGTCACGGCGGAGGTGCGGCCGCATGAACGGATCCGGATTCTGGAGAGCTGGTTTACGGACCGGTTTCACAATGCATCGACGTTTGACCGTTTAGTGTGGAATCAAAGCCGGCAGCAACTCGATGTCTTGGTGGAGGCCTCCCGATGGCTGACCCTGCGCGGCGGCCACAGTTATACATGGGGCGACGGATCGTCGCGCGGGACGTCGTTCAACTTGAACGGAACAAACACCGGAACGCTGCGGCGGCACACCGGGACGGCCGGCGGCACGTTGCGGCTGCGGCCCAAGCTGACGGTATTCGCGGATGCGGAGGTGGCGCGGTCCTCCGCGGTCCTGTTTCGAACAAGCTTGGCCGACTTTGAAAAGTACCGGGTGCGGGCGCGGTATGAAGTTTCCGCGAGCCTCAACGTGCAGGCGAACTTCGGGGATTTACGCAATCGGAATCCGCCCGAGTTCGGATTGTTCGATTTGAGGCAACGGCAAGCGGCGGCGGCGATCCAATGGCTGCCGCGGGGCGGAAAGCGAGTGAAGTTGATAGGCGAATATGCACGGTCGAGCCTGCGTTCGGCGATTGACTACACGGGTCCGCAATCGTTGGCGCGGGAGCGTTCCGAATTTGCCGATAATGGGCATACGGTGTCGGCCTTTGTAGACGCCGGGCTGCGGCACGGGGCGACGCTGAGCGTTGGCGGCGCCTCCTATCGCTCTTCCGGCAGCCGGCCATCCCGCTTTCATCAACCGCAAATCCGATTGACGGCGCCGCTCCGCAAAAACGTTCATGTGCTGGCCGAATATCGATGGTTTTCGTTCTCACAGCCGTTCTATCGTGTCGAGCTTTTCCGGACTCACCAGTTTATGGCGGGTATCCGGGTGATCCAATAACCAGCCCAACAGGAGCGTTCCCATGAAACTTATGCGTATTTTGTTCCCCATCGCTGTAGTCGCGTTTGGATTTGTCGTGACGACGTCACTTGCGACAGCCACTCCGGAGATGGCGAAAAAAGAAAAGACGGCGTGCAAGACTTGTCACGTGAACGCCAAAGTGACCAAGGAGAAGAAGGACTTGAACAAAGTCGGCGAATGCTACAAGGGCGACCCAGACTTGAAGAAGTGCAAGATCTAAGGAACCCGGGGCATGTCGTGGCTAAGGCGGGTGAATAACATTGTCAGCCTGATCGGCGTGATTCTGGTCACCACGGCCACGGTGCTGTGGCTGCTGCTGCTGCCGCAATCCCTGCGCGGCGAGGCGATCAATCCGTATCTGGGTTTGGTGAATGCCGCCTTGCTGGGGGCATTCGCCGTGGGGCTGATTCTTATTCCGCTGGGCGTGCGGCTGTTTGGAAGAACGGCGGCGCTGGTGGCGGGCGGGCGGCGGGTTATCGTGATTCTGGCTGTCACGACGATCGCGAATTTGGTGATTGGCTCCCATTTGACTTACTCGACGATTCACTACATGGACGGCGTGGAATTCTGCGGCACTTCGTGCCATGTAATGAATCCGGAGTTTGCCGCGTGGAAAGTGGGAAATCACTCGGGGGTGAAGTGTGTGGAGTGCCATATTGCGTCGGGAGCCCAGGGATATGTGGAAGCCAAGGCGAACGGGATGCGGCAGTTAGTAAGTTATATCCGGGGCAAATATTCGCGGCCGATTCCAACGCCGGTACACAATTTGCCAACCGCGAAAGAGATGTGCGAGCGATGCCATCAGCCAGGCGTTCAGCGCGGGGACCGGCTGCGCGTGTATGAACAATACGGGGAGGATGAAGCTAACTCCCGGACTTACTCCGTCTTTCTGTTCCGGGTGGATAAGATTCATGGAGCGCATGACGGCGTACGGGTGAAATGGAAGGACGGGAAGCGCGCGGCGACGGCGGGTTTCGTCGGGGGTGGCGAGCGTTACGGGGAGGCCGATGGGGCCGCGGACATGACGTGCCTGGACTGCCATAACCGGCCGAGCCACGCTTATGAGACGCCCGGCGCGGCGCTGAACAAGGCGTTTGCGACCGTCGCGATCCGGGCGGCGCTGCCGTCGGCGAAGCGCGTGGCGCTCGAGTTGCTGACGGCCCCCTATTCGTCCACCGAAGAGGCGCGGACGAGGCTGGCGCAGGAGTTCCCGGCCAGGGTAAAAGGGGCGAATGCCGGGGAAGCGAAAGTTCTGCAGGCAATCTATGAGCGAAACGTTTCGCCGGAGATGAATTTGACCTGGGGAACGCACCCCAATCACCTTGGGCACAACGATTCTCCGGGCTGTTTTCGCTGCCATGACGAGGGGTTCAAAACCGGCGGCGGGAAAGCGATGGGCCAGGATTGCGATGCGTGCCACTCCATGGTGGCAAGCGACGAGGCGCGCCCGAAAATTCTGGATGACCTGGGCTGGAAACCGAGATAGGCGGCACGGGTAATGACGAGGAGTCGCCATTAACCCGCCGTCACGAATGTGGGAATCCGAAGGATCTACGCCAGCGTGCGCCGCAGATGCTCAGCCACCGAACTGACGAACCGGTGTACCGAAACGTCCGCGATCCGGTGTCCCAAGACCGCGTTCAACACTCCGCCCAACGGCCCCATCGGCGGCTTATACACGCCTGAAAAATCAAGTTGTGTCTCCGTTGCCGTCAGCGGATAGAGTGACAGTTCCGCCTTCATCAGCGGAAAAAGCCCGGGAAACGTAGCCGCTTCCCATTCCAGGTGAAGGCGCGTCGAAGCGCTTGTCCCCGGTTCCGCCGCCTTCTCTTCGATACCCTTTACGGCGATCATGATATCCGTCCCAATCGCGATCCCGCCCAGGTCCACTCGCAACTCGGCCGCCACTGATTGCGCACGGAACTCCGCCGCCTTGGTCGCCGCCCGGAAGACCGCCAGCGCGTCCTTCCGCACCGCGTCGCGGACGCGTTCGTAGGGATGATTCACGTAGTCGTAACATCGAATCTCATTGATCATGCGCTTGCCTCAACCGCCGGACGCCGCTGGTCCGCCGACGGCCGAAAAGACGATATCACAACGCGCTCTTGGCTGGTGTCAAAAGGCGCCAGCCGTCAGATCACCTCTTTTTTAGGCCCGGTTCTTTGTTAGTGAACTAAACCGCCGGACCGGCAACATGCGCATGTTCCGCCATCCTACCGGAATAGCAGCGGCGCGAACTCCGCCAAATATTGACGCCACACCGTGTAAGTATGCGCGCCCGGGGTGGCCCGCCACGTGTGCCGCACTCCGCCCGCCTTCAGCTTCTCCGCTAAATCGGCCGAACGCGCGAACAGCGAATCGTCTTTCCCGCAACCCACCCACACCAATGGATTCGCCTTTTTCAACTCATCGATGCGCTTCTCCAGCCCTTGCGGCACCGCCGCGCTGAACGAGCCGATCGCGCTGAACATGTCCAAGTGTTTCATCCCGATTCCTAACGACTGCCCGCCGCCCATCGACAGTCCCGCAATCGCCGTCTGTTCGCGCGTTCCGGCAACGCGATACTTTGCGCGCACCATCGGCATGACGTCCCGCAGCAGGTATTGCTCATACACTTCGACGTTCTTCGCCTGCGCCTCGCGTGGCGAGCCAAACGGCACCGCATGCCCAAACGGCATGACCACGATCATCGGCTCCGCCTTCTTTTCCGCGATCAAATTGTCGAGGATGAAATTCGCATGCCCCGCCAGCACCCAGCCGCCGGCCGTATCGTTGGAGCCGTGAAACAGGTACAGCACCGGATACTTCTTGCCGCCCGACGCCGCATACCCTGGAGGAGTATAGATCCACATCCATCGCGTCTCGCCGTTCAACACCTTTGACTTCTGCCAATTAATCTCCACCGTGCCGTGCGGCACATCCCTTGGCTGCCACACGGCGTCCCCATCGCCGGGCACCTCCAGCAGGCTCGCCGAAGTCCGCGCCCGCAGTTTGATGCGCGGATTTACGGGATCCGCCATCGTCACGCCGTCGACGACGAAGTGATAAATGTAGACGCTCGGCGGCAACGGATCAGTGGTTATCGACCAGAGGCCCGCCGCGTCTTTCTGCATCGGCTTCGACGTTCCCACCGGCATCCAGTCGCCGTAAAAAAGAACTTCGCCGGCCTTGGGCGCCGCCATCCGAAAAGTCACGCGGCTATCGCCGCCGACCTCCGGAGATACCACCGCCTGTCCCGATAGCACGGCGACGGCGGCAAGAAGAAGGATCGCTCGATTCATAGGTTTACTATCCTATGCGATTCAGCGGTTTACCGGCGAAGTGCCGCTCACGTACTTGTGGAGAATGCTGGCGATCAGCGTCTGGTACGGCAAGCCCTCCTCCGCGGCGCGGCGCTTTAGCATTTCGAGGTCGGCGGTGGAAAGGCGGACATTGATTCGGACGTCCTTTCGAAGGTAACGGCGGGCCGCGTGGACGGCGGCTTCCTTGGCGGCTTTCTGACCCTTTGCAACCTTGAATTCACCGGCCTCGTAGGCGGTGATCACGTTCTTTTCTTCGTCGTCGAAAAACTCGGGCTTTTTCATTTCGGTCCTCCTTACTTGCGATGTTTCGTCGCTTTGCGGCTTGGATATATCGTCTTCAGAAACATTGATTTTCCCTCCCGGACGACAGGGACTACGTACACATAGCCATCTACGTCAACCTCGAATAGGGACTGATCGGGGTATCTGGCGCGGTCGGGATGCTCGAGAATCCGAATGAGTTTGCCGTTCTCAATGAGTGAGATGGTCTGCTCGAAACTAATGGACCGTTCGCGTTTTAGTCGATCGTTTTTGACCGGATCGAAAACGTAGTCCCAGTCCTCCATATCGTTATTGTGATGATAATGTGTGCCTATTGTCAACAGGCGGGTCCGTCCGTCCGTTTGTTCACTTCACGCCACCCTTGCGCTTCTCGTTATCCGCGGCGGTCAACTTTCGCAACAACTCAATTGTCGGCTTCGGCGCTTCGAACTCGGCCTCTTCCACCGGCGTGCGCCCGAACCGGTCGCGGACCGTCAGATCCGCGCCGTGGTCCACCAGATACTGAATAATGTCCAGCGCTCCGAACCGCGTAGCCGTATGGATTGGGTTGATGCCAAATCCGGCCGTCCGCTTCTCGTTCACGTCGGAACCGAGTTCGACCATGAACTTAACGGCTTCCAGTTTGCGGCTCCCCGTGGCCAGCAGCAGCCCGCCTGCGCCGTCCGGAGTCTTGGCTTTCGGGTCCGCGCCGAGCGTGATCAACTCCTTCATCATTGTTAGATTTCCGCTCTCCGCCGCCGTCAGGAATGGCGTCATTCCCGCCGATGAACGGAACGGGCTCACCGGCGCGCCCGGCGGCTGGATCGTCCGCGCGTGCATGTCGGCGCCCTTCGCTATCAACTCGCGAACAAGCTCAATCTTTCCCTGCCGCACCGCGTCGTGTAGCGGCGTGCCCCCGTTTCGGTCACGCCCGTTCACATCCGCCCCGTGCTGCAACAATAGCCGCGCGACGGGTTCATACCCGCGGCTCAACGCAATCTGGAAAGCGGTGCTGCCGTCCGGCGCCTTATACAGCGGATCGGCCTTCGCGGCGATTAAGGCTTGCATGGCCGCCTGGTCTCCGCGCTGCGCCGCAAACAGAAGGGCGGTGAATCCGGTGCCGGAGGCGGCGTTCACATTCGCGCCGGCGTCAATCAATAATTTCGCGATCGCCGTCCGGCCCTCCGCTACCGCCCACATCAGCGCGGTTTGCTTCATTCGTCCCTCGGCCGCGTCGGCCTTCGCCCCGCGCGCGATCAGCAGTTTGACCAATTCCACATTTCCCGATTCGACGGCGGACATCAGCGGCGTTTCCCCGTTCCATTTCGTCGAATTCGCGTTCGCCTTCGCGTCCAAGAGCAATCGCGAGGTGGCTATATTTCCGTTCGTACACGCCAGCGACAATGGCGTTTCGCCGTTCTCATCGGCGGCGTTAACGTTCGCTCCAGCGCGGATCAATGCCGCTACGATTTCCGCATCGTCGCGGCCCGCCGCCCACAATAGCGGCGTGGTGCCATCGGCGCGCGCGGCGTTCACATCGGCGCCGCTCTTCAACAATGCGAGAACCGATTTCTGATCCCGCTTCTGGACCGCATCCAGCAGCCGTAACTCCGCGCCGGCCACGCTCATTACGAGGAAAAAAGCAACCCATCGCATACCCTGAATGATATAGTGTCCAAAGGCAACGGGGAATCATCGTTACCAACAATGATTCAAAAATTATTCTGGCTGCTTTCGGTGGCCGCCGGTGCATACGGCCAGACGGCCGCTTCCGCCGCAGCCGCGCAAACGCTCGTCGGCAAATACTGCCAAGGTTGCCATAGCGAGTCCAATCGCTCCGGCGGCGTCTCCGTCGAAGGGCTTAAAACAACCGCCGTAAACGAGTCGGGCATGACTTGGGAGAAGATTCTCCGCAAGGTTCGCACCGGCGAAATGCCGCCGTTCGGTCTTCCGCGCCCGAACGCCGCCGACACCGCCGGTTTTACCGATTGGCTGGAAACGGAACTCGACCGTCACGCTGTTGCGAAGCGCAATCCCGGCTCTCCACTCGTCCATCGGCTCAATCGCGCCGAATATTCCAACGCCATTCGCGATCTCCTTGGCCTGCGCCTGGATCATGCCGCCAGTCTCCCCGCCGACGACTCGGGCTACGGTTTCGACAATATTGGCAGCGTGCTCACCGTGTCGCCGCTTTTGATGGAAAAGTACATGGCCACGGCGCGCCGCGTCAGCCGCTTGGCCGTCGGTACCGTGAAGGCCAGCGCCGCCATCGAACGATTCAATCCGGGCAGGGGTCCGGCGCTCGATGCGAGCGACGAACTGCCCCTCAATCTTCGCGGCGGACTGCTGCTCAACTATCATTTCCCGGTCGATGCGGAATACTCCATCCTCGTCCGTGTCCGTGGCGCGCCCGCCGCCAATACGCCTCCGCCGAAGCTCGACGTTCGGATCGACGGCCAGCGCGTCAAGCTTCATGACGTCGTCATCGACGCTAATGAAGAAGCGCAGATCACCCGCAACTACGAAATGCGGCTACCCATCAAGGCGGGGCTTCATGCCATCGGCGCTTCTTTCCTGACGGAGACGCTTAAATTAGAAACGGGCGTTGTCGCTCGCCGGGGATTTGGTCCGCCGCCCGTGTTCACCAACGCTTCGGTTGAATACTTGCAAATCGGCGGCCCCTTCAACGCCGCAGGTCCCGGAAATACCGAAAGCCGCAAGACCATTTTTCTGTGCCGCCCCGCCGCCGGTCAGGCTGAAACGCCCTGTGCCCGGAGGATCGTCACGACCCTGGCCCGCCGCGCCTATCGCCGTCCGGTAACCGCCGCCGACATCACGCCGCTGCTGCACCTGTTCGCGGTGGGCCGCAAGGACGGCGGGTCGTTCGATGCCGGTATTGAAACCGCTCTCCGTGCCATCCTCGTCTCGCCGAGCTTCCTGTTTCGAGTGGAGCGCGACCCCGTCGCCACCGTCCACAACGTCAGCGATCTGGAACTCGCCTCCCGCCTTTCCTTCTTCCTATGGAGCAGCATCCCCGACGAAGAACTCCTCCGGCTCGCCGAACGGAAACAACTCCGCCCGGCTCTTCCACAGCAGGTGCGCCGCATGCTGGCCGATGCCAACGCCATGTCCCTTGTCGAGAATTTCGCCGGGCAATGGCTTCAGTTGCGCAACATTCCCAGTTGGCGCCCGGACCCCGAAAAATTCCCTCAGTTTGACGACTCTCTCCGCTCCGCCATGCAGCGGGAGACAGAGCATTTCTTTGAATACATCGTGCGGGAAGACCGCAGCGTTATCGACTTCATCAACGCCGATTATTCCTTCCTTAACGAACGGCTCGCGCGTCATTACGGCGTGTCCGGCGTGAAGGGAACCTATTTCCGGAAGGTCGCGTTAAACGGCGAAGAGCGCGGCGGCGTGCTCACCCATGCCAGCGTCCTTACCGTGTCGTCCTATCCCACGCGAACATCGCCGGTGCTGCGCGGTAAATGGATACTCGAAAACATCCTCGCCACGCCCCCTCCTCCGCCTCCGCCCGATGTTCCCGACCTGACGGAGAAGGCCGCCAACTCGGCCAAGGACCTTCGCGTGGCGCTGGAAAAACACCGTGCCAGCGCGGGCTGCGCGTCGTGCCATTCGCGGCTCGATCCGCTCGGCTTCGCCCTCGAAAACTTCGACGCGATCGGCAAATTCCGCGCCACTGAAGATGGCGCGAAAGTGGATGCATCCGGTTCGCTGCCCGGCGGCATCAATTTTGTAGGTCCCGCCGGACTCAAGAAGGTGCTGCTCGATCGCCAGGATTACTTCGTCGAATGTATCTCCGAAAAACTTCTAACCTACGCTTTGGGCCGCGGCCTGGAGCATTTCGATCTACCCGTGGTCCGTCAAATTCGACGCGAAGCGTCCGCCAAGGAAAACCGGTTTTCGGAATTGGTTCTGGCGATCGTGAATAGCGTACCATTTCAGATGAGGAGAACTCCCGAGCGATGATTATCACCAGGAAGAGCCTGTCCCGCCGAACGCTGTTGCGCGGCCTTGGTACATCGGTTGCGCTGCCTTTCCTCGACTCCATGTCGCCCGCGCTTGCCGCGCCGAATAAACCGCCCGTTCGCATGGCGTTTCTCTATGTGCCGAACGGCATCATCATGAAGGATTGGACGCCCACGGCCGAAGGCGCGGGCTACGAACTAAGCAAGACGTTGCAGCCGCTCGCCGCCTATCGCGAAAAAATGCTGGTCCTTTCGGGTCTCGATCAATATAACGGCCAGTCGCTCGGCGATGGGGCCGGCGATCACGCCCGCGCCGGCGCCAGTTGGCTTACCGGCGTGCATCCCAAGAAGACCCAGGGCGCGGACATTCACGCCGGAGTTTCGGCGGATCAGGTCGCGGCGAAAGAGATCGGCAGGCACACTACATTCGCGTCGTTGGAACTGGGCCTGGAAGATAACCGCATGGTCGGCGGCTGCGATTCCGGCTACAGTTGCGCTTACAGCAACACCGTCTGCTGGGCCTCGCCCACTACTCCGCTGCCGCCCGAAATTAATCCCCGCGCCGTGTTTGAACGCCTCTTCGGCGACGGCGAAACCACCGACTCCGCCGCCCGCGCGCAACTCGCCCGGCAGGACCGCAGCATTCTGGATTTCGTTCGCGCCGATGCCGCCCGGCTCGGCCTGGGTCTGGGCACCGGAGACAAGCGCAAGCTCAGCGAATATCTCGATGCCGTGCGCGAAATCGAAATCCGAATTCAGAAATTGGAGAAGCAGGATCCGAACGCCGTTGTCCTGCCCTCGCTCGACCGCCCCGCCGGTATTCCGCCCACGTTCGAAGAACACATCAACCTGATGTTCGATCTAGTGACCATCGCCTTCCAGGCGGACCTTACCCGCGTGATCACGCTGATGATCGGCCGCGAAGGCGGCAACCGCACCTATCGCAACATTGGCGTTCCCGACGCGCATCACGGACTCTCGCACCATTTCAATGACTCGGCGAAGATTGATCGTCTACAAAAAATCGACCAGCATCACGTGACTCAGCTCGCCTCTTTCCTTGGTAAGCTGCAAGCTGCCAAGGATGGCGATGGAACGCTGCTTGATCACTCGATGGTGATGTACGGAAGCAGCTTGAGCGATGGCAATCGCCATGAGCACCTGGACCTTCCGGCCATTCTCGCCGGAGGCGGCGCGGGACGAATCCATGGCGGCCGTCACATCAAGTACAAGAAGGGAACGCCCATGACGAACCTCTTCCTGTCCATGCTCGACACCGCTGGCGTGCAGCCGGAAAAAATCGGCGATAGCACCGGCAAGGTCGAACATCTTAGTAATCTCTAGCAAAATGCGCCTCTGCCTGCTGTGCCTCATTTCCCTTGTTTGCTTCTCTCAGTCAAGGGAGCAGCGGGTCGCGACGGTAGCCGACTCGTTGCGTGACAAGCTGATCGAGCAGCGCCGGGATTTTCACATGCACCCGGAGCTATCGAATCGCGAGGAGCGCACCGCGCGCGTTGTCGCGGAAAAATTGCGCGCCTTTGGATTGGATGAAGTGAAGACCGGCGTCGGCAAGCATGGCGTCGTCGCCCTGCTCAAGGGTTCTAAACCTGGACCCGTCGTGGCGTGGCGTGCCGATATGGACGCGCTGCCGGTATTCAGCAGTCTCGATAAGCCTTACAAGTCAAAAAATAATGGTGTCCATCACGCCTGTGGTCACGACGCTCACACGGCCATTGGCCTCGCCGTCGCCGAACTGCTCAGCGGCATGCGCGACCTCATCCCCGGCTCCATCAAGTTCATCTTTCAGCCGGCCGAGGAAGGCGCGCCTCGCGGCGAGGAAGGTGGTGCGGCGCTGATGATTAAAGAAGGCGCGCTCGACAATCCCCGTCCCGCCGCCATCTTCGGTCTCCACGTTTTCAGCCCCTATCCCGCGGGCACCGTCGGCTATTCTTCCGGCACCGCCATGGCCTCCGCCGATAGTTTCGTCATCACCATCCGCGGCAAGCAGGTTCATGCCGCACAACCGCACATGGGTATTGACCCCATCTCCGTCGCCGCTCAATGTATCTCATCTTTGCAGACCATTCGCAGCCGCCGCATCGATCCGAATGAAGGCATGGTGCTCAGCATCGGCTCCATTCATGGCGGCAATCGCAGCAACATTATTCCAAGTGAAGTAAAGATGGAAGGCACCATCCGCACCTTCAGCGAGAATACTCGCGAGAGCGTCCGCACGATGATGAAGCGGACGCTGGCCGGCTGCACCGCCGCCGGCGAAGCGACGTTCGCGCTCGATTTCGACGGCACGTCTTATCCAGTAACGGTCAACGATGCGGCGTTGACCGCGGAGAGCCTTCCCCAGATGCGGCGGGTTCTCGGTGATACGAACATCATCGCCACCAAGCCGACCACCGGCGCCGAGGATTTCTCCGAATACCAGAAAATCATTCCTGGCTTCTTCTGGTTTTTGGGCGTACGGAATGAGAAGCTCGGCATTACCGGGGCCCATCATACGCCCGAGTTCGATATCGACGAATCGACGCTCGTGCCCGGCCTGAAACTGGCCGCCAACCAGCTTCTCGATTATCTCGAACGTCACCGTTGACGTGGCCGCCGCCGCCGCTTTGAGATGGCCCGGACCACCGGCTTCGTCTCGATCACCACCGGCACATACCGCTTGGCCCGCCGCACGGCTTCCTTCACGAACTTGCGTACAATGGGCCGCTCCACGTCGCTCAGGGACGAAATCCGGATGTGCCGGACCCACTTACCTTCGCCGCGCAAAATGCATCCCGGATCGGCGAATTCCGATCCCTTGTTAAACCCAAGATTCACCCAGCCAGAATACGCGGCAATGTGAACGAAAGAGTCTTTGGGCTTTCCCGTAAACGAATATCCGGCGGCCACCGCGTTCATAACATCGAAGGGAAGTTCCGCCGCCGTCGGCGCTTCCTCTAATACGAGCGTGCGGACGGCCAGCGCCACCTCCTTGATTTCCGGCTCATAGGCGGCCAGCAATCCCAAATACGCGTCGGTCGCCGGATCGCTCACTTCGCCACTTCCACTGCGAATACATAGGTTGGTCCAAACATGTTAGACCGGAACGCCACCCACTTCTGGTCCGGCGTAAAACTCACATTCGGCTCCAGCCTGTATTGGTGCCTGGCCATATTCACCAGCTTCTCCGCGCGCAGCACTCCGGTCTGGACAAATGCCAGATCTTTCAGTCCCTCGTCCTTCCGATTCTCCGGCCGGAACAGGTAGATCCATTGTCCGTTCTTCGCTCGCGCGACCTGCCCCGGGTCGCCGCCGTCCCCGCAAATCAGCGTCCCGTCTTTCGATACATTGAAGTGGATTGACCACTCATCGCGCTGCAAGTGATACCAGGTACGAGCGCCGGTGTCGACGCTGTATTTCGCCAGCCAGAAATCCTCGCCGCGGGGTGTCTGCAAGTCGTACCAAATGGTCCGCCCGTCCGCGCTCCAAAACTCATGGCCGAAGATCTCCATCGCCATTGTGCGCGAATGAACTTTGGCTAACTTCGTGCCATCGGTGCGAATGGTCCAGATGCGGTCCACCTTGTGCCATGGTCCTTCATGGCAGAACATCAGCAACTCTGGATCCGTGGGCGAAAACAGCAGATGGTTCAGCCAGTCGTTTGCCTTGTGAATGACTTTTACTTCGCCTGTATCGACACGCATGGTGAACATCGCCATCGGCGTCCGCGATGCCCACCGTTCCTCCATCATCTGGCCCTTGTTACGCGGTTGGTCGAGCGGGTGGCCCTGCGTTGCGGTCGTGTTTGCCGGTCTTGAGGTCGCACCGCCTTCCATGTACGTCCCGGCCAACAATGTCTCATCCGCGTTCACCGTCGCCACCGATCCGCGAGCCGGCAGGTCGCCGATCTTGCGGGTCTCCCCGGTGGCCGTATCGGTCCAGTAAAGCGCGCCTTCGCGGCTATAGTAAACACGCGGCGTCTTGCGGCCGGCGTCAATCAACCGCACTCGCCCTTTGACTACGGACCGAGCCTCGCGCTTCTCCAGATCCAGCACGGAGATACCCTCCGGCGTCGTATAGACCAAACTTTTTCCGTCCGCCGTATAGCCGTTCTGATTGAAGTAGAGGCTCGCCGATCCCGGTTCGTTCGTCAAACGAATCACGCGGTGACCCGTATCCGGGTCGATCCAGGATTGGGGCGGAGTTTCAGCTCGGAGGGTCGGGAGCGACAGAAAGAGTAGGAAGGCGGTCCGCATGGGTGGCGAAACCAGGATATCGTTTTTACGCGTCCATCGCCTCCAGAAATGCGCCCGTATTGATCAAATTAGTGTACCGGGTCACCTTGCCATCGCGGAACGAAAAATAGTGTCCAACCGGCGTGTTAACTCGCTTTCCCGTTGCCTTCATGGTTGCCTCATAGCGGCCGAAAGCGGCCACCGCGTCCGGCTTTTCGAAGAACTCGGTCATTTCAAATGCGACCACGTCGTGCTCGGCGGCCAGGGCTTCAAAGAAGCCGGCCGCTTCCATCGGTCCGCGCCGGATGCCGCCAAAGCTGAGCCGGGCCGGCGCCTCTGTTTCCCAGTTCACGTCGTCGGCCAAGTGGCCGAGAATCATCGGCACATCGCCCCGCAGAAAGGCGGCATACATATTTCAATATTTGTAGTCATCATGGGGTCTCCATCCCTTCACTACGGAGACGGCGCGCGGTCGGATTCGCCCAAAAAAATTATTGTCGCCGTCTCACGGCAACCGCCAGTTCTCGTCGAATAACGTGGCGAACGCTATTTCCGGCGTCTCCGCACCCGCCTGTACTTTCAGAATGGCCAAGTCGCCGAGCTTCGGCATGCTGTAGTCGCCGTGGTATTCCCTTTCGTCGATGGTCAGTCCGGAATTGATCACCACATAGCGGCCCGGGTTCATTGGGTTGGGATAGACTAGCGCGGGTACGTGGCCCGCGGCGGAGAACGTCTGCGCCCCCGCCGAAATCGAGTCGCGGCTCCAACGGATGGGAAGTTTCGACTGCACCTTGGCGATCAGCTTGTTGCTTCCCGGATCGCCGAAAAGCGCGACATTGTACTTGGCCAAGTCTTCCGGGGTGACGTCCTTGTCGTCCTTCGTGCGCGGGTGCGATCGGTAGTAGCGCGCATAGACGCGGGCGAATCGGGTCAGCATCCGTAACGCTTGCTCATGAGCCTCTTTATTCCATGGCGTGCCCGTCGGCCGTACCAGCAGGAAGGGGTCCAGAAACGCGTCGTCAATCGGCCCCTGCAGCGCGTGTGTTTTGTGCAGGCCCAGCAACTTCGGTCCGGCGGTCCGCCATCCGCTCCCATTCCGCGCGAGAGAAATCTCTGCGCTTGGCCTCACCCGCAGTGTCTGGCCGTCAATCCGAATTTCCTTCGCGGCGTTCATTTCACGCAGCGTCAGATGTGTCAGGTTCTTGGTCGTGATCTCGTAGCGCTCCCGTCCCGCGTCGCGTTTGGCGATGACATCGCTTCGTTCGTAGTGCTTCTCCAGCCCGTTGATGGAAACCCAATGCGCGCGGTTGTACCTCGTCGTATAGGTGACGAAACGGACTTCGTTTGGCGACACGATACCGCGGTCGCCATGCTCTTTCAAAAAAGCGTCTATCCGTTCACGCACCAACGGGCTGATGCTGTGTCCCGTATTTTCCGAGATCAGAAATATGGAGGGCGTGCCCTTCGCCCGCCAATAGTTCGTCTCGCCCTCGGAAGGAAAACCCTCCTTCTCCAATTGCGCGCGCACGCGCAGCGACGATTCCAACTGTCCTCGCGACGGCTTGCCTGGCTCCGGCGGTATTGCCGCAACCTGCGTATCCGTGTCGCCGTCGTGTCCGGCGATGGGGATATTGAACGCGTTCAACGACCAGTCGATGATGTTCTCCCAAATTCGCAGCGGCCCCTGTTGATAGGCCGGGAATCCACCCATTGAGGCGCGCCGCGGATACGTGCCCGCGCCGATTTCCGCGGCGGCGAACCGGTCCGGATACTGGAGCGCGATATGCCACGCGCCCGCGCCGCCCAGCGAGAAGCCCCGCAGAATGATGCGATTCTTGTCGATTTTGTAACGCCGGCTTACGTCGGCGATCGCCTCAAAGACATCCACTTCGCCCGCCCAGTGATTCGCGTTATTCCAGCGGCCATAACAATCGAGCGTGATCTGCCCAAGGTCGGCGGCCGCGTAAGTAAGCCCCTTGTTGGGCTTCGGAAATTTAGCCAGAAAACTGGCTTCCGTCAGCGTCTGATCGCGCCCATGCAGCCAGACGTACAGGCGGGCCGGCTTGGAACCGTCGTAGCTATCCGGAACCGTGACGCCATACGGTTGCACGGAGCCGTCGAGCGCGGAGCGATACGCATGAATCTTGCGGCCCTTCGCCCCTATCCACGGCGCTTCATTGTTCTGCAAATGACGTCCGCGATTCAGTCCCTCATCAAGAACCGCAACCGCCTGCTGGATGCCGTCCTGCGTGAAAAACGTCTGCGGAAATTCCAACAGGAACCGGCCCGCCTTCGCGTACACTTGCACATCGGTAATCCAGTCGGGGTCCGTTTTCTTTGCCGCCAGTGCGCGCAGCATACCTTGGAGTTCTTCCACTTTCCCGCCAATTAATGCCATCTCTTCCGCCTTGGGAACGATCGGAGGCGGCAACCCCGCCTTCTTTTGTGCGGGCGGCTGCGCCCAGATGGTCGAAATGACTAGGGATACTAAAACTTTGCGCATGCAAAGGTATTCTATTTCACCTTGACAGGCCCGGCGAACAGGAGCAAACTGCGATTAGAAGCAGTTGGATATTGAACGCAGCGGTTTCCCTCGGGGGAACCGGAAATGCACTAAAAACGGGAGGTGTCTATCGCAGCGATCGATCCCAATGAACCTTGGAAACATGGGGCGGCACACCGTAGATTCCCCAAGTAGTTCCGTGAACGGCCGGAATAGCGCAACAATTGCGCATGCCTTAGTTAGGTACTGCAAGGCGTCCACGCGGAACGAAACGGGAATGTATTCCGATGTGACCGCCCCGTTGTTATTGTTCTCGGCGGCAGGACTACCGAGACATAACCGTCAGGGAGTGGTTGTTCATTGTGACGACGGCATTGGGTTTGGCGGTGGCGTGGCTGCATGGTCCCTATGCGAACGTAACTTCCATCCGGCGGAACCGTTTCCAGATTCGACCTAATATTCCCGCCCGGTACGTCGTATGATGTTCGCATGATGAATCGGCGATGGTTCTTTCCTGTTGTATCCGCGATGGGTTTGGCGGCAGGTCGGCCGCGTGGTGTCTATGCGGATTTGGGCATTCGGCCGGTGTTAAATTTCCAAGGTCCGGTGACCACGGTGGGCGCATCGAAAATGTGGCCTGGAATTCACGGCATCATGGCGGAGGCCGCGCGAGAGTTCGCCGTTTTGGAAGAAGTGAAGGATGCCGTTGGCACGAGACTAGCCACGCTCTGCGGCACGGAGGCCGCACTTGTTACCTCTGGTACTGCCGGGGCCATCGCCCTTGGCACATATGCGTGCCTTACCGGAACCGACACGGCCAAGGTGCGCCGCCTCCCGGACCTGACCGGTATGAAGACGGAGGTCATTATCCAGAAACCGCACCGCAACGGCTACGATCACGCAGTGCGTAGCGCGGGCGTCCGCATCGTGGAGACCGACTCGCGCGATTCGTTCATCAACGCCATGGGGCCGCAAACGGCGATGATTTATTTTCTTGGCGGAACGCGCGGCGACTGGGCGTGGGAAACGCCGGTGCCGCTCGCCGAGTGCGTCGAGCTGGCGAAGAAGGCGGGCGTTAGTGTTGATTGATGCGGCCAACCTCCTTCCCTCCTGGGACAATATCCCGCGTGTGGCCGCGACCGGCGTTGACATGATCGCCTTCAGCGGCGGCAAACACATTCGCGGGCCGCAGAGCTCCGGCGTTCTTGCCGGAAGGAAGGATCTCCTGCACGCCGCGTGGTTGAACTCCAGTCCGCACTCCGATTCGCAAGGCCGCGGAATGAAGGTGAACAAGGAGGAAATGATCGGTCTCTTGGCCGCCATCGAGCACTATTCGAAACTGGATTTTGCCGCGCTGGACCGCGAGTGTGAGCGGCAGGCGAATTTCATGATGGGGGAATTACGCAAGGCCGGGCTGCAAGTGGAGAAGGCGAAATTCGAACGCGGCCGCCGCGTGCATCGCGTGATCGCGACCTGGGATGAGACGAAGCACGGCATGGCCACCGCCGCCGTGGTCGCAAAACTCCGCGACGGCGAACCCAGGATCGCCGCGCTGCCGGGTCCGGGCGGGAAGGGAATCGAATTCACGTTCCTTATGAACGATCCCGGCGAGGAAAAAATCGCCGCCCGGCGCATGCGCGAGATCTTCGCCTGATGCGGCAACGTAGAAGGGAATTCTTCTTGACCGCGCTCGGTGGCGCGGCCGCCTGCACCCGTTCACCCCGCCGCCCGAATATTCTCTTCGTCATGACGGATGACCACGCCTCCGGTCACCTTGGCTGCTATGGCAATAAGTTGGTGAAGACGCCCAACATGGATCGTCTGGCCCGCGAAGGAACCCGCTTTCAAAACGCCTTCGTCACCAACTCGCTCTGCGCGCCGTCGCGCGCCACGGTTTTAACGGGCTGCTACTCCCATGTGCACGGCATCCGCGGCAACTCGGAAATGAAAGGGCAGGTCGAGAATATCAACACCGGCCTCGTTACTTATCCCCAGGCGCTGCAAGCGGCCGGTTACCGTACGGGTATCGTCGGCAAATGGCACCTTTCGCATGATCCGGTAGGTTTCGATGCCTGGCGTATTCTGCCGGGCCAGGGGCTTTACTTTGATCCCGAGTTCATTGAGAACGGCGCCAAAAAAAAGCACGCCGGTTATGCCACCGATATCACGACTGACTTTGCGCTCGAGTTTCTGCGCCAGCCATCCGTCAAGCCCTGGTGCCTCGTCTATCAACACAAAGCCCCGCACCGCCCCTTCCTTCCGCCGCCTCGTTTCGCTCACCTCTACGACAACGTCGAGATCCCCATCCCGCCGACGTTCGACGACGACTACAAGACGCGCCGCGTGGCCGGCGAAGCGGAGGACATGCGCTTCGACGTCTCCATCGCCGGAGACTATAAGGACCTCCCAGCCGGCCTCGACGCCGCGGCGAAGAAGCGTTGGCTTTACCAGCGGTTTGTTAAGGACTACTACGGCGCCATCGCCGCCGTCGACGAAAATCTGGGGCGTGTACTCACATACCTTGAAGAGCAAAAGCTCATAGAGCAAACCCTCATCATCTATACATCGGATAACGGTTTTTTCGTCGGCGATCACGGCTGGTACGATAAGCGCTTCATGTATGAACCTTCGCTGCGCGTTCCACTGTTGGTTCGCGCGCCGGGCGGCCGCACCGCGCAGGTGACGGAAGCGATGGCCATGAACATCGACATCGCACCGACTATTCTCGATTACGCCGGCGTCCCCGCGCCCGGCTCCATGCAAGGCCGCAGCCTTCGCCCCATACTGCAAGGACAGACGCCCGCGGACTGGCGCAAATCGGTCTACTACTCTTACTACGAAAATTCCTGGCAGCTCGCGGGTAAGGGCCTCGACGCCCGATCCGATCCGTCGTTTCAGTTCTTCACGCCGCATCGCATCGGACCCCACCGCGGTGTCCGGACCGCCACCCACAAGCTGATTCACTATTACGCCGAAGGCGACGTCTGGGAGTTGTTCGACCTGAACGCCGATCCCAACGAACTGCGAAATCTCTACGGTACGGCCGGAGCGGAGCCGCTCGCGGTCACGCTAAAGTCCGAACTCGAACGGCTCCGCCAGCAGTATCGCGACACCGGGAATGCGTGAGCGGTTAGCCTATTCAATATCCCGATACGTAATCTTCGTTTCCAGCCCCGCGAATGGCTTCCCGTCCAACTCGGCGTAGGGATAGATAAAAAAGTTGAGCGGCTCGCCCCGTTGCGGGGGCGACAACACCAGATCGCGCCCGCGGGAGAACTCAATTCGATTCTCATCGTGCGCGCCAAAAAAGTACTCGCGTCTCGCCGGGGCCTTCGCCGCCTCGGAGGCATCGATTGGAACCCATCCGGTCCCCTTCGCGAAGAATTCAGCCCAGCAGTGATAACCGGAAATCTCGCCGTTCCCACGCTCCTCGGGAAGCGGCAACCCTATCGCGAAGCGCGCCGGTACGCCGACGGCGCGGCTATAGCCGATAAAGATTGCATGAAAGTCGGTACAGTTACCGCGCCGCGCGTCGCAGGCGTAATAAATGTCGCCGCGACCCCAGCCCTTTCCGGACTTGTCGTACTTAACGGTCGCAATGACGTGGTTGTAGATCGCACGCGCCTTCTCGATATCGCGTTCCGCCTTTGCGGCCGCCACGACCTGACTCGCCCACGTGGAAATTTTGCCGTCGATGGGAACTAGCCGGTCGGGGCCAAGACAACAGTCCGGTCCGGTATCCATACCCTTCGCCGGCGGTCCCCCTGGCCGCTGTACGCGTTCTCTCCGCGTTGCGCGAAAGGACATTCCGATCGTCCCATTCGCGGCTAAAACAGCGTAAAAATAGCGGTTCCCAAGTGCATCGCCGGATACCTGAGAGGCGCCCGGCGATGTAAAACGCAAGCCGGTGACGGTCTGGCTTTCGTCGTCGGGAGGTACCGGGACCCATAGCTCCACCCGGCCGTGTTCGGGAACACCCCGCACAGCGACGTTGTACTCAACGGCAACCGTCCGCTCTCTCGGCCAAATCACACCCGCGACCAGCAAGAAAAGTGTGAGCGGCGTCCGCATGACGTGCCAGTTATTGTTTGTGCGCCAACCGGCTGCACGCGGTCGCGGCGCCGCTGATGTCGATCGCCGCCGAGCCTTCTTCAATGTGTTGGATTTTTCCGTCCCTATCGACTACGAACGTTGTCCGGTTCGCGATGCCGCGCTCGGGCATCAAGACGCCATATTCCTTGGAAACATTGCGTGTAGCGAAATCGCTGAGCATCGGAAAGGTGGCTTTCAGATCTTCCGCGAAGCGTTTTTGCGATGGCGAATTGTCGGTGCTTACGCCGAACACCTGCGTCTGCGCGCCCTCAAACTTATCGAGGCCGAATTGGTACGCCTGCATTTCTTTTGTGCAGCCGCCGGTGAACGCCGCGGGGTAGAAGGCCAGGACAACATTTTTCTTGCCACGGAAGTCGGACAGCTTAACGGGTTTCCTGGCGGTGGAAGGCATGGTGAAGTCGGGAGCCATGTCACCGATCTTTAAATGGGTCTTTGGCGGCGTCTGCGCCGGCAAACTGAAACAGGCAGGATGGCTAGACGGGCAAGCGTCTTGATGAGTGTCATTTGGTCGCTTCCCATGATTCTAACCACATTATTGGCGAATCGCTACGGTCACACCGGCCGGGCTATCGACGTTGTTGATCCGCACAATGATCGGCACAGCGTTCCCAATCGGCGCCGTCGCCGGCACGCGTGCGTTGATTTGGATCAATCCCTGTATCAAACCCGGCGCCGCTCCCGAATAAACCACCGGAGCGTCGATGTTGTTAATACGCACCGTCACCCGTCCCGCGGGAAATTGCGGAAGCGGGGTACCCGCCAATTTTCCGGTCTCCCCCACTGGGTTCGTTTGGCCGCCGCCGGTCGCGAATATCTGGAGGATGGAGTTTCGCTGCGCCCCGTTGGTCGTTCCATTCAACGAGTTGTCCTGATTGAGAATCGCTCCCAGCCCGGTGCCGCTGGCGTTCTGTGTAAAAACAGCGGGCGACGTGGGCGCCACCGCAATTTCCACTTCGTCCGACGGCGCATTCTGATACTCCACTTTGACCCTCGTCGAAGTCCTGCCCTGCGCTTCGAATGGGACGATGGCGGAGAGCTGTTTATCCGTTGTGTAAATCAACGGCGCGGGCTGCCCGTCGAAAAAGACGCGAGTTCCCGCCAGCGTATCGGTGATCCCGAGCCGGTCCGCCGTTAACTCCAAAGTCTTGATCTCCGCCGGGCCCATCAGTGTCCCGTAAATCGTGACGATTTCACCCGGCGCCACCGGGCCGCCCTTGAAACTCGCCGCATTCAGGATGCCACCCGTAACGATCGCCGGCTTTGCCAGGCTCTGGACAACCGTAAACGAGACATCCGCCGCAATGCGAACCGACCCGGTTCGTTCGGCGCCCGTGAAATTTGGAGTCAGCGTGAAGTCGACGGCTCCGCTCCCGTTCACGCTAGAGAAACCGGAGATCGAAATCCAAAGGTCCGTTGAACTGGGTGTCCACTGGCACCCCAGACTTCCATTCACGCTAAACCGCCCGCTGACATTCCCGCCGCCCAGCGTGGCCCGCTGGGGATTCAGGGAAAGCGAACAACCGCCTCCGGTCTGCGTGACATTGAACGTCAGGTTGCCGATCCGAATCGCGCCGGACCGGTTTTGCGCCGAAGGATTCGCGGGGATCGAATAGTCAATCTGCCCATTGCCGGTGCCGGATGTCCCCGCCGTAATGGCGATCCAGGAAACGGTCGATTGCGCCGTCCACTGACAAGTGGAGGTGACCGCGATTGACGATTGAAAAGCGTTCGACGGCACGCCTGTGTTCGCCGTAGGATTGATGGACAGTTCGCAGTTCGCGCCGGGCTGCGTTACGGTGAACTGCCGGCTGCCGAGGCTGATAATCCCCGTCCGTGATCCCGGCGTCGTGTTCGGCGCCGCCGCGAAGGACAACGTGGCATCCCCGCCGCCGGACGCCGCCGAGGTAATCGTCAGCCACGATGCGTTGGAGACTGCCGTCCAGTTGCAACCCGTGACTACGTCCACTTCGAAACTTCCCGTTCCGCCCGCGGCCGGTACATCGAGCGACGACGACGAAATATTCAGACTGCATCCGGCCGCGTCCTGGGTGACGAGGAACGCGGTCCCGCCAACGGTGATCGAACCGGTCCGCTCAACGGAGGATACGTTCGGATCGGCGCGGAAACTGAGCGTACCCGTCCCGGTGCCGGTCGATGCGCTGGTGAAGACCAGCCATGACGCGGTGGATTGCGCCGTCCACTGGCAGGCGGTGGTCACCGTGAATGTGCCCGCTCCGCCAAGGGCTGTGACACGCTGGCTGGAGGGGCTCAAACTGTACGTGCAGTTGCCGCCTTCCTGCTGGACGGAGAACGTCGCATCGCCAACCGTGATGCGGCCCGTACGGGAACTCGGGGTGCCATTCGCGGCTGCCGACCAACTGATGGTTCCGTTGCCCGTCCCCGTTGAACCCACGGGAATGGTCAGCCAACTCGAGTCGCTGACGGCGTCGCGAACACAACTGGAGGCGTTGGCGGTCACGGTCAGATTTCCGGACTCGGCCGAGGAGCGGATCTGCTGAAACGCCGGGATCAGCGTGAAACTGCAAACCGGCTGCTGGGTGACGCTCAGCGAGTCGCCGCCGACGGTGATAATTCCCGTTCGAGTTTCCTTCGTCGTGTTGGGCTGCACGCTGTAGCTCAGCGTTCCGTTTCCCTGTCCGCCGCCGCTGGTCACGGTTATCCACGGCACGGACGAGACCGGCGTCCAAGAACATTCCGAAGTCGTCATGACCGTTGCCGAGCCGGTCCCGCCTTCGGCGGTTACGGTCGCTGTCTCCGGTGATACGCTATACGTGCAGGCGATGCCGGATTGGGTAACGGTAAACGTCGCCAGCCCGCTATTGACGCTGATCGTTCCCACGCGCTGATTCGGCGACGGATTGGCCTGAACGGTGTAGAGAATGGTGACCGGTTCGGCTGTTCCGCCTATTGAAGCAAGTGAGATCCATGTCAGATCTTCGCTAGCGGATTTTAAACATCTGGCAGGAGTTCCGGTAATATTGAACGAACCATTGCTACTGCCTGCGGATGCAAATGCGGCCGAACTACTCAAGGTAACGAAGGCGCAGGTCTGCCCATGCGCCGATAGGCAGAAGAATAGCGCGATAATAGCACCCCGAAAACCCATAGCCTTTGCTTAACCCCAATGGCGACTTTAAGTTGCGGCCGGCTTGTCCACTTTTCCCGCGAACCGGCTGTATAGAAACACCGAATAGCCGCAGGCCAAAATGAAACCGGGAATCCACCATACTAGCCCGATTTGCAGGCCATAAAGAGGCGCGGCGGCGTTATGGATGGTTAATCCTGGATTGCCGATGCCGGGCAGCACGCTCGGGTAGACGCTGAAAACCATGCTGGTGAGCATTCCGGCGATATAGGCGCACGAGCCAAAAAAGCCCGCCAATGGCGTTTTGGCGCGATAAATGGCCGCTAATCCGCCTAGCGCCAGGATGGGGAAGAGGGCGCCGGCCGGATAGGCGGCGAAATTGTGGAAGAGGCCGGGGCGGACGATAAAGCTGGCGATAGTGACCATGGGCGTCAGCGCCAACACGGCGAACCAGAGGCGCTTAGAAGCGGTAAGCGCCCTGGTTTCGATCGGTTCGTTCGTACGATAGGCTACCCATAGGGCGCCGTGCTGGAGAAGCGTGGCCAGGGCGAGGATCGCGACCAGAATGGTGTACCAGTCGAGGATGCCGGGGTTCCCCGAAACGCGGAAATCGGTCCAAAATGGCAGGAAAAACTCGCCATTCGAGTCCAGCGGTACGCCTCGAACTACGTTTCCGAGGGCCGCTCCGAAGAAGATGGCCAGGAGGGCGGAGGCGCCGGAGAAGACCACGTCCCAGAAGGGAGTCCAGAGTACATGGTGCATCATGTGGCGCGATTCGATGGCGATTCCGCGCAGTATAAGCAGCCATAACACGACCATTAGTGGCAAATAGAAGCCACTGAATGCGCTTGCATACAGCGAAGGAAAGGCGAAATAGAGCGTACCGCCTCCGGCGACCAGCCACACTTCATTGCCATCCCAGAAGGGTCCGATCGAGTCCAGAATCTGGGTTCGTTCGTCATCGGTTTTGGCTATGAAGAGATGAAGGGCGCCGGCACCGAGGTCGAAACCGTCGAGCAGGACGTAACCGGCGATGAGGATGGCGACGAGCCAGAACCATAGGGTTTCCATGTTAGTGAACCTCCTCGGGGCCTTTCTCGATTTCGCGTTGGATGAGGAATACGAAGAGGACGCTGAGCAGGGTGTAGAGGCCCATGAATCCGAGGAGGGTGAAAAGGGTGTTGCCGCTGGAGACGCGGGAGGAGTAGCCGTCGGCGGTGCGCATGACGCCATAGATAAGCCACGGCTGGCGGCCAAGTTCGGCAGTCATCCAGCCGGCGGTGTTGGCGACGTAGGGCAGAGGGAAGCAGAGCAGTAGCGCCCAAAGAATAGGCTTGCAGGCGTAGAGCTTTTTCAGCGACAGGAAGAGGAAAGCCAGGCCGCCCAGTGCAATGAACAAGGTTCCGAGGCCGACCATGATGTGGAAGGAATAATAGAGCAAGGGAACGTTGTCCGGCCATTGGTCGCGGGGGACTTCGTTGAGCCCTTTTACCTGCGCGTTCCAGCGGCCGTAGCTGATGAAGCTGAGGACCTTGGGAATCGTAATGGGGTTGTCGATGCGCTGGTTCTCGACGTCGGGTTGTCCGATGATATTAAGGCCGACGCCGGATTTGGTATCGAAGAGGCCCTCCATGGCGGCGAGCGCGACGGGCTGGTGGGCGGCGACCATTTTGCCCTGGATGTCGCCGGTAGGGAAGGCGACGATAATCGCGGAGAGCGCGAACGCCGGCACGCCGATCCGGAGGAAGAACCGGCCGTGCTCCACGTGCTTATTTGAAAGAACGTAAAAAGCCCCGGCGGCGCACATGACGGCGGAGGCCGTGACGACCGAGCCGGCCATGTTGTGAGCGTATTGGACGAAGGTCCAGGGATTCAGCAGAAATGTCGCGAGACTGTCGAGGACGATCTCGCCGTTGGGGCCGATGCGGTGGCCGACCGGATGCTGCATCCAGGCATCGGTGGCGATGATGAAAAAACCGCTCAACCAGGAGCCGAGGAAGACGCAGAAAGAGGCGATCCAGTGCACGCGCGGGCCGACCTTCTCGCGGCCATAGAGGAGTATGCCCAAGAACGTGGATTCCAGGAAAAACGAATAGAGTCCCTCCATGGCCAGGGTCTGGCCGATGACGCCGCCGGCGGCTTTGGAGAACCGCGCCCAGTTGGTTCCGAATTGGAATTCCATGGGGATGCCGGTGACGACACCCATGGCGAAGTTGATGCCGAAGATTTTGATCCAGAAACGGGCGGCGTCCTCGTAGAGCGGATTACCGGTGCGGAGGGCCAACGTCTTGATGATGAGGATGAGCAGCGCCAAGCCCATCGTGAGTTGCGGGAACAGGTAGTGATACGTGATGGTGAAGGCGAAGTGCAGACGATGGAGGCTGAGGGCGGAATCCATTCGTACTCCTCAAGATTCTTCTATTGTCTCTATTGGAAACCGAGTTTTTTCAAGAAGGTCATCATGGGGCACCAATTGGTTAGTCCGGACTGAAACAGATTCAGGCCGACGAAGGCCGTGAAGAAATACCAGTTTGGATTGACGAAATGGCCGAGGGCGACGCTGAGAAGGATGAGGGCGCCGGCGATAAGGCGGAGCGTGCGTTCGAGGGTCATGGTTTTAGGTCTCCTTTACGATTGGCAATGAAATAGAGAATGGGCACGGTGACGCGGGAGAGCATCAACGATGCGATTTCGCCGGCCATTAGCGAGATGGCGAGGCCTTGGAAGATGGGGTCGAAGAGGATGACGAGGCTGCCGGCGACGACGGCGGCGGCGGTCAGCATCATCGGGCGGAAGCGGACGGCGCCGGCGTCGATAACGGCTTGATCGAGGGGCATTCCTTCTTTGCGGCGCAGTTCGATGAAGTCGACGAGGATGATGGAATTACGGACGACGATGCCGGCGCCGGCGATGAAACCGATCATGCTGGTGGCGGTGAAGAAGGCGCTTAGCAGTCCATGGGCCGGGAGGATGCCCACGAGCGAGAAGGGAATGGCGGCCATGATGAGCAGGGGCGTCAGGAAGCTTTCAAACCAGCCGACGACGAGAATATAGATCAGAACGAGAACAGCGGCAAAGGCGATTCCGAGGTCGTGAAAAACCTCCTTGGTGATGAACCATTCGCCATCCCACTTGACGGTGTACGGTCCGGCGATTTTGTCGACTTGGTCAGCGAGGGCGAAAATGACGTAGACGGGGCTTTCGACGACTCCTGCGACGTCGGCGGTGACGTAGGTGACGGGCATAAGATTTTTGCGATAGATGGCTTTATCGGCGATTCCGTCCTCGACGGCGACGATTTCGCTGAGGGCGACGCCGTTGACGCGAAGGGAGAGAAATGTTTCGGGGCGGGAGCGGGCGGCGCGATCAAGGCGGATCCGGATGGGGATGTCTTCGAGGGAATTCGCATCGTGCAGCAAACCGACGGTGTGGCCGGCGGAGGTGATTTCAAGCGTCTTGGCGAGCATTTCAGCGGTAACGCCATTGGCCGCCGCCTTGGCTTCATCAATGCGATAGCGGCGGCGGGATTGATCGTCCTCGCCGTACCAATCGATATCGACGACGCCATTGGTGTTTTCGAGGACACGCATGATTTCGCGGGCGACGCGATCACGGCCGGCGGCGTCCGGCCCGTAGACTTCGGCGACCAGTGTTTGCAGGCCTGGCGGGCCAGGCGGGACTTCGGCGATTTGGATCCGCGCGTTGAGTTGTCCGGCGACGGGCAGGAGGCGCCGCCGCATTTGGCGGGCGATGTCGTGGCTATCGCTATTACGGTCGCGTTTGTTTTCCAGGTTGATCTGGAGGTCGGCCATGTGGGGAGAGGCGCGGAGGAAGTAGTGGCGAACGAGGCCATTGAAATTGTAGGGCGACGCAGTGCCGGTGTAGGATTGGACGTCGACGACTTCGGGTTGATTGAGCGCGGCCTCGGCTAAGGCGCGGGCGGCGCGGGCGGTGTCTTCGAGCGGCGTGCCTTCGGGCATGTTAACGATGACTTGGAACTCGCTTTTGTTGTCGAACGGGAGCATTTTAACTTCGACGAATTTGATGTAGACGAGGGCGCAGGCGGCGAGGAGCATGAGGGCGACGGCGCTCAGGAACGACCAGCGAAAGATGGGACGATGAATGAGTTTGTCCATCCAGCGGCGGTAGAGGACGGTCAGCTTGCCCTCCGTCCCGGAATGCCTATGGGCGCTATCGTGCTTGAGCAGACGGACCGTGGCCCATGGAGTGACCAAAAAGGCGACGAGTAAAGAGAAGACCATGGCGGCGGTCGCCCCGATGGGGATGGGCCGCATGTAGGGGCCCATCAGGCCGCCGACGAAGGCCATGGGGAGAATGGCGGCGATGACGGTGAGGGTGGCGAGGATGGTGGGGTTGCCGACTTCGTCGACGGCTTCAACAGTGATGTCAGTCAGCGAGCGGCCGGCATTGGACTCCATGCGGGCGTGGCGGACGACATTTTCGACGATAACGATGGCATCGTCAACCAGGATACCGATTGAGAATATGAGGGCGAAGAGTGTGATGCGGTTGAGCGTGTAGCCGTAGAGATAGAAGACGGTGAGGGTGAGGGCGAGCGTGACGGGGATGGCGACGAAGACGATGCCGGATTCGCGCACGCCGAGCGTGACGCCGATGAGGAGCGTCACGGAGAAGATGGCGATGGCCATGTGGAAGAGGAGTTCGTTGGATTTCGCGGCGGCGGTTTCGCCGTAGTGGCGGGTGACGGATAGTTCGACGCCGTTGGGAAGCAGGGTGGGTTTCACTGCGCCAACGCGCTCCAGGACCTGGCTGGCGACTTTGATCGCGTTGGTGCTCTTGCGCTTAGCGATCGAAATGGTTACGGCGGATTGGAACTGGCGGTTGCGGCCGGCGTATTGGACGATTTGGGTGGGCTCGGCGGCTTCGTCATTGACGGTGGCGACGTCTTCGAGGAACACGGGCCGGCCGCCGGGACTGGCGACGACGACGCGGCGAGCCTCGGCGGCTGTGTGGAAGTTGCGGCCGGCTTCGACGATGATTTCGCGACGGTTTTCGACGACGCGGCCGGCGGGGAGGAGTTGATTTGCGGTGGCGAGTGCGCGTTCGATTTGCAGGGGCGAGAGGCCGCGAGCGGAAAGCTTGGCGGGGTCCGGGGTGACGCGGAGTTCGCGGCGGCGGCCGCCAAGGAGTTTTACTTCGGAGACATCGGGGGTTTGGACGATGGTGTCCTGGAGTTGGGCGGCGATGCGGCGAAGCGCGGCGTCGTCATATTTTGCGGAATGGAGGGTGAGGGCGAGAATGGGAACGTCGTCAATGGCGCGGGGTTTGACGATTGGCGGCGTGGCGCCGAGGGGAATGCGGTCGAAGTTGGCTTGGAGTTTTTGATTGAGATTGACGATGGAGCGTTCGTAATCCTCGCCCACTTTGAAGCGGACGATTAGCATGGAGCCGCCGGGTTGAGATGTGGAGTAGATGTACTCGACGCCGGGGATTTCCCAGAGCAGTTTTTCCATGGGGCCGGTAACGCGCCGTTCGACTTCCGCCGGCGTGGCGCCGGGCATGCCGACGAAGACGTCGACCATGGGGACGATGATTTGCGGCTCTTCTTCGCGAGGCAGTTTGAAGACGGCGAAGGCGCCGGCGGCGAGCGAGGCGACGATAAAGAGCGGCGTGAGTTTGGAGTGGATCCAGGCGGCGGCGAGACGGCCGGCGATGCCGAGCTTTTTCTCTTGGCTCACTGGGTGACCTCAACTGGCGCGCCGTCGCGCGCATCGCCAACGGAAACGAGCGTGGCGCGGGCGCGACTATCGACAATGACGAACGCCGTTCGCGGTCGGCCTTTCGAGCGGATGGCGTCGCGCTTCTCTCCGCTCAGGGGTGGGCGGCCGGACAGGGCTGGTTTCTTATAGGAGATCACGGGACAACCTCAAGCGGGGCGCCATCCGCAAGTGTGGCTGGAGGCGCGGCGACGACGATCTCTTTACCATCAAGGCCGCTGAGGATTTCGACGCGGCCATCGCGCGCATCGCCAATGGAAACAAGTGTGGCGCGGGCGCGGTTATCGACGATGACGAAGACTGTCTGCAGTTGGCCGTTCGAGCGAATGGCGGCGGCGGGGACGGTGATGGCGCCGCGTTCGTCTCCGCTCAAGCGGAGGCGGCCGGACATGCCGGCGCGGAGGCCGGGCCGGGCGGGGAGATTGATGCGAACAGTAGCGGTGCGGCTTTGCGAGTTGAGGGAGGGGAGGATCTCGCCGATGGGGAGTTCCATTACCGTATCGAGTTCGACGGTGACGAGGCGGCCGGGCTTAAGTCCTTTGAGTAAAGACTCTTCGACGGGAACCTCCAGGCGATAATCGCCGGCCTTTTCAAGGATGACGACGGGCATGCCGGGGCTGGCGAAAGTACCGGGCTCGGCCTTGCGTTCGAGCACGACGCCCGAGAAGGGCGCGGTGACGGTGGCGTAGGTTTGTTGGAGTTGGGCGCGGTTTAGGGCTTCATCGGCTTGGCGGATGCGTTCGCTCGTCTGGCGTTGGCGGGCTTGCGCCATTAAGACTTGCGACTCGGCGAGGCGGAGGCGAGCCTGGGCTTCATCGAACTCCTGTTCAGTGATGGACTTGCTGTTGCGCAGATCCCGCATACGACGGAAGGTGACCGTGGCGAGCTCTGTTTGCGCGATTGCGGAGGCGATGGAAGCTTCCACTTCGGGCAGGGCGGCGCGGGCTTCGTCGCGGCCGGCCTCGGCTTGTTTGATGGCGGATTCGGCATCGCGGGAATCGATGATGGCGATGATTTGTCCGGCCTGCACCGAGTCCCCTTCGCGGACGCGGATTTCGCGGATGTGGCCGGGGAGGCGGGCGCTGACGGCGGTGGTGGACCGGGCGGTGACGGTGCCGGGGATTATTCGCTCGGTGAGCAGGCGGCGAATTTCGGCGTTGGCGGCGGAGACGCGGATGGCCGGCAACCGCTTGGCGGCGGGGGATTCCGGTTTTGACCCGCAGGCGGTGAGCAGGGCGAAGGCGACGAGGTATTTAGCGAAGGGCATTCGAATCTCCAGTGAGGGTTCCGGCGGCCGCTTCCCGCTCAATGCGGGCGATCCGTCGATCGTGCAGAGCGGAGAGGCGGCGGGTCTCGGCCTCCAATAGTGCGGCTTCGGCGCGAAGAACTTCCGTTACGTTGGCGAGCCCGGCGCCGTAACGATTGCGCAGGATGCGGATGGTTTCCTTGGCTTGGTCGATGGCGGCTTGGGTGACCGCTTCGCGCGCGGCGGCGGCGCGAATGGCGGAATCGGCTTGGCGGATTTGGAGGTCTACGGCGCTGGAGGCGGAACGGGTTTCCGACGTCGCGGCCGCGGCGGCGTGGCCGGCTTCGGCGCGCATCTGGCGAGCCATGCCGCCATCGAAGAGATTCCAGCGGAACGTACCCATGGCGATCCAGTTCGCGCCGCCTTTGGTGACGACGTTTTGGCGGTCGGCTTCAAGTTGGAAGCGGAGACCGATTTCGGGCCGGAGCATGGCGGAGGCTTGTGCGCCGCGGGCCTTGGCGAGTTCTTCCTGGAGAACCGCCATCTTCACTTCGGGGCGCTGGGCGGCGGGGCTGGTCGCTTCGACGAGCGAGAGGGCGGCGAGCGGGGTTGTTAGCGTGTGGGCGGCGTCGAGCGGTTGGCCGAGGGCGTGATTCAACTCGGCGCGGGCCACCTCCGCCTGTTGACGGCGGCGGATGATTTCTTCGCGGGCGGTGGCGAGATGGACTTCGACAGCCAGCACGTCGGCGTCGGTGGCCATTTGGGCATCGCGGAGAGCGATGGCGCGGTCGCGGGTTGCTTCAACCGACAACATGGCTCGTTCGGCTGTGTTGCGGCCAGCTTCGGCGAGGAGGGCTCCGAAGTATGCCCGGGCGGTGTTGGTGAGAACTTCGAGTTCGCGGCGGCGGCGCTCCTCGGCGGCCATGCCGCGGCCGGTTTCGGCTTCGCGACGGCGGGCATGGGTGCGGCCGAAATCGTAGACCGATTGTTCAATGCCGATTTGCGATTGGAAGTTTTGGAGAGGGTCCGGGCGGACGAGGGCGGGGACGGCGAAGTTGGCTTGGCTGAACTGGCGCTGGGTAAGGAGAGAGCTGAAGACATAAACGGGGTTGTTGCCGCCCTGGATGCTTTCCCGCCATTGCACTTTCGGTAGCCGGGCGGTATCGACCTGGCGAACACGGGTGGCGGCGGCGGACTCCAATTGACGGGCCGCGGTGATGGCCGGGTTGTCTTGAAGGGCGATGCGGGCGGCGTCGGCGAGGGAGAGTTCGACGGAGACTAATGGCAGCGTCGACAGGACCGCAATTAGGTATTTTTGCATTCTAATGGCGAAGATGCAGGTCCGCTATTTTGGTGACAGATGTCACGTTTTTCGGGGTGCGGCGTCTGGAGTTATATGGAAGTAAAAGTGACGTATCGCAATGGAATGCAGTATGAGGCAGAGGCGCGGGGGCACAAGGTGATCTGCGATCAGCCAATGGATGCGGGCGGAGAAGACGGGGGGATGACGCCGCCGGAGTTCTTGCTGGTTTCTTTGGGGACGTGCGCAATGTATTATGCGGCGAACTATTTGCGGATGCAGAAACTGCCAGCCGATGGAATGACGCTGACGGTGGAAGCGGATAAGGCGATGGGTCCGCCGCGGCTGGGGAAATTTCGGGTGGCGATCGATATTCCCGGCCTGACGGAGGAGCGGCATCTGGAAGGGGCGCGGCGATCGGCGGAGAAGTGTCTGGTGAAGAACACGCTGCTGGTGACGCCGGAGATCGAGCTAACCGTTCGAGCGGTGCAAGCCGTAGCATAGAGGAGTGGATACTCCTGAAGTCGAATGGGCACGGAAGTTAATGGCGGGCGACAAGGACGCCATGCAACCATTCGTCGAGAGTTTTCAGCGAAAAGTTTTCAACTACACATGGCTTATGTGCGGGCAGCGCGAAGACGCCGAAGAGGTGGCCCAGGATACGCTACTAAAGGTATTTGAGAACTGGGGCCAGTTGCGCAGCCCGGAACAGGTGAAGCCGTGGGTGTTTCGGATCGCGCGGAATTGCTGCCTGATGAAGCGGAGGCATTCGGTGTTTGCGCCAACCGCGGAGGTTCCCATCGAGGACGTTCCGTTGGAGTCCCACGACGAGGCGGCCGATGAACGGGTGATCCGGAAAGAATTGAGCGCGGAACTGGAGCGCGCGCTTCGGGCGATTCCGGAGACGTATCGAGCCGTTGTTTTGCTGCGCGACGCCGAGGAGTTGTCGACGGCGGAGACAGCGGCGCTGTTGGACATTAGCGAAGATAGCGTGAAGCAGCGGCTGCACCGGGGACGGGCCATGTTGCGGAAATTGCTGGTCAACGCTTAGGGCGGGTTTGTTGGGGGCCGGAGCGGTAGGGGAGCCCCAGAATCCCGGCGGCAAGTTGGATACCCGCGAGGATGGCGATATCGGTATCGGGGATGGATTGCAGGTGCCGAGCGCCGTCCGATCCTTCGCGTTGGCCGGCCCAGTATAAAGCCTGTTTGTAGGCGTGAGCGGAGGGCCAGAAGGGGCGCGGGGCGTCGTTGCTATTCACGTCTTCGATGTAGAGGTGGTGGGCTTCTTCGAGCAGGCGCGCGACCGAGGTAGAAGGGGCGAACAGCATAGAGGCGTTGCCGCTTACACTCACCCCGCAGAAGCCTTGTTTACTTTGCGTGGAAGGCCCTTGGGAGACCATACTCTCCACGCCGAGCGGGTACACTTTCGCTCCCTCGCCGACGGCGGGATATTTGCGCAGTAGGGCATCCACGAAGGAGGGCGGCCGCAAAGCGCGAAGGACGTTTAGTAGTTGGAACAGGTGCATGTCGCGGAGCGTATCCATGCGGACGCTGTCACCGAAGCCGGCGCTGATTGCGTCGTTCGGCATGGTCACCACGCGGGTCAACAATTCGTCGAGCCAGCCGGAGGCTTGGTCAGCCTCCAGAACGCGAAAGTGCCGGGAGAACAGAGGATAGAAACTGTCCGACCTCCTGGAACGGCGCGGGAGATGCCAACGCGCCTTCGCCGCGGCGAGCACTCTGCGCTGAAACGTTAAGTCTGGATTCGCGAGCATGAGTGCCCCCGCACCTTCGACGGGATACCGCAAGTCTCCCAACAAATCCAACGCGAGCGATGTAAAGCCGTGCTGCGCCAGGGCGTTGATCAACTCGTGACCGTCGAAGACGCGGAATTCGTGGCCAAAGTCCGACTGTTTATAAATGGCGATGGCAGTTTCCGGATCGGCCGGCACGCCGAGCCCGACGATATCTTGGCGGAGATATTGGGAAATTCGGGGATCGAAGGGTATTTTTTCAAACGCCGTCACGCCCTCCGCGAACGCCCGTTTCGCCGCCGGCAGATCCATGTAGGCAAGGACATTGGATCTGGTGAGCAAGGCCATGGCGGTAACGAGCGGATCCCGCGTTCTGGATCGCTGAATGGCGTCGCGGACCAGTTGGACCGGCATAGGGCCAGCTTTACATAAATCAGGCCGCCGGTTCTTCGTCCGGCTTTTTGGGGAAGAGCAACGAGAGACCGATGGACGCGCCGATCACGCCGAGAATGATGGCGAGCGAAAGGACGATGGGAAAGTGGCCATCAAAGAGTTTGTTGAGCCAGACCATTTTCAGGCCGACGAAGATTAGCACTACGGAGAGGCCGTACTTCAACAGGTGGAACAAATGCACGGCTCCGGCGAGCAGGAAGAACAGGCTGCGAAGGCCGAGGATGGCGAAAATGTTCGACGTGAAGACAATCAACGGTTCGCTGGTGACGCCGAAGATGGCGGGCACGGAATCGACGGCGAACAGGATGTCGGTCAGTTCGAGAAAAACGAGGCACAAAAGAAGCGGCGTACCGAAACGCTTGCCGTTTTCGGTGACGAAGAAGCGCGACCCGTGCAGAGTATCGGTGATGGGGATGAATCGTTTGACCAGGTTTAGAACGCGGTTGTCATTGGGATCGATAGCTCCGCTACCGCTAAACATCATTTTGATTCCGGTGACGATGAGAATGCCGCCGAAGACGAGGATCATCCACTGAAACTGAAGGAGCGCGGCGCCCAGCGCGATAAACAACGCCCGAAAAACCAGCGCCCCGAGAATGCCGAAGAACAGGACCCGATGCTGATACTGCTGCGGGATACCGAAGAAGCCGAAGACGACGACGAACACGAACATGTTGTCGACGCTGAGCGATTCCTCCAGCACATAACCGGTCAGGAATTCGAGCGCGACCTGGCGAGCGGCATCGACCGGATTAAAACCCGGTACCGCCAAGAGCCGCGGGTCGTTGGCGAACGCGGTTAGCGAATAGCTGTAGAGGCCGTAGCAGAACAGCATGGCCAACCCGACCCACACGACGACCCACGCCCCCGCCTCCTTGAACGTGACCGTGTGCGCCTTACGATGGAAAAGACCCAGATCCAGTACCAGGAGCAACAACACGGCCACGGTAAAGGTGAGATAGAACCACCAGTATTGATCAAATGGAAAAAGGGAGAGTTCAGCCGCCATGCCCTATCCGCTCTAGCCGGGCGATGCGTTCGGCCGTGGGCGGATGGGTGCTGAACAGGTTGGCCATACCGCCGGAGAATGGATTGGAGATATACATGTGGGCGGTAGCGGGCGATCCGGAGGCCATGGGGATACGATGGCTCCAGGCTTCAATCTTACGCAGGGCGTCGGCCAAGGCCCAAGGCTTGCCGGAGTATTTGGCGGCCGCTTCATCGGCGAGGAATTCGCGGGAGCGGGAAATAGCCATCTGAATCAACATCGCCGCGAAGGGGGCGACAATGGCGCTGACGAGCATCCCGACGGGGTGGCCGCCCTCATCATCGTCGTGCGAACGGCCGCCGAACATGGCACCCCACATGGCCATATTGCCGAGCGCGCTTAAGGCGCCGGCGATGGTGGCGGAGACGGTCATGATGAGCGTGTCGCGGTGCGCGATATGGCCGAGTTCATGGGCGATGACGCCTTCGAGCTCGTCCATGCTGAGAACCTTCAAGATGCCCTCCGTCATAGCCACGGCACCCTTCTCCGGGCTGCGGCCGGTGGCGAAGGCGTTGGGCGAATCATCGGGAACGATGTAGAGCTTCGGCATGGGAATATTGGCCTTTTGAACCAGGCGCCGCACCATTGCGAAGATCTCGGGAAATTCGGCCGGACCGATCTCCCTGGCGCCATGCATGCGGAGCACGATGGTGTCCGAAAACCAATAAGAGCCGACGTTCATCACGACGGCGAAGGTAAGCGCGAGAAGCAGGCCGCCGCGTCCGCCCATGGCCTGCCCGGCCACTAATAGCAGACTGGTTAGGGCTGCCAGCAGCAGGTACGTTTTCATTCGATTCATTGGTTTTGTTGCCTCCTATACATGCGAAAAACCCCTTGCGTCAACCGGCGGCGCAAACGGAATGGGGCGCTACGCGGTTGGCACAAAAGGTCTTGATCCGTGAGCTGTGCTTCACGCCGTTGCCCGGGCCGCCTGGTTCTTTAAGAGATAGGGCTAACCGTATTGACGGGCGAACGGGGGAGTGATCTACTCCCCTTTTGGTGTCCCTTTTAATGATGCACGAAACAAGTGTTGCGTTGCAAAATCCGGGACGTCGATTGTTTACCGCGATATAATTCTTAGCACCGGCCAGCGGGTGGGAAGCATCAAACAAGCGATCATGGTGAGCTCCGCCGCAGGTTTAGGACTTGAAACCGAAAAGTCTTCGGTCGAAGACGCTTTGCGGGACGTACTTGGGGGAAGCGACTGCCCGGCCGCGCGGGGCGTGGCGTCGGCGATGGAGTTCTCCGTGATGGGCGGCGGCCAGCGTCTGCGGCCCCTTCTGGCTTTACGGGTCGGCAGAATGGTAGGCGGAGAGCCTGAGCTGGTTATGCGCGGCGCGGTAGCGGTGGAACTGCTGCACTGCGCGTCGCTGATTGTAGACGACTTGCCGTGCATGGACGACGAGTCATTCCGCCGCGGGCGGCCCACGGTGCATCGGGAGTTCGGCGAAGCGACCGCCGTGCTGGCCGCATTCAGCTTGGTCGCGCTGGCCGCACGGCAAACGGTGGAAGGACTGCATGACTCGCGCGTGCTGGCGGTGATGGTGGAGTTCCAGCAAAAATTGCTGCGGGTATTGGATTGCGACAGTTTAGTCGGCGGACAGGCGATGGACCTGGCGGGCGGCGGTTCTTCGCGGCAACTCGCCGCGCAGAAGACGGCGCCGCTGTTCTCGCTGGCGGCGAGGGCCGGCGCGATAGGCGCTTCGACGGACCCGGTGGAACGCCAGACGGCGATTCTTTTCGGGCATGAATTCGGCGTGGCATATCAGCTCATGGACGACCTTGCCGACGGCGAGTTGCGTCTGCGGACGCCGTTCGAATCGCAGATGCGGCGCACGCGGGGGATCCTGGAGGGGTTCGGCGAGCGCGGCGCGGGCCTGAAGGAAATGTTAGATAACCTTTATGGCAAATCGCTCGCGTAAGGTTGCCGTCATTGGCAGCGGTTTCGGCGGGTTGGGAACGGCGGTGAGGTTGGCCTCACGCGGCTACGAGGTGGAGCTATTGGAGGCGCGGGACATGCTCGGCGGGCGGGCCTATGTCTACCGCCAGGACGGGTTCACATTCGACGCCGGTCCAACCGTGATCACGGCGCCGTTCATGATCGATGAACTGTTCACGGGAGCGGGGCGGAAGACCGCGGATTACGTGAAGATAGTTCCCGTCGACCCGTTCTATCGGATTGAGTTTCACGACGGCCGGCACTTTGAGTACAACGGCGACGAGCGGGAGACGGAGCGCAAGGTGGCGGATTTCTCACGGGACGACGTGGAAGGTTATAAGGCCATGATCCGCACGGCGAAGGAGATCTTTCAAAAGGGTTTTGTGGAACTGTCCGATGTGCCGTTCCTGAAATTTATGGACATGGTGCGCATCGCGCCGGATCTGGTCCGGCTGCAATCGTACAAGACGGTATTCCAGTTCGTGAAGAGCTATGTGAAAGATCCGATGCTGCAGCGGGTTTTCAGTTTTCATCCGCTGCTGGTGGGGGGCAACCCGTTTCAGACGACTTCGATATATGCGCTGATACATCACCTGGAACGCCAATGGGGCGTGCATTACGCGATGGGCGGGACGGGAGCGGTGGTGGATGGGCTTGGGCGTTTGTTCCGGGAGTTGGGCGGGAAAATACGATTGAACACTCCGGTGAAACGAGTCCTGACGGAAGGGGGACGCGCGGTGGGCGTATTGACGGAGGCGGGGGAGAAGATTGCAGCCGACGTTGTGGTTTCCAACGCCGATGTCGCCAACACGTATCGCAAGATGGTTCCGGCGGCGGATCGACGCCGTTGGACGGATTCAAAACTCGAAAGCATGCGCTACAGCATGGGGCTTTTCGTGATCTACTTCGGCACGCGCGGCCACTACCCGGACATTAAACATCACACGATTTTATTGGGCGAGCGCTACGAAGAACTGCTGCGGGATATCTTCCAGAAGAAGGTGCTGGGAGAGGATTTTTCCATCTATCTACACCGCCCCACGGCCACCGACGCATCCATGGCGCCGGCGGGCCATGACAGCTTCTACGCGCTGATTCCAGTGCCAAATCAATTGAGCGGCATCGATTGGAAGACCGCGGCCAAGCCGTTCCGCGACCGCGTGATGGCGTACATGGAGAAGCGCTATTTGCCGGGCCTGGAATCCCGGCTGGTGACGGAACGGCTGTTCACGCCGCTCGACTTTGAGACGACGCTCAACACCTATCGCGGCTCCGGATTTTCGTTCGAACCGATCTTCACACAGTCGGCTTGGTTCCGTCCGCACAATGAGAGTGAAGATGTGAAAGGCCTTTATTTCTGCGGGGCCGGCACGCATCCGGGCGCGGGGGTGCCGGGCGTGCTGTCATCGGCTAAGATCGTGGAAAAGCTTGTATGCGACCGGCTGCCCATTTAGGTTTAGACGCGGAGTGGACGAGGATGGCGGCGGAGGCTACCGCCAGCGGGTCCAAGAGCTTTTATTTTGCGACCCGGTTTTTTCCGCCTGAACTGGCCGCGTCCGCGCACGCCGTGTATTGGTTCTGCCGCCGGACCGACGACATTGTCGATGAGAATCCGGACAGGGCCGCGGCTCGGGTAGAACTTGAGCAATGGCGCGACGGGTTGAAGGACGCGCTCGCCGGTGGAACGGGCGGTTCGGTGATCTTGCGTCATTTTGCAATGGTCCGCGAAAGGCACGCCATTCCATCCGAGTATGCCTTCGAATTGATGGAAGGAATGCGGATGGACCTGGAAGGAGTTCGGTATAAAACTTTCGACGACCTCCGCGTTTTCTGTTACCGGGTGGCGAGCACCGTGGGGCTGATGATGTCCCATGTGATTGGCTATCGCGGCGACGCTTTGCCCTATGCGGAGGATCTGGGCATCGCGATGCAATTGACGAATATCCTGCGTGATGTGGGCGAGGATTTAGAGCGCGGGCGAATCTACTTGCCAGCGGAAGAGATGGAACGATTTGGCTACTCGGAGGCGGAACTGCGGCGCGGCCAGCGTACTCCGGCGTTCACGAAGTTAATGGCGTTTCAGGCGGAGCGGGCGCGCAATTACTATGACTCGTCAATGCCGGGCATTGAGATGCTGCGGCCCGAAGGGCGGTTCGCGGTTGAGATCGCGGCTCGTGTTTATCGGGAAATTTTGGGCCGGATTGAGGAGATGGATTATGACGTGTTCGCGCGCCGCGCGGTGGTTCCGGCCTGGCGCAAATACGGCATTACGGCGCGGGCGCTGGCGGGTCCGGCGTTGGGAAGGCTGCTTCCTTGGCGGAGCTGATTCGCCGGGCGGTTGAACGCGGGGCGGTAGCAACGGCGATGGGACTGGCGGTGCACTATGCGGCGTTCTATTTATTTGGCGTGCCGTTGTGGACGGAGGTAATCGGCGAGTGGATAATGGCCCGCACGCCCAATGCGTATTCGGTGTGGCTTTTGACCGAATTGGGCGCATGGGCGAAGCCGTTCGCATTGACCGGCGGACTGGCGGCGCTGGGCCTTGTGATGTCGGTGGGCGCGCTTTTCACGGGGTGGCGATCGGCCGGTGTGGTGACGGTGGCAGCGTTGGCATTCGGGATGTTCTTTGGGTACCAGGAACCGTGGAAAAGTTGGACGTTTTGGCTTCCCGGATTGATGGCTCTTTTGTCGCCAGCGCCCGCCCCGGTTGGCGGGCGGCGCATGGCTTTGCGGGCATTGATGGGCGGGGCAACTTTGGCGGTTGCCGGGGAGAGCTTTTGGCGCGACGGACGGTTGGCTCGCCGGGCCGTTAAGCCCATGCCGCTGTGGCCGTTCGCGGCTCCCGCGGAAACATTCGGCGCGGATTGGGTGCGCCGCGCGGTTACTCAGATCGGCCAGCATTTCACGATGTCGAAGAACAGTGTCGACCCGGCGATCGATCCCACGGGCTGGGCGCTGCGCGTGACGATCGACGGACGGCAGATCGCGTCTTTCCGCTATGCCCAACTGTTGCAAGTGCCGTGCCAGCAGCGCTACGTAACACTGCGCTGCGTTTCAAATACCTTAAAGAGCGACCTAATGGGCACGGCGGAATGGAGCGGTTTTCTATTGCGGCAGATCGTCGACCGCTCGCAGATTCCCGACGGAATTACAGAGGTGGCCTTCATCGGCGTCGATGGCCACGGCGATTCGCTCCCTGTCGATTACGCCTTCTCCGATGAAGTGATGCTCGCGATAGGCATGAACGGCGAAACGCTGAACCGATCCCATGGATTTCCACTGCGGCTGCTGTGTCCGCGCTACTACGGTTTTAAGAACGTGAAGTGGCTGGGCGAGATCGCGTTTGTGACGAAGCCATATTTCGGCACTTGGCCCAAGATGGGATATACAAAAGAGCCGCTGGTGAAGATCGCTTCGTTCATCGACAACGCGCGGCGAGAGGGCGGGAAGATCCGCCTGGGCGGCGTATCCTATGCCGGTAGCCGCGGAATTCGGGCGGTGGAGGTGCGTGTTGGCGGCGGCGATTGGAAGCCGGCGACGATGGAGAATCCGCTCTCCCCTTACACCTGGACACGCTGGGTAGCGGTGCTCGACGGAGACGCGACCGTGGTGGAAGCCCGCGCGCAGGATGGGACCGGCGCGTGGCAGCTCGAAACGGAGACGCCACTCTTCCCCAGCGGCGTCGGCGGTCCAACGTTGCGTACAGTAAGTATCTGAGCCGCTAACCGCGGGGCAGGCTCGCGGTCGCGGGTGAGGCGCCAAGTTAATGGAGAGTCACATGCCGGTCCTTCCCGTCGCTATCGCCATCGCCATTGGCATCGTTCTGCTGCTGCGCAAGGCGCGCTTCCACTATGAACGTCTGCCAAAGATTCCTTACGTCGCCGGCGCACACCTTCTGGATGTGACCGTGATCGTTCCGGCGCGCAACGAAGAGGCAAACATCGCCCGTTTGCTCGGTTCGTTTCCGGAAGATATGGTGATCGTTGTCGACGACGATTCCGAAGACCGGACGGCGGCCATTGCGCGCGAAATGGGCGTCCGCGTGATCGAAGCTCCCATGTTGGCCGAGGGCCAATTGGGCAAGCCCAACGCCTGCATGGCGGGTGCGCAGGCGACCGAATCGGAGTGGCTGCTATTCGTGGATGCCGACACCCACTACGCGCGTGTTTTTCTGCCATCGCTGCTGCGGTACGCGGTGGAGGAAAACCTGGAAATGGTCAGCGTGTTCCTGAAACAGGAGACGATTTCCCTACCGGAAAAGATTCTGCTGCCGTACGCCTTCGCCCTCTATTTCACGGGGGTGAACAGCGGGCGTGTGAACGCGCATCCGCCACGCGAATGGCTCGCCAACGGGCAGTGCCTGCTGGTGAAACGCCGGGCCTATCTGGCGATGGGCGGCCATGCGGCGGTGTCCGGTTCGGTGATCGAAGATGTCGCGCTGGCGAGGCTCGCGGCAGGAAAAGGAATCCGCGCGCGGGTGACCCGCGCCGAGCATATGGGCACTGTCCGCATGTACGATTCGTTCCACGCCATCCTGCGCGGCTTCGAAAAAAACTCGTTTCGTTTCCTACGGGCGAACCCGTTTACCGGCGTGCAAATCGTACTCGCTTCCGTGCTGCTCACGTCGTGGCTCCCGATCCTCGTCCTGTTAATTTTGAATGGCTACGGCCGCCAGGCAATTCTCTTTGGCTTGTTGCCAACCATCATCCTTTTCCCGTGGTATCGCAGCGCATCCGCTCTGCTCGCGCCGGTCGCCATCTACCTCTTCCAAATTGTCGCGCTGAATTCGATGTGGAAGACATTAACCGGCGGGAAATCCGTATGGAAGGGCCGCGAAGTTTGAAACAATATCCGGTGCCGTGGCGGCAGGTGCTGGCGCTTACGCCGCACATCGGCCGAAGGACCCGGTATTCGGTTCGCCGGTTCACGGAGGAATCAGTCCGCCCGCTGCAACCGGAGCCGGAGGTGACCGGGCTAGACCGTCTTCCCCTATCGCCCGGATTCATTCTGGCCGCGAATCACTACCAGCGAAAAGGCCTGTGGATTCTGCTTCCTTGCAGCGTAATTACCGTCGCACTGCAGCGCCATTACGGACTGGACGATCCGCCGGTCCGCTGGGTGGTGACGGCGAACTGGCCGCCGTGGAAACTTGGCCCAGTCACCCTTCGATCTCCCGGCGATTGGCTGCTGCCGCGCGTCGCCCACGCCCTGCACTGTTATCCGGTCAGTTTCGCCGGAACGGACCCGGCCCTGACGGCTCGCAGCTATCGCGCGTTGCTGAACGCGCCGGCCGACCGGCCGCTGGGGTTGTTCCCGGAAGGCGTTCATGGGGCGGCTTCAAAAATGGCCGAACCGCTCCCCGGCGTCGAACGCCTGCTGCTGTTGCTGGCCAGAAAGAATTGGCCGGTGGTGCCGTGCCGCATCGGTGAAAACGAAGACCGGCTGCAAATCCGCTTTGGCGAAATATTGCAGCCGGTCGACCTGCTAAGCGCCGGTGAAAACGCGGCGCGTCTGGTGATGAATCGGATCAGAACGTCAGCGTGAATGTCCCGTTGTAGATCTCTTCGGCGGTCGTCCAATTCACCACGTTCCACCAGTTGTCGATATAGCCCTGGCGCAAGTTCTGATACTTCAAGTAGTAGGCGTGTTCCCACACGTCAATGCCGATGACGGCGGTCTTGCCCTCCATCGCCGGCGTATCCTGGTTCGGCGTCGAATAGATCTCCAGCGTGCCGTCCGCTTTCTTCGCCAGCCACGCCCAGCCGGAGCCAAAGCGGGCGATCCCCGTCGCCTTAAACTGCGCTTTGAAATTATCGAAGCTGCCGAAAGTCTCATTGATCGCCGCCGCCAGCTTGCCCACCGGCTCACCGCCGCCCTCTCCCTTCGGAGCCATGATCAGCCAGAACAACGAATGATTGAAGTGGCCGCCGCCATTGTTGCGAACCGGCGCCTTCTTGGCATCGGGCACGATGGCGAGGTTATTCGCGAGCAGTTCTTCCAGCGTCTTGCCTTCCAGCGCGGCGTCGCCCGCGATGGCGTTATTCAGATTCGTCACATAGGCGTTATGGTGACGCGAGCGATGAATGTCCATGGTCGCTTCGTCGATGAAGGGCTCCAAAGCATTGTTCGCATAAGGCAAGTTGGGTAGTACAAATGGCATAGTCGTTTTCTCCTTGACTTCTGTAGATGCGGCTTCAATTAACAAAGCCTCCGCTAATTTCATACTGATGAGCGATTCGGAACATCAAGTGTTCCGAAAAATGTTTGGCGAGGATTTGCATGCCGATGGGAAGGCCTTCCGGGGTTGTGCCGCACGGAACGCTCATGCAGGGAATACCGGCCAGATCGCCGGTAATAGTGTAGATATCGCTTAAATACATTTGCAGCGGATCGTTTATTTTTTCGCCGAGTTTGAAGGCGGGAAATGGCGATACGGGAGTGACCAGCGCGTCCACTTTTTCGAACGCCTGCGCGAAATCGCGGGCGATCAACGAGCGTACCCGCTGCGCCTTCAAGTAGTAAGCGTCATAGTAGCCATGGCTGAGGACATAGGCGCCGAGCATGATCCGCCGCTTCGCCTCCGCGCCGAAGCCCTCGCCGCGCGAATTCCGATACATGTCGGTCAGCGTCTCCGCTTTCGCCGAACGCTTCGTGAATCGCACGCCGTCGAACCGGGCTAAATTCGCGCTCACCTCCGCCGTGCAGATGATGTAGTAAGCCGCGATCGCCCATTCCGTATGCGGCAGGCTGACATCCACGAATTCGCAGCCTTGCTTTTTCAGTACTTCGATGCCCGCCTGGATGCGATCGCCGGTTTCACTGGCCAATCCCGCGAAATACTCTTTCGGCAAACCAATCCGCAGCCCTTGCAACGGCTGCCGCATGGCCTCCGCGTAATCCGGCACCGGATGCGGCGCGCTGGTCGCGTCGCGGGAATCGCGTCCGGCGATCGCGCCGAGCAGCGTCGCCGAATCCGCTACCGTTCGCGCCAACGGGCCAATGTGATCGAGCGACGATGCGAAGGCCACCAACCCATACCGCGACACGCGGCCATATGTCGGCGTCACGCCCACGCAACCGCAAAACGCCGCCGGCTGCCGAATGGAACCGCCGGTATCGGACCCCAACGCTACCACCGCCGTGCCTTGCGCCACCACCGCGGCCGAACCGCCGCTCGACCCTCCCGGCACTCGATCCAACGCGACCGGATTCCGCACCGGTCCGAACGCCGAGTTTTCGTTCGACGAGCCCATTGCGAACTCATCGCAATTCGCCTTGCCGATGATGACACCGCCCGCCGCTTCCAGCCGCTCAACGGCCGTCGCATCATACGGCGGGATAAAATGCTCCAGTAGTTTCGACCCGCAAGTGGTCCGCACGCCGCGCGTGACAATCACGTCCTTCACTCCCACCGGTACGCCGCCCAGCACGCCTGGATCCTCGCCGCGCGCCAGCTTTTCATCCACGCCGCGGGCCGCGTTCAGCGCGCGTTCAGCGCTGAATGTCAGATACGCATTCGTCTTTGGATTCTCGGCTTTGGCAAATGCCAGCGCCTCCTGGGTCAGTTCCACGGCGCTGAACTTTTTCTCCGTCAAGCCCCGGCGGACGGACGAAATGGTGAGAGAGGGGATTTGCATGCTAACGCTCAATCACCCGCGGAACTTTGAAATAGCCCTGGCCCGAAACGGGCGCGTTGGCCACCGCGTCGGCGTTGGATAGCGTCGCATGCGGCTCGTCCTCCCGCAGCGTTGCGGTTTCCTCGCCCTCATAAAGCACCTGCGCCATCGGCTCCACGCCGTCGGTATTCAGCTCATTCAGTTTGTCGATATGCGTCAGAATGTCGCTCAAGTCGTGGGCGTATCGGTGAATCTCGTCTTCGCTCAATGCAAGGTTCGCGAGGCCAGCCACATACCGGACCCGCTCTTCGGTCAGCTTCACGCGGAAGCCCTCATACGCTTCGCCTCGTCGTGCTCGCTGCGCGCGCGAGAGGCAAGATAGAGTTGGCGAAAAATAGGATCGGCGATGCCGTCGGCCCGGTCCATGGCGCCGTCAAATGTCAGCGCCACTTCCGGACCGCGGCGTGGGGAACCAATTCGAAACTCGATCGATTCAATCATCCCCGTGCCGGCCAGCGACTGCAGCTTGGCTAATATTTGCCCGGTCATCGTCGTCAACTGTTTTTGCCAGATGGCATCCTCCACATCCACCACCATTTTTCGCCCATACAATTTCACCGGCCCGGTGCGGAGCGCGAGCCGCCTGCCGACCGCGGCCGGCCACACCGCTTCGGCAAATTCTTCCGGCGCGAGTCTCGCATTCTGAAGCCTGGTTTTTGAAAGTAATCTGGCGGCGCGTTGCATGACGTGGAAACGGGGCGGGGAACTATGAACTCTCAGATTTTAGCACTGGCGGAACTGTAAGCCGGTTTCTGTATCTTTCCGAAGAAAGATGGCAATCATTCCTCTGGGCCGGCCATTGCTGGCAAGCTCTAGCGACCTACCCGGGTGTCGAACGGGACGAGCCGCCCCTCCACCCCTATTTGGTCTTGCTCCGCGTGGGGTTTGCCTTGCAATCCCCATTGCTGGGAACACGGTGCGCTCTTACCGCACCTTTTCACCCTTACCTCCAAAGCCCCTTGCGGAACCCGGCGGCGGTATATTCTCTGTGGCACTTTCCGTAAAACCCGCTTTGAGCGAGCCCCCCCGGCCGTTAGCCGGCACACTGCTCTACGGAGACCGGACTTTCCTCCAGCAAGCCCCTTGCGGGAACTCGCCGGCGATTGCCCGCTCCGCCAGTACAGGTACCATTATCCCATGCGCTGGCTGATTTGTATTCTCACTTCGTCATTATTTGCGGCTGATCCTCTGCCTGAAGACCGTGGCGCCGCCGGGCTGTGGCATTCGTTGTTGAAACTGCAAACTACGGCGCGGGTTCTCCACATCGCCGCCCACCCTGACGACGAGGACGGCCCGGCCATCACGTTCCTTACGCGGGGCCGCGGCGTGGACGTTACCATTCTCAGCCTTACCCGCGGCGAATCCGGCGCGAATCTGGTCACCGGCGATTTCTTCGACCGTCTCGGCGCGCTCCGCACCGTTGAGTTCCTGCGCGCCGCTCAATACTATGGCGCGAACGTTACCTTCACTCGCGCGGTCGACTACGGCTATTCCAAAAACGTCGCCGAGACCTTCCGCCAATGGGACCGCGGCGCTGTTTTGCGCGACATCGTGCGGGTCATCCGCACTACGAAACCGCATGTGATCATATCCCGTTGGAGCGGCACGCCGCGCGACGGGCACGGCAACCACGAGGCTGCGGGGATTCTCGCGCAGGAAGCCTTTACCGCCGCCGGCGATCCCAACATTTTCCCGGAGCTTATCACCGAAGGTCTGCCCGCTTGGCAAGCGTCGAAACTCTATGTCGGCAACCGCAATGCCATTGACGAATCGACCATTCGCGTTGAGCACGGCGTTGTCGATCCCCTCCTCGGTCGCAGCTATTCTCAATTCGCAAGAGAAGGTCTTCGCTGGCAGCGTTCGCAGGGAGCGGGGGCGGCCACGGCGCGGCCTGGGGCGACATCTTCCTATTACCGCCTCGCTCAATCCAAAGTCGGAAGTGCAGCCAAAGAGTCCAGCTTCCTGGAGCGCATCGACACCACGCTTGACCGCTACCCCGAACTCATGCGCCACGTCGATAGCGCCGTGAAGGCCTTCCGCATCGACCATTTGAAAGCCTGCGCCCCGCACCTTGCCGCGGCTCTCCGCTTCGCGAAAACGCTCGATGCCAACGATCCCACCGTGCAGTCCAAGATCCACCAACTCAACGCGGCCCTCGCTCTGTCCCTCGGGCTGCAAGTAGAAGCCCGAGTCGAGCCGAAAGTGCCCGTAACCGGCCCCTTCGCCGCCTTCCGTCCCGCTGAGACGTTCTCCGTCGCCGTTCCCGGCCAGTCGTTTAACGTGAGCGTCAAACTCCACGGAGCGGAAGTTGAGAAGGTCGAATTCAAGGGCGCGCTCACCGTTAAAATGGTCGAACCCGGCCGTTACCAGATCACCGTTCCGCCAGACGCCCAACCCACCAAAGCCCACTGGCGTCGCGACTCCGTTCGCGATACGGCATACGTCATAGACCGCGCCGCGCCCTTCTTTGCGCCCAATGCCACGCCTCCGTTGATCGCGAAGATTACGTACAAAGATGGCGAGATCGAAACGCCGGTGCTAGTCAGTCCGCTCGACACGCTAGGGGTGGAAAGGCCGAAGCCGTTAGCCGTCGGCCCGCCCATCGCCGTGCGTTTCGCCACGGAAGCCGGCATTCTCCCGTTGAACAATCGAACCTACGAAGTGCAATGCACGGTCGGCACGAACGTCGATGGCCGCGCCGCCGGCGCCGTCCGGTTGAAACTCCCCGAAGGCTGGAGCGCCGAACCGCCCCAGCAAACATTCGCCTTTGAAAAGGAGAAGGAGGAAGTGGCCGTTCGCTTCCGGCTCATCGCGCCCGCGGACCGCACGGCCGGAGATGCCAAAATTGAAGCCATCGCCGCCTACAATGGCCGGGAATACAGCGAGAGCTACGACGAAATCACTCAGCCCGGTTATGATTCCATCTACCTCGCGCAGCCTGCCCGGCACCTCGTTCGCTCGATTGATGTTAAGGTCGCCCCCGGCCTCCGCGTCGCTTATGTCATGGGCACGGGGGACGATGTGCCGGAAAGTCTGCGGCAGCTAAGTATTCCGGTGGACATGCTGGACCGCGCCGCGCTCGCCACGGCCGACCTTTCGCCTTACTCGTCCATTCTTCTTGGCATCCGCGCCTACGCCGTGCGCGCCGATGTCCGGACGTACAACCAGCGCCTGCTTGAATACGTGGAGAAGGGAGGCGTGCTGATCGTCCAATACAATACGCCTGAATTCGATAAAAATTACGGCCCGTTTCCCTACTCCATGGGCCGCAATCCGGAGGAGGTGAGCGAGGAGGATTCGCCCGTCGCCATCCTCGATCCGGGCGACCCGGTTTTCCAAACGCCAAATACCATTACCGCCAAGGATTTCGAAGGCTGGGTGGAACAGCGCGGTTCCAAGTTCCTGACCACATGGGACCCTCGGTATAAGGCGCTGCTGGAAACGCACGACACGGGCCAGGCTCCGCAAAAAGGCGGCTGGCTGGCCGCGCGCCACGGCCAAGGACTATACATTTATTGCGCCTATGCCTGGTATCGCCAACTGCCCTATGCCGTGCCGGGCGCGGTGCGGCTCTTCGCCAATCTTCTCAGCCTGGGAGCGAATCGATAACCCCTATCAATTTCTTGTATTTGACACTTCGCGACCCCCGCCGCTAACGTAGTTCTTTCCCCAATGCGGTTCCCGGCTCCATTCCACGACTACTGGCTCGGCGATCCCTACGACGAAATGTTCGCTCCCAGCCAGGAACCGCGCGAACACTACCAGGCGCTGTTCGATCGCCTGCGCGATCTGCCTCTCGCCGAACTCCGCCGCCGCAAGCAGACCGCCGATCAGACCTTTCTTCACCAGGGCATCACGTTCACCGTCTACGGCCGCGACGAAGGTACCGAACGCATCATTCCGCACGACTTGCTTCCGCGGATTATCACGGGAACCGAATGGGCCGTCATCGAAGAAGGACTTACCCAGCGCATTCAAGCTCTCAACGAGTTTCTTCGCGATATTTACACCGATGGCAATATACTCAACGACAAAATCGTTCCCCGCGAAATCATCTATAGTTGCAAACACTACCGCCGCGAAATGCGCGGCGTCCAGGTTCCGAAGGGTATCTACGTAACCGTCATCGGTTCGGACCTCATCCGTATGCCTTCCGGCGAATTCGTCGTTCTGGAAGACAATCTCCGCGTCCCCAGCGGCGTCAGTTATATGCTCACCAGCCGCCAGGTAATGAAGCGCGTTTTCCCGGATCTCTTTCAAACTTGCGACGTCCGTCCCATCGACCATTATGGCCAGGCGCTGCTGGCGACGCTTCGCGAACAGGCCCCGGAAAATCGTTCGGATCCCACCGTCGTTCTGCTCTCGCCGGGCGTCTATAACTCCGCGTATTTTGAACACTCCTTTCTTGCGCGCCAGATGGGAATTCAACTGGTCGAGGGGCGCGATCTTGTCGTCCACGACAATATCGTCCACATGCGCACCACCGGCGGGCTTCGTCGCGTCGATGTCATCTACCGTCGCATTGACGACGACTTTATCGACCCGCTGGCCTTTCGCACGGATTCTATTCTCGGCGTGCCCGGCCTGTTCAACGCCTATCGTACCGGCAACGTCACGCTCGCTAACGCCATTGGCACCGGCGTCGCCGACGACAAGGCGCTCTATGCCTATGTGCCGCAAATTATTCGCTACTACCTGGGCGCGGACCCGATTCTAAACAACGTCGAAACCTACCTTTGCTCCAATCGCTCGGAACTCCAGTACGTCTGCCAGAACCTCGACAAACTCGTCGTCAAAGCCGTTGGCGAATCGGGCGGCTACGGTATGCTGATTGGTCCGCACTCGACGGCTGAAGAGCGCGAAGATTTCAGCGCCCGCATTCACGCCGACCCGCGCAACTACATCGCCCAGCCCACCATCAGCCTGTCCACCGCGCCCTGCTTCATGGAAGGCGGCGGCGTGGAACCGCGCCACATCGATCTCCGGCCGTATATCCTCCACGGGGAACGAACCACCATCGTTCCCGGCGGCCTTACGCGCGTCGCGTTGCGCAAAGGCTCGCTGGTCGTAAACTCCTCTCAAGGCGGCGGCAGCAAGGACACGTGGGTTTTGAACTGAGAATAGTTATGGACATGCTCTCCCGCGTCGGTGACAGTTTGTATTGGATGAGCCGCTACCTCGAGCGCGCCGAACATAGCGCGCGCGTGCTGGATGTCTATCTCTCGCAACAACTGGAAGAGTATAGCGGCGATCCCGACCGCCGCTGGCAAAGCGTGGTCGACGGCCTCGGATTGCACGCGCCCGCCGAATTGACCGAATCGGATGTCGGGTACTGGCTCGCTTTCGATATCGCCAATCGCTCTTCCATCGTCTCGTGCATTATGAACGCCCGCGACAATGCCCGCCAGGTGCGCGAACAGATCAGCTCGGAGATGTGGGAGCATCTTAATCGTCTTTTCCATCGGGTTCGGACCGCGAGTCTGGAAGAAGCGCAAAGGCCGGTCGCGGCCCCCAACTCTTCAAGAATTCTCCCATCACCCCCCGCCGCGACCGAGTCCGTTTTGCGCGAGTCAACAAAAACCTGGTCGGCCGATCATCATGAGTTCCTGCGCGAAGTGAAGGAGGGCGCGCACCTGTTTCAGGGGATTACGGATTCGACCATGAACCACGGCGAAGGGTGGCAGTTCATCCAGCTCGGCCGCTTTATTGAACGCGCCGTCTCCGTGTCCAAGTTGATCGATGTACACTTCCGCGATCACCTCCCGGCGAGCGATGACGAGGAACATCACGAAGGCATCGATCTACTCAAATCCTGCACCGCTTTTGAAGCCTACTGCAAGGTCTACACGGCTGCGTTCAAACTCCTTCGCATCTCTGAATTTCTGCTCCTCAATCCGGAGTTTCCGCACTCTGTCTGCTTCGCCATCGATCAAGTGGAAGTGGCCCTCAAGGCTCTGCCGCAATCGGCCGATCGCCGCCTGGGCGGTAAAGCGCTCCGTCTGGTCGGCAAGTTGAAGGCTACGCTCTCGTTCAGCCAGATCGACGAAATTATGGCCACCGGGCTCCACTTGTTTCTCGAAGACATTGACCGCCAGTGCAACCAGATTCACATCGCCATGCACCAGATCTACATTGAATATCCCATCGAAACGGCCATCGAAGTCTAATGTACTTTTCCATCCGTCACGTTACCCGTTTTCAATACAGCGCCCCGGTCAGCGAAAGCAATATGGAGGTGCGCATGCGCCCCCGCACCGAGGCCAATCAACGCTGCCTGAAGTTCGATCTCCACATCACGCCGCGCGCCAAAGCCAACGCGTACAAGGACCATAACAGCAACACCGTCCACTATTTCGACGTGCCTGGCCACCATACCAAGCTAACGCTCGTCGCTGAATCGGTTGTTGAAGTGGACGACCCCGCGCCCCTCCCCGCCGCCCTGCCGGCGTCCGCCTGGGAAGACGTCGATGAAGTCCGTGAGAGCGCCGAATTCTGGGAATTGCAGAACCCCAGCCTCTTCGCCAAGCCGACCGAAATGCTAATCGCGCTGGCCCGGGAGCTGCGCGTCGAACGTCGCGAAGATCCGCTCACCCTTCTCCGCGAAATTAACTCCTCCCTGTTTGAAACCTTCGAGTACACTCCCAAACATACCCGCGTCGACTCGCCCATTGACGAAGCCATCGGCAGCCGCAAAGGCGTCTGCCAGGATTACGCGCACGTCATGATCGCGCTTGTGCGCCATCTAGGGATTCCGTGCCGCTATGTTAGCGGTTATCTCTTCCCGCGAACGAAGCTGGAGGAGCGAAGCGCCCTCGGTGCCACCCACGCCTGGCTCGAAGCCTACCTGCAAGGCATCGGCTGGATCGGTTTTGATCCCACCAACAACGAGCTTTGCGACTCTCGCCACATTCGCACGGCTGTCGGTACGGATTACGCCGACGTCCCGCCGACGAAGGGCGTCTTCAAGGGGCGAGCTTCCAGCGAACTCAGCGTCGCGGTCCGAGTCCAGCCCACCGATGCCCCGACGGACGAGAAGGACGAATTTATTATGGTCGTCGCCGCCGCCATTGACGTCAACGAAGTCGATATTCAGGCTCGGGATGCCAGGCAGCAGCAGCAGCAACAGCAGCAGTAGCTTGGCATAAGCGCGCCGTTCCTCATCGGGGACGGCGCAGGGGCAAAGCTGTATTTATTTGGGCGGTGCCGGCAGTTCACGGAGACACGGTCCTTCCCGCGGACGCGGGGCGTCTCGAAAGGCCAACGCTACTCCGCTCGCAGGGTCTGCGCTGGATCGGTATTGGCGGCTCGCCGGGCGGGACCAAGGCCAGCCGCTAGCGCAACCGCCATAAGCAGCCCGGGCGCCACTATCCAGGCCGCCATGTCCAGATTCGTAACTCCGAAGAGCATGCCGCGCAACGCTTTGCCGGCGGGCCAACACAGCAGCAGGCCCAACGTCACCCCGGCCAGTGCCAGCTTACCCGCGTAACGTAGCACCAGTCGCCTCACGTGGCCCGTCGTCGCGCCCAACGCAAGACGGACGCCGAACTCGCGAACGCGCAAGCCCGCCGCATAAGAAACCACCCCGTATAGACCCAGGCACGCAAGCAAGACCGATGCGCCTCCGAATAGTGAAACCAGGCTCGTCGTCAGCGTCCGGGATTGCATGCTCCGATCCACCCAATCTTCCATCGGGCGAATGTCGTAGACCGGCTGGTCCGGGTTCTCCCGGTGAATCCGTTCGACGACGGCGGGTGCAATCGCTTCGGGATTTCCGGTCGTCCGGACAACCAGCGCGCCGCGGTCTTGCGTCCTCTGCGATGCGGGCCAGTAAACTTGGGGCCTCGGATCCTTTTCGAGACTATCGCCCAGGACGTGACCGGCGACACCGATGATCTCGGCCCACGGCTCCCGGTTCGGCTGCCCGGGCGGACCCATCCGCCGGAACCGCTTGCCAATCGGATTCTCGTCGCCGAAAGCCCGCCGCGCCATGTCTTCGTCGATCAAGCCAACCAGCGGTCCACGGGGTCCGTCGGTCTCGGAGAACCCGCGACCGCGTTGCAGCGGAATCCCCATCGCGACGAAATACCCCGGCGTCGCCGAGCGCCAATCCACCATCGTCTGCTTATCCCTTCCTTCGAACTCCACTCCGCCCGTTTGTCCCAGACCGCTCAGCGGCAGGCGGTTCACGATTCCCGCTTCCAAAACTCCCGGCACTGTTTTCACAAGCTCGATCAGCCGCGAGTAGTAGCGTGAGACCTCCGGATCTCCCGGATACTTTGATCTGGAGACGGCCAAATGCATCGTCAACACCCCTTGGCTCGAGAAACCGGGAGTAACTCTTAGGAGGGCGGCGAAGCTTCGCGCAAGCAGGATGCCGCCGAATAGCAGCAGCAACGCCATCGCAACTTGACCGGCCACGAGCGTGTCCCTAACGCCTCCGCCCGCGACGCCGCGGGAATTGCGCTGCATCAAGCCCGTGAGTTCCATTCGGCTCGCCAAGCGCGAAGGCAGCAGACTGGCGGCAATAACTACCGTCAGGCTAGCGGCAATGGCAAATGCCGCTACAGCGCCGTTCAGGCCCAACGATTCGACACGCGGCATGTTTGCCGGAAGCATCGGCGCCAAAGCGCGAAGCATCCACCAAGCGAGTAAGACGCCCCCGCCCGCACCGGCCAAGCCCAGCGGAACCGCTTCCGCCAACAGTTGGCGCCGCAGACGTTGCGCGCTGGCGCCCAACGCGGCGCGCACCACCATCTCGCGAGCGCGGCCGCTCGCTCTCGCGATCAGCAGCACCGCCAGGTTCATGCAGCCGATTAGCAGTAGACAGCCAACCGCCGCCGTGAGAATGAGAAGTGTCGGCCGGATGGTCCAAGCCTGCAATTGTGCGAGTGGCTCGATCAAGCCGCCGGTCCGTTCGCCACCAGCGGCGTAACTCGACGGGAATTCGTCCGCGACGCGCTGCATGATCGTATCCAGTTCAGCCTGCGCTTGCAAAACGCTTGCGTCGGTTTTCAGCCGCGCTATACCCAGGTAGCTGTGGTCCACACCGTGATCGAACGCCGGCGGCGGAAGGTAGAGGGGCGTCCACAATTCGAAGCTGGCGTCCGGGTAGCGGTACTCCACTGGCATCACGCCGATCACTTCGAACGACTCCCCATTGAGTTGTATCTTCTTCCCGATGATGGAGGCATCGCCGCCGAACCGGCGTATCCAAAGTGGATGACTCAGCAGCGCGACTCTGGCATCGGCTAACTGTTCTTCTTCCGTGAACAGCCGGCCGAGAATCGGCCTGACTCGAAGCGCCAAGGGAACGCTGAAGGTGGTTCGAGCGCCCAGCAGGCGCTCCGGCGCGCCCTCACCGGTGAGATTGAAATTGGCGACTGGCCGCGTCAGCGCGAGGTCCTCGACAAGCGTGAGGTGTTCGCGCCAATACCGCCATAGCGCCGGGCTGACTCTGAATCGCTCGTTGCCGGACTTCGCGGTAGTCGGCGAAAGGGCCATAATGCGATCGGATTCCGGGTAAGGCAATGGCTGCAGCAGCACCGCGTAAACGACGCTGAAGATCGCCGTACTCATGCCAATTCCAAGCGCCAGCGTCATACAAACGACAGCCGTCCAAACCGGCGTTTTCCGCAGCATTCGAACACCGAATCCGGCGTCTTGCGTCATCCTTTCCAGCCTGCTCCAACCCCAGGTCTCGCGTACATCCTCGCGCGTCGCCGCCAGATTGCCGAACGCCAATCGCGCCGCGCGCCCAGCCTCCTCGGCTGATTCGCCTCCCGCCATCCGCCGTGACTTTTCGATTTCGATATGCGCCCGGATCTCGTCCGTCAGATCCCTCTCAGCCTTGTCTCGAAAACGCCACTCCCTGATCCATCGCATGCGTTCCTACTCCTGGGGCCGCATCACACGCGCCATCGCTTTCACGAACAGCTTCCATTTCGACTCTTCAATCGCGAGCTGCGCCTTGCCCGCCTCGGTCAAACGGTAATACTTCGCCCGCTGGTTATTCTCGGTAACGCCCCACTCCGGCTCTATCCATCCCTCGCGCCGCAGCCGGTGCAGCGCCGGGTACAGGCTTCCGTGCTCAACTTGCAGCAGCTCCGCGGATTTGGTTCGGATCGCCTGTCCGATTCCATGACCGTGCCGGGGAGCCCATTGCAGCGTCTGCAATATCAGCAGGTCGAGCGTGCCCTGCAGTACGTCGAGTTTGCCCGGGTCCGACATCCAGAAGACACCCTACCACCATTACCGGCAGATTGTCTACCTCCTTTTTACCTTAAGATCCCGCCGCCCGCAGCAGATACCGGTCCAGCGCGGCAATCTGGTCCACCACCCGCTGCCGGTCACGCGCCTCTGGCATCAGCGTCAAATACCGCTCAAAGTCGGCCTTCGCCGCCTGGTATTTCCGCAACTCCACATTCACCGCGCCCCGCAGCACATAACTGTCCGCGTCCGCCGGCAACGCCTCCACCAACAAATCCAGCACCTGCGCCGCCTTCACGTACGACTTGCCCCGCAAGTAGATCGAGCGCAAGTTGTTCAGCATCCGCACCATAATTTGGCGATTCGACACCGCGTTCAAAATCCCCGGCGACGGCGTCAGATCCATCCCCGTCATCCGCCGAGCCAACTGGAAACACTCCTCCCCGTCCAGCAGTTGCCCGCTGTTGTAAACATCGATAAATGCGTGGAAGTCTTCCTCGTCGTACCGGACAAGAAAGTGACCCGGCAGCCCGACTCCGGCCATCGGCATGTCCAGCCGATCCGCCACCGAAAGGTACACGACCGCGAGGGAAATAGGAATGCCCTGCCGGGTCGCGATCACTTCATTGATGCAACTGTTGCGCGGGTTGTAGTAGTCGGTTTCATTGCCCGCAAATCCCTGTTCGCGAAAGAAAAACTCGTGCAGAACCTGCAGCCGTTCCACCGCGTCGTACTCCATCCGAAGCCGCGAGTCGATCTCGCTCGCATAGGAGTCGAGGATGTCCAGAAAGGGATGCGTATCCAGGTTCGGAAACTCGATGCGGCTCAACTCGAGCGCCGCCAAATCAAGAGGAGCGTCCGAGTCGTCTCGCTTCAGCAAATCGCGCAGAGTATCCATTGTCAGCCCGTGCCGCTAGAATAACATTTCAAGCGATATACCCAATGTGAATGTCTATTTCGTCTCTGGGGCCGTTTGGCGCAAATACGCGTCATTCCCGCTCAGCCAATCGGCCCGAACGGGCGCGAACAGGTCGATAACCACCGAGTCCTCCAGTACCTCCACGCGATGTGGCAGGTTGGACGGAATCTGTAGCACCTCGCCGGCCGCTACGAGGTACTCCTCGCCCCCCGCTAGGAACTTTAGTTTCCCCTCTAGCACCATCGAAACCTGCTCGTTCTCATGATGATGCTCCGGCACCACGCCGCCCTTCGTCAGATGCAGGTGGGCGATGGTCATCCGGTCGGTGTGCAACGCCTGCCGGGCGAATGTCGGATTAAGCTGTTCGATCGGGATATTCTTCCAACGGTGAAGCTTCATATGAGGGGCGAGTGTATCATGGGTTAATGGCCATGAAGGGCGTAGTGCTGGCGGGGGGGACGGGCAGCCGTCTGTTTCCGCTGACCAAGATCACCAACAAACATCTGCTTCCCGTCTACGACAAGCCGATGATTTATTATCCCATCCAGACGCTGGTGGACGCGGGAATTGAAGACATCCTGATCGTGACGGGCGGACGGAACGCCGGCGATTTTCTGCGGCTCTTGGCCAATGGAAAGGAGTTCGGCCTTACCCACCTGGATTACACGTATCAGGAGGGCGAAGGCGGCATCGCCGAGGCGCTCGGGCTTGCCCATCACTTCGGCGCGGGCCACCGCCTCTGCGTCATCCTCGGAGACAACATCATCGAAGGCTCCATTCGCGGCGCGGTGGAGGAGTTTCGCCGACAGCCGTCGGGCGCGAAAATTCTGCTCAAACAAGTCACCGACGCCGAACGCTTTGGCGTCGCCGAAATCGCCGGCGGCAAGATTCTGGGAATTGAAGAGAAACCCAAAAAACCGAAGTCGGACCTCGCCGTCACCGGAATCTACTTGTACGACGAGACCGTCTTCGACAAGGTCCAAAAGCTCAAGCGAAGCGACCGCGGCGAACTCGAAATCACCGACGTCAACAACGCTTTTATCGCGGAAGGATCGATGACCTTCGCCCATCTCGATGGCTGGTGGACCGACGCCGGCACGTTCGAATCTCTTCTGCGAGCTAACAACCTGGTGGCTGGCGCCGCGGAGCCTGGCAAGTGAGCGAACCGGTCGAATACGCCCTGCCGCGCAACGAGGCGAAAGGCATCGGAAACGTCATTCTAAAGCCGGAATCGGAGCATCTGATTCCGGGCGTACAGGTGGTTCCATATTCGCTTTGGCCCGATGATCGGGGCTACTTCCTGGAAGTGGCGCGCATCGGTCACGGCGGCGTTAGCGGGTTCCCTCCCGAATCGACGCAAATTTCGGCGGCGCTAAGCCTCCCTGGAACCATCAAGGCCTTCCACATTCACCGGTTCCAGACCGACTACTGGTCGCCGGCGTCGGGTATGTTTCAGGTGGCGCTGGTCGACCTCCGTCCGGATTCACCGGCTTTCGGCCGCCGAAATACCTTCTACGTGGGCGCTCTCCGGCCCTGGCAAATTCTCATCCCGCCCGGCGTCGGACACGGTTATAAGGTCATCGGCCAGGAGTCCGGAATGTTGGTATACGTTACCGACCGGACTTACAATCCAGCCGACGAAGGCCGCATCGCTTACAACGAACCCGGCGTTAACTACGATTGGGAGTTGCAGCACAAATGAAACTGCTCGTAACCGGCGGCGCCGGATTTATCGGCTCCGCCTTTGTGCGCCTGGCGCTGCAAGGCGCGGATGACATTACTGTGGGCAACGTGGATGCATTGACTTATGCGGGAAACCTGGAGAATCTCGCTACCGTTTCCGGCGACCCGCGCTATACATTCTTCAAGGCCGATATCGCCGATGCCGCGGCGATCGATGAGGTGTTCGCCTCGTTCGCGCCGGACGCCCTCGTGCATTTCGCGGCCGAGTCCCACGTGGACCGAAGCATTCTTTCCCCGGAACCGGTCGTCCGCACCAACTTGAACGGAACTTTCACGCTGCTGGAAGCCGCCCGCCGCCACCGGACGGCGCGGTTTGTGCACGTCTCGACCGATGAAGTCTACGGCTCCATCGACGAGCCTCACGAAGCCGACGAACAATACCCGCTGCGCGCCAGCAGCCCCTATTCGGCGTCAAAAGCCGGGAGTGACTTACTCGCGCTTTCTTATTACACCACTTACAAGATGAATGTAAGTATAACTCGCGCGTCGAATAACTACGGGCCATTCCAGTTCCCCGAAAAACTCATCCCGTTGATGATTGCCAACGCCTTGGACGGCAAGCCGCTGCCGGTGTACGGCGATGGCATGCAAATCCGCGACTGGCTCTACGTGGAGGACCACTGTCGCGCCATTCGCGCCGTGCTGGACAAGGGGCGCGCGGGCGAAGTGTACAACATCGGCGGAAGCCGCGCGCTCCCGAATATTGAAGTGGTCCAAAGAATTCTTGCCGCCACCGGGCAGCCCGAGTCGCTCATTAGATATGTGGCGGACCGGCCGGGCCATGACCGGCGGTATGCGCTGACCAGCCACAAAGTCGAGCGGGAAACCGGCTGGAAGCCGCGGGTGGAGTTTGAAACGGGATTGGCCGAAACGGTGCGGTGGTACCGCGAAAACGCGCCCTGGATCGCCAACGTGCGCAGCGGCGCCTATCGCGAGTTCTACGACAAAAATTACGCCAGCCGCTAACAGCGGCGCGAAGCGAGCACCAGTTTGGTGGCCGTCTCCACATCCACCGGCTTGGCGAAATAATAGCCCTGGGCATAAGGGCAACCGATGCGCCGGAGGCTCTCCAACTGCTCTGGCGTCTCCACGCCTTCAGCCACAACGTCCAATTTCAGGTTGCGCGCCAGGGTCACGACGGCTTTGATTACCTCACCGCAATTCTCGTCGATTTCGAGACGGGAAACGAAGGAATGGTCGATTTTCAGCGCATCGAAGGGCAGGTTGGTCAGGTATGTGAGCGACGAATAACCGGTGCCGAAGTCGTCGATCATCAGGCCGACGCCGGCCTCGTGGAGTCGGCGGAGTATCTCGGCCGCGGCTTCTATCTCGCCAATCAGAACGCTTTCGGTGACCTCCAGGCAGAAAGCGCCGCGAGGAAAATCGAAATCCCTTACAATCCGTGTCACCTGGTCCACTAACTCGCGATCGAAGAATTGCTTCACTGAAAGGTTTACCGAAACCTGCATGTCCACTCCGGGGAGCAGGTTGCGCCATTCGGCGAACTGGCGGGCGGAGTCCTCCATGGCCCAGGCGCCGATGGGAATAATTAATCCAGTCTCTTCGGCGATAGGGATGAACTTCAATGGAGCGACCAGTCCCAGGCGCGGATGACGCCAGCGGAGCAAGGCTTCAAAACCGGACAGTTCCCCGGATTGAAGATTAATTTTCGGCTGATAGTACAGGACCAGTTCGTCGTTTTCGAGCGCGCGGCGAAGTTCGATTTCGAGATCCATGCGGTGCATGGCATCGGTTCGCATTTCCCTGTCGAAGTTGATGCAGCGCGCCCGGCCAAGCGCCTTGGCCTGGTGAAGGGCGATTTCAGCGTCGCGGAGAAGTTCGAAACCGCGGTTGTACCGGTCGCCGTCGCTAAGGGCGATTCCAATGGAGGCGGACACGCGGATCTCTCGTCCGGCCAGATTCAGCGGGCGCCGGACTTGAACTTGTAACCGGTCGGCGATCGTGCGGGCCAACTCGGCGCTGCCCACATCGCTCAGGATCAGCAGGAACGTATCGCCATGCACCCGGGCAAGATAGTCCTCCGGACGGCCGCTGCCGGGAATGGTTCGCGTGGCGCGTTCCAGGCGCATGGCGATCTCGCGAAGAATCCGGTCTCCGGCGGTGGGGCCGAGACTCTCGTTAATGACGCGAAAACGGTCGAGATTCAGCATTAACAACGCGAATGGCGGAGCCGATTCGCCGTCCGCGCCGGCGAGCATGCGATCCACTCGATCCAGAATGTTCTCCCGGTTGGGAAGTTGGGTCAACCAGTCGATGCTCTTGTTGCGGGTAATGTCGGTTTGCAGGCCGGTGAGGCGCAGCAGATCTCCGTTCCGGTCGCGCTCGACGTTGGCGCGGCAGTAGATCCAGCGGCTCTGTCCGGATGGTATCACCAGACGGTATTCCTGCCCGAATTCCAGTTGCTCGGGATCTTCACGCAACGTACGAAGGGACGACTCGAGCCCGGCGACATCTTCTTCGTGCACCACGGCGAGCCAATCGCCGAGGCGCGTCGGTCCGGCCGTGGGCCGTCCCGCGAGGCGCCCCCATTCGCTCGAGAACCAGTAGGTATCCGTCGGAACGTTCCATTCCCAAATAACATCCGTGGAGACGGTGGTGGCGCGAAAGGCTCGTTCGGCCCGGTCCCGCGCGCCTTGGCCGGCGTCTTTCTGCTGAAGCTGCGAGCGAACCCGCGCCAAGGCCCGGCCCCCTTCCACCGACGCGGCCATGCAGTCGTTCGCGCCCGCTTCCAGCGCGGCGGTTTCCACGCCGTTGTGCGCTTCGGCCGCCAGCATGATGACGGGCAGTTGCTGCGGCGTCCAGGCCGCCCGAAGCAGGCGAAGCAGGTCTAGCCCCGTCATGCCCGGAAGCGATTCGCCTAGTAGAATCAGTTCCACTTCGCTTTCCCGGATCTGCTCCAACGCTTGACCGGCGGTGGTTGCGAAGTCCACGCAATACCCGGCTTTCACCAGACTGTTCGTCAGTTCGCCCAGGGTCTCGGCCGCGTCGTCCACAACAAGAATGTGGCGGGCGGGAGGGGCCTCACCCGCCGGGGGAAGAGGCTGTGCCGGCGGAGTGGTTGTTGGCCAAGAACCCATTCCATAGTCGTATCGTCGAACGGGATAATAATGTGAATTGAGATACGATGCGAGGGATGCATCGCCGACGGTTCCTGCGTGCCGCCACGGCTGTTACTACTCCCCTGGCTGCGGGGAACTATGCCGTGGCCGCGGACAAGCCTCGTCCGAGTATCCTCTGGATCTCGTGCGAAGACTCCAGCCCATACGCGTTTTCTTGCTACGGCGATCCGCTCGCCTGGACGCCGAACATTGACCGGGACAAAACGACGTATCCATCGCGGGTTGCGAACCGGGTATTGAACGTACTTCGCGGGAGGGAGAAGGAGGTGAGTTAAGGCGCCGGCCCTGTCTATCGTTTCTCCTCCCCGTCGTCCAGAAACCACCCGAACACCCCGGTTACCGCGCTCAACAAAATCGACCCCAACACCGCCGCGATAAACCCATCCACCCGAAACCCCGGCACCACGGCCGCGGCCAGCATCAACATCAACGCGTTAATCACCAGCGAAACCAGTCCCAAAGTGAGCACGCGGAAAGGCCATGCAAAGAACTTGATGACCGCCCCCAGAGTGGCGTTAATAAACCCGATCGCCGCCGCCGCCACCAGCGCCGAAACAAAACCGGACACCGAAACACCGGGGATAAAGTAAGCCACCACAAATAGCGCCGCGGCGCTAAAAAACCATCGCAACAGAAGGTTCGTCATAGAACCAACATTCTACAGCGCGAAGTAGTACCGGGTGACGTGGAAGAAAATCGGCGCCGAGAAACACACGGAATCCAGCCGGTCGAGCATCCCTCCATGCCCCTCCAACACTTGCCCCCAGTCCTTAATCCCGCGGTCCCGCTTAATCGCCGACATCACCAATCCGCCCAAAAACCCGACCAGCGTAATCAATAGCGCCATCGCCCCCGCGCCTACTGGAGAAAACGGCGTGATCCGCCACAACGCCGCCCCCAGCAGCGTCGCACTTACAACTCCGCCGGCAAACCCCTCCACCGTCTTCGAAGGAGAAACCGCCGGCGCTATCTTATGTTTACCGGCTAACTTACCCCAGATATACTGCAACACGTCGCTCGCCTGCGCAATCAACATCAGGAAAACGACTAACAACGCGTTCCTCCCCCGATATCCCGGAATGTGCAGCGTCAACAGCGCCGGAACATGCGACAGGCAGTACACGCAAATCATAAGTCCCCACTGCATTTCCGCCGTCCGCTGCAAAAACCGCTGCGCATCGGCGAACACCGCGGACAAAATCGGAATCGTTAGAAATGCGTAAACCGGAATGAAAATCGCAAACAGCCCATACCACTGCACGCCCACTAGCAGATATTGCGCTGGCAGCGCCAAAAAGAAGCTAGCAAACAGCGCCGCATGATCCGCCCGCCGCACCGGCGTCTGCGTGATAAACTCCCGGAACGCGAGGAACGAGAGCAATCCGAAAAGGGTGATAATCGCGCCATTCCCGGCCAACAGCACCCCGCCCGAAATTGCGATCATGACCCACCATGCCCGAATCCGCGCGTTCAAATTGTCGATGGTCCAACGCCCCGCGCCCGCTTCCGCGCGCCGGTGCAGCACATACCCCGCGGCCGAAGCGACGGAGAGCGCTATACCCAAACCGGCGAAAATAAGGAGAGCTTCGTGAGGGACGTTCATTGCGGTGGTTGCAACTCCAGCATCGCGTTTCGCAGACGAAGTAGAAAGGTATCCTTTTCCTCCCGGTCCCGCAGGCGCAACGGCGCGCCAAACGTCATCGAACACAGCAGCGGAACCGGGAAAAACATCCCTTTAGGCAGCACGCGATACGCGTTGTCGATCCAAACCGGGACCAGGTCGACCGAGCGCCATTCGCGCGCCACATGATAAATTCCCTCCTTCAACGGCAGCAGCCCTTCTCCCGGCCCTCGCGTACCTTCCGGAAAAAAGATGAGCGACTCGCCATTCTCCAACGCCTCAAACACCGGCTCCAACGGGTTGGCGGCCTTTCCGCTCCGATCCACCAAAACTCCGCGAAACACCCGCTGAATGACATACCACCGGATCGGCCCCGCGTTCCAATAATCGGCCGCCGCCACCGGCCGTGTCACCCGCCGAAGCCGACCGGGCAAAGCCGTCCAAAGTAGAAGAAAATCCAGATGACTCGAATGGTTCACGCAGTAAATCCGTTGCACCGACACCGGTGCGCATCCATTCCAGCGGCCATGCGCGCCGGTGAGTAACTGCAAGCCAAAGGATAGTAACCAAGCGGCAATCCGATCAATCATCGCAGTCCAATTGCCAACCCCGCCCCCACCGCCGCCAATTCGACGACTAACGCCGCTATCAACCGTCGCCACAACCGCAAAGCCCCGCGACACCGCTCATCCGCACTCCGCTCCCGAGTCGCCGAAATCAGCCCCGCCCGAACTAAAAAATCGTCGATTTCAGCCAGGTCCCCGCCATTCGCCAACCAGGAAAACAACTCGGCGTCCAACGCAACCCGGACCTGTAGGTAAACAAGGTAGCCCCACGCCGCCAGCCCAACGAGATACCCAATCCCCGGTCCTTGAACAGCCAGCGCCGACCCCGCCAAAACCGCTCCAACGTGCCCGGCGTAGGAAGCGGTCAAACCCGCCCGCAAAATGCAAGCCGTGCCCTGCCAATCAGCTAAAGTTTGCATGAAGATCTACCCGCCCATTGTGCCAAACGGCGCTCCATCGCGGGGCTTAGCACCACCTGCGGCCGCGCCATTCTAACAATGCCAATCGCGCCTTTTATCGACGATGCCGCCCCCGAAGCGTATAACCAAGCCGCCACCGCCGCCGCACTCCGCGAATAGCCAAGAGCGCAGCAAACCAGCGTGGGCCGCCGATCCTCCAACGAAAAAATCGCGGCCACGGCCGCCGAAATTTGTTCGCACGACGGGATCGCCAAGTCGAGCATCGGAACGTGCGCATCGGCCCGCAACGGCAACTCTCCGGTCAAATCGACGATAGACCCAAACGCCATTCGCTCCCGTCCCAACGGCACCCGCCCGATCATGACGCCATTCGCGATTTCAGTCTGTTCGTTCGACCACAAACGCGCGTTCACCCAAGCTCCCAAACAGTACGGCCACATCCAAAACGGCATCCGGCCGCTTCGCTTTCCTAACGTTTCAACATTTCCCGTCCAATACGCCGCCGCCACCAGCGACAGGGAGAACGCCGGCCAAAGCAATACCCAAGCCCAAGAGAATCCCGTGACGGTGAACGCCAGCGATCCCAACGCATAGCAAAGCGCCAGCTCTCGCCGTCGGCACTCCGGCCGCGAAGTCTCCGGCAACAGCGCCACCACCAGCACCCCCGCCCAAAGTCCCGTCGGCAGATCGATGAAGTGATGTTGATACGTCGTTATCGCCGAAACCCCAATCAGCAAGAACCAGATCCCAAAAACCGGCCCCCGAAACTGCCTCCAAAGAATGTATGCGAGGCTCACGTGGAGGGACGGAGCCTGGTTATACGGCTGGTCAAAACTATGCAAAATGTCGAACAAGAAGCCGAAAAAACCGTCCAAAATAGGCCTTGGAAACGTCACTTTAAGCGGAAATAAGACGAAAATAAGCACCGAAATGACCTGTATTGAGAGCAGCCGGAGCCCGTGACGGTCGATTTCCGTCTTCGTCCGGCAGGTTAGAAAGGACGCCGCATACAGTAAATCCGACGACCAATACGGCACGATGCTCAACGCCAGAAATGGCACGTACCGCTCCCAATCGAACACAATCGATGGCACTGCCGCCCCCCGCGCCGCCGCTAGACTATTCGCTAAGTTATAGGAACTAAAGAACAGCGGGCCCAGCAATGCCAGCCAGGCCAGCCGCCTTACGTGCGTTGAGCCAGCGATACCGTGAAAATGCCCCATTCGTCCACCCGCTGCTCAATTTTTTTGAACCCTGCCGCTGTAACTAGTTGATCTAACTCGGCTTGCGTCCGCCGCCGCATGATCCACGGCTCGCCGGCGGCTCGGTGAGTGGTCAGCGTTCTCGCGATCATTTCCAGTTGTGGATGCCAGGGCTGTCCAGTGTAGATCAAATAACCGCCAGCCGGAATGGCATCGGCGAGTCCAGCCAGCGACTGACGTACAAGTGAGTTATCAGAAAACAACTCGTAAAGCCCTGAAACAATGCCGATTGTGGGTCTCGGATCGAGACCGGCCACCGAGGTGTGGTCAAACGCGTCGCCCTGCTCAAACGTCGCCGTAACCCCTGTGGATGCAATCAAATTCCGCCCAGCCTCGACGTTTTGCTGGCGGAAATCGCGCAACCGGATGTGATCAGCCACCACGCCGGCCTCCAGCACATAGCGCCCGTGCCCCGCCGCGACATCGACGATCCGGGCCGGTTGTCCGGCGGCCTTTACGAGCGAAATGGCGCGCAGGATCAACGTCTGGAGATTTTGCTTGCGAACTCGAATTCCCCGCCAGCCGATGGCGTTCAGATAGAACCAATCGATAATCTTGCCGATCGGTGTAAACCCTGACGGTTCATTGCGATAGACGTAATCCAAGGTCGCGCCGGAGTCGAATCCGGTCTCGACGCCCAGCCGGATACCATCGGAGAAGAACCGCCCGCCGATCTTTATCGACAAGCGGGTTATGGCGAAATTCAGAGCCTTGAGAGAGAAGGCCGGAAGAGGCTTTTTCAAAGCTTTGAACTCCTGAAAGGTATAGCCCTTCCGATCAGCGTCGAGCAGCGCCTCAACCACCGGGGGGCGCTCGAAATGCTTCAGAATGAACGCGCGGGCCTTGGCGATTGGGAGGTGGCGATCCTTCTCTCCCAGCGTATCGTGGAAAAAGCCGCCGAACGTGTGGATCTCCTTTTCCGCGGTTCCGAGACGCTCATAAAACTCGTGCTGCGGTTTGTTGTGGACGACCCAGTCGCGGCCGGAGAGGAGCAGTTGAGTGGGAATATGGATTGCTTGGGCATCGTCGATCACTCGATTGGCGGTGGCATACAAACCCAGTAGCACGCGGGCGGAGATGGGACGCTTGATGAGTGGGTCCGTTCCATATGATTTGGCGCATTCGGGGTCGTGGGTCAACGCCGCGCCCGTCACGTATGACTGCACGAAGAAGTCGCCGGCGAGCGCGTGCCACACGGTAAGTCCAAGGCGCGCGAATGGCACATAGAGCTTCACTTTGAACGCCGGCGACGCCAGCACCAAGCAGCGGATGGGGGGCGCGTAGTCGTGCGCCCAAGCCGCGGCGAACACCGCGCCCAGGCTCTGGGCGAGCAGCGCGATATCGGGCATCTGAATCCCAAACGTTTCGGTGATGTGACGTATAAACTCGTCCAGGTCCGACGAGAACGTCGACATCGTCACACCACCATCCTGCTTCCCCCCGCTCTTCCCGTGCGCCCGCGCGTCCCAGGCAAAGACCGAAAATTCGGGGAAGTTCAACTCCTCGGCCACATGCGCCAGCCGACCCGAGTGCTCATGGCCGCGATGAAGCATGACGATCGCCTTCTTCTCCGTGCCGGGCCAATAGCGGTAGAACAGATCGGTCCCATCCCGCAGCGCAAACTTGCGCTCTTCCATGCTCCTCATCTGTTCCCTTTTTGCCAAAGTATGCCGGGCGCGAGCGTGCCGTTCATCGGCTCGGTAAGCGACAACATCGTCCAATCCCACAAATCAAATTTGGGCTGGTCAATACTCCTCATCTAGTCCCCTTTTGCCAGAACCTACGGGACACGAGTGTGTCTGCGGGACACGATTGTGTCCGTTACGGCTCGGCCGCATTTGTCGATTGACGCGTTATTCTGGCGGCTTCCGGACGGCGAAAATTTGCGCTCTTCCATGCTCCTCATCTATTCCCCTTTTGCCAAAATATGCCGGGCGCGATTGTATATCGTAGCCGCGCACAATAGCGCCATCAGTGGCGCCACCACACCGTTCACCTGCCAGCCCATTCCAACCCACGCCGCCACCGCACCCATCACCAGCGCCCGGTCGCTCTTACCCATTGGCCCGTCGTTCCGGCGGTCGCCGATCAGCGTCTGGCCCACCAGACTGGTCATCTCCGTCAGCCCGGCCAGTACGACCACCGCTCCCACCCAGACCGGATTCCAGCCTGGAAGAAAGGCGAATGGCAGCAGCAACGCCGCATCGGATACGACGTCAGTCAATTCATTCAACAGCGCGCCCAGTCGCGACACCTGCCCATGTTCCCGTGCAAGCATCCCATCCATCGCATTCAACGCCATCCGCAAGAACAACCAAACCGGTAGCAGCCACCAGCGGCGCGAACCGAAACTCAGGTCCAATCCCACGGCCACCGAGATTAGGCACGCGAAAACCGTGACCTGATTGGCGGTAACGCCCACCGTTGCCAGCCACCCAATTAAAGGCCGCAGTAGTGACTGAAACCGCGGTTTCAGATCATAGACGCTGGGCATACTGCCTCACCGATGCGAGAACGCCGCCATCGCTTGGAGCTTGGCCATCGCCGCGCCGGAATCGATGGATTTCTTGGCCGTATCCACCGCTATATTAATATCTTCCGTCGCTCCCGCGACCAATAGTCCGGCGGCCGCGTTCATAACAACGACGTCCCGCCGCGGTCCTGTCGCGCCGCCGAGGATATCGCGCGCGATGGCCGCGTTGGCAACGCGGTCACCGCCTCGCAAGGAATCGATGGACGCCCGCGCCATGCCGAAATCACCCGGCATCCAAAACTCCTTCTTGTAGTCGAAGTTGCCGCCTTCGACGCGCCAAACGGTGGTCGAGCCCGACAGCGTGATCTCATCCAATCCATCGGAGCCATGGACGAGCAAGTGCCGCCCGGTTTGAAGGCAAACCAGCGCCAGAGCGATCGAATCGCCGATCCCCTCGGACGGCACGCCGATCAGTTGCGCCTGCGCTCCCGCGGGATTGCACAACGGTCCCATCAGATTGAGCACCGTCCGGATTTTCAACTCAGCGCGGACAGGCGCGGCGTGTTTTAGCGCCGGGTGGAGCACGGGGGCAAAAAGGAACCCGATTCCGATCTCGCGGATGCAGGCGCCCATCTGTTCGGCGCTCAGATCGATCTTTACTCCGAGCGCCTCCAATACATCGGCGCTGCCGCACATCGAACTCGCCGACCGGTTGCCGTGTTTGGCCACTTTTACACCCGCTCCGGCCACGACGAAGGCAGCCACGGTGGAGATGTTGAATGAATTGGACTGGTCGCCACCGGTGCCACACGTATCGAGAACCGTGCCGGGACCGGCATCCACCCGCACCATGGCCTCGCGCATGGCGCGGGCGAACCCCACCAGTACATCCGAATCCACCGCTCGCGGATGCAGCAGCATCAGGAACGCCGCCAACTGAACGGGGGACGCGGCACCGCTCAGGATCAGGCGCATGGCTTCCTCGGCGTCGCGTTCTTGAAAAGCTTCCGGACCGGCAAGCTTATGCACAAACGGTAAAAAACTGGCGGGAACTGGGGAGTTGGAATCTGGCACGATGCTAAGCTGTGAGTTTACCGTATGAAAATCCACGAGTATCAAGGAAAGGCGATACTGGCTCGCTACGGCGTGCCGGTGCCGAAAAGCAAAGTCGCCTTTACCGTCCAAGAGGCCGAGGCCGCGGCCAAAGAACTCGGCGGCTTTGTAGTAGTAAAAGCCCAGATTCACGCGGGAGGGCGCGGGAAGGGCGGCGGCGTGAAGGTATGTAAGACCGTGGAGGATGCGGTCGCGGCATCGAAAAAGATCCTCGGCATGCAACTGATTACGCACCAGACCGGGCCGCAAGGCCAGACGGTGCGGCGGCTGCTGGTGGAGGAGGCGCTGCCGATTGACAAGGAACTCTATCTCGGTATCACGCTCGATCGGGTGACAGGTAAGAACGTTTTTATGGCCTCTTCGGAGGGCGGGATGGAGATTGAAGAGGTCGCCCATCATACGCCGGAGAAGATTTTGAAGGAAACCATTGAGCCCGGTATGGGGCTGCAGGGTTTCCAGGCGCGCAATCTGGCGTTTGGCATTGGGCTGCCGGCGGCGAGCGTGAATTCCGCGGCGAAGGCGATGATGGCGCTGTCGAAAGCCTACGACGAATCGGACGCTTCGCTGGCGGAAATCAATCCTTTTATATTGTTGAAAGACGGCCGGGTGATGGCGCTTGACGCCAAGATCAACATTGACGACAACGCGTTATACCGGCACGCCGACTTCACCGATTTGCGCGATGTGGACGAAGAAGATGCGCTCGAAGTGGAAGCGTCCAAGTTCTCGCTGAACTACATCAAGCTCGACGGAAACATCGCCTGCATGGTGAACGGCGCCGGACTTGCGATGGCTACCATGGATATCATCAAGTGGGCGGGCGGGGAGCCCGCTAACTTCCTGGATGTCGGCGGCGGCGCGAATGAAGAGCAGATCAAGAACGCGTTCCGAATCCTGCTATCCGATACCGCCGTGAAAGCGGTGCTGATTAATATATTCGGCGGTATTCTGCGCTGCGACGTGCTGGCGACGGGCGTCGTAAACGCGGCTCGCGAGTTGGGCATCAGCCTCCCGGTGGTCATTCGCATGGAAGGTACGAATGTTGAGGAAGGCAAGAAGATTATTCGAGAGTCCGGCTTCAACTTCCCGGTGGCCGATGGTATGAAAGACGCGGCGGAGAAGGTCGTGAGGGCAGCCCAATGAGTGTATTAGTTAATAAGCAAACCCGCTTGATGGTGCAGGGCTACACCGGCGCGCAGGGCACTTTTCACGCGACGCAGTCGATTAACTACGGTACCACCGTGGTTGGCGGCGTGACTCCCGGCAAGGGCGGTACGAAGCATTTGGACCGGCCGGTATTCGATACCGTTGACGCGGCGGTTCGCGAGACCGGGGCCAATGCCACGGTCATTTTTGTTCCGCCGCCATTCGCGGCCGACGCCATTATGGAAGCGGCCGACGCCGGCGTCGCGCTAATCGTCTGCATCACGGAAGGCATTCCGGTGCGGGATATGATCGCGGCGCGGCAGTTTTTGCAATCGCGCCATTCGCGACTGATCGGGCCGAACTGCCCCGGTATCATTACGCCGGACGAATGCCGGATTGGTATTATGCCGGGACACATACACTTGCGCGGCCATGTCGGCGTGGTGAGCCGCTCGGGAACGTTGACTTATGAAGCGGTGGGCCAATTGACGGCGTTGGGAATCGGTCAATCGACGTGTATCGGAATTGGCGGCGATCCTATCGTCGGCACGACGCATTTGGACGCAATTCAATTATTTAACGACGATCCGGATACACACGCGATAATAATGATTGGCGAGATCGGCGGCAATAATGAAGAGATAGCCGCGGGGTGGATCAAGGACAATGTGAAGAAGCCGGTGGTTGGATTTATCGCCGGCCAGACGGCCCCTCCGGGACGGCGAATGGGCCACGCGGGCGCCATTGTCGCCGGCGGCAGCGGCAAAGCGTCGGACAAGATGGCGGCGATGGAAGCCGCTGGAATTACCGTTTGCAGTACCCCGGCCGACATCGGCCAGAAAATCAAGGAAAGACTTTCAAGTTAAGTAAATATGGCATTGGAACGAACATTCGCGATGATTAAGCCCGACGCCGTCGTGCGCGGCATTAGCGGGCAGATCATTCAGTTAATTGAAGAAAATGGCTTTCGCATCGTGGCGATGAAGAAGCATCATATCAGTCCGAAAGAAGCCGAGGGCTTCTATGGGGTGCACCGCGACCGGCCGTTCTTCGGGTCGTTGGTGAAGTTTATGACCGAAGGGCCGTCGGTGCTGCTGGTTCTTGAGAAGGAAAACGCCATCTCGCTGTGGCGGGAAATGATGGGGGCGACGAATCCGGCGAATGCGGCGGAGGGGACGATCCGGAAGCGGTTTGCGGAGTCGATTGAGCGGAATTGCTCGCATGGTTCGGATGCGGTTGAGACGGCGGCGGTTGAGACGGTTTATTTTTTCTCGGCTTCGGAACTGCTGTAGCTTTCGCCGGTTTTGCCGCGACAATGCGAATGAGTGAACCGCGAGGAATCCTTCCGCTTTCCCGTTTCGATCTCAGGATCTAAGCGGCCCGGCGTCCGGCAACGTGCGGATGCCTTTCTTGCAAAACGTCCAGAACGACGTTGGTGTCGAGTAAAACTAGTTACACCGGTACTTCTCGACCAAATAGCGCCGGTATTCCTCCGAATTCGACGGTTTAAGATTGCCACGCAGCATTCGCAGAACCGGCGCGGCGGAATTCTCCGCCGTAGGTTCGGAGACACCCTTCAGATAGTTCTCGACCAATCCAGAGATCGATACTCCGTGGTTTTTCGCGTACTTCTTGGCCTGCAACGCCACTGCCTCATCAACGCTCAAGGTCAGTTTTGACATGGAACCAAAATGATCAGATCGTTCATCCCGCGACATTCTTCCCTCGTCGCCAGCCGCACGGAACCGATCCTAGGCAATCTCTGGAACCGTGTCGAATTTGACGAAGTTGTGGAGCGACACGGCCACTAGGTAAGTATCGGGAGATACTTGACTTTTGGCGGGAGAATCGCTATAACCGACACATGCATTGCTGACGTAACCGCTCTGGGTTTATTGGAGTGTGATTAATGGCAAGAAAGAAAGCAAACCAGGCTCCACCGCAGAAACCAGTAGATCAGCCGCCGCCAAAGACGTGGTATAAAACCCCTAGCGTTGTTATCAGCATAGTCGCGGTTGTACTGGCCGCTATTTCTCTGCTTGTGTCTTTCGGTAACTACCGTGAAGGCGCTATGGCTAATCGAATTAGAGTGATTCCGAACCTAACGTTGTCGACACGATCGGGTAAGCAGACGCCGGAATATGAGATCTTTGTTTCAAATGACGGATTAGGTCCGGCGATAATAATGTGGACGCGTGCATATGTCGGAGGACGGCTTTACCATTCTTGGCGTGAGTTTGTCAGAGATGGTCATGTCCAGAGCGCGAGCAGTGTCGTAACAAGCGTGCGAGCAGGAAGAACTATATCAATTCTCCCAAGTGGGCGTAGAAGCTTCGTTACGGTGACTAATCCGAACGCTGATTTAGGTGACAGTCTCAATGAGAGGGCGCGGATTGACTTGTGTTACTGTTCGTACTATGGCGAGTGTTCGATATTGGAGACTGGTTTTGGAGTTGAGAGTAGGGCCCGGGAGTATCGCAACAATAGCTGTCCCTTGGATGTTGATAAGCCAAGTACGAAGTAGGGAAAAGAACAATAGGAAGTAGGGAAAAGAACAATAGCTATTTGACTGCTTCTATAACAACACTTATACTATAACATCGCTGCGAACTTCATCAGCAAACCAGTTCTTGTGGCGATTGGGAGTTAGATTAGCCGGAGACGGTCCGCTAAATGAAAAGCTGTGCACCCACTCCGAAGAAAGCCGCGAGTTTCTTGGCCTGCTCCTTGCTAATTCCTCGTTTCCCGGAGAGAACCTCCGAGACGCGGCTCTTCGATCCGAGGACCGGCCGCAGACCGCTTCGCTCCATCCCCCGTTGTTCCAAGAGGAAAGCGACAATCTCGTGCGGTGGGCTGGCCGGGATCGGATAGTGTTGGCGTTCGAAGTCGTGAACGAGGTCCAGCAGCAACTCCAGCAGAGCGTCTTCCTCCCGCGTCAGGCGGTCATCTCCCTTCGCCATGAGAGATTCGATGATCGCGAGGATGCGATCATTCTCCGCTTCCGATTTAGTCACCCCGGGGTGAGTTTTCATGAGCAGTTTGCCGTACGTCTTTGTATCGAATTCAGTTTCCGTTGTGATCATCTTTTCCAAGCCCCCTTGTCGTACTCTCTATGGGTGAGGATATGTTTGATGTAGACGGCTTTTCGCCGGTAGTGAACGAATGCGATCAGCCGATATTTGTTACCGCCAATATCGAAGACAGTCAAATCTTGAACGAAGTCCGCCGAGGTCACCTTCTTTCGTACGTCTCCCGGAGCGTTCCATTCGTAGGTTTCAACGACGTTGGCCCAATGGCTGAGCGGCCCGTGCGCATCCGGGAAGCGTCGCGTGAGTTCACGAATAGCTCGCCGGGAGATTACCCGCATTTCTTGAAGTTCCCAAAATGGGAACTTCAAGTCAAGCCCTTTCGGAGCGACGTTGACGGAATACCCACGACCAATTCCTCACTGGCGCTCCTTCGCCGGAAGCGACTGTGCCGGTCATAGGCGTTAAAGTAAGGCCGCTACCAAAATGTCCTCGGCTGCATGCGATCAGTCTCGAACCCGCGTTTTGTTGCAACTTCCCACAACGGGGACTTCTGGGCAGCCAAACTGGCCGATTGCGCGTGATCAATACGGAAGAACTGCGGTAGACGTGATGAGAAGAGGCTGCTGGGGCCAGCATCCGAACACTTTGGCCTTGCGAACCCAGGACGGCCCGGTTAGTCGTCTCGACCTTCGCGACGATTCGCCCAAGCCTTCAGAAATATCTCAACGGCTTCAATATCACCTGAATTATGCACAGGATCAACCCCCGGGCGCTGATCCTGCTCGGTTGCTGCGACACGTGAGTTAGTAAGTCAGTTCGATTGGTGTAACTTCACCTCCGCTGCCGAAACACTGATTCCGCCAAGCCCCGCGTCGAAGTGACTGACTCCGTTGCGTTTGCAAGCCGTGCATAAATTTCTATGCGTAGCGGTAAAAGGGCCGGCGGGGTGGCTGTCATTTCAGGGCGGGCATCATTACCGGAGCATAGCCTCCTCCCAGCGGCACAATCTTTCGCAGCCGGTCCATGAGCCGTTGGAATAATCCCTTCTCCTCGTAATGATCGCTATAGCTCACCCCAGTGCGGCCCGCGTGGCGCCAGATCTTGGCCGCCACGAACAGGAAGCGCAGCCGCGAGGTCGCCAGCGTCGTGTGTTGCAGCGCCGTGGCGTCCTCCTGCGGCTCGCGGTTGAACAGCATCAGCCAACAGTTCAGGTTGTAGGCCAGCATCGCCAACTGGAAATGATTCCCGTTCACATCGAAGCGATGCGAGGGGTGCGCCGTCAGCCCGGCATCGTTGTTGGCCTCCTTAATCAGGTTCTCCGCGCCGCCGCGCTGGTTGTAGAACCAGACCACGATGTCGATGGACTCGGTCATGTCCGTCACGAAGACCCGATACTTGTACTGGCTGGTTGCGAACAACTGGTACTGCTCGGGTTCCTCCGCATCCGTCTCCTCGCGCGTTTTCTCATAGCGCAGGGCCACGAACCGGCAATCCTTTTTCCAGTTGTCCGGCTGATAGCGGAATTCACACTCCCACCCGGCATCGGTTTGCTTGGACTCCTTCCACTCGGCCTGGCGCAGTTGCTCGACCAGCCGGGAAGTCTTGCGCGCACAGATCACAAATCGGGCCTGGCATTCTTCGTACGCCTCGACCGCTTCCCGGCAGTAGAATCCGGAGTCGGCCCGCCCGAAGATCTTCTTCACGCCCGGCGGCAAGGCCGCACACACATTCCGTATGTGATCGCCCACCTGTTTCCCGGTGGGTTTGTCGCCGTTACGCAACTCGCCCCAGATGTATTCGCGCGTCTCGGCGATAAACGTCAGCATCGGCTGGTAGCTCTTCTTGCCCTTGTTCTTTGGGTTGTAGCTCTTGCGTCCGCCCATTTGCCGGCCATAGAGCGTATGGACCGTGGTGTCGGTGTCAATGGTGACGACCTCCAGTTTCACATTGGCCGCCGCCCAGACCCGTTCCCGCATGATCCGCATGATCGTCAACATCTGCCTGGCCACACTCAGATGGAGCGCATTGACAAACCGCCAGAACGTGGACTGCACCGGCAGCTTGGGGACTTTAAGGATGCCTGTCAGGATTGGGTCGCGGGCGATGAAGCGCAATTGATTCAGCCGTGGAAAGCCGATGTAGAGACCCAGCACGATTCCCAACACGAACCGGTATAAGTCCATGGCGCGGGGAAGCCGCTTCGATGTCATTGTCTGTTCCACCAGGGACTGGAAGCCAAGTTTCTCCAGCATAGTGATCACCGGCAGCAGTCCGCCGTAGGGAGTCAGATTCCTGCCGGTGAAGTCAAAAGGCGTGGAAGCATTGATTTTATTGGGCTCCGGCGAGGATTTCCGCGGGCCTTGTTTTACAGGGGTTTTGGCGCTATCCTGTTTTTCGTCTGTAACCATTTGGGTGACCTCCTTGGGGTCGGTCCGCGAGGCTGAATTCTTCACGGTTCTACTGTTTTACCCCATGTTCTCGGGGTCCCCAAATGGTTCAATGCGATTCCGCCCGCCCTCGCGGTCTCATCGCAGTGCATATCTCAGGTATCATCCGCCCGCTGCCGTCGCTCAGCGACAATGCGCTCGAGTTCGGTCTTGAAACGGGATGTGTCGAAAAGGTCAAACTCATTCCCTATCTGTGCGCGAACGCTCCGGCGCGATACCCTATCTCCTAAGCCGCCGAACCCGCCAAGTCCCGTAGACCAGGACTCGCCCGTCAGGCTCTTTGCAATATTGATTAAGACTGCGTCATCCTTCATGACTTTGCCAAGCCACTCTTTTGCTTCTGCACCTTGATCGTCGCTGAAGTCGCGCCACCGGTAGATGTTGTACATGAAGTCGCCTGCACCAAGCAAAGCTCCACTTTCTGCCGCCTGCTTCAAGGATGCTAGGGCGCAATTCTTCAGTGCCGGAATGGCTTTCTCGGCAACAAGGCAGGTCGAAACATCCACCGCACTGCCCTCTCGCGGCTGATAGTCCCTTACCGCCGACGATACGAAGTCGATCAGCCACCCCATTGAAGACAGTTCGGTTGCCGCCAAGTAGAGATCTGTCTTCTCTTCTAAGGAAAAACGATCCTCAGTGACGCGACGGATCAGCCAATGAACACGAAGGTGCGTGTTTCCTATGGCGAAGCCGCGCTCACTATCCTCAGGGCGTCGGATCTCATCCACAACCGCAAAAAGTGCACAAAGGAAGCTCTGTACTTTCTCGCGTCCAATCTCTTTTGCATGTGCGGTCAATTCGTCGAGAACGACCGGCACCATGGACTTGCCGCTCTTACGAACTTGATCACGCGCCTGACGCAGTCGCACCTTAACGAAAGTTTGGTCGTCGGCGCGCGCGACCAACTCATTCAACTCAGCCGCGGATATTGTTTCGTCACTCAGGGACATCCTGAAATACGTGTCGAAGTGTTTCGAGAGGCAGACACGACGCTCTCGGTCCCAAATCTCGGAGAAACCTCCGCCATAGGTCATGTCTTCAAGGGCAGGGAAAAGCCGTTGAAGCACTAGGCGTAGCGCGCCATGTCTAGCCTCAGGGATGTCGACTAGAAACGGTGCAAACTTGGCAACGTCGCGGTTCTCTCCCTCGATCGGCCCCCCCGCTGTTGCAATTTCGCGACTCCGACGGATTGCCGAGAACAACATGGGTTCATAGAGCCTAATGGTCTCAAGCGTTACGTAATCGGCATGGCTGATTTCGTTCGCGATCGCCGGCCAAGTTACACTCATCGCGTTGATCAGCCGCGTAACGTGGCGCGGCGTAAGCAGATAAGGGACCACGGCGTCATAGAACAGGTTCATGAAGCGGACGCTATGTTGCTCTGAAAGCGAGCCGCAGATATCGTTGACGGCCGAGAGCAACGCATTGTTCAAATCGGTCTGGTTTGGTGCAGGCAGTTCGAAGCTCGCCTGGATAATCTTCTCTAGGAAATGTGACCCTTCCGCAGGATATCGCTGTTGTACAACCGCATCGGCAAGTTGCCGATCGAATACGAGCAAATACATTACATTCGGCAGTCGTCCGACCGATTTGACGAGACGAAAGATCGCCAGGGCCTCTTCCGGGGAAAGCCGGTCGATGTCGTCGATGATGATGAGGAAGCGACAAGTCTGTTCTTCAAGCGCCTTCGATATCGTCTTGAAAACCTTCTCTAGGGAATCCTTCTCGGGAAAGAAGCGCTTCGCGAATGCGGCTCCACCTGAAATCAGGGCACCAAATCCCGCCGTCGTTGCGAGCGAGACAGCGGTGCCGATAACCGGACCAGCTTGAAGAATGAGCCGTCCAAGATCGGGGATCGCGTTTTTGATCTTGTCGCCGAGAGCAGGCTTTAGAGCGGTGTTGAGTTCTTGAAGGAAGGCCAACGCGATTGCTTCCTCGCCACGATACCACCAGCATTTGAAATCGACGATGGTTAGCGATTCGTCCTTGCGGGCATCGAGCTCGGCGCGGACAAGATTAACCGCGCTACTCTTCCCCGAGCCCCACGGCCCGTTGATCGCAACCGTTGTACCGATTGGCTTGTCGATTGCCAGCAGACTAGTCGCGAGCGCCTTGGCAAAGGGCGTGATGCCATACCGATCGTCATCGGCTTTTTCGATAGGACTATCGTTGAAGTATTTGGACATTGCCTCAGCCAGAGTCTCTTGAACCAATTATGAACGGTGGTGCCGGTGCGGTTTTGAGTGATTTATTCGATTGTACATGTCGGAAGTCCCGCATCGACACCGAAGTGTGATTGAGTCGACCGGTCCGACAGAAACGCCCCGGGTCTAAGTCGCCTAGCCAATTTCCCCAAACGGCGTTCTGGGAGTTGCAATCAATCGGGAGCCGGAGACTGGATCGCTGGCAGCCGAGGTCACTTTGGCCGCGCTTATTTTAACGCCTATGACTGTGCCGGTAGTATGCCGCGCTCAGTGCAAGTGCTTTACTAACGCGGTCCAGCGGCCCTCGACGGTGTGCGACTATAAATGCGTTAGCCCTATGAGGTACTTCAAGCTCATCACAGTGGATCCGGCACAGATGGGCGGAGTTCCGTGCGTTCGCGGACTCCGGATTCCGGTTGCCACGGTCCTTCGCCTCCTGGCAGGCGGCTTAACCGAGGAGAAAATTCTGGCTGACTATCCCGATCTTCGGTCCGAAGATGTTCGGGAATGTCTGCAGTTCGCGGCGGCGTCGGTTCAAGAGCGAGAACTGCCGCTTCCGAAGCCGGCGTGAGATTCCTCATCGATAACGCGCTCTCGCCGCGGCTTGCTCGGCTGTTGACCGAGGCTAATCATGATGCGATACACGTTTGCGAGTATGCGATGGAAGCGGCCAAGGACGAAATGATTCCGATAGGGCGTCGCGAGAGGATCGGGTCATTGTCTCGGCCGACACAGACTTCGGAACCCTTGCCTGTTGCGGAGCCTTCCGGTTCTTCGGGCAGCGTTAGAGGACGGTGCGTCGCGGTCTCTCGGTCTGGCCTGCTTCGGGTGCGCACGCTTCCCATCTCGCCGGCCTAGCGAGAATAAGGAAACTTCGCGGGCAGTCCATAGCCGCTGTGATAGGTTGATGTGAATGCCGGATCAATTGGCGGTGGCGATCGTTGGACTTGGACGGATGGGCTGGGTGCATGCGACGCACCTTTGGCGGCTCCAACAGGCGGGCGTGTGCCGGGTGGCGGCGTTGGTGGATAGCGACTTGGACAAGGCGCGGCGGTTCGCGGCGAGGTCGGGGTGCGAAGCGGCGGTGATGGGGTCGGTGGAGGAATTGGCCGCGTCGGGATTGTGTCAGGCCACGATGATTGTGACGCCGACCGAAAAACACCGGGAGCATGCGGCGCTATTGGTGCGGGCGGGGCATCGGGTTTTGTTGGAAAAGCCGCTGACGGGGACGCTGGCCGGAGATTTGGAGTTTTGCGAGGAACTGGACCGGGAGTTCCCGACTTCTGTAATGCTGGCCTTTCAACGCCGGTTTGACGGTGCGCTGGGGTATGCGCGGGAATTGATGGAGACCGGCGTGGTGGGGAAAGTCTTCAAGATTTATTCGGCGCTTGAGGACTCCGGTCCCGCGCCGGATGGGTATCAGAGCGATGGGATTTTACCCGATATGTCCGTGCACAACGTGGATGAGATCCTGTGGCTGACGGGGCGGATGCCGGACCGGGCGATGGCGGTTGGATCGCGGATCTACAGTCATGCGCTGACGACATGCCAGGAAGACTTCGATGACGCGATGTTATATATGTGGTTTGGATCCGACTTACTCGGGCAGGTGCAGGTGACACGAAATCATGTTAGCGGCTACCGGGTGGAGAGCGTTATTTACGGCGATTCAGGGCAGATACAGATTGGCCGTTTCGACCAGCGTCCGGACGAGATTAAGGTGGAAGCGTTCGGCAAGCGCGGAGTGGCGGAGACGCTGGCGTGGAAGACTTTTCCGGGCGGGAAGGGCGGGCAAGGAGCGCCGGAGTTTGTCGACCGGTTCGGTCCGGCGTACAAACGCGAAGTGGAGGTTTTTCTGGACTGCTGCACGCGGGGCGCGGCATTTCCGACATCGCACCATGACGGGTTGCGGGCGCAACAGGTGATTGCAGCCGGGATGCGCGCGCTGAGAACGTCCACGGATGGCGCCGGTGTCGTGGAGGTTTGACCTCAGCCGGAAATTCTTTGCTATACTCGTTTTGTTCGGCCAACGCACGGGCATTGTCGCCCCTTGGCTGGACGAGCGGTATTCCGCTGGCGTAGCTCAGCTGGTAGAGCATCTGATTTGTAATCAGAGGGTCGGGGGTTCAATCCCCTCCGCCAGCTCCAAAGGTTCCTTAGTTTGAAAATTCAGGACCTGCCAGTAAAAGCGGGGCGGTTACTGAAAAGCAGGTTTTATCCGGACAGGTGGCGGAGCGGTCAATCGCAGCAGACTGTAAATCTGCCGTCCCTTGGGACTACGAAGGTTCAAATCCTTCCCTGTCCACCAGAACATTTAAGCGACTTCGGGCCGTTGTAGCTCAGATGGTAGAGCGCGTCCTTGGTAAGGACGAGGTCACCGGTTCAATCCCGGTCAACGGCTCCAGAATTTTAAGTTGTAGACACGATTTTCCTGAACAGGTTGCAATCGCATGGCGAAAGAAAAGTTTGATCGTTCCAAACCGCACGTCAACGTGGGCACCATCGGCCACATCGACCACGGGAAGACGACGTTGACGGCGGCGATCACCAAGACGCTGTCGAAGCACAATCCGAAGAACACGTTCCGCAGCTTCGATTCGATCGACAACGCGCCGGAAGAAAAAGCGCGCG
>JBJXFL010000237.1:0-3004 GCA_046155405.1 Bryobacteraceae bacterium | reverse complement strand
CTCGAATCCGCGTCAGCCCATCTGGATTCTCCGCCGGATCGAACAGCCAAAATCGCCTGTCCTTGTAATACTCTCGCAGCCGCCGGTTCGACTCCTTACCCAAGTCGTGCGCCCATACCACGCGCTGCTCGTCGATGTTGGCCCCATTGCGTACGAACTCCACCGCGGACGGTGTCTCCGGAATAGACGGAAAATCGTCCCATCGCGGCTCGAACTTTGAAGGATAGTTATGCCGAACCAGGATCACTTGTTGCCCCGCCTCGGCGTCCAGCAGTTGCGCAATCCTCGCGCGCCCGCCGGCACCCGGATGATCCATTGATTCGCCTTTCACTAGCTTCATCGCCGGGTCCATCAGCGCTATCAAGACCGCTGCCACCGGTATCGTCCGCGCCAGCCACAGGCCGGCCGGAGGCCTCCATTGGCGCAACGCCCGGAGCCCGGCCACAACGAGTACCAACAGTGAGGCTAGCGCCGGTGCGGCATAGTGAGTAAAATACACCGTCTCCACGAACCCAACCACAATCGTCAACCCCACCGCCCATCGTGCCGCCCGCAACTTAGCCCTCCACGGATCAGCCAGGAAGAACAGCGGCAAAAGGACAAACATCGAACCGAAAAATGTCGACACATGCCCACCAACTTCCCGCAGCCGCCGCCAATAGAAGCCCGGCTTCAGCGTGTGCTTCCATGCCTCCCGCTCCCAATGGTCGATCATGATGATGCCCGCCCGTTCATACGATACCGGCGGCGGTGGCGGTAGGAGCGTAAAATGCGACGCCATCGGATACTGCGCTTCATATTCTGAGTACGGCAACTGCAACGGATCTCCCGTCACCCGGAAATTGTAGTAACAAAGAAATCCCGCCCCTGCCGCGGCTGTCACTACAAACCCCGCCCACTGCCGCCGGTGCGACTTCTGAAATAGCATCGCCACGGCGAACGGCGCCAGCGCCACCGCGCCCTCAAACGGCCGCGTCATCGCCAATATCGTCGCCCCGAGCCCAAACACAGCTCCCGAATACGCTTCGTTCGCGCGGATTCTAGGCAGTGCGCCCAGCACCAGCGCACCCCCGATTCCGGCAACCGCCCCGCCGCAATACGTGTTCATGGCGTAGGTCAGCGTACAAAACGGCAGCGCGAGAATCGCCCCCGCCAGCGCCCATTCCGGCTCGAACCACCCTTGCAGCGCCCAGCATAGCGCCGCCGCCAAAACACCACAGCTCAGCCAAACCCCAAACCAAGGGTTTCCAAATACAATCAGCCCCACGGCCAGCGCCAGCCCCTGCCCCGGCGGATACTTCGCATTGTAAGTTGGCTTTTGAAGGACATAGGCGGTCTCAAAAAACTCCGCCATCGGATGCGTCGCGTTCGTCAGCCGTCCGGAAGCAAACGTCTCCCCCTGCAGCAGGTAGCAGAACTCGTCGTGAATCACCGGCTGCGGAATATCCCACACCAATAACAACGCCCCACGCCCTGCCAGCACCGTGAGCGCCATCAGCGCACAACTCAACACGCGCCGCCGCGACAGCCCGCGAAATCCCACTTCCAACTTCGCCCAAAGCGGCTCCAGCCCCGCCGGAGTAAAAACAGCAGGAGTCATCGCCACTAGCCAGATCAACCCTTGCAAAATTGATTTTATCGGCACGGTACGTCCATCTAGAACATAATCTCGCAACGCCGAATGTTTCGCACGATGACCGCTCTGAGTACGGAAGGGCCACGCGCCTCCTCCTCTCGTTGCCCTTTGCCGGCGGCCAGTAACGGACGTCACTCTGTTATGGCATTCAAGGCCGCCGAGAAAAACGGCTACCCGCGCACCGACGGAGTTTGGGCGAACGACAAGGCGTGAACAAAAACGATCCGGGCTATTCAGCAAGCCGCTGCACGATCAAAGCAACCAAGCGGCCGGCCGCCAGATTGTTCGCGCAACCACTCGCTCACGGGTCTAACTAAAGCGTCCAACCCTTTCGATACTGCGGATTCACCCAGCCATTCGCTTCCGTGTCATTGGTGATTGCCATGGCCCGCGAGTCCCATTCGAGCACCCTCGCCGCGCGGGCCGCGAGCGCACCGAGCTGCGCCACTTCCGTCATCCGGCTGCCGTACTCGAAATTGCAGTTTGCGGGCTTTCCGCCTTTGCACGCCTCGACAAACTCTTTGTAGTGGCCGATCGATCGCGGCAGCGTTTTGGGCGGGGCTTGGAAGTCGCGGAATTTCTTCTCCGGCAACAAACGAACTTTCCCGCCGGAGTAGCCGGTTAGCATTTTTCCCTTTTCGCCGATGAACAGGAGGCCGGCGCTGGGCATCGGAATTTTCGGATCCAACTCGATCGGCCGATGGGGACGCATGCCTCCGTCGTACCAGTGCATCGCAAGCGGGGGCTGGTTGCCTCGGGAAGGGAACTCCCACGAAATCAGGGAAGAATAGCTTTCCGTTTCGGGCGTGTCGATTTTCGGCGGGAGCGTCTCCTTACCATCCGGGTACATCTTGAAGTAGCCGCCGCGCATGGTAGTGCGGCTGGCGTAGACTCTCGATGGCGCGCCCAATTGGAGCGCGTTGTAGAAAACGTGCATCGCATGGCAGGCCATGTCGCCAACCGTGCCGGAACCGAAGTCCCACCAGCAGCGCCAAATCCAAGGATGATAGGCGGGATGGTAGGCACGGTACGGCGCGGGGCCGATCCACAAATCCCAATCGAGGTTATAGGGCACGGCAGGTGCATCGAGTGGGCGTACCTGGCCGGCCGGGTAGATCGGATGGTCGGTCCAAACGTGGACTTCCTTGACCGGTCCGATGGCGCCGGACACCAGTATTTCCGCGGTGCTGAGCGCATCTTCGTTGGCGCAGCTTTGTACGCTCATCTGGGTAGCGACTTTGGCTTCGCGCGCTGCTGCGGCGATCTGCCGGGCTTCAAAAATGGTGTGCGTCAGCGGTTTTGCGCAATAGACGTGTTTGCGCGCCCGCAGTGCGCGCATCGTGACAATGGCGTGATTGTGATCGGGCG
>JBJXFL010000038.1:0-6268 GCA_046155405.1 Bryobacteraceae bacterium | reverse complement strand
GTCATGGCGGTGATCCTGTCGGCCGCGGTGATGATGTTGCGCTCGGCCCGCCGCTCGGACCTATACTAAATTCTGCTTCCATGAAGATCACCGGCATCAAAGCATATCAAGTCGACCTTCCTCTGCGCGAGGGTAGTTACAAATGGTCGGGCGGAAACTCCGTGACAGTTTTTGACTCCACCGTCGTGGCTGTCGAGACCGATGACGGCATCACCGGGTTCGGTGAGGTTTGCCCGCTTGGGTCTGCGTATCTGGCTGCCTACGCCAACGGGGCGCGGACCGGGTTGGCGGAGCTCGCGCCCGGGTTGCTCGGGCTCGATCCCACCGAACTCGGGAATCTAAACCGCCGCATGGACCAGTTGATGCGGGGGCATCCCTACGTGAAGTCAGCCATCGACATGGCTTGTTGGGATATCCTCGGCAAGTCCGTCAAGCTGCCTGTGACAACTCTGCTCGGCGGGCGCAACGGCGATGATTTCCCGCTGTACCGTGCCATCTCGCAAGACACGCCGGCGCGCATGGCCTCCAACGTCGCCGGGTATCGCGCCGAGGGTTACACGAAATTTCAATTGAAAGTGGGCGGCAATCCCGACGTCGATATCGAGCGCATTCGCGCCGTGGCGGCCGAGATGAAACCCGGCGACGTGCTGGTGGCTGACGCCAACACCGGGTGGCGGCAGCATGAAGCGGTACGGGTGGCGCACGCGGTGCGCGACGTCGACGTCTACCTTGAGCAGCCCTGCCTCTCCTACGAAGAGTGTCTGGCCGTGCGCAGGCATACTGACCGGCCTTTCGTGCTCGATGAAGTGATCGACGATCTGGCGATGGTTCTGCGCGGAGTGTCCGATCAGGCGATGGATGTGATCAACCTCAAGATCTCCAAGGTGGGCGGCTTGACCAAGGCCCGCCAGATCCGCGACCTGTGCGTTTCGCTCGGCATCGTCATGACGATTGAAGACACCTGGGGTGGCGACATCATCACTTCGGCGATCGCGCATCTGGCGCACAGCACGCCGCCGGATTTTCTCTTCACGGCGACGGACTTCAATAGCTATGTCACCGTGAGCATTGCCGAGGGTGCGCCGCAAAGACGGCATGGACGTTTGGCCGCGTCCACCGAGCCTGGCCTGGGCGTGACGCCGCGGATGGACGTGCTTGGTCCGGCAGTTTTCTCGGTTAAGAAATAGCAGGCGCGTGTTCGCCTACTGCTTGACCAGCACGGCGACAGCGTTTTGGTGGCCTGCGACGGCACTCAGGAAATCGCGCAGCTTAACGTAGTCCGCGGCAGCCACTTCGGTGTGCTTCAGATCGAGCCTTCGTGTCACCACCAGCTTGCCGTCTTTCGTTGAGGAACTGCCCTCAAAGGTCCCGAACGGCGTATCGAGTTTTATCGGCTCTGGCGCTTCATCGACGACGAAACCCGCGGGCAAGTCCACCGTTGTTTCTTCAACTAGCCGCTGCGCATCGAGCAGCACCGGCCGATGCCGTTCGGGCTTGGAGACGTCAGGCCCGATTCGCTGCAGAATCGCCGTCGGACGAACGGTCAGCAGCCGTTGGTTCATCCGTTTGGCAAAACGGGGGTTCGCGAAATCCAAATCCAAAGTGAACTCGCCATCCACCGAGTCTTGGCTGGCGATGTTGCTCAAGACGGAGCCGGGCGCACTAAAAGACGCCCATCGCTCCAGCCGCTTCCGATAGTCGTCTTCCTTCAATTCCCGGCGGACTTCACGTTCGTAGGCACTACTGGCACCGCGAGTGGTTTCACGCAAGTGTCCTTGGACGCTGCCGTCTTCATTGACCTTCATTACCATCTGCCGGCTCATAGGATTGGACGCCGCCGGGACCACCGGCATGCGCACCAGCTTCCCGTTTTCTCCCCCGATCAGCGCCCAACTGCCCTGCTCATGGCTCGGAAGGTCGCCCAGGCGGACGTCAGGATCGGTGGGGTCGAAAATCAAGAGACGCCCGACACCTTCGACCTCCATCACCGTGGACGCCTGGACCGCTGCGGGGACAACTACGGCGAGAATCGCATGGTTGAACTGTTGAGGCGATGCCCACTTGGGATCGGCATATGTTCTGTCACCGGAGAAGATGGTTATGTAACGGCTCTCCATCTCGAGCGACTTCAGCATCGCCCGCATCAGCGTCGCTTTGTCCTTACAATCCCCGTAGGCTTTGGCAAAGATTTCGCTGGCGGCATGCGGCTTGTAACCACCGCCCTTGGCCGAATCGGTCACAATGGCGACATACTTCAGGTTCTGTACGTAGCGGGATACGGCGCGGATCTTGTCCCAAGCTGAGTTCATGCCCGCCGTCAGTTCCTTCGCTTTCGCGCTGATGGCGTCATCGGGCGCGGCCTGCGGATCGGCCAGTTCAGCCTTCCACGCGGCCACGTCTTTCCAATCCCGAATAATGCGGCCTGGAGTGCGCGCGCCTGCAGACGGGAAGTAACCTACAGCTAGCCTGGGGGCCATGCTTCTCACCGATGGCCCGCCAGACTCGCGCTCGACGAAGGGCAGATCGCGCATTTCCCAGGTGCTGGTGTTGCCGCTAACTTGAGGCTCGATTCCGGCATGGCGCAGCGTGACGGACTTAGACTCCCATCCTGCCGGCAGCGTTAACCGAAACCGCGAAACCATAACAGGCAAGTTGTCTTGAAACGGCCAACTGAACTGAGTAAACACGGAGCGGCTCTCCACGACCGACTCAAAACCGAAGATGGTGCCGGGCCCCGCATCCTGGGATGCGTTGATGATGGCGGTCCGATAGTCATCATAGAGAATTCCTCCGCCGCCACCGCCTGTCTCCACCACTTTGTCTTTGCCATAACGATGGATCACACCGTCGGTCTGAAGCAGCCATGCCCGTAGATCCCGAAGTTTGCCGGCCTTCTGAATGTAGCTCTCCACCGCGACGGCCCGATTCCGCCCCTCGTTGTTGAGTATCTTGATCACCCGAGTCCGGCGCTCAACGACGGTACCGAGTTCATCCACGGAAGTGCTCTGCTCATCCAGCAGGACTACCGCGGGCGCCTTGGCGTTCAGTTGAGGCAACTTCTGCGCGGCGGCGTCGCGGAACCATGCCGGCGCCGCTTCATCGGCAGCCCAGGCGGCGCTGACGATCAGGAGAACGGCGGCCGGCAGCCGTATCAATTGGCCGCCTTGAGCGTGATGGCATGACCGTCCTGCTCATTGACGAAGTCGAAGGCTTTCTTGATCACCGGGTAGGCCTGCACAGGGAACAGCAGCTGGTCTTTCAGGCCCCAACTGAATTCGCGAGTATAGATCAGCTGCTTGGAGTCCTTCGAACGGCTCAGCGTGGTATTGTACTCGCCCGCTTCACCAATTTTGACCGACTGCGGCGCGGTGGGCTGGTCCATTTCCATGCCCTCAGGCAACTGTAAGGTGACGCGGTCCGTCTCCGACCAGGGATAGTCAAAACTGACATCAAACTTACGTTCGCTGGCTGCAAAACGCGGCGGAACGCCTTTCTGGAAAAACGCCGGCTGTAGAAAAAGGCGCTTGCCAGTCCGTTGCGCATAGCCCTGGATGCGAATTTTGCCGGAGAAGGCCAACGGCTGGGCCGGATCCTTCACATTCTGCACCTTGAGGTCCGATAATTCGGCGCCCTCGAAATGGGCGGCAAGTTCCTGCTTGACTGACTCACGCCGCTCTTCGTCGGTGTCATCCTCCATGTCGGTGCGCCGCTCCGTCGCCAGGTGTCCAGTGTAAGCCAAGTGGAAAGTTCCCTCGATAGTGCCGTCGGCTTGCACTTCCAGTTCCGCCGAGCGCGAAACCTTCGATTTATCGGGAGCAGTCATCGGCGTCGACGCCATCACCGGTTCTTTGGGATCGGTGACCAGGGCCATAGCCCCCTCTTCCTGCCACCGCAACATTCCCTCCGGGAGGTGCCTCGCCGCGACATCATAGAATTTCCAGCCGGAAGGATACTTGACTGCGATATCGTAGGCAGGCAGGAAGTGCGGCGTCATCATCTGAGGCGCGAAGAACTTTCGGCTACGGTCAGCCACTTTCGCCAAACGCGCTTCGAAGCCGACGGCATTTACCAAGGCCGCAAAGAGCGCATTGATATCGTAGCCAGTGCCCATCATTCGTTTGAGTGTGTCGCCGCTATTCTCGTTACCTTTGAATTGCTCCCGTTGTGCCGCTGTGACTTCGGACCCGAAAACATTCTTGATCTTACTCTGGCAAAACTGAAAGATGGAGCTGACCTTCTGCTCTTGTGAACTCGCGGCGGCTGTCAGTTCCCCGGCGAGTTTCTTCACGGCGCCTTCCGGCTTGGAGATCTGTGAGAATTTCTTGCTCTCATCTTTGCCAATCTCTTTCCAATATTTGTCCGGCGTCAGCTTCTTGTCTTCTTCGTAGTAGATCAGCATCCACGGCCTCACATCGTCGGCGGGAGGCATGTTTGGCTCCTCCTTGAAAGCGGGAACGTTCTTCATCGATGTCACAGCATAGTGGGTCTGGCCTTGCGGTTGCATGGTGAACGGGGAGCGCTGAACGTTGAAGTCCATCACGCGCATCCTATAAGGAAGCCAGTCCACTTGCAGCGGCTTGATCAAGTATTTGACCTCATGCACCGGTAGATCGCGAGAGAACTCCAAGTGCACGTAGTTGGCTACCTCTTTCATCCTGGTTTCCCGGTAGCGGTATTCAATGATCGCTCCGGGCTCGACGGCGGGAAAGGCCAAGGTCTTGACCTTCATGCCGCGCCGCTTCTTACCTTTCCAAAGATCGCTCTCTTTGATCGCATCCTTGGCCACCTCCACAATCGTGCCGTCCGCTTTTATCGTACGGGCGGCCAGATCGGTCACGGTAGCGCTGCGGCGAAACGGTATCTCGACCGTGGCAAGATCCTTAGCGCCTTTGTCGGTGAATATTTTCGTCCGCAAGAGGTGGCTATAAGTAACCCAAATGTCCGGCGGACTGACGTTGTCGTCAATTCTTACTTCCCAATAGAGAACCTCGGCGTCTGCCTTCGGGTCGATGGCCGGCGATTTTATCGCTAACTCGGCAGGTTCGGTCGGGCGCCACTGTGCGAGAAGTGTACCGGCTAGAACAATGAAGGTTGCCCCAAGGCGAGAAATGCAGCGCATAAGGACAAAAGTATCAGAATAATGGACCGCTGCCCAATGGGCGAGATGGCCCAGGACCGTCGGCCGCGAGATCATACGCCCTTTACCAATGCGACCAGATCGAGGACCGAGCGCCGCACCGGCCGCATCAATGGCAGGCCGGCGAGCCTTAGTAGCTGGACGAGCATGCGAGAGCTCTTGTCCAGCAAAGTGCGCGAGCGTTCCTGATTGGCCGAGGCGTCGCTCAGCCAGAAAAATATCAGCGCCATCTGGTACATCCATAGCAGTTCGGCCAGATGGGGAGCCAGGTCCTTCGGAGGCTTGACATTACCTCCTTCGATGGCTTTCTCAAAGGCGGCCAAGTCAAAGTCCCGGATCGCCACGGTCTTGCTGCTGAAAGGCGATAGGGGGTTTTGAGGATCAGCCGTTGACCCGAGGAGCGCCCCTAGGAAATTGCGGTTGGGGGTGAAATAGTCGAACTTCACGGTGACGATGGCGCGGAGCCGGTCCTCAAGCCGGGGGCCCGCAGCGACGAGCGCGGCGTCAATCAGGGGCGCCAAATCGCCGCGCGCACGGTCATAGAAAGCCAGCACGATCGCTTCCTTGGACGGGAAATAATAGTAGGCTGCGCCGGTAGCCACGCCGGCTGCCGACGCGACCTCACGCATGGTGGCGGCGGCGAAGCCCTTGACGCGGAAGAGTTCCAGCGCCGCTTCGAGGATGCGCTGCCTCGTCTGCTCGGACTTGCCCGGTCCGGCGGGAGGCGTCGCGCTCATCGTACTTCACACCCCGGCACGGGCTGCTGCTTCAGATACTGCTCGGTCTCGCGGCTCGACCCCAGTCTCATCCACCAACCGAGCGCCTCGCGATTTTCTGAAAGACGCTTGGCCCAAGCTCGATAGCGTTTCAGAGCAAACAGGACGACGAGCCAGGCGTGGTCTCCCCGCCAATAACGGCCGTCGCTCGAGATAACGGTTAGCTCGCCCGCTGACTCCACCAGCGATGGAAACAAGCGGCGCGCCTCGTCCGAGCCCGCCGCCACAGCGTAAAGAGGCCACCAGGCGGGCTGCCCGGTGATCCAGTCTCGCATGCGCCGGCACAGGACACAGCGCGAATCATACAGTACATAAAGCCCGGTCATCGCAGTTACTAACCTCTCGTCTTCAAATA
>JBJXFL010000030.1:0-3557 GCA_046155405.1 Bryobacteraceae bacterium | reverse complement strand
CGAGATCAGGGGGCACGTAAAAACACTCAAATGCGTGGGCCAGAGATTGTGACATGTCCCTTGAATCCGTATACTTCCCGGCCTGGAATTGGAGGGGCACCATGCGCGAAACGAAAACGAAGAGCGGCTTTAAGGTTCACGCGGTAGCTGGAACGTACGTCGTTATGTTTGGCTTTGATCTCCCGAGAGAGGACTGCAACGGACTCCTAGGGTTTTCTCTGCACCGCGTCGATCACACCGAAGGCGAGGCGTACTATCTTGAAGCCAACAAGGCGTTTGCAGCCTCAAACCCGGGACTGAAACCAGGGTCGCAGTACTCAACCAAAGACCACCCGATCCAGAGCTTCCAGTGGGCCGACTACACCGCCAAACCCGGACACAAGTACACATACACGATCACTGCACAGAAGGGCTCTCCAGGCGACCTCCGACCCCATGCGGAGGTGACGATAGATGTTAAGACCGAGAGCCCCGAGGGAGGAACACACGATGTGTACTTCAATCGCGGCGTTGCAGGCTCTCAGGCGTATGTACGGCGCTTCGGAGACCGCGCTCCCAACGAGGTGGAGAACAATCAGGCGTTTGTCTGGCTCTCACGTGGCCTCTACGAAGCGATGGAAGAATTCGTGAAGTCAGCGCAGCCAGGCCGCCACGGACTGCGCATCGGCGCATACGAGTTCCACTATCCTCCGTTCTTGAAGCTCCTGAAGGACACAAAGGCTCGTGGTGTGGATATCAAGGTGGTGTACGACGGGCGCAAGGAAGATCCAAAGAACAAGAACCGGAGAGCGGTCAGCGCTGCACACATTGGCTCACTCTGCGACGAGCGCTCGGAGGGCGCTTCGTACATCTCGCACAACAAGTTCATCGTGAAGTTGGAGAACGGCGAGCCTATCTCGGTGTGGACCGGAGGAACGAACTTTTCTGAAGGGGGCATCTTCGGCCACTCCAACGTGGCGCATGTCGTTGAAGATGGCACGATCGCCGGAAAGTACCTGGAATACTGGAAGGTCTTAGCGGACGATCTGGATATGCCCGACTCGAAGGCAGCGGTTGAGGCATTGTCGAGCGTTCCCGCAGGCCTTCCTAAGAAAGGTACTTCAGTTATCTTCAGCCCGCGCAAGAACCTTGATGCGCTGGACTGGTATGCGAAGGTGGCGATGCAGGCAAATAGCGCCCTCTTCATGACCTTCGCCTTCGGGATGAATGACACCTTCAAAGAGGTGTACCGGAGCAGCACCGCGCCGTTTCGGGTGGCTCTTATGGAAAAGAAGACGCGCCCGATGGGAAAGGGACCTGAGCGCACCAAGGAAGAGCGTGCGATTCAAGACCTTCGTGAGATGCCCGAAAACCTCTTCGCCATCGGGTCACTCCTAACCACGAGCGAGTTTGATGGTTGGGTGAAAGAGCGGCTAACGAACCTCAACAAGAACGTAAAGTACGTCCATAACAAGTTTATGCTGGTGGACCCGCTCTCGGACGACCCCATTGTCATTGCCGGCTCAGCAAACTTCAGCGATGCATCAACGACTAAGAACGACGAAAACATGTTGGTAATGCGTGGCAACACCCGTGTTGCAGACATCTATGTCGGTGAATTCATGCGGCTCTACACCCACCATGCGTTTCGCGAGTCGCTAACGTACGACAGCGATGCAAATCCGAAAGGCCTGCGGACCGATGCCTGGTGGCGCGACTACTATGGAAACACTCCGCGATCGGTTCGTCGGAAGTACTTCGCTCAATCATAGAAGTATCAATGGACGTGCTTCAGTGGCCGGAGAGGACACATAACAAACACCAACAGTTATTCAGAGTTTGTCCCGTGCCCCTGATTTCCGGTTCGACGCTACGACGCTTGGTCGAGCGCGGCCAGGACCCATGCTGCGCGGCGCGTTATGTCGGCGTTGCCGAGTGATTGAAGGGCACGGAGCGCTTTTCGAAATTCTTCGCTATCGAGACGTCTGGCAAGGCGACAATACTGCCGAAATTCTTGGCCGTCGCGTCGCGAAGCTACGTGCAGGACGACTGCGCGAAGCCGCTTAGCTTGCGAACTGTTTAGTGGCAACCGCTTGATGGCGCGTAAGACACAATCCTTCACATAGCCCGAGCCAAAACACATTGTGTCCGCCTCGAGGAAGGTGATCGCGGTTTCGATTTGCCCCGCATTGCCGCTGCGAAGCTCTTGGAGATCGGACCAAAAATCCGGCGGGTAGGCGTCCTTCTGCGCAGCGTTGAACTCGGCGATGGCTGCGATCCATTTCGCCGTCGCCGGATGTTTTAGATCCGAACGCTTCGTTACTTTCTCAAACGTCTGGCGGACGGCGCGATGCGCTTCGTCGAGGCTGCGCGCGCGTTCGGCATAGGGAAACCTATTCGACATGCCCGGCTCCAGGCTGCGCAATCTGTACTACCCTCGCATCATTTACCGACGCTTAAATGCAGACGGGAATGAAGTGGAACTTGGGGCACAATTCCGGAACTCCGCGAAATTCAAGGGATATGTAACGGACTCCGTCGCCGCCATTGGAGGTTGGCGTCGCCGCGATCCGGGCGGTCCCCGACTGGGTGTTCGCCGTCGCACGCTGTTTCAGGAGATAGAGGCACCGTTGGCCGTGGTTTCTTGGTTCTTGCAAATGTTCTTGATATGTTCTATTATGTTCTTGTCTTATCTGAACGTAAGAGGACCGACAGCACGATGACCGACAACAGCGAGACGGCAGACGACACCAGCGGCGCGCGGGAGCGGCTGGGTGAACGCGGGGCGGCGGGGGTTGGCGCCGGGCCCGCTATGATGCGGGATATCGGCGGTTCTTCGGTGGACGCATTCAACATGTTGATCGCGCGGCAGACGACGGCGGCGTTGAGTGTGGGCCTTGAGAACGACGAGGAGCGGCGCGCCAAGGCTGCCGCTGCGTTTGCGGCTTTGACGGGTATCGCGCCGCGCAGCGAGGTTGAGGGCATGCTGGCCGCGCAGCTGATCGCTTGTCACGACGCCGCCATGGTGTGCTTTCGCCGGGCGGCGCATCCGGCGCAGCTGGCGGAAGTTCGCGCCGAGAATTTGGCGCTTGGCGGCCGGCTGTCGCGGGCGACCGCTGCGCTCGTCGAGGCGCTTGATCGCCGCCGCGGCGAAGGCGGGCCTAAAACCGTCATCGTCGAACACCGTGTCTCGCACGTCGAGCCCGGCTTCATGCCAAGCCCCGCGCCACGTATCCCGGCGCCGCACAAAGGAAACGGAAACGGCCATGCCCTCAATGGTCACAAGGCTGCAAACGGCGCCGCGCTGCCATAGCCGCTCGAAGCGGACGAAACTGCCCTGCCGGGCGCCGGCGGTTCGCGGCTATGACGTCTGCCGCTTTCACGGCGCGCGCGGCGGCGCTCCGCACGGCAATCGCAACGCGTGGAAACACGGCACCCGGGGCGCTGCTTGGCTTCACGAAGCGAGCGAATTGCGCGCGCTCGTCCGCGGGGCGCGCAAGCTCGTTTCCGCCTCTACGGCTCGGGTACATGGGGTTGTTCGCTCAAAACTGCACTGCGGTATCCCCTGCCCGGCCCCG
>JBJXFL010000026.1:0-28740 GCA_046155405.1 Bryobacteraceae bacterium | reverse complement strand
CCGCTACCAGCGAGTGCACCATCCGGGTCGTCATGATCTATCTGATGGTCCGCCGTCTGGCGCCCCCGAAAAAACGCTGCAGGGAGCGCCGATCACGAAGACGGAGGCTTATTTGACACGCTCTAAGGGAGCGGTGAATCACCACTTGGACCGGCCGCATCAGCAATTGCTCGAGATCTGCTACTAAACTGCCGGGAAACCAGGGCGTCGTTTGTCCAGTGACGTCGACAAGGAAGTCGACATCGCTTTCAAATTTTTCTTCGCCGCGCGCCGCCGAACCGAACAGCCTCACGTTTCCCGCCCCGTGCAGGGCAGCCACGCGTAGAATGTCCTCGCGACGTTGCCGAATCTGTTCTTGGACGCTCACCGCGCTTATTATATCGCCACTGCCAAGCCGCACGAACCCGGCGACCAGCCAACCCGCGCTTTCGCCGGATGGCTGAATGCTCGCTTTCGTTCGTGGGCCGCAAACTCCAGCTAGCGTTTCGCCCCGCCCGCCGGAACGTTGTTGAACAGGAACTCGGTCGCCTCATCGTTTAGCACCCATAGCGCATAAATACCCACTCCGGTGCCGATCGGAACGTGCAGCATGTTCACTGCCGATACCATCATCCCCAGCGTTCGCGCCCAGGGCTTCCACTGCAGGATGCCGCGCCCACAAACCGCCAGCGGTATCGACATCACCAGGGAGAACGTTACAAAAATCGCCGCCAGCAGCCGGTCCACCGGGATCGACGCCAAGTCATTTCGCTTGTAAAACGGATCATTTGTTAGCATCAATCCGGAGAATCCGCCAAAGGCTAACAGCACAATTACCGAGATTACGCCCATGCCGATACCCAGATAAAACAAGATATAGCCGACATTACGGACGTGGATCTCCAACGTGCTTCCTCCTTATCAGTTGTACCACTAACGCCGCCAGCACCGGCAAATATACGGCCCACCGCCAGTTACTAAGTCCCTCCCATATATGTTCTTCCCGCCACCGTATCAGGACGGCATAGTGAACCGGCGCGAACGTCGCCCACACTAACACCGGCCATGGCCAATGGAAAACCGCCAGTGGCAATATCCAGGTCAGATACCAGGGATGGACATTTGCCGAAACGAGCAGAATGGTCAACGCGACAACCCAATACGCCTGGCGCGCCGAACGAACCCAGATGGCCGCCGCGAACGAACCGATGACAATCAATGCGAACGCCGCCCGCTTCGCCGCGTCGAGGCTTCCCGCTAGCGCCAGAATGACCCCAAATAGCGCGTCATTGTTGCGCCATCCTCCCACAAATCCGCCCATATAGCGCGCATTTTCGGTCACATCCGTCCACCACGGCCACCAGCAAAGACCGAACACCGCCGGCGCCACCCACGCCCAACGCAACCCTCCCAACCGGACAAATGCCGGCCACAACAGCAGCGGCCAATACTTCGTCGCCCCAGCCAGCCCCAACAAAACGAACGCCCAGGGCCACTTCCGTCGCTCCGCCAGCCACACCGCCCCGATAGCCAACGCCGCCATCACCGCGTCATGATGCCCCATCCCCCAGAACTCCACGATCCCCAATGGACACCACCCCCACGCCAGCCACCGCCACTTCTCCGTAACCCATTGAAACAGCAGCCAACTCAGCGCTAATTCGCCCGCGCAAGCCCCCAGCTTCATCGCCCACAACGACCCTCCCCCCAATTCCACCAACCCCCACTGCAACGTCTGCAACAATGGACCATAAACCGGCTTAAAGTCTTTCCCGTCGACACGTTGGTCGAAGAAAGGCGCCACCGCCGGGTCCGCCGGCCGAAAATCGTACGAGGTCATCCCCGCCGCCGCCACTTGGCCTTCCCACCGGTACCGGTATAAATCGTCGCTGAACAGCGGCGGCATCCAAAACGCCGTCAGCCGAAAGACCAGCGCCCAGCCCAGTAGTACGGAAGTGCGAATCCCACCGCCCAGCCGGCTCACCCAGACCAGTCCGGCGAGATATAATACAGAGGTCACGAAAAACAGGGCGACTTCTCTCTGCGTATCGTGAACGCCGCCGCTCCATCCGAACGCAAGGAGCGCAAGGCCCGCTTCCAAGCCGCACCCGATCACGCAAGCGACCTTCTCTTTGGCACTCATGCCCCTACTTCCCGCCCTCCTCGTTTCCGGCACGTCCACCGCGCTTGACGATTTCAAGCGCGCGTTTTTCGACGACACCTTTGCCGGCATCCACAAACTGGCACCGTTCGATTATGCGCTGCTGGTCCCCTATTTCGCCATTCTCATTGTTCTCTCGTTTTACGGCATCCATCGTTACGAAATGATTCGCGGTTACTTCAAGAACCGCAAGAACCTGCTCACCGCCCCGCCCCAACTGTTCGACGAACTTCCGCCGGTCACCATCCAACTCCCGCTATTTAACGAGCGCTATGTCGTCGAACGCCTTATCGATCAAATCGTCAAAATCGACTATCCCCGCCACCTCCTCCAAATCCAAGTCCTCGACGATTCCACCGATGAAACCCATCCTTTCACCGAACGGCTGGTGGTCGAATATCGCGCCATGGGCCACCCCATTGAGTATCACCACCGCACGAACCGCCACGGCTATAAAGCCGGCGCGCTCCAGGACGGTCTGAAAACCGCCACCGGCCTCGTGATCGCGGTGTTCGACGCCGACTTCGTCGTTCCCACCGATTTCCTCCGCAAAACTATTCACTATTTCGCCGATCCCAAGGTCGGCGTGGTGCAGACCCGTTGGACTTACCTCAACCAGCATTACAACGCCCTCACCGAAGTGCAGACCATCCTGCTCGATGGCCACTTCGTGCTCGAACACGCGGCCCGCTCCGGCGGCGGACTCTTTTTCAACTTCAATGGCACGGCCGGCCTGCTGCGTAAGGAAATGATTGAGGACGCGGGTGGTTGGCAGCACGACACGCTCACCGAAGATTCCGACCTAAGCTATCGCGCGCAATTGAAGGGGTGGAAGTTCGTCTATTGTCCCGATGTCGAATGCCCGTCGGAGCTGCCCTTCGACATGCACGGCTTCCAGGTCCAGCAGACTCGCTGGTCCAAAGGCCTCACCCAATGCGCCAGAAAGCTTTTGCCAACAATCCTGAAATCGGATCAGCCCTGGCGCGTGAAGCTCGAAGCCATTTGCCACTTGACGCCGAACATCGCGTACCCGCTCATGCTCGTCATGTCGGCGCTAATGCTGCCGGTGATGATCGTTCGTTTCTACATGGGCTGGATGCAGATGTTGATGGTCGATCTGCCGCTCATCGCCGCCAGTTTCTGGTCGATAACCGCGTTCTACCTGGTGGCTCAGCGTGAGCTCCGTCCCCGCGCCTGGCGCCGCGCCATCTGGTACATGCCCGTGCTGATGGCCGCCGGCGTGGCGCTCACGTTGAGTAACGCCAAAGCCGTCATGGAAGCCATTTTCGGCTACCAGACCGCCTTCGTCCGCACGCCTAAATACGCCGTTGGCGACAAAAAAGTACGGCTCGGGAACCAACGATATAAGGCCCGCATCGGCTGGCTGCCATTTTTCGAAATCGCCGCCGGCACGTGGTTTGTGGCGATGATGGCTTATGCAATTGAGAGCTACAACTTCCTCGCGCTCCCGTTCCTGTCGCTTTTCGTGGGCGGCTACTATTGGGCGGCGGGCAGTAAGCTGTGGTTTGAATACCAGGCGAAACTGGCTTGGGAAAAGCGGCACAAGATGGCCCTCGAAGCCGCGCGATAACCGGCGATGGTGCACGTTACCAATGGCGACGCGGTAGCGGAAAAATTGCGCCGTTGGGCGGGCGAGCCGCGCCTCATCGTTTGGCGCGACATCTTGCATGAAGGTCCGGTTCGCGCCGGCCTGTCGCTTGAGGAGCTAAGCGCGGAACGCCGTGCCTGGCTCGCCGCCAATGGCTTCGGAACGGAGGATCGCTTCACGGAGCGTGACCGCCAACTACGCCGTCTGGTCGCCCGCGATTCCCTCTGGCTTTGGTTTGAAGACGATCTCTACGACCAGCTCCAACTCCTCCAAGTCCTCGACTTCCTGCACCACGAAGACCTCACCGCCAGCCCCCATTTCATCATCGACATTCCGCGCACGCTAGCCGTCGAGCAGATGGCAGGTTTGGCGGCCAACAAGACCCGCGTGACGCCGCAAATGATCGATACCGCCGTCCGCGCCTGGGCCGCATTCACCAGCCCTGGCCGCGCCGCCATCCCCGCCCTCCTGGAAACCGATCTAAGCGCGCTCCCCCATCTCCGGCCGGCGATGGAGCGGCTACTGCAGCACACACCGGAAAACAACCGGGTCGAGCAAACCATCGTCGCCATTTTGGCGAATGGCGGCCAAACGGCCCGTCAACTCTTCGAAAGATATCAGGAGACCGAAGAGCGCCCGTTCCTGGGCGACACGACGTTCTACTGGTATCTAAACCGCCTCGCCCCGCGAGTCGCAAAAGACGGCCAAGGCATCTACCGCCTCGGATCCCCCCTGCTGCCGTGACAACGGAGAATTCAGGCCTACCAGATCCCGAGCAGCTTCCACCACCCGAAGCCCACCGTACTCCAAATCAGCACGTTCGCGACCGACACCATCGCCGCCACGCGGAACCAGTCCTTCATCGTCACATACTCCTGGGCGAAAAACATCGGCGACGGCGTCGTCCCATAATTCGTCAACCCCGACGAAAAATTCACGAAGCACGCGAATGCAAACGCCACCAGCCCCACCGGCGCCCCCTTCAACACCAGCACCGCCAGAAACGGCGGATACATCGAAAGCAGGTGCGCCGTAATGGACGCGAAGGCGTAATGAGCGTAGAAGTAGATCAACAGCGCCGCCCCAAACATCAGCGGCCACGGCGTGTCCACAAACCAGCCGCCGATGGAATCGGCAAACGCCCGCATCACCCCGCCCTCATTCAACGCCTTCCCCAGCCGTACCAGCCCGCCGTACCAAACAAACATATCCCAGGCCGTCTTCTCCGACTTCACGTCCTCCCACGTCAGCACGCCCGTCAACAGTAGCGCCGCCGCGCCCAATAACGCGGTCACCGTAATGTCGATCCCGTGCCTTCCCGCCGTCGCCCACATCCCGCAAACACCCACGAATACCAACGCCAAAATCCGCTCGTTCCGCGACATCGGGCCCATTTTCCTCAACTCGTCCGCCGCGAATTCCGCCGCTTCCGGCGTCTTCCGAATCTCCGGTGGAAACAGCTTCATAACGAGCGGCGGAATCACCGCCAACGAAACGATCCCCGGCACGGAACCCGCCAAAAACCAGCTTCCCCACGTAATCGGAAATCCGTTTTCGCCGGCGATCTGCGCCGCGATCGGATTGCTCGCCTGGCCCGTAAAGAACATCGCCGCCGTCATGCAGATGCTCTGGTAAACCGCCACCATCAGGAACGCGCCCAGCCGTCCCGCCGTCACTCCCGGCTTCGATTCGTACAACTCGGCGATGGACCGCGCGATCGGCAGCGTCACCCCGCCGGACCGCGCGCCGTTCGATGGAATGATCGTCGCCAACACCGCGTCCGTCGCCGCCAGAGCGTATGTAATCCCCACCGACGTCGTCCCAAACATCCTTACGAAGATCAACGCTATCCGCCGTGCGAGTCCCGTGTTCAGCAGCGCCCGCGAGATCAGAAACGCCGTCAGCACCAGCCAGACCATCGGGTCCGAATAACCCGACAGCGCGCTCTGAATCGTCAATCCGCCCACCAGCGCTGAAAATAAAACCCCGATCAACACCATCGCCCCGCCCGGCACCGGCTGCAGAATCAAGCCGGCCACGGTCGCGGCGAACACACCGAAAAGCTGCCACGCCTCCTGCTTCACCACCGCCGGTTTCGGCATGACATAGGCGATCAGCAGATAGACCAATACCACCGGGCCAAAGCCCTTCAGGAAACGAAGCACGGAGGGTTATCATACCATCGCCTATTCCCATCTACCCCGTACGGACTGGACCGCTTACCGGAATTTCCCTCCCCGCATTCGATCAACTTCCCAGGCACACTTAGGAATATCCGCAGCGCATTCGGCGTTATACCGCAAGCGCTCAGGGAAGGCTGGGTTCAGCACAGATGCTCCGTCGTTTTCGCGCGTACAAGATGTGGGTTTTATTCCTCGCCCTCCCAGCTTGGGCGCTCCCCGTATTTCAGGTACAAGCCATCGCTCCCGCGGGCTATACCAGTTCCGCCACCGCCATTAACGCGAGCGGAGCGGTGGTGGGCAATTACCTCATGCCCGACGGGACTTTCCGCGCTTTCCTCTGGCAGAACGGCCAATCAACCTCTCTAGAACTCCCCACGGGCGCCGTCCAAACCTGGGCGACCGCCATCAGCGGCACGGGACAGGCCGGCGGCTACATGGATTCGCAGCAGTCGCCGCAGGGCGTCGTGTGGGACAACTTCGGTAACCACGCCGCCACCGCGGGCAACTACATTCGAGGGTTGAACGCCAACGGCGATGCGGCCGGAATGGCCATCGGCGGCGATGGCGCCGGCTACGCATTCGTAACTCGGAATGGCGTCATGACTTCGCTCGGTCAGCCCGCGGGCGGCGATTGGAGTACCGCCAGCGCCATCAATTCCGCCGGCAAGGCCGCCGGCACCGCCATGAACGCTTCCGGGGCTTTCCAGGCCTTCACCGCCTCGGCCGATGGCAACATCGCGCTCCTAAATGGACTGGGTGGCGCGAACGCGTACGCCAAAGCGATCAACGGGATCGGCGTTGTAGCCGGTCACGCGCAGACCGCCGCCGGGGCTCTACAAGCGACGATCTGGTACGGCACGAACGCCGTCGGCCTCGGCACGCTGGGCGGCGTGAACAGCTATGCCTATGCCATCAACGCAGCCAGACAAGTCGCCGGCTACTCCGATCTCGACGGCTCCGCCGGAACGGCGGCCTTCCTCTACGACCACGGCATCCTCTACGATTTGAACGCCCTGCTCGGCCCCGGCTCGGAATGGCAACTGCTCGCCGCCTACGGCATGAACGACAGCGGACAGATTGTCGGCAAAGGCCTCTTGAACGGTCAGGAGCGTGCGTTCCTGTTGACTCCGGTTTCGGAGTCGCCATCCGCCCTCATCAGCGCCGTTCCCGAACCGTCTTCCCTCTGGCTCGCCGGACCAACTCTCCTCGCTTACTTTGCTTTCCGTAACCGCAAACGGATCAGCGTGAGTAATCGTCGATAATCCGCTGCAAGAGCCCTAGCCGCGTGCGGCGGACGGCATCTACGTCTCTGCCTTCCAATTGCGCACGCCGCAAATTGGCGTCGATCTTCTTGCGGTACTGAGCGGCCGCGGCGTTCATTGATAAAGCTTGTCCTTTGAAGTCAAGGTCTTCGAAGGTTTCGGTGTCATGTTTGTGCCGTGGCATGCCGGACTAAAGGCTTGCCAAAAACGCGATCAGCGCCCGCTTGTCCGCCATCCCCAACTCTTCAAATTTCTTTCGCGATGCCTCGGCCTCTCCTTCATGCATCCGAATCGCTTGCCCGGAGTCGGCGGCGCGGCCATCGTGCATAAGCGGGCGCCTAAAGCGAAGGCCCCACAGCGGCGGCGTCCTTATTTCATTCCCTTTCGCGGCCTCTTGCTCAATTCCATCCCCCGTCCCAATATCGTGGAGCAGCAGGTCGGAGTATAGGGCGACCGGCTTCCGGTCAAACACCGGATTCTGGCTCTGCGCCGTCGTCAGTACGGGCGTGTGGCAGGCCGCGCAGCCAACGGTCGAGAAAAGCGTTTCCCCTACTTGCGTTTCCCCCGTGATTGGGCCGCGTTCCAATGGCGCCAGGAGCCGCATAAAGTTCGCGAAGTTATCGATCGAACGGATACCCGTAAGCCGGTTCCGTACGTCTTCAGGTTCGGCCTTGCCGTCACATAGTTTTGCTTGCTCCGGACTGATACCCGGCAGCAACTCGGACATGAAAAGGTCATTCGTTATGCCCATCTCATTGCGATACGCATCGCCTGAAAAAGCCAGCAGCGTCGCCTGTTGCGCCTTCCAGCCGAACCGGCCGATTTTGTTAGTCCGCGTCGCCACGTCGAAAATCCGGGCGGCCCGCCCCTTAATGCCGTCGCCGTTGCGATCGTCCGGATCTTCATTGGCGACGATCCTCTCGTCGGCGATCGCCTCTATCAAACCGTCGCCGAAGATCGGCGTCGGTACCCGGCGCGCGATCACGTTAGCTTCAGCCGGGATCGATACCTGACAGGCGTGCTTCCCCACCGAAAAGAGATTGTAGAGCGTCTCCCCTTGCAATGCCGTGAAGTTGCCCTCTTCATCGACATGACCGGCGCGAGTCTCCGTCATCGTGGCAATTCCGCCAATGGCCGGAATGCTATGACAACTGCCGCAACTGTTCCCGTTGAAGGCCGGACCAAGCCCGTCCTCGGCGGTTTCCACCTCATTGAAGTCTTCCAGGCCCTCCCTGAATAACTCCAATTCGTGCGCGGTCAAACCCGCCAGCGGACTTCCCGGGACAATTTGCCGCTGGCTTTGGCTCCGCGCCGCGGAAAACAGAAAAATCAAACCTATAAGCGGACGAATAAATTTCTTCATGGCGCTGATTCCTACTTAACGACGATCTCTCCCCGCATCAGGTTGTGGCCGGCGCCACACGCCCGCGAACACTCAAACCGGAAACTCCCTTTTTTTGTCGCCGTAAATCGAATACGCGCTTCGCCTTTGCCGGAAGGCGGAATTGCGACATCGATGCCGGCCGAAGGTACATGAAAGCCGTGGTCCGTATCGTCGCTGGTCAATACGAATTCCACCGTCTCTCCCTCCTTCAACTTGATCTTCGAAGGGGAGAAAAAAAATCGCTCCGCGACGATGGAAATCGTGCGAACCGGTTTCGTCGAATCTTCGCCGTTCAGCGATGAAACCATGACCGTCAAGAGCGCCAGCCAGAATACGTTTTTCACTAGAACCACCATCCGATTCCCAGATTGATTGAATCCAGCGGGCGGAGCACCGTGCTCGCGCTCCGGTTGAAATTGTAGTCGAACTTAATGGACACATCGGCCACCGGCTTATAAGTGGCGCCCAGGATCCACGAAGACCGGTTGAACTGCGGGAGCGCCGTAAAGCCGTCCGGCATCCGGTGCTGGGTATTATATTTCTCATACCGGCCGAATAAGATGACATCCTGCGACCTTCTCTTTGGGAACAGGTGAAACGCCGGTTCGATGTAGGCGCCCAACATCTGGCTGCCGACGTTTGGATTCGCGCCCGACACCTGCTCCAGCGCGATATTCAGGTCCCGCGCCTGGCTCACCCACGTCTTGGCGAACAATCCGCGCACGTCCACGCGCCGGAAGCTATACCGCGCGTCGGCGTCGAAGATGTTCACCCTGGGATTCACCGTGGTCAAATTGAAACCGGTGTGCCCGGAGTAAAAACTCGTGCCCAACACCAGTTTTCGCGTGCCCGTGTATTCCAGCCGTCCCACTTTCGCCGGATTGCGGAAGGAGGCTCCGAAGCCATTCGTTTTTCCCTCTGAAATGCCATTCTCGGCGTCGAACAAGGAACTGTCCAGCGAGGACACCATGTAGGCCCGGTACCGGAACCCTCTCCCCAGATCGCCGGTCGCGCCAAACCCCATCTCGCGCCATGTAGTCGGAATGATCACTGTTTCGACAAAAGGCCGCTCCACCCCATTGAATGACGGCGGTTCGTGGCGTTCGTTCACAATGCCAACGGGCGAGAGAAGCATGCCTCCCCGCAGGTTGAAATACGGCTTGATGAGAAAATCGACGTAGGCCTGTTCCAGCGCGACTTCGCCCGTCTCCACGCCCCCCTCGACAATGGAATGCTCTAGCTCCAGTTCGCTCCAGAACTTGATTCGTTCGGAAAACGAGTGGCCGAAGAGCAGAACGAACCGGTGAAAATCGAAATCGCCGGGCAGCGAGCGATTCTTATTGAAATGGAAGTCCATGTAGCCGCTGACCGGCAATTTGGTCTCCGCCGATTCGGATTTCTGAAAATCTCCGGTTATGGAAATACCGCTCAAGGGCGAAGTGGAAGCGCGCGCGATCTCCGCCGCTGGCGGGACAGGAGGAGCGGTTGGCTGCGTCGGCGGGGTGGGCGGCACGACCGCCGCCTGCACGGCTGGCTTCGCCGCTCCCGGTAGCGCCGCCATCTTCCGTTCCAATACTTCCAGCCGGGCCGCCAGGCCGGCGTTTTCCGCCGCCTGGAACGAGGGATCGAGCTTGCGCATCTGCTGCTCAAGTTCGGCAATACGCTTCTCCAGTTCAGCGGAACTCTGCGGGAATACACATCCCGCCGCGATCAATACAGCCAAGCACTGGCGCAAGACAGTGCGCCCATTAGATCTGACGATGGCCACGCTAATTTCTCCTAGTGATAACGATTGTCGATGGGATTGGAGAAGTTTAAAGCGAAACTGGCGGCGCTCTGCCGCGGTGCAGCCGCGGGACCATCGCTAGCGTAGTTTGCAATCCATCTTGCGGCTCGCGGAGTCCAACGTCGAACAATGGAAAAACCACCGCCGCGGACTCACTCACACCACACCACTGGTGCTCGAGGTTGTTAAACGAGCACCCGCCCGCTTTCCCTGGAACATGCCGGTGCAAAGGAGAAAACAAAGCAATGCTAAGAAAAAGCACAACCACGGCGACCGCAATCACAACGCCGCGCCTGGAATTTGATCCCCGCTGCAAAAACACGAAAGTAGGGCAGTTAGCGCTCAAAGATATTGCCTGTAAGAATACCAGAACTTCAACGTCATGCGGCGTAGGATTAGACCGCAACTTAACTATAGTTAAGTAAAATCGGAAAGTCAAGATAAGTTTCCCGAAACCACGCCGTAACCCGCAGGTCCATCTCAGGCCGGTGCAGACCCTCCGCATCGCCGTCGACGTCATCCGCGCCTGCCCGGTGAACCCAGGCCGATCTCGTCGCTCGCTTTAAGGGTGTCCCTCGCGGATAAGCTCAGTTCCAACTTGCTCCGGGGCATTCCGGTAAACGACTCTCGCATCGGCGCACTAGCTGACCACCTTGGCCCTTACGCCTGCAACGATCTGCAATCCCAGGCGAAATTCGTCGAGGAAAGAATGTTCCAGCAGTACGGTACCCGGAGCTATATTTGCCTGCCATCGCGCCCCAAAATTTGCGAATATAACCGGTATCTGGATATACCTCTATGTTCTTCAATCTTAGAATCGCCTTCGCTCTGACACTGCTCGGCATCCCGGTCTGGGCACAGGAGACCGCCCGGCGATCCCTGCAAACTTTGCATCACTTTGGCGCCACCGAGGTCAGCTCCGCGAATGGCCTGATCCTCGCGGCAAACGGAGAGTTTTACGGAACGGCGTACGGCGGCGGCGTCGACGATTTCACCTGCTCATCGTTCGGTTGCGGCGTAGTATTTCGCTTCTCCCTAACTGGCGGATTGACGGTGCTGTATCAATTCACTCCGAACAGTCCGAACGGCAACAATCCACGCGCCCCCCTGGTTCCCGATGGAGCCGGAGGCTTTTATGGGACTACCGCCCGGGGCGGCGCAACTGACTCGGGAACCATCTTCCACTTGACCGGAGACGCGCTCACGACCGAGTATCAGATGAACCGCGGTAGCGAGCACACGCCGGTCGGGCTGTCCCGCGCATCCAACGGCGATCTCCTGCTCGTCACGGAAGGCAGCACCCCCAGTTTCGGAGGAGTGCTTCGCTACACGCCGGGCACGGGACCGATGGTCGTCCTGAAGGACTATCCCGGCGGCAATCCTCAGGTAGGCATTCTGCCCGTGGGCGTGATGGAGGCGAGCGACGGGAAGCTGTATGGTGTGGTGGGCCAGGGGGGCACCGCCACCGAGTACGGCTCCATCTTCCGGATGACCGGCGGCGGCGGAGACTACACCACGCTCCATACATTTAAGGGACCCGACGGCGGAATCTCCGAAGCCGGAGTGATCCAAGCCTCCGACGGCTTCCTGTATGGAGCTACGGCCCGCGGCGGAAGGCTGACCCGGTGTATCTCCAGTTTCATATCGGGTTGCGGCGTGGTCTACCGGATTTCGACCGGCGGCGCCTTTCAGTTGCTCCATGAGTTCGGCGGAAACGACGGCGCCGATCCTTATTCACCGCTGCTGCAGGCTTCCGATGGTAACCTCTACGGCACAACGTACGGCGGAGGAATCTTTGAAACCTGTCCCGGCGTTGGCATCGCCGGCCTTGGCTGCGGAACCGTCTTTCGCATCACTCCCGCCGGCGCGCTGACTACGCTTCACCGGTTCGCCGCAATCGATGGCGCGAATCCAAGAGGCGCTCTGATCGAAGGTCCCGACGGCTTCCTGTATGGCACCACCGACAGAGGCGGCCGGTTTCAGAACGGAACCGTCTTCCGCATCGCTAAGTGACCTCGTATCCGCCCTTGCGGGAGACAAGGACGCGCCGCGAACTACGAGACTAAGCCGCCGGGTCCATCCGAGACACCGAGACCCTGACGCGATAGCCTAACGCGGCCAGCAGACGAATCAATAGATCGCTGGACACGTTATCCAGATTCCCATTCAAGATGGAAGTCACCCTGGTTCGGGAAGAACCGCCCCTTCGGGCGACCTCGGCGTGGGCTAGCGCCTCGTCACGGACAATCTGTCGAAGTCGCTTGAGCAGCGCGTGCTGCACTTGCCATTCCTGAGCCTCAACGCCGCTGAGCCCCAGCGTCCGGGCCAAGGCTTCCGGGGTTTCGGCCGTCACAGTCTTAGTTTTCATCTTGCAGCTTCCTCAATCGTTTTCTGGCCAAATAAATTTCCGGCGGTGGCGTCTGCCGGGTCTTCTTCACGAAGGCATGAAGCACTAAAGATGCCTTTAGCGCCCGCGGTAAAACAGAAGGTTCAAAACTGGCCATCTTCACTGTGTAGCCTCGGCTCGGAAGCGCCAGGTGCAACAGACGGCATCGGCCTCGAAACCGGCATCCCCGGCTGCTCACCCATCTGAAGCGGAAACAGAGCCTTGCCTACTCGGTCGCGAATCTCGCGCGGCAAGTACCGAATGGCATCGCCGGCTTTTGAATGAAAGACAACCGGCCGCACGATCTGAGTGTATCAAAACTGGGACACGTCGCCGGAAAGACCCCAAAAGGCTTCCACTAACTGATCGGCGGCATTCTGGCCAGTCGATTGCACCCGGCTAGTAAATGCTCAAGATCAATACGCTGATTGAGTCGGATACTATCCTGCATTTGGCGCTGATCGGAGATCTTCGCGAGGCCGAACTGCTATCGCTCGCCGCCGTCATCGCCGCCGCCCGCGCCAACCGCAAACGGATACTGTTGGAACTAAATGAGGTTACCGTCGTTGACCGGGCGGCGATGAAACTCCTCCTGGATCGAACAGGAAACCGGAACTCGATAATTCACGAATTCGCGAAGATTTCGCCAATTTTTCGCGACCTCTTCCATCTTGTATCGCTCTAAATATATGGTTTCACAATATCCGCATTTGGCAGTCCGCATGCCTCTTACGATTACGACAGGAAATGGTATGAATCTAACAAATAGGACTTCTTACGCAAGCCAATGGAGGCTTGCACTCGTTGTTTTCTCGATCCTAACTCTCGCGGGGTGTCAATCCAAAGCGGGCGCGACCGGCCCCCAGGGGATGCCGCCCGCGGCCGTCTCCGTCGTTACCGTCGCCGCGCAGGACGTGCCCATTTTTCACGACTATGCCGCCCAGACGTTCGCCCGCGACATGGTGGATGTCCGCGGCCGAGTGGACGGTTACGTAGAAAAACGGCTCTTTCAGGTCGGTTCCGATGTCGCCGCCGGTCAGCCTCTCTATATCCTGGATCAGCGTCCCTACATTGCCGAAGTCGATAAGGCCAAAGGCCAACTAGGCCAGAGCCAAGCCAGCCAGGAGTTCGCCAAAGGGCAAGTGCTGCTCATCCAGGCGGAGGCGGATCTGGCCCAGGCGCAGGCAAATAGGGTTAAGGCGCGGCAGGACGTCAATCGTCTGCAACCGCTCGTCAAGGAGCAGGCCGCTTCGCAGGAGGACCTCGACAACGCCATCGCCGCGCTGGAAGCGAATGAAGCGAACGTGCGCGCCAAGCAAGCGAATGTGGAGCAAAACCGGATCTCCACCAGCACTCAGATCGACTCGTCCAAAGCCCAAACCGCTTCCAGCGAAGCGTCGCTCCGCGCGGCGCGGTTGAACCTGGAATATGCCACCATTCACGCGCCGATCAGCGGCCGGATCGGCGACAGTCTCGTCCAGGTCGGCGGTCTTGTTTCGCGAAATTCCACCCAACCGCTCACCACAATCGTCCCGCTCGATCCCATCTGGGTCCGCTTCCAGATGAGCGAGAGCGAGTATCTCGGTTATCAGAAACGAAAGGGTTCCGTACAGTCGCTTAAGATTCCGCTGGAACTCGTGCTGGCCGACAATTCCGTCCATCCTTTTGAAGGAAAGATTGAAAATACCGTCAACACGGTGGACGCCAAGACCGGCACGCTGGAAATTCAAGCGACGTTCCCGAATCCGAAGCGCAGCCTGCTCCCCGGGCAGTTCGGCCGCATTCGGATGCGCGTCGAAGAACGTCTGAACGCGATCCTCGTGCCGCAGCGCGCCGTGCAGGAAATGCAAGGCCTGCAATCGGTCCTGACCGTCGGCCCTGAAAACAAAGTCTTGGTACGCGGAATTGTCACCGGCGAACGCGTCAACGACATGACCGTCGTTCTTCAAGGCTTGAAAGCCGGGGAGCGAGTCATCGTCGAAGGCGTGCAGAAAGCCCAACCCGGGGCGCCGGTCGTCGTGGAGCCTTACAAAACACCGGCGGCGAAGCCCGCGAGGAACAACTGAGTCATGGCTAAATTCTTCATCAATCGCCCCGTTTTCGCCATTGTAATCGCCATCGTCATTATCATTCTTGGCGCTGTTTCCATCCCCGCGTTACCGGTCGCTACGTATCCCGAAGTCGTTCCGCCGGTGGTGCAAATCATCGCCAGCTATCGCGGCGGCAACGCGCAGGATCTTGAAAAAACGGTCGCCCAGCCCATCGAGCAGCAATTGATCGGCCTCGACGGCATGCTCTACTTCTTCTCGCGCAGTTCCAACGATGGGGTGATGACGATCGATGTCACCTACGAGCTAGGGACCGATATCGACTTGGCTACCGTCAAAACGCAAAACAAAGTCAATCTCGCCCTGCCATCGCTGCCGCCGGAAGTGCAGCGCGTGGGCGTCACCGTCAAGAAAGTGTCCTCGGCATTCCTCATGGCCATTGCCGTTACTTCGACCGATAACCGGTACGATTCGCTCTTTCTCGGCAACTACGCCACCATCAACATGGTCGATAAGATCGGCAGCATCCCCGGTGTCGGCGATGCGCGTCTGGCGGCGGTGCAGGATTACGGCATGCGGATCTGGATCAACCCGGATAAGATGGCCAAACTAGGCCTCACCGCAACCGACGTCAGCGGCGCGGTTCAGGCGCAGAACCGCCAGAACCCCGCTGGCGCGATCGGGCAATCTCCTTCTCCGCGCGGCACGGACTTTCAGTATCCAGTCTCCGCCAGCGGCCGCCTCACCGATGCGCAACAGTTCGGCGATATCATTCTCCGCGCCCAACCCGACGGTTCGTATCTACGGCTGCGCGACGTAGCCCGCGTTGAGCTTGGAGCCCAGGAATATAAGTCGTTCAGTAGTCTGAGCCGAAGGCCGGCCGCCGTCATTATTGCGTACTTGGCGCCCGGCGCCAACGCCGTCGAAACCGCCAACCGCGTGCAGGCCTTTCTGGGCGAAGCGGAGAAGAACTTCCCCGCCGGTATCGAACAGAAGGTAAGCTACGATGCCACTAAATTCGTGCGCGCCGCGATTTACGACGTAGCCGTCACGCTGCTCATAGCCGTTCTGCTGGTCATCTTCGTGGTCTTCATTTTCCTGCAAAGCTGGCGCGCGACGTTGATTCCGCTGCTCACCGTTCCAGTCGCGGTCGTCGGCGTCTTCGCGCTGTTTCCAATACTTGGTTTCACCATCAACATGACCAGCATGTTCGGGCTGGTGCTGGCCATCGGCATCGTCGTCGATGACGCCATCGTTGTGGTGGAAGCCGTCCAGCACAACATCGATAGCGGCATGCCGCCGCGCGACGCCACGTTGAAAGCGATGGAAGAAGTGTCGGGCCCCGTTATCGCCATTGCCTTCATCCTCAGCGCGGTATTCATCCCGGTCGCTTTCATGGGCGGCATCAGCGGCCAGATCTACCGGCAGTTTGCCTTAACGATCGCCGCCTCGGTGCTGATTTCAGCCTTCAGCGCCCTCTCGCTCAGCCCGGCGCTTAGCGCGATGATTTTGCGGCCCGCCACCAAGGCCACTGGGCCGCTCGCGCGCTTTTTCGGCCTCTTCAACCGGGGCTTCAACTGGACAACCGGGAAGTACCTCTCGGGCGTTCGTGTCTTCATCCGCCGGTCCGCCCTCGTTTTCGTCGCTTTAGTCGCCGTCTATTTCGGCACCGGCGCGCTGTTCAAGGCGCTGCCCGCCGGCTTCCTGCCGGATGAGGATCAAGGCGTCGTGTTCATCGCGGTACGCCTGCCCGATGGCGCTTCGCTTGAGCGCACCCAACTGGTCACGGCCGAGGTCGAAAAGGCCGTTCTGTCCGTTCCCGGAGTGGAGAACACAACCGTGCTGGGCGGTCTCGACCTCACCACGGCAACGAACAATTCGAACGTTTCCACCGTGATTGCGACGCTCACGCCGTGGGAGGAACGCAAATCGGAGCACCTCCACTTCGCCAGCATTCTGGGCGGTATCAACGGCAAGATCTTTCCCATGAAGGAGGCTTTCTCCTTCGGCTTCGGGCTGCCGCCGATTCTTGGATTGGGCACCTCCGGCGGCTTTGAGTTTATGCTGGAGGACCGTTCCGGCGGCGAAGTCGGCCAACTCGCCGAGGCGGCCGACGCGCTGCTCGCCGCGGCCCGCAACGAACCGGCGTTAGGCAATATCGCCAACACGTTCCGGGTCTCGGTTCCGGGCTATAAAGTTGAATTAAACAACGACAAAACGCAGGCCCTCGGCATTCGCCCGACGGACGTTTACGACTCGCTCCAAACGTTCCTCGGCGGGCTCTACATCAACGACTTCAATCGATTCGGCCGTACATGGCGGGTGGTGATGCAGGCTGAACCGGAGTTCCGCGACCGCGCGGAAAACGTGAATCGCTACTACGTCCGCACGGCCGCGAACGACATGGTGCCGCTCAGCACGCTGCTGGAGATGCGCGGCACGACTTCGCCTGAAGTCATTTATCGTTACAACCGCTATCGTACGGCGAAGCTGCTCGGCGCCACGGCCCCGGGATACAGCTCCGGACAAGCGGTTGAGGCGATGGAGCGCATCGCTAAACAAAACCTCCCGCAAGGCTTCTCCTACGAATGGACAGGCACCGTTTACCAGCAAAAGCTGACCGAGGGGAAAGAGATTTATATCTTCGGTTTCGCCGCGATTCTGGTCTTTCTGTTCCTCGCCGCGCAGTATGAGAGTTGGGTCATTCCCTTCGCCGTCATCCTCGCCGTGCCCCTCGGCATCCTGGGTGCGCTGCTTGGCGTGCTCTCAAGGTCCTACGCATACGACGTGTACACGCAGATCGGCATTGTAACGCTCATCGGGCTGGCCTCGAAAAACGCGATCCTCATTGTCGAGTTCGCCAAGCTTCGGCGCGAGGAAGGCATGTCGCCTTTCGATGCGGCCATGGAAGCGGCCAAGCTGCGGCTCAGGCCGATCATCATGACGTCGTTTGCATTCATCCTCGGAGTGGCGCCGCTCCTGATCGCCGAGGGCGCCGGCGCCAGCTCGCGCCGCGCGCTCGGAACCACGGTGTTCAGCGGCATGTTGGCCGCCACTCTCCTCGCAATCTTTTTCGTCCCGATGCTGTATGTGGTGACGGATGCATGGGCGCGCCGGGCAAGGAAAGCCCCGGCGCCAATCGGCGGAAATGAAGAAGCGGGTATCGCATGAACAAGCACATTTATCCGGTAGTGGCGCTGCTCACGGTTTTGTCCGGCTGCGCCATGGGACCGAACTATCAGGCGCCCAAGATGGCGCCGCCCACGCAATTCCGCGGCGACCGCGAGGCCGCCGCCTCGGCCGAATCGCTCGCCGACAGAAAGTGGTCGACAGTCTTTGAGGATGACGCCTTGACGGAGCTCGTCGAAACCGCCCTGAAACAGAACTACGATCTGCGAATCGCGGCCGAGCGAGTACTCCAGGCACGCGCCCAATTGGGTGTTCAGCGGTCGGCGTTGTTACCCACCATTAACGCGACCGGAAGTTTCAATGCCAACCGGATCTCGCAAATCGGCCAGAATCGCTTTCTGCCGCGCGGCACGAATATCGACGTTTCCTACACGCAGGCCGGCGGCAGCCTAAGCTGGGAGCTTGATATCTGGAGCCGCATCCGCCGCCTTAACGAAGCGGCCCGGGCGCAATACCTGGGCACCGAGGAAGCAAGGCGCGGCGTTACCGCGTCACTGGTATCCGATGTTACTTCCGGATACTTTTCCCTCCGCGAGCTAGATATGGAACTGGACATCGGCCGCAAAACCAAGGAGATCGCCGAAAACGGCTTGCGCATCACCAAGGTCAGGCTACAGCGCGGCGTCGCCACCGGATTGGACGTGCAGCAGGCCGAGCAACTCCTGCATACCGCTACCGCCAGCATCGCCGCCAGCGAGCGATCCATCGCCCAGCAGGAAAACGCCTTGAGCGTACTGTTGGGTAGAAATCCCGGCGAAATCCGCCGCGGCAAAAAATTGGAAGAGTTGGCCGCGCCCGGACGAGTACCGGCTGGCCTGCCGTCGTCCCTCCTAACCCGCCGGCCGGATATCCGCCAGGCTGAGCAAATCCTGATTGGCGCGAACGCCCGCATCGGCGCGGCGCGGGCGGAGTACTTTCCACAGATCTCGCTGACCAGCTTCGTCGGCGGACAGAGCCGTTCCTTGCTCGATCTCTTCACCGGCGCCGCGCGGCAGTGGACTTTCGTTCCGTCGGCAACATTACCAATTTTTAATGCGGGCCGCATCCGCTCCAACGTCCGCTACACCGAAGCGGTGCAAAGGGAAGCGCTTGCCAGCTACGAAAAGACCGTGCAAACCGCCTTTCGCGAGGTCTCCGATTCTTTAATCGGCTACACCAAAACCAGCGAGCAGCGCGAGCAGCAGGCGTTGCTTGTAGGCGCTCTCAACGAATCCAGCCGCTTGTCCAACCTGCGCTATCAGGGCGGACTGGACACCTATCTGCAAGTGCTGGACGCCCAGCGCAACCAGTTCCAGGGCGAACTCGTTCTCGCGCAACTGCGCCGTCAGGAGTTGTTATCGGTGGTTCAACTCTACCGCGCCCTGGGCGGCGGCTGGCAATAATCGGGAAATCCATGGGCCGGATATACTTAACACGCCTACGCCGCGGCCATCAACTCCCTGAACGCGGATACATTCGCCGCTTGTTTCGCCGCGGACAGCGAGATCCACGATCCCGTGGGCGCGCCTCCTTGGACCGGCCCTGAAGGCGCCCACCGGTTCCTGAGTCAGTTCGTGCCGCTGCTCAGTTCCGTGAACCTCCGCGCCGGCAAGATCCAGGTCAATGGCAATCATACGGCCTTTACCTGGGCTCTCGAAGCCGTCGGGAAGAACGGCGCGGCGGCCGCCGCCGATGGTATTGACGTGGTTGTGTTCGACGCCGAAGGCAAGATTCAGCGCACCTACGGCTACTGGGATCCGGCGCCGTCTGTCGCCGCGTTGACCGCGTAGTACCTTGAGTGCGTACTGGTGCATGTCCGCTTGCCGACGCGCCCGGCTCGGAGTTCGTTCTGAGCCGCTAACCGCGGGGCAGGCTCGCGGCCGAGAGCGTCAACAACTTGGACGGTACCGGTCGCGGGTGAGGCACCAAGTTATTGGAGAGAGCCGCTAACCGTGGGGCAGGCTCGCGGTCCAGAGCGTCAACAACTTGGACGGTACCGCTCGCGGGCGGGGTACCAAGTTAATGAAGTGAACCGGGCGGTCAAAAAACTAGGACGTAAAGCGTAACTCCATTTCGTGGCGGTGCAGGCCCTCGGCGTAGCCGTCGGGAATTACCCGCTGCGTGGTGAAGCCGTATTTTTCATAGAACGGCGCGGTGAGTTGGCTGGTGTCGATGCAGACGCGGCTGATGTTTAGGTTGGCCCGGAGTTGCTCCAAACGGTGCTCCAAAAGCGCTTTGCCCAGGCCGTGGCCGTGGCGCGTCGGGTCCACCATACCCCATGTGAGCCAGCCGACGCGGCGGCCGGATTCGATCTCTATGCCACCCGCGCCGGCGATCGCGCCGGTCCCGTCAAGCATGACGAAGTAAGCGGATGGCGCATCGTCCAGGAACGATTCGTACTGCTCCTGTTCGTGGGGCGCGAACCATCCGGGCGTGTTGGCGGCAAACAGCGCCAGGCACGCGCCGCGATCATCGGGCGTGTAGGGTCTAAAAGTAAAGCTCATGGCAACCACCGCTCCTCGCGCCAGGCCATGTCCCAGAACAGATACTCGTAGCGCGCCGACAACACAAACAACTCGCGGCAACGGGCTCGCTGGGCCGCCGTCAGCTTCGGGGCTTCGGCGTTGTACATGGCCAGGACCTGACGCACGCTCTTAGCGTATTCTTCTCCACCGTAGTTGTCGATCCATTTCTGATATGCGCCATTCTTCGAGCCCTTTTTGATCAACACGCGGCCCACTTCCCGATAGATCCAATAGCACGGCAGCAGCGCGGCCAGCCCTTCGGCAAACGCGCCATCGGCGACCGCGACGCGAAGGTGGTTCGTGTAGGCGTAGTTCACCGGGGCCATTGGCGCGGCCGGCGCCTTCTTTTCGGAAGCGATCGCTTCGGCTGCATGGCGGCGGAGCGTGTCGGCCCATTCGCGGTTGGGAGCCTTTCCGGCGAGCGTGAGCAGGGCCTGCGAGAAAGCGTCGAGATAGGCCGCGTCCTGGCCCAGGTAGAATTGGAAACGTCCCGGCGGCAGCGTGCCATCCGTCAGACCCTTCAAAAATGGATGCTCGAGCGTCTTCGCGTAAATTGGAGCGATCGCTTTCCATAGCTCATCGCTCGGTGCGGGTTGCCCGATTAGCGCGGGCACGGCCAAAAGGTAGAGGAGAGTCCGCACCCGGATTTAGATGAAAACCTTATCGATGACGTTGCCGCCAAAATCGGTCAGCTTTTCGTTGCGGCCGTTGTGCAGGTAGAAGAGCTTGTGCTGGTCCAGACCAAGCAGATGAAGGATAGTCGCGTGGAAATCCCGCATGTGATACCGGTCGCCGATCCCGCCCAGCCCGAACTCGTCGGTCTGGCCCACAATGCGGCCGCCCTTCACGCCGCCTCCCGCGAACCACATGGTAAAGCCGTGCGGATTGTGGTCCCGGCCGTTTCCGCCTTCCGACATCGGCAAACGACCGAATTCGCTGCCCCAGATCACCAGCGTCTCATCGAGCAGGCCACGCGCTTTCAGATCCTTCAACAGTCCGGCGACCGGCTTATCGGTCAGGCCGGCCATCTTCTCGTGATTGGCGACCAGGTCCTTGTGCGCGTCCCATTGAATGCTCACCGGACCGCCGCCCGAGTAAATCTGAACGAATCGCGTCCCGCGCTCAATCAGGCGTCTCGCTAGCAGCAGGCGGGAGCCGAACTCGTAGGTTTTCTTGTCGTCCAGACCGTAGAGATTTTTCGTCGCTTCGGATTCACTATTGAGGTCAACGGCCTCCGGCGCGGCGGCCTGCATCTTGAACGCGAGTTCGTAGGAGGCGATGCGGGCGGCATGTTCGGAGTCGCCGGCGCGGGAGTCGAGCCGGTTCATTTGCTGCAGCAGGTCGAGCGTGTTTTTCTGCCGGTCCGGCGTCACGCCATCGGGCGGCTTCAGGTGAAGAATCGGCGATGGGCCGCCGCGCAGCAGCGTGCCCTGATAAACGGCGGGGAGAAAACCGGAGCTCCAGCAAGGCGTGCCACCCTCCGGCGTGCCTTCCGGTTGCGGCATTACGACATAGGCCGGCAGGTTGTCCGCGGGCGAGCCGAGGCCGTAGGTCACCCAAGCGCCCATCGACGGATAGCCGGTGAGCACATGGCCGCTATGGACCTGGTACATGGCCGGTGCATGGACAACGCTTTCGGTGTAAAAACTGCGGACGAAACAGATGTCGTCGACACATTGGGCCACGTGCGGCGAAAGGGCGCTGACGGGCATACCGCTCCGCCCGTACTGTTTAAACTCCCATGGCGAGGGCAGCAGGCCGGTGTCGCCGCCGGTGAACTGGCCGATCACTTTGCCGAAGCTGGCGGGCAGTTTCTGACCGGCGAATTTGGTAAGGGCCGGTTTGGGGTCGAACATATCGATGCTCGACGGCGCGCCGACCATAAAGAGGAAGATGACCCGTTTGGCCTTCGGCGCAAAGTGCGGCGGTTTCTGCGCCAGCGGGTTGGCGCTTGGCGCCGCAGCGCGCAAGTCGCGTTGCAGCAGCCATTCGGCGGCCACGGCGCCCAGGCCGCCCGTCAGGACGCTTCGACGATTAGGGAATGTAGACGAACTCATGGCGATTAAGGAGAGCCTTGCAGAAGTCTTCGAGCGGCATCCTCTTCTGCGTGAGGAACCGCCGGGCCATTTGTTGCTCCGCCGGGCGCGGCGCGCGCTGGAGTGTCAGGGCATAGGCCGTTTTGGTCTGGCAGGCCGCGTCGCCTTTACAGGCCATGTCGACCCGGGCGGCGAGGGTCTGGGCCTGTTCGTGCATGAAAGCGCTATTCAGCAGCGAGAGCGCCTGCAGCGCATGGGTGCTCACGGCGCGGACGGGGCAGGAGGTGATCGCATCGGGCTGATCGAAGTTGGTTAGCATGGGGAGCCGCACGGTGCGCTTGTTGAGCAGGTAAATCGACTTGCGGTAGATTTCGCTTCGGTCCTTCGGCAGCGGCCACAGATTGTCGGGCTCGGCCTCCGTGAAAATGATGTCGTAGATCTCTTGTTCGATGGGCGTTTTGATGGGCGGGCCGAACTGCTTGGCGTTCAGCTTGCCGCTGGCTTGCAGGATGTTATCGCGCAACGCCTCGCCTTCCAAGCGGCGCTGGTTCATCCGCCAGTAGAGCTTATTGTCCGAATCGACCGCCGCTTTCCGGTCATCGATTTCGGCCGTCTGGCGATAGGTGGCGGAGGTGACGATCAACTTGTCGAGGTGCTTGACGTTCCAGCCGCTGGAGACGAACTCGGCGGCCAGCCAATCGAGCAGCGGACGGTTGGACGGGCGACCCCCGAGCTGGCCAAAATCGTTCGGCGTGGGTACGATGCCGGTACCCATCCGGAACTGCCAGATGCGATTCGCCATGACGCGCGCCGTCAGCGGGTGCCGCGGATCGGCCAGCCATTGTGCGAATGCGGCGCGCCGGCCAGCCGGCCCCTTGGGAGCGTCCAGGCCGCCGAGCACCGATAGGAACGCGGGCTCCACGGGATCGAGCTTGTGCTTAGGTTCGCCAAGTTTCAGTACGTGGGTGACGGGAGCCTTCTCCATATTTGCCACGCCGAAGGCGGCGGCGGGCGGCTCCGGCTCATCCAGGTTGATCGCGTGGATCCGGGCGCGAATGGCGGCGCGGTCGGCCTTGGGCCCAGGCGGAAGGGCCTCGACTACTTCATCCCAACTGAGGCCGATCTGCTTGGTGGCTTCCTTGAAAAGGACTTCCTGCTCGGGCGTTCGCTTCTCTTTGGCCACCTCCAGAACGGCGAGATGGGCGGGCGAAAGGAGCTTCTTTTTGGCTTCACGAAGCCGCTCACGGACGGGCTTTTCGATAGCGGCGATCTCGTCCTGCAGCGGCTTCAGCCGCGCTTCGTGCTCCTTCTTGGCCGCCGCGAATCGCTCTTTTTGTTCCTTGGGAGCGAACTCGATTTCCTTGAGATCGGTGGCGGCCATGATGGCCTGTATCCGGTAGTGGTCGGCCTGCGTGATGGGGTCGAACTTGTGGTTGTGGCAGCGCGCGCAGCCGACGGTCAGGCCGAGGAAAGTGTTGCTAACTCCAAGGGTCATTTCCAGCAGCACTTCCTGGCGGTTGACCTCTTCGTCGGTGTTGCCGCCGACCACGTGGCGGGGGCCCGCGCGCAGAAAGCCGGTGGCGACCAGCGCCTTATTGTCACCGGGGAAAAGCTCGTCGCCGGCGATCTGTTCCATCAGGAATTTGTCATAAGGCTTGGCCGTGTTGAAGGCGTCGATTACGTAGTCGCGGTAGCGCCAGGCCTGGGGGCGCTCGGCGTCGAGTTCATAGCCGTTGGTGTCGGCGTAGCGGACGACATCCAGCCACTTCAGCGCCCAGCGTTCACCGTATGCGGGCGAGGCGAGCAGCCGATCGATCAGCTTCTCGTAGGCGTGCTTGCTAGCGTCCTTGAGGAAGGCTTCCACCTCGGCATTCGTGGGCGCCATGCCGGTCAAGTCAAAGGTGGCGCGCCGAATCAGCGTTCGTTTATTCGCCGGCGCCGACGGCGTGAGATTCTTAGCTTTCAGCCCTTCGAGAATGAACGCGTCGATTGGATTGGGAGCGTTGGCGGGGACGGCCGGGCGAACGACTTTCTGGAAGGCCCAGTAGGAGCGGCGGTTGCCGATGAAAGCCTCTTCGCGCGGATCGATCGTCGCGGCGGAAAGGGCGAGCGCGACGAAGACGAGGATTCCCATAGCGTTCCGCATTACCTTATATTAACGCCGCACGGGCGCGCTGAAACACTCCCGTCAGCATCTCTTGCGTCAACCGGCCGGTCTGCGTGTTCTGCTGGCTGGGGTGGTAGCTGCAAATGAGCGCCGGCGATAGACCGCGAAACTCGGCGCCATGGGCGAAGGGGAACTCGGCCTTGCGTTCGCCGCGGATCGTCAAGTATGTGTCGAAGGCGATCCGGCCGAGGACGACGACAACCTGCACCTGTTTCAAGAGTTTCAGCTCCCGCTCGAGGTACGGCCGGCACGCGCGGATCTCTTCCGGCAGCGGCATGTTGCCGGGCGGGGCGCAGTGGACAGGGCAGGTGATCCAGGCGTCGGTGAGTTCCAGACCGTCGTCTTTATCGATGCTGGTGGGCTGGTTGGCGAAGCCGGCGTTGAACAGGGCTTGGTATAGAAAATCGCCGGAGCGGTCGCCGGAGAAGATGCGGCCGGTGCGGTTGGCGCCATGCGCGCCGGGCGCGAGACCGATGATTACCAGGCGGGCATTCGGGTCGCCGAAGGACGGGACCGGGCGGCCCCAGTATTCCTCGTCGCGATAGGCGCGGCGCTTCGTGCGGGCGACGGCCTGGCAGTGGTCCCGAAGCCGCGGGCACCGTTCGCAGTTTACGATTTGACGTTGAAGGTCTTGCAGGCGCACTCGGTTCAGGATACGATGCGGACGTATGACACGACGAACTGTAATGGCGGCGGCAGCGGCATCGACGGCGGTTTCCGGGGCCGTTTTGAAGCCAGCTTTGTTAGGCGGGGAACCGCTGCGGAAGCAGCCGTTCCCTGCCTGGCCGGTTTTGAAAACGAATGATGAAGCGGCATGGATGCAAGTCCTTCGGTCGGGCAAGTGGTACCGCGGATCGGGTAAGGCCGTCGATGAATTTGAGGCACGGTTCGTGGCGGCGTTAGGCGCCCGGCACTGCCTGGCGGTGGCGAATGGCACGGCGGCGCTTATAACGGCTTTGCATGGGCTGGATGTACAGGCGGGGGACGAGGTGATTGTGCCGCCGTACACATTCATTGCGACGGTGAACGCGGTGTTGGCGAAGTCCGCCCTGCCAGTGTTTGTGGATTCGGACGCGCGTACGTTCCAAATGGACGCGTCGAAGATTGAAGCGGCGATTACGGACCGGACAGTGGCGGTGATTCCGGTGCACATCGCGGGCGCCCCGCCTAACTTGGATAAAGTCCTTGAGGTCGGCCGGCGGCGTAAGTTGAAGATCCTGGAGGACGCGGCCCAGGCGCACTTGGGCGAATGGCGTGGGCGTAAGTTGGGTACGCTGGGCGATGCGGGAACATTCAGCTTCCAGGCGTCGAAGAATTTGAACTCCGGGGAGGGCGGGGCGGTGCTGTCATCCGATTCGGATCTCATCGAGCGCTGTTATGCCTATCACACCAACAGCAGCCCGCGTAAAGGCGCGCGAGTTACTCCGGCGCAGGGCGCGAATCTGCGGTTGACTGAGTTTCAGGCGACGCTTCTAATGACTCAGATGGAGCGGCTGGAAATGCAGTCGAAGACGCGCGACGGGAACGCGGCTTACTTAACGAAGTTACTCGGCGAGATACCCGGAATTACGCCGGCGGCGCTGGAAGACGGCTGCACGCGGAGCGCCTGGCACTTATACATGTTACGGTATGACGCGACGGAGTTCAATGGGTTGCCGCGCGAGCGATTCCTGAAGGCGCTGGCGGCGGAGGGAGTGCCGTGCTCCAGCGGATACGGGCCGTTGAATAAGCAGCCGTTTCTGGAGAATGTCCTGAACGGGCGCGGCTACCAGCGGCTATTTTCAGCGGATCGATTGCGTCATTGGCGGGAGCGTAATGAATGTCCGGTGAATGACCTGCTTTGCAAGGAAGGCGTCTGGTTTACGCAGACGATGTTACTCGGCGCCCGTGAAGACATGGAGCAGATCGCGGCCGCGATATCGAAGATCCGGGCACACGCGGGCGAGTTAGCGAAGCTTTCGGGCTAGGTCGCTGGAATTGACCGTAAATTATTGCCGTCAGCGTGGCGAAATCTATCTGGTTCACTTTGCGCCTAAGAAGACCCGGCCGGCAGTCATTATTCAGAACACCGCTGATCGCTATCGTAGCGGCCATTATTCAAAGTTCTCCGAACCGCCGTCCGCCGTTGCCGAGAGAGGTTGTGATTGAGCCCGCGGCGGGTGGTGGACCGGCAGCGGCTCGGCATTGGCCGACTGTCCGATGAAAGGGCGTCGCTGACGAAACAGGTTCGTTTGACCCAGTTGGAGAGGTCTTCGAAGGGGTCGTAGTAGGTCGGACGACTATCAGGGTTAGTACCGACGATGATAGCAGGCCTCCATGACGGTTCGCGCCAGAGGAAGTAGCGGAGTTCGAAGATGCGGCTGGCCGCAGATGGCGGTGCAGGCGGCCATCAGGATGGGGCGCAAACGCTCGCCGCGGCCTTCCAGCACAGCATCGCTTCTGGAGAGGCCGCGACGGATAGTGCCGGGAGTCTTGACGAGGTCCAGACGGGCCACTTGATTGAGGGTGATTTCGCCGGGGCCGGGGCCGGAACCGACGACTATCGACTTGAGGTCTTCGAGGTCGGAGCGGTCGCTGGCTTGGAGGCGCATCCAGCTCCTGTCCGCGGACTACCATGCCGAGGACGTAGGCAGGCGATTCGGTAGAGATGTTGTACTTCCCGGCCAGTACGAGATCCATACGAATCTGAACTTCCTGGCGGCCGCGGCCGGAGTCGGTGGGCATGGTTTTCTCCTTAACGTCTGGTCATTTCGTCGAGCATTTCGACGGTGAAAAGGCGGTCGGCCGGCTGGAGGAATTCGCAGAGGAAGTCCTGGCCGTATTTGACTTCGTCGGCGCGCTTTTGCATGGCGAGGAACTCCGGGTCGATGTCCGGGCAGTCGGCTACGGTCGAGAAAATCTTGTGCCAGCGGGTGTCTTCCCGGCCGTGCCAGATGTTGTAGAAAAAGCCGGCTGGGCGGCGCGGAGTCGACAGCAGCCAGATGGCTCCGTGGGTTCTGGCGGTGAATGGCGAGACGGAGAAGTAGACCAAGTCCTTGACGAGCGCGGCTTCGTCGACGATGAGCACGTTGGCGGTGGGGCCGACGCTGGTATCGGTGGTGTGGGCGACGGCGAAAATTTGACTGCCGTTGTCGAGTTGGAGCGAGAATTGATGGCCCAGGGCACGCTTGATTTTGTGTCCGAGGCGGGCGGCGAACATGCGGGCGCGTTCGATCAGGATGTTGGCTTGGAGCTTCGAGCGGGACAGGATGACGATGGTTTGCTCGGGAATCGTTAAGGCACGGTGGAGGGCCTTGAGGGCGATGGTGGTGGTCTTGCCCCATTGGCGGTTGCAGCACAGAATGAGATATCGGGCGTCGCTGTCGAGGACTTCGGCTTGCTTGGCGCTGGGGACGAAGTTCAGCAGCTTTTCGGCCCATTCGGAGGTTTTGGTGATGGGCTGTCCGGCGTCGGAACACAGTGCGGCGGCGTCTTGGATGAGTTCGCGAAAGTGGAGGCCGAGATGGCCGAATGTGGGACCCATATTCTTCGTTCAGGTGGACTTTCGTGGAGCGGTTGGCATGTCGTCCTCGAGGTTGATGCCGTTGGCGACGTCATCGGGCGGCAGGACGACGATTTCGCGGTTGGGAAACTGCTGTTTGTAGGCCTGGAGGACGGCGGGCGAACTTTCGGTGGTGTAGAGGGGCGGTTCGGTAACTGCTTCCTTTTCAGTTGGTTGTGAGCTTTCGGTCCGGGTTAGTTCCTTGGCCGCGTTGGGGAAAGTGCCGTGAATGAACTTGAGGCGACGTTCGAGACCGGCGATGGCTCGTTGGAGCTGGGCGATTTCGCGGTTGAGTTTGGAGACGGAGCCTTTGCCGCCGATGAGTTGTTCGCAAGCGCGGCCCATGGCCTGGATTTCGGCGAGTTCGGGGGCGAGGGCGCTGGGTTTGGCGGCGTTATCGATGAGGGCGAGGTTCCACTGGACGGTGACGCAGGTGTGGAGGCGCTCGATTTGCCATTGGGCGATGGCGATGTCGCGGACTAGGGTGGCGGCGAGTTGGTTGGCG
>JBJXFL010000025.1:0-3706 GCA_046155405.1 Bryobacteraceae bacterium | reverse complement strand
CCGTCATCGTCTGCCTCAACCCATTCGGGTAGTAGCTATATTGTGTCGCCCCCGAGAAGAAACTGGCATCGGGTGTTTTGCTGGTCAACCGGTTCAAACTGTCGTAGCCGTACCCCGTCGTCTTCCCTTTGAAATCCTTCCTGGACGTCATGTTCCCCACAGGATCATACCCGTACGTTTCAAACATCAACAGCGGTAATGTTCTCCGCGTCCGCCGGTTCAACGCATCCCAATCATACGTCGTCACCCGCGTCGCCGCGTCCGTCTGCGACGCCAGATTGCCATTCAAATCGTATTCGTATCGCGTGAACTGATTCAGCGCATCTTTCACTGCCTTCAACTGCCCGGCCTCATCATACACCTTCGACGTCGTCTTCCCGGCCTGATCCACCACCGAAGTCTGCCGGCCCATCCCGTCGAACCCGTACACCATCGTCGTGTTGTCCGGGTAAGTGGTCTTAGTCATCCGCCCTCGCGCGTCGAACTCGTTCCGCATTGTCCGCCCATTGGCATCCAGCACCGAAATCTGTTGATCGCGCAAATCGTAGCCATACTCCGTCGCCTCGCCCAGCGCGTTCGTCATCTTCTTCATCCGGCCCGCCGGGTCGAACTCATACTCCGTCGCGTTCCCGCGCTCGTCCGTCTCGCTCGCCTTCCGCCCTGCCTCGTCGTACTGATAACTGACCGTCCCAGCCACTGGCGTCCCAAACGCCTTCGTCACCGCCTTCAACTGCCCGGCTTTATCGTACTCGTACTTCGTCACCTGCGAACGCCGCAACCGGCTGTCCGCAGGTCGCGATCGGGTTTGCGCTCGTGTTGAAGTTCCCCGCCGCCGTCTGCGTCAGAATCGCCGAGCCCTGGGCCGGGACAATGAACGTGCCCCACAGGTCGAAAACCGGACCCGCCGTCTGGCCTGTCCGCTGCAAATCGACCACTACCTTCTGCACCGTCAGCGGCGCGCTCGACGGATTGTCGATCCGGATCGCCCCCGCATTCCACGGGCTCCCGCCCCCGATAAACACCACATTCGGCGCACTTTGCCACGGCAGCGGGAAATTCGGAGTCGGGCTGGAGCTGTCTGCGAAGCCCACCGAGATATCGGCCCCTGTCAACTCATTCTGGCCGGAAGCCGCCGCCTCAACCGGAGCCGCAGCCGCCCCCGGAGCCGTCACCGGAGCCGCGGCCTGCACCTGCGCCGCCACCGGTGCCCGCCGCGCCGTATAGGCAGTCCGTGCGACTGGCGCTTTCGGACCGCCTGCGCTGCCAACCGGCGCCAGCATCGTCGCCGCCGCCAGCAACGCCGTTAGTTGCCCTAATGTGAGTTGTTTCATGGATGGTGGAAGCAGCCAATTCCCGGCTGCGGTGCCTTTCGCGGTGGCTCCCTAAATCTCGCCCAGAATGCCCTATCTAACGTGAGCCGCCCAATGACCGGGAGTCTAGCAGATTCTGGCTGAATTGCCACGCGAATAATGAAGCGAATCGACAATGTTTCTGAACAGTTGGCCGCCTGACAATTCGCTTCATTTACTGGCCAATCGATACCCATTTTTCGCTTCGACTCGAGAGATTAGCTTCGGCCAATGACGCGTGCCCAATGATGCGTGCCACCCACGCCCCAAAGTCATCTTTGCGGCTTTGCGCTTCCTTAGCGAACTTGGCGTGAAATCCGTCGCTTCCAGATTGGCCGGTAAACCCTTCACACAAAATCAGAATTATATTCGGTTTCCTCTCAAGCACTTACGCCATTCCTACCCTCTAGCCGCCAAACCAACCTGTAAGCTAGGGCCGCTATGTCATCCGCTCGTCGCAAAGCCGCCTCCCGTGCCAACGGGAAAAAATCCCATGGGCCTGTTACGCCCGAGGGCAAAGCCCGCTCAGCCGCTAACTCCGTCGCCCGTCATGGCCTCGCTTCTCCAGACCGCGTCACCCACGCCGTTTGCCTCAAAAACGAAAACCCCGCCGAATTCATCCTGTTACACGAATCAAACGTGGTTGACTTCGCACCCACCACCAACGCCGAGTACTTCACTGTCCACGAAATCACCGTCTGCCAGTGGCGCCTCAATCGCGCCTGGGCCATGGAAGACGCTCTCCAAGACAATCAGATGGACCACATGACGGACGAGATCGCCGCCACCTACGAATCCACCGATGAGGCCACCCGCGCCGCCCTCGCCTTCCGTAATCTCGCCCATGACTGGCCCACCCTTCCCCTCCTCTACCGCTACGAAGCCCGTCTCACCCGGCAAATAGACCGTTGCATCGCTCGACTGGACAACTTACGAGCGCAACAGCGCCGGCGCCACCAAGAAGTCGAATTACAGGCAGAACCTAATCCCAAGAACGGACACCTTCATGACCCGCAACTTCCAGAACGCCCACCCACCAGCGCAGCGCAGCCGCCTCCGGATCGCCGCGAACAACCCGAATCCGTCATCGTTGCCCCTGAGCCAACACCCCAAATGGACCGAATTCATCTACAAACTCGGCCAGGCGGTCCTGACCCGTCATCCGGACTTCCGCCCTCACTTCCTCGAGCTGCTTGACCAAGCCGACTTACTGTAGGGTAGGCTTCAGCCTGCGCGGGACTTCAGTCCCGCCCCGTTCATCATGAGTAACACCCGCCACACCATCGACGTCGTCGCGTTCGCGCGAGACCGCCTGGCCTTCGAGCCAGACCTTGACCAAGCTCGAGCCCTCGATCCATTCATCCGGCGTGGTCTGCTCAATTGTTGCCGCCAGTGGGGTAAGTCCACCACCGTCGCCATCCGTGCCGTCCATCAAGCCTTTCATCGCCCCGGTTCACTCACGATCGTCGCCTCGCCCTCGGCCCGTCAATCGGCTGAGTTCGTCCGCAAAGCCGCCGGCTTCCTCCGCGCTCTCGGCATCCGCCCCCGCGGCGACGGTGACAACGCCGTCTCGTTGGCTCTTCCCAACGGTTCCCGCATCGTCGGTCTACCTGGCCGCGAGGCCACCGTCCGTGGCTTTTCCAGTGTCGCGCTGCTACTGATCGACGAAGCCTCGCGTGTTCCCTGTGAGCTCTATCACGCCGTCCGCCCCATGATCGCCGCCAATGCCGGCGCCGCCATCTGGCTCATGTCCACGCCCAACGGCCGGCAAGGCTTCTTCTACGATGCGTGGAGTGAGCCCGGCTCCGATTGGACTCGCGTTGAAACCCCCGCTACGCGCTGCCCTCGCATCCGCCCCGAGTTCCTCGAAGAAGAACGCCGCCATCTCTCTGACCAGATGTTCCGCCAGGAGTATCTGTGCGAGTTCGTTGCTGCCGACTTCGCCTACTTTGATCCGGAAGCGATTGACGATGCCTTCCGCCCGTCCGCTGAGCCCAGCTTACTCCTATGACGTTCGAGCAACCCGGGTCCCGCTTCCTCCTTGGTCTCGACCTCGGCCAGGCCCGCGACCACTCCGCCATCGCCATCGCCGAGCGCCGCGTCGAACTCACCGGCGCGCGCGACCCCGTCACTTACGTCGACGAAACCCGCACCCGCGTCCTCATCCGCCACCTCGAACGTATTCCCTTGCGCACGCCCTACCCGCAGGTCGTCGAGCGCGTCCGCGCGATCACGCAAAAGTTCCACGGCCGGAAACTGCAGGTTGTGATGGATTCGACCGGAGTCGGCGCGGCGGTGCGCGACATGCTCGCCGCCGCCCGCCTCGGCGTGCCCGTCATCGGCGTCACCATCACCGG
>JBJXFL010000022.1:0-132321 GCA_046155405.1 Bryobacteraceae bacterium | reverse complement strand
TAGCTCCCGCCCCCCCCCCCCCCCGGTTGCCCTCCGGTTCCCACTCGGCTAAAATCAGAATCGAATACAGGGCTGTCATAAATAGACCCATTGACACTTGATACAGGAGTTCAGATTTGGCGTTCGGGGACAAGAAATTAGAAGGCGGTCACGCCGCATCCCATGCCGCCGCCGAACTGTTGCCGATTCTCGCCGCGCCGGGCTCCGGCAAGGAAAAGAACACGATTCGGATGGAGCTGGTGGCGGTGGCGTGTTGGCGCCTGGACGATGTCCGGTTCGATTTCGATTCCTCGTTCGTGGTTCCGCAGGCGAAGGCGGAATTCGTCGAATTGGCGGAGCTCAATGTTTCGCACGCGGGATCCCCGTATTCGATTTTCGGCCACGCCGACCCGGTGGGCAACGACAATTACAACAAGACTCTATCGGGGCGCCGGGCACGCGCAATCTATGGCGTTTTGATCCGGGACACCGGCATTTGGGAGAAGTTACACACCGATTCGAACGGCACGGGCGACGATTGGAATCTGCGCCACACACAGATAATGTTGACGTCGGTGGGCTTTCCGACGGGGACGGAGTCCGGATCGAAGACCGCGCAGAGCACGCAGGCAATCAAGGATTTCCAAACCGCGAATGGGCTGACCGCGGATGGCGACGCGGGAGCGAAAACTCGCGAGAAACTCTTTGCCGCGTACTTCGAATTTCTCTCGGGGCCGACGCTCACGCCGGCCGATTTCCTGGCGAAGGGCGCCGATCCGAACGGCAAGGGCGACTATCAGGGTTGCTCCGAATTTAATCCAATCATGATGTTCTCCGCGGCGGAGAACACGGCCCTGCAATCCAATGTCACCGAACGTAACAAACAGAACTCGGTGAATCGCCGGATTCTGGTTCTGCTGTTCCGTCCGGGCACGGTGGTACCGGCCGCGAAGTGGCCGTGCCCGACGTGGATAGAAGGCCCGGCGGGCTGCACGAAACGCTTCTTCGCCAATGCCGCCACACGCCGGCAATTTCAAGCCAAACGGCGGACCGTGGAGGTGGACAAAGATACTTTCGCGTGCCGGTTCTATGAGCGTCTGCTGAACCAGTCGCCGTGCGAAGGCCCGAATCCAACGCCGATCATTCTTGAAGAGGTGAACCCGCTGATCCTGATGATCCCGGTAGCGGCGGCTCCTGCTCCGGCTACGCAAGGGGCGGACGCCAAGGCGGCCGGCGAACCTGCTGGCGAACCGGCCGCCGCAGCCGCGCCGGCAATCAATGTGGACCACAGTTCCGTTGTGGTGAAGCGGCCCTATACCAATCCCGACCCGTCAAAACTGACTCTAAAAACCGATGCCGACTTCGATGGGACCGGCACGTTCACGGTGAACAACAAGCTACCGATTCAGTTCACGGTGAAGGGCGTGGTGTTGAAATTCGACGGCACGGACAATGTGTTCGACGGTCCCACGCTGTCGCTCGGCGTGGAAGTTCTGGCGGTGGGCCTGACGGCAAGCCAGAAGAAGGACGACGTGGTGGTGACGCTGGCGCTCGCGGGCGGCACCAAGAAGAACGGGCCGCCGGCGAAGGGGAAACTGACGTCGGTCGAGATCACGCTCGATATTTGCGATCCGCGCACGGACCCTGCGGCGGATCCCCCAATTCTGCCCACGGCGAAGGCGGCGCCCGCGGCCGGCGCGGCGGCGACGGATAAGTTCTTCCGGGGCCGGCCGATTCCCGTACAGAGCGACCCGAAGATCGACGAGCGGGCGATACTGATTGTGCAGAAGGTGAAACCGGCGGATTTCGCCGGCGGCATCACGCTGCGGACGAGCGACGATCGTATTTTGCTATTCAACGCCGAGACCCCGGCGGCGGGCGAAGTCGCCGTCGCGATGCCGCATTCTTTCGCGGTTTCGACGATGGGAAACGCGGGTCTGCGCTTTTTTGTGGAAGGCGCGAAAGCCAGCGCCGCCGCGCGCGATACCGGCATTACGGCGGAGATTACCGGGTTGATCGGCACCGCCGATAACGTCCGGGTGACGGTGTGCCATACCGAGATTGTGAGCAACCGAAAGCCGGCGGACCTGAAGATCGCCGCGCAGGTTCCGGAAAAGCCGGAGCGCAAGACTAAATCGACATTTTTCCCGGCGCCGATTATTGTCGGCAATAAGTACAAAGTGGAGATGCGGCCGTTTATTGAATTGGCCGTGCCGTCGGCCTTCGATTGGAAGACCCCTTCGGACAAGATCACGGTGACCGATAACGCGAAGGAAGTGGTGAAGGTGGAAGGCGCGAAAGTCAGCGCGGCTCTGAATGACGTGGATCTGTCCGTGTTACTTACGACCAATATCGGCAAGTTACTCAAGAAGCATAAGTTGACAATGGTGGAAGTGGAGATCGATCCGATAACTTCCGGCGATCGGGTGAAACCGGCCGATGACATCAATCTAATCAAGAACCCGGCGGGTTGCTTGATTCTGGCCGGCGGCGATGCGGCCGACGCCAAGAAGGTTCCGAAGTACGAAATCACCAAGATTACGCCCAATTTGGCCTGGACCGACGACGATGACCGGATTGCATGGTGGATCCTCGGCGGGGACGCCAAGGCCGATAACAAGTACGACGGCAAAGCGGATTTCCTGAATACGGAAGCGGGCAAGCGCGGACTTAAAATACAGGTCTTCGGTGTTACCAATGGAGACGTGCTGATACAGCCCTATTCCGGCGGCTTCGGCTATGGAATGATTCGCGTGCACGTGGTGCCGATCCGGAAGATAAAATACAGGGTCAGCAGGATCTTCACCAAAGCGCAGGCCGCGGTGCCAGGGAGTCCGGCGCTGCCGGGATTTCCCGCGCAGGCGGGCCAGCCGGCATTCCCAGGCAATGGCGCGACGGCGCCGCAGCCGGAAGTGCCCGACCTTCCCGCCGTGCCCGCACGGCCCATCATTCCGGCGATTCCCCCGCTGACCGCACAGGCGCCCACGCAGAGTCACGCCGAAGCGAAGATGCATATGGCCATTTCGAACATTTTTCTGCGGCAACTCGGGGTCGAGATGGTTCCCGACGACTCGGCGGAGGTAGCCACGCCGGTACGCGCCGCGCGTCCGGCGTTTGCCCTTGTGGCCGCTCAACCTGGGGTGGCGGCCCAGCCGCCGGCTCCAGGACAACCGGCCGTTCCGTTACGGCCGCCGATCCCGGGCCGGCCGGCGGTTGACGAGGTGAAGGCGTCGGGTTTCAATCCCAAGGTCGGCCCGCCGGATGGGTCGCTGGATAAGAAGGTTGTCCAGGTTACGTTGGTGGAGCCGGGTCATTTCGATGTCGAGGTGAATGACATCGCCTTGACATTCAACAGTGCCGCGAATCAAAAACCGGCTATTCAGATCAACGCGAGGAATGAAGTAGTCAGCGTGGCCTATATCGAACAGGATCCCACGTTTGGCACCGGTACTAAGACACTCTCCACGGCCCTTCTTTGCCCGGCGAATCACGCACCGCTGACCCGTGCGCGGCAGCCGGAAGGCGCGCCAAACCAGGCCGGCACCGCCAAAGCATATCAAGCGGCGAACTTTACGCTTCCAGATTTAGGTACGCCGTCAACGTCGCTGATTCCCAAGACCGGCATTCCGCCGGACGAACCCGCCGACAAGGTCAACATGGTCGTGCTGTTCCCGGACGTTAACTGGCAGCCGGCGAGCCCCGGCACACGGGATGTGAACTTACTGTGGGGAATTGTCGTGCCCACACGTAACATGGATACCGGGAGCTTTTCGGCTAACATCGATGAGACGCGGCATAAGTACGGATTTGTTTTCGCGCATGAGATGGGGCACATGATGGGACTGGGGCATCGGGGCGTTACAACGTCGGTGCCCGACGGCCTGACGATTCCACCCGATAAGAACGTCATGCGCGCCACGGTAAACGCTCCAGTCACGGAGAATTTCGACATAATTCAGGTGAAGGCGTGCCGATTCAGCGAAGTGATGGCGCGAAATCCCTAGCTAATAAGAAGGAGCCGCATGCCCGTCCCACTGCCCCTTGAAGATCGCGCCCGCCATATCGCTACGCTCAGCGAGTCCCGCGATGCCGGCCAATTGGCGGCCGCGGCGACGGTGTTGGCACGCTCCGGGGATCGCGACGCCACACTGGCGCTTGGCCGCGCCCTGCGGAGTCCGGAATTCCTGGAACGACTGGATCCACCGGTCGATGGCAGTACGCCGATCTCCAATATTTTGGCGGTATTCAGCGAGTTTTCCGAACATCCAACGGAATGGTCCGGCCGCTTGTGCGAACTGATTTACGCCGAGCCGGCGTTCCGGGCGGTACTGGCGCGAGTGAACTCATTACTGGGCGCGCTGGCCGCCGTGGTGCCGATGACGGAACACGGGGCCGCTATATTCCGCGCGGGTGCGGCGGAGGGATTTGCGGAAGTGATCGGGCCGCTGTTGTTGCAGAATGGAAGCCCGCTGGCGTTGAAGGAATTCGAGGAGTTGATTGGCAACGGGGCGGTGGAGGAACACGTCAGAGTGAGTATCCTCCACTATGCTTTGCTGCCATTCCGGACGCGCCTTGCGGTGGTGGAAAGTTGCGCTCGCATGCTGGCGGTGGAACCTCCGGGCGCGGTGCGTACGGCTTTGGTGGAGACGCTGTTCGATCATCAGTCGCGACTATGGTTTGGGCCGGCGATGTCGCCGCCTGAGCCGGAACCTTGGAGCGGCGCGGAGACCGCGGCACTGGAGCGGCTGGCGCAAATCGCGGACGAAGTTTTGACCGTGGAAACGGCCCCGTTATTGGCGAATGCGGTGCGGGCAACGCGAGCGGAGATAGTGGAAATTCTGCGGAGTCGTCGTCAATGACGGCGGCGTCCATGAGTTTGTTAATGGCCGGGCTGGCGTTGGGCCAGGTGGCGGCGCTCGATAGCGAGACCGACCCGGACCGGCTGCAAGCGGCGGCGGTGGCTATTGCCGTCGCCGGCGACGCACCGTCCATCGCGCAGTTGGCCCGGCGGCTCGGCGACGCCGCATTCCTTCGGCGGCTCGATCCGCCGACGGCATCCAGCACGCCGGTGGTGCGGGTCGGCAGGATCTTCGACGCTCTTCGGGAGCATCCGTCCCAGGCAGCCGAGGCGCTTTGCCTGGCGTTGTCGAACGATGCGGAATTCAACTCGGTTTTGGCGCGCAGGAACGGGCTGCTGGCGGTGCTGGCGGCACGAAAGCCGCTGTCGGCTACAGCCGCGGCGGTGCTGCGCGATTCGGCGCGCAACGGGTTTGTGGAAACCGTCGGGCCATTGCTGGCGCGGAACCGGAGTGCGCGGGCCATGGCGCTGCTCGAAGAGTTACTCGCGGAGGATGCGTTGCCGGCTCCCCAGCGGATCTACGTGGCGCATGCGGCCATTGTGCCTAATCGGAACGACCGCGAGTTCGTTCGTCTCAGCGCCCGTTTGATTCGCCGGCGCGGCCTGGCGCGGCCGGTGGTTTATGGGATTGCCGAGAGCCTATTCGACTATCAGCCCAAGGCGTGGTTTGGCGCCTCGCCGGACATGCCGGAGCCTCCGCCGCGAAGCGCCGCCAGCCCGGAGGTGCGCAAGTTGCTGCGGGAATTGGCGGCGGAGCTTCGCGTCCGCCAGGATTTGCCGCCCTCTCTGCCGGCGGCCATGCGGAACACGCTGGCCGAGATTCGATAGGAGAACGCCTTGACAGCGTGCGGCCCCTGTGATTAACTGAATCGCGAATTTGTCGTCTATTCGGCGGATCCTTGAGGGGGCGCCGCTTTGTATTTAGTTTTACTCATTCTCAGAAAAAACCGCGAAAAGTAAGGAGCCAGTATGCAGAAGTACTTTGTATATCTGTTCTATAAGATCGGGACCAATTTTCAGTTTCGCGCCGGGCTGATAGTGCTGTTGATCGTGATCTTTTTGCTGGTTCGTTCGACGACACTGTTCGACCGGGCTTACTACACGGTGGCGGACAACGATCCGGACCGCGGCGCGGCGACGGTTTCATCGGATATTTTTGGGGATCAGTTCAAAACGGTGAAGTATTTGGACCAGGGGTGGGACGCCACCGACAGCCTTTGGTTCTACACCACGACGCAGGGTTCGGACTTGCTGCCATACGACTTCTTTCTGATGCTGGAACAGGAAAAGTCGCAGGAGTTGTTTCGCTCCCCGGAGAATATCAACCGGTACCGCTACCTGCCGCAGAAGGCGACGGCCAGCAACCCGGATGCGCTGCCGGTGGGCATGGTGGCGGATGAATATCTGGGGAAAAAGTATATGGGTTTCACGTGCGCGGCTTGTCATTCGTCGCAGGCAAACTATAACGGCGTGGGGATACGGATCGACGGCGGGGCCGGAGCCGCCGATATGGAAGGATTCATGTATGGCCTGGCGGCGTCGCTGGCGGAGACAGTGAAGGACGACGCGAAGCGGCAGCGATTTGTGGCGGCGGTTTTGAAGGCCGGCAACTATGACAAAGCCGAGGATGTGGAGGCGGACCTGAAAAGGTACGCGCTGCGGATGGAGGCCTATAACTTCTTTAACGACAGCACGGTGCCATATGGCTATGCACGGCTGGACGCGTTCGGCCGGATTTACAACCGGGTGGTGGAACACGTATTGAATCCGGAGGCGCTGCGGGAGGTTCTGGTCGGCTCGCTGCCGCCGGAAGAGACAAAGAAACTGCTGGCGAAGCTGCAGCCCGTGCTGTCCGGTCAGGACCGGGATCATTTGATGGAGCGCCTGGTACATTTGTTGACAATTCCGCAAAGGCGGTTACTTCGCGATAAGGTGTTTAACCCGGCGAACGCCCCGACGAGTTATCCGTTCCTGTGGGACATTCCGCGGCATGACTATGTGCAGACAAACGGGATCGGCGGCAATTCGGGCGTCGGGCCGATCGGGCGGAACGCGGGTGAGGTGATCGGCGTATTTGGAACGCTGGACTGGGCGCGGAAGGACGGATGGACGGTCTCGTCGGTGATCGGAGGGCAGGGGTTCGGTCCCACGCACACCAGCTTCCGGTCGTCGCTGAATGTCCATAACTTACGGCAGTTGGAGGATCGTCTATGGACGCTCGAGTCGCCTCTGTGGGACGATGCGGTGCGGATCGCGGGGCTGCCCGCGATCGATGAGCAACGGAGGGCGCGCGGCGCGCGGTTATTCGAGTTGAAGTGCGCGAAGTGTCACGCCGGGATTGATCGTAAGAGCGACCTCCGCCGCATTGTCGCCCATATGGACAGTGTTAAGGAGGCTGGGACGGACCCAAAGATGGCCGAGAACGGCGTGGATTACATGGGCTACAGCGGCATTTTGAGAAACATGTACTCAAACACGGACGTGGGGGATGTGTTGTTGAACAATCGGGCTCCGGTCGTGTTGATCCTGACGACGGCGACCGAGAACGTAGTGGCGACGCCGGATCCGGATAAGTGGTTTTTCACGCGGGCGGCGGAGTGGGCGACGACTCTAATCAAGGAGTATTTCCAGAATAAGATCAAGCCGTCCGTGAAAACGGGGAATTACGTGCCGTCGACAACCGCGTCGCCTTATGAATCGCTTCGGGCCTATAAGGCGCGGGCGCTGAACGGGATTTGGGCGACGGCGCCCTATCTGCACAACGGGTCGGTTCCGACGCTGTATGACTTGTTGTTACCGGCGAGCCCGCAGAAAGACGATCCGCCGAATACCGTCTACCGGCCGAAGAAGTTCATGGTTGGCTCGCGAGAACTGGACGTGAAGAAAGTGGGGTTCAAACACGGGGAGAGCGACTATCAGGGCTTCCTGTTTGACACGACTACATTGAGTAATAGTAACGGCGGACACGAGTACGGGACACGAACGATGTCGGACGAGGATCGCTGGGACCTCGTCGAGTATTTGAAGAGCTTGTAGACAAGGGAGACAGCCATGGGACCTGCGCCGATTTCTTATCTGGACCGGTATGACCGGGAGCCGGAAGCGACGAAGCACAAACTGGTCCGGCAGTTAATGGCGGACGATCCGCTGGGCTTCTTCAAGGAACTGCGAGCCAAACGCCCGGTGCTTGTTACTCCGGAGTGCACGCTGGTGGCGCTTTATGACGATGTTATCGAGATGTTGAACATGCCGAAGGTATTCACGGTGGCGCTCTACGGGCCTAAGATGTCGAACGATTATTTGATGTCCCGTGACGACGATGCGCTGCATTACCGGGAAAAGTCAATCATGCAGGGGCTGTTGAATCGCGACGATTTGCCAAAAGTGCGGCAAATGGTAAGGACGATATGCGAGAAGTTACTGGACGATAGCGATGGACGGATTGACGCGGTGGGCGGCTATTGCCGGATGGTCCCGGCGACTATTGTGCGGGATTACTTCGGGTTGATCGGCATGCACCGAAAGGATCTGATGGAATGGTCATATTGGGCCCAAGTGGATACGTTTTACAACCAGCCGTTTGACATCGCGACGCCGGAAGAAAGGAAGCGAATTACCGAAAGTCACGACGCGTCGGGCGAGAAACTGGGTAAGTATATCGCGGCGCTTATATTGACTCGGGCGATATCGGCTAAGCTCGGATTTCTATTGGCGCCGCTGCGAAAGCTATGGCGGATGTTGACAAGGAAGAAGGACGACGGATTCCAGGACGACATCGTGGCCCGAATGCTGCGAACCGGCTTTCCGAACGAGGTGGATTTCGATATCAAACGTGTGGGCGTCAACGCGGGCGGATTGTTGATCGGTACGATTGAAACAACGGCGCAAGCGACCGTGCAAACGATCCAGTTTCTGTTGCAGCGGCCGGAACTGTTGGAGGAGGCGAGGATCGCGGCGAAGGCGGACGAGACGGCGCACTTCGACGGCATCGTGTGGGAAGCGCTGCGGTTTGTGCCGATATCGCCGTATATGTTCCGGCAAACGGCCGGCGAGTATACGATCGCCAAGGGTACGGAGCATGAGACTGTGATCCCGCCGGGAATTAACGTGCTGGCGCTAACTCAATCGGCGATGTTCGATCCGAAGGCGTTCGCCGATCCGGAGGAGTTTAAGGCGGGGCGTAACTGGTATCACTACTTCACCTTCGGCTATGGAGCGCATGAGTGTCTAGGTAAGTATGTCGGCATGGTGATGATACCGGAGATAGTAAGGCGGATTCTGCTGCGGCCGGGGTTGGAGGCAAAGGGGGAGATTGTTTATGAGGGGCACATGCCAAAATCTTATGAGCTTAGTTGGAAGGCGTAGGGAGCGGCACAATCTGAACGCAGAGTGTGCGATCTGCCGTCAGGCGTTTGTTCGTTCCTGTGGTATCGCCATCTTGATCGGCTATGATGGGAATGAGGACGGTTCGTGATATCAGAGCAACCTCAATCTATCGTAGCGTCGGTTCGCAGCCTGGACGCGGAGCAGCGCCGTGAGTTGACGGCCGCCCTGGCAGCCATTGATGTTCCCCGGCCGGCCGTCTCCAGCATCCGGAAGCAACTGGTCGATTCAATCAGGGGCAAGTACCGGCACGTCCCCACATCGAGTGAGTCGTTCATGAATCGGAAGAAGAACGACACAGCCCTGGAACCCCAGCCTTGATCTTTGTTCTCGACGCGAGTCGCGATGTTATGCCCATGCACTTAATCTCTGTGAGGTCTTCTATGACTTTCACTGGGCCTCGAGTCGCCAGGAGGCTTTGCAGATAATATCGGACATGGCGAGGATAGGCGTGATCGACGACGCAAACCTCGCTCCTGGTGTCTGGCAAGCGGCTGGGACATTGAAAGCTAACCTACCGTCACTCTAGATTGGAGTCAAGACTAACGAACGCCGCTAAAAACGATACAGATACCGCAGCGTCAACGACCGCCCAGCGCCATCGGCGCCCCAACTTACTCCGCGGTGCCGTTGATCCAGCATATTGGAAATATCGACAAACACATCGCTCCGTTCCGTCGCGCGCCAACCGGCGCGGGTGCCGAAAAGGGCGTAGCCGGGAACGGCGGTAAACATGGGCGCGGAGTTCGCCGCGCCGAGAACGCGGTTCTGCACCTGCGTGAGCGTCTCGCCGGTGGGCAGCAGAATGCCGCCGGCGACAAGGCCTTGGCCCACGGCGCCATTCGCGAAGAAGGAGGCAATGTTGGCGCGGGAGCGGGTGGCGCCAGTGCGGCGGTCGGCGAGGGCGAGCGAGGACAACCGGTTCTGGCGGCCGGCGAGCGTGGAATAGGTCTCGGCCCAATAGCGTTTGGCGGCGGGGTTGTAACGAAGGCGCAGGTTGGCCGTTAGCGGAGGCGTGCCGCCTTCAATGTCGGGCGGAAGTCCGGTTTGGGCGTCACGGGCGTAAAGATATGTGGCATTTTCCGCCAGCAGCCATGACAAGCTCAGCTTCCATTCGGCTCGATGTTCAAGCCCGTACATCTGGGCGTTGCCCAGGTTCCCGCGAGTTAGCACTGGGCCGGACGAGAGCGGTACAAAGACGGCGCCCGATGGAAGTTGCCGGGTAATGATTTGGTCGCCGATGATCTGGCCAACCGCGCCGGCGGGGAGGAGCAGCGTCTGGGAGACGATGGCGTCCCGGAGGTTCATGCGAAAGCCGGTGAGCTCGAAGCGCAGGCGCGTGGAGGTGAACTGGAATCCCAGATCGTAGTTGTCGCTGCGCTCCGCGCGGACGCGGGCGACGGGGGCGCCGGTGGAGACGGCGCGGTCATCGGCGCGGTCGCCGAGCATTGCCGCGCGGCCGGAGAGATCGATGAACGCCGCTTCATATGCGCCGTTGCCCTGCAAGCCGACGGCGCCAAGATCGGTCACCGACGGCGCGCGGAAGCCGCGGCTGTAGTGGGCGTGCACGCGGAGGGGAGCGGCGATACGAACGACGGCGCCCAGCCGGCCCGTGACGTTGTTGACGGCGAGCGAATCATCCGGCCAGAGACGGCTGGCGGACGCACGGGAGTTGTAGGATGCGCCGCCGAAGCGCAGGGCGCCGGAGAGGCGAAGCCGGCCGTTGCCTAGCGCATCCCAGGAATCCTGTAAATAAAGACCGTAGGTGAGATACCGCGCGCCATCGGGGACGCGCGGACGGCTGTTCACGGTGCTTCCGGATGCCGGGCTAAAAGTGAACGCCGGGGCCGCCATTCGCTCCCGGTAGCCGTCGCCGCCGATGAGCAGATCATGCCGTTGCATATGGCGCGCCGCGAAGAAACTGGCGCCCCAGACCTGGGTTCGTTCGTATTGATGGGTGATGGCGCCACGCCTGTTACCGTTGCCGCCCTGGTTCACGCGCTCCTCGCGCTGAGCGTTGTAGGAGAGCGTGGCGGAGGTCTGGTCAAACGGTCCAATCCGCGCGGCGGACCAGCGCAAGTAACCGAAGTCCAGCATGATGTTGCGGATGTCGGCGATGCGGTTACCGTCGCCGCCCAGCAACTGGTCGGCGCGCTTAGTTCCGTCCTGCTGGCTGCGTTCATAGTGGGTAAGCAGTTGGTGCCGCGGGTTGAGCGTGAATTGGGCGCGGAACATGCCGCCGTACTGCGTGAAAGCGGTATCCTGCAGACGGTCATGCAGCACGGTGGAGCCCAGGCCAAGGAAGCGAGTGACGGCGGCGTGCGAGTCCAGGCCCCCAGCGGTGCGAAGGGTGTTGACGCGGCGGGAAATAAGGTTAGCCGTCCAGGCCAAGCGGCCGCGCGAGAACGTGGTTAACAAGTTTCCGCCAAAGGCATGGGCGGCGGAGGTATAGAACGGCGAGAATTCTCCGTGAAGGCCGGTCAGGCCGTCGGCGGGGCTCCGGGAAATGAGGTTCAACGTGCCGCCCATGGAGTCCGACCCATACTGTGCGCTGTTGGGGCCACGCAACACCTCCAGCGAGTCCAGATTGGCGGAATCCTGCAGGTTGAAGAAAGTCGACACGCCGCCGCGCTGGGCCGCGGTGGTGTAACGAATACCGTCGCGATAGACGGCGACATTCTTTCCCACCAGCCCGCGGACGGAAGTCCCACCCATCGACGGAACCGTCCTTTGCACATCCACGCCGGGTTCCTCCACTAGCAGGTCCACCAGGGACGTGCGCTGACGGCTATTGATTTCTTCCCGCGTGATGACGTTCACGCGTTGCGGGACATCCGCGGTTGTCAGCACCCCGTTTGTTTCCGCGGTCACGGTGATTTCGGCGTTCACCGCCTGCAGGGTAAGCCGAAGCGGCAGGTCCAAATTCTGACCGGCGGTCAGTTGGATCGGCGTGCGCAGCGTTGCAAATGCCGCGCCGGAAGTGTTAACTGAGTAGGAGCCGGCGGCCACATCGGCGAGCCGAAAACGGCCGTCGGCGCCGGATTCCGTCGCGGCGGCCACCGTGGTGTCGGCGCGTAGAAGGACGATCCGCGCTCCGGGAATAGCCGCGCCCGACGGATCCGTAACTCGCCCTGTCATATCCGCCGCCGCCAATTGCGCGGCGATAACAAGGACGCTGGAAAGCCGGAAAATTCTCATTTGTCCTTCTACATACTTCAGGTCTAGTTACATTAGCTTACCCTAGTTTGGGCCGATTTCGGATGGCGAATGATAGGCGAAGTTAACGTAGTCCTCACGTCGCGGCGAGACAATACCCGGCTACGGAATGGGGCATTAAGCGCGAAAAAACAGGTTCCGCCGATAGAGGCTGTAGGCCAGGACCAAATGCAGCCCCGTATAAGTAACAGCATAGAGCAGGCTGGCATTGATAGGCGAAGCGAGCGGCAGGAAGACGGTCTCATAGATCGGCTTCTTCCAGTGGAGAAATTGCAGGGAAATCTCGATGAACTCGCTGGCGAGATAGAGGGCGATGGCGTTCATGCCCATGATAATCGCGGGGCGGAATGGCTTCACAATTCGCTTGCCGTCGATGATCCAAAGCAGAGCGCCGAAAATAGCGAAGTCAAGGCCGGCCATAAGGAGAGTGAACGAGGAGGTCCAGAGTTTCTTGTTGATGGGGAGCAGCGGGTGGAGCACGAGCCCGGCGGCGATCAGGATTACCCCAGCGATGAGCAGTCGTTGCGTGCGCCGCTCGATGCTCGCGGACGCCTTCACTATGTGGCCCGCCAGGACGCCCAGCAGACAAGAGGCGATAGAGGGGAGCGTGCTGACGATGCCTTCGGGATCCCATGTCCTCGTCTCCGAGTAGTTATGGGCGCCCAGGACGATCCTGTCGATGTAGTGGGAAAAGTTCCCTTCAACCGTAAGATCCCCTGCGGCAAAGCCGGGGGAGGGGATGAACGTCATAATGGCCCAGTAGCCGCCCAGAAGAGCGAGCGTGGCGAGAATGTGGCCGCGGATGGAAGTGTTGAGGAAAATGACGGCGGTGACGGCGTAACAGATTGCGATCCGTTGCAGGACGCCGAGAATACGGAAAGTGTCCAGCGGAAACGTAGGGAAAGCGTAAATAAGCAGGCCGAGCCCGAACAGGATGGCCGCGCGGCGGAGAATGACTTTGTAGATCGCCGGTCGCGGTTGGTCGAGTTTGCGGCCGAGGGACAGCGTTATGGCCACGCCGACGATCCAGACGAAGCTTGGGAATATGCAGTCCGTGATGGTCCACCCGTGCCATTCCGCGTGCCGGAGCGGGGCATAGACGTGGCGGCCGTCGCCGGGCGTGTTGACGAGGATCATCAGCGCGATGGTGAGGCCGCGAAAGGCGTCGAGGGATTGAAGGCGGGGCACGTTTATTTAGTGTAGAGCGAGTCCAAACGCTCAAGTTTCGCCGGTTTGCCGCCGATAGCACCTTAAGCCCGTGAAACTACCCGCTCGCATCGCTAAATACGAATTACAGAAATACCTCGGCGGGGGCATGTCGGAAGTGTATCAGGCGCGGGACACGGTGCTGGGGCGGACCGTCGCCGTTAAACTGCTGACGGCCCAGGCGGCGATGAATGACGATACGCGGGCGCGGTTTCTGCTGGAAGCGCGCGTGTCGTCGGGCATCGCGCATGAGAACATCATCACGACGCATGACTACGGGGAGGAAGACGGCATCCCGTATATGGTGCTCGAGTTCCTGACGGGGCGGACATTGAAGGAAGCGCTGCATTCGGGCGAGGACATGACGCTGCGGCAGCGCGTGTCGATTGGCCTGCAGTTGGCGCGGGCGCTGGCGCATGTACACTCGTTGAACCTGATTCATCGGGATGTGAAGCCGGACAATGTCCATTTGGACGCGCAGGGCCGCGTCAAGTTGATGGATTTCGGGATTGTGAAGACCGGGGACGTCAACCTGACGCAGGCTGGATACGCGCTGGGGACGCCCCACTATGTGGCGCCGGAACTGGTTATGGGCTTGCCCGTGACGCCGTCGGTGGATGTGTACTCGTTCGGGGTTTTGCTGTTCGAAGTGCTGACGGGGAAACGGGCGATTCAAGCCGATACCGTGGAACGGATCTTCTATCAGATCCTGCACGAGGAGATTTCTTTTGCGCCAATGGTGGACGCGGGCATTCCGGCTCCGCTGCAGGAGTTGGCGCGAGCGGCGACGGCGCGCGATCCGGCCGCCCGGCCGCCAACGATGGAGGCGGTGGCGCTACAACTGGAGAATTGGCTGGCGGCGAATTCGACGCAATCGCAACCTTTGCCGCCGGTGCCTGCGGCGCGCCGCGTACGGCTGTCCAATTGGTGGCTGGCCGGAGCGGCTACGGCGGCGATGGTATTTGCGGCGGCCATTGGATTTCTGCTGCTGAGTTCCCAGAAGGCCGTGGCGCGCCTGGACGATACATTGGGGGAGATGGTGTTTGTCGCGGAAGGGCCTTTCCTCTATGGACCGGAAAAGCGGAGCGTGGATGTGCGCGGTTTCTATATCGACATCACTGAGGTGACGAATGAAGACTATGAGGAGTTCAGCCGCGCAACTGGCCATGCGTTGCCATCCGGATATGAACGGGGGAAGCCGGGCTATCCGGTGGTAAACGTAACTGTCGCCGATGCACAAGCGTATGCGAAGTGGGCGGGAAAACGGCTGCCAACGGAGAAAGAGTGGCAGAAGGCGGCGCGCGGGGTGGATGGGCGGATCTATCCTTGGGGGGACGAGGCGACCCCGGTGCGGGCGAATGTCGCCGACAATCCGGATGATTCATGGCAACACGTGGTTTCGGCGGATGCGTTCCGGCATGGGCGGAGTCCGTTCCTGGTATTGCAGATGATCGGGAATGTGCGCGAGCTTACCGGGGAACAGACGGCGCCAACGGTGACGGCGATGCGCGAGTATGAAGCCAAAGTGGACCCGCCGGCGCGTGGCGACGAGGAGTGGTACCTCGTGAAGGGCGGGTCTTACCGGTACAAGCTGGCGGAGACGTCCCTGCCGGTGATTGAGATTGTTCCCGGACGGTACCGGGCGCCGGACCTGGGATTCCGCTGCGTTAAGGATCCGTAACCGCCGTGACCTGCCAGCGCTGCAAGGCGCCGATGGAAGAATTGAAAGGGCACGTCTACCACAAAAAGCGGAAATGGCGATGCCCGGTCTGCGCGCGGATTCGCATGCAAAAGGCTCGGGGGCGGCGAACCGGGAAGGCGAAAGAGTAGGGGAACGGGGCTTCATACCGCCGTTTTTGCGAAAAAACGCGCCCCAAATCTCCATCGGTCACGTTAGATCGAAATTTATTTTTATTTGGGTAAGTGTATATAGGTCAATAGTATAGCCGGAAAACGCATTTCCGCCGCGGCCAGGTTTGTTGCCGGGCGGCTGCTAGCTTTGAACTAGCAACGAATTGGTTTGCACCCGCTCGCCCTAGAAAAGGCCTGCGGGTTTTTCGTTTTTCTGGAGGCCGTTTCCATGCGTTTTTTGAAATTGTGGACCTGCGTGGTTCATTTCACTCTTCTCTGCCTTGTCTCGGATCGCGTCGGTGCGGCACCCGCGCTCACCACGATCCAGGACACACTCTATAAAGCCGATGGCACTCGCTTCAATGGCGTTGCCTATATCGAATGGAATTCTTTCCAGGCGTCGGATGCGTCGGCTATCGCCACTTCCAGCGTGGTGGTTTCCATTGTCGATGGCGTTCTGCGCGTACGGTTGGTTCCAACCAGCAACGCCAGCGCCGGCGCTCACTACGTCGTCCGCTATCACTCCGACGGGAAGGTACAGTTCACGGAAAAGTGGAATGTCGTCCCGTCGGCTACACCGGTCACTCTCGCCGCGATTCGGGTGGCCAATGGCGCCCTCACCGGCGGTACCACGACACCGCCGGCGGCGCTCGCCATTACCGACATCGTGGGCCTTTCCGACGAGTTGGCGGCGCGTCCGGTGAAGGGTTTCGGCTACACTGTCGACCGTATCGTGAAATCCGGTCCTACCGGGGCGCTGGAATCCGTCCAGGGCAACTTGGCCGATTGTATTCATGTCGATGGCACCACCGGGTCCTGCGGCAGCGGGTCGTCCGGCGACGGTGGACCGGGATTCGTCGATCAGGAAGTGCCTTCCGGCACCATTAACGGTTCCAACACAGTGTTTACGCTGACCCAGGCGCCCAGTCCGGCCGCCAGTTTGCAACTCTACCGCAATGGCGTGCTATTTAAGCCTGGCGTCGATTATACGTTGACCGGCGGCACCATCGTGTTCGGCAGCCTTTCGGTGCCGCAAACCGGCGACCTGATTCTCGCTTCTTACCGTCTGTCTAGCGGTTCCAGTCCGTCTGGCACCGCCTCCGGCGCGCTAACCGGATCGTTCCCGGCGCCGCAAATCGCCGAGAATGTCATTAGTAATTACAACATTGGGGCCGCCGCGGGTATCATGGAGTCGAAACTGGCTCTCCAGTATCCAACCCACTCGAACGCCAATGATCCTGCCGCGAATGAAAAAGCGGCGCTCAGCGGCACCGCTGGGTCGCCATCCGCCACCAATAAGTACGTGACGGACGTTGACCTCCGCCTGTCTAATGCACGTGCGCCGCAAGGGCATCCGCTGCTAGGCGCGGAGCATTCCGACACAACCACGGCTCCCGCGCAGCGCGGGGATTTGATCGCGGGCTCATTCGCCACCGGCGTCGCCAAATGGGCGCGGCTGCCGCTTGGCGGGACCAATCGTTGCCTCACATCAAATGGGGTGGATGCAATCTGGAACACTTGTCTTTTCACAGGTTTCCATGCTAGTGCGGTACCTTTTACTGGAAGTGAAGGGACAATGGCGGAATCACCCATGTATTTCACTTGGGATAACTCGAACCGGCGATTGTCGATCGGCAGCAACTTGAACGCTTCCACTCTTACGGTTTACGACAGCGCCGTCAACGGCTCGACGACCGTCACCGTCAGGGGCGGGCTTTCACAGGGCCAAAACGTATTGCAGACCTGGCAGAACAGCTCGGGGATTGAGCGGGCGAGCATCGGCGCGGATGGCGTCATGGCCGTCGAGACCGTGGAGGCCGTTTCCAGCGTCAACCGCGCCGCGTGGCGCGAGGCCGGTACGCCGTCCGATCCGGCGGTCCGGACCGACGGCGATGTCTGGTACAACAGCTCGGAACAAGTACGTAAGTCTTCTGAATCCGGTCAGATACATGCAATACCTCAAGTTATTTGTGCGGCTAACGGTGGGACCTCAAACTCGACCATCATAATGTCGTTCGGGACATGTTCGATTCCGGGGGGCCTGCTGCTCCCGGGCGACCGGCTGGCAATTCGCGCCACCTGGAGCCACAACGGGACGGCGGGCTATATAGTTCGCTGGCGGTGGGGCGGGGCGACAGTCGGCTCTCTCAGCGTGCCCGGCAACGCTGCTTTGCTGGATCAAAAGGGGGAGGTGGTCCTCTACAACGGAGGGGCAATTCTCGATGGCGCCGCCAAGGGATCGACCGGGTTTCCGTTTGGCACATTCGTCGAAAACAGCACCCAAGAGTTCGCCAACGGGTTAACGCTTGCGTTTGAGGGCAACACGACGGATCCGGGCGAGAGCTTGCGGTTGATTCAATTCACCGTGATTCGATTCCCGGCGCAGTCGAACCCCTAGCGCTTACTTTAGCGCGACTTGCACGTGCGAGTGGAGGGCGGAATCACGTCCTTCGCTCGCGTGGCGCCTCGGCAGGGCAGGCCCGCGGGTGAGGCAGCAAGTTACCGGAGAGAAAGCGGCCCGGCGAAATATGGAGATTTGGCCTAGTCGTTCCCGTCATCGATTTCATCGAGCCAATCGGGCCGCTTCAATACTTCGCGAGGGCGGCTGCCATCGGGCGGGCCGATAACCCCGTCGCGGAACATCATGTCGAGTATCCGGGCGGCGCGGCCGTAGCCGAGACGGAGGCGGCGCTGCAGAACGCTGGTCGACGCTTTGCCCAATTCGCAAACGGCGCGAACGGCGTCCCGGTAGCGGGGATCTTCTTCGCCGGATAGCGCCGCGTCGCTGTCGTTGTCGTCGTCATCGCCTTCTTCATTGGGCGGAGCCATCAGGAAGCTTTGATCGTAGTCGGGCTGGGCTTGCAATTTCCAGTTTGCAACGACGGCGGCGGTTTCGTCTTCCGACACATAGGCGCCGTGGACGCGGGTTAGGCGGGAGGTGCCGGGTGGGCGGTATAGCATGTCGCCTTTACCCAGCAGGTGCTGGGCGCCCATGTCGTCGAGGATGGTCCGGGAGTCGACGCGAGTGGCAACCCGGAAGCTGATGCGAGTGGGGAAGTTGGCCTTGATCAGGCCGGTGATTACGTCTACGGACGGGCGCTGCGTGGCGAGCACCAAGTGCATGCCGACGGCGCGGGCCATCTGGGCGAGGCGAGTGATGCTCTCCTCGACACCGGCGCGTTCGAGCATCATCAGGTCGGCCAACTCGTCGATGATGATAAGGATGTAGGGCAGGGGGCGAAGTTCGTCTAGTTCGGCGATTTCGTGTTCGTCGGCGAATAGATCGCGCGGTTTCGCGATGATTTCGCGGATCTTTTTGTTGTACTGGTCGATGTTGCGGACGCCCTGGGCGGCGAGCAGTTTCAGCCGGCGCTCCATTTCCAGAACGGCGTTGCGGAGCGCGTAGGTCGCCTTTTTAGGGTCGGTGATGACGGGGGTTAGGAGATGCGGAATCCCTTCATAGACCCCGAGTTCCACGCGCTTGGGATCGACCATGATCATTCTGACGTCCTCCGGCGTCGATTTGTAGAGCACCGACATGATGAGGGTGTTCAACATGACGCTCTTTCCGGAACCGGTGGAGCCGGCGATCAGGACGTGCGGCATGGATTCGAGCGACGCCACTTTAATGCGGCCGCTGATGTCTTTGCCAAGCGAGATAGTGAGTTTCGAGGGCGAGTCGCGGAACTCATCCGATTCCAGGATCTGGCGCAGGCTGATTACTTCGCGCTTGCGGTTGGGGACTTCGATGCCGACGGTCGATTTGCCCGGGATGCGTTCGATGAGCACCGATTCGGCTTGGAGGCCAAGGCAGAGATCTTCGGTGAGTTGGGTGATGCGGGCGACTTTAATGCCAGCCTCGGGCTTGAATTCGAATGTGGTGACGACGGGGCCGGGGTTAATCTGGACCACCGAGCCGAAAACGTTGAACTCTTCGCATTTCAACTTGATGCGGGCGGCGGTTTCGTGGAGTTCCTGTTCGTCGTACTGGCTGCGGGCGGGCGGTTCACTGAGGAGTTCCGTGGGCGGGAGCTGGAAGAACGAATCGTTTTTCCGATTCTTGCGGCGGGGCATTTCCGCGGCTGGGGCAGCCGGAGCGATCGGGGTTTCGACCGCCTCACGCTCCAGGGGCACGATGGGTATAAAGGTGTTGGCGGGTTCGTCGTCTTCAATTTGGGACGCGGGGTTTTCGGCGACGGCGGTGGACGCGGATTGCCACGGCGGGGCGTCGGCCGATTCTTCGCGCTTAGGCTGGCGGGAGTTCTTTTCCGGCGGCGGTTCGGGCCGTGGACTGGATTGGCGCTGGGCTTCCTTGATGAGCCGGATTTGCTCGGCGCCGGCGCGGCGGCGGTCCTGCCAGTATTGGTAGCCTTCGACGCGGGCGTCCCACCAAGCCATCGGTACCAGGAGCCAACCTTCGATGGTTTCGACGGTAAAGGAAGTGGTGAGATAAATTGAGATAAGTACCGCAACGGCCACGATAGCGAGCGTGCCGCCGAAGTTTAAATTCGCCAGGAGATAGGCGGAGAGCGCAAGGCCAACGACGCCGCCGGGCGGCATGGTTTCATGAAGCGGTTTCCAATCCGGGGCGAGCGAGAGCAGCGTGCAAACGCTAAGAACGAGCAGCGCGGCGCCAAAAAGGCGTAGACCCGGCGCTTCGACGGATTTGGAGCGCATACGGCGCAGGCCGAACAGGCAAACCATCACCGGGATGAGCCAGGAAGCGAAGCCGGCAAGGCTCAGGACAACGTCGGAGAACAGGGCGCCTGGATAGCCGATCCAGTTATGAGGGCGCAGAGCTTCGGAGGCTGTGTTCCAGGCCGGATCTTCCGGGGAATGAGATATTAGGCTTGCCGCAAGAACGGCCGAGCCGATCAGGAACAGAAGTCCCGTCAGCAAGTTTAGCCGCCGATCAGCCGATGGCCTGAGGATGTGCATGGGTGGCGCGGTCAGGAGCGCGCAATAGCCGGAGCCCTTTTATTATGCCAAATAAACGGGGATTGGCGGGGAAGGATAATCCCGGAACGGCGCGTTATACGTATCGCGCGGTCGATATCGCTTCTTGCTCCGGCGCGAGATTCCGTGGGGATGGCGTTGAGCGGCGGCCCCCTTGCGGGAGAGGCACCCGGTTAACGGAAAGACAGAATAATACGAAAATGTCGTTAATTGCCCGTATGGGGGCTAGCTGGGAACTGGACCCGGCGGTAGATACGAGCGAGCGGGACTTCGATACCTAACGATTCAATTCGGCAGCTATCGGAGAGGCCGGAGTAGGGATGGAGGGTCCAGGTTTCGTCGGCGTTCCGGCTGAAGACCTCGACCAGGGGCATGTCCTGGGAGACGAGGACGTATTCCGCGATCGAAGAAAGCGCTTGGTAGCGATGGAATTTCGCGCCCCGGTCGTAGGCTTCGGTGCTGGGAGAGAGAACTTCCACGACAACGACGGGATTGAGGAGCGTGCCTGTGACGGGATTGAGAAAATGGGCGCTACCACATACGATGGAAATGTCCGGGTACGTATACAAACCCGTAGCGCCGACGCGAACTCGGGTGTCTGACGTGAAAACTTCGCATTGCCCTTGCGCCAATCGGACGTTCAGTTCGGTGAGGAAGTCGCCCTGAATGCGATCATGGTCGGGCGAAGCGCCGGACATGGCGAACATCTCGCCTTGGAAGAATTCGCTTTTGAATTCGGCTTTGGCTTCGATGGCGAGGTAATCGGCTTCGGTGAGTCTCGGGATGGGTTGGGAGGCCATGACGGTCCTGACCTAGTTTAGCCGATCGCCATGTGTCAAAAGTCAAGGCGCAGCGCAAACTGGAGTCGCCGCATCTTCCGCGACGAGGGGCCGGATCATTCTGTCGACTTAGCGGGGAACTGGACCCGGCGGTAGATGCGAGCCAGCGGGACTTCGATGTCAAGCGATTCAATGCGGCAGCTATCGGAGAGGCCGGAGTAGGAACGGGGCGTCCAGGTTTCGTCAGCGTTGCGGCTGAGAACCTCGACCAGAGGAGCGTCCTGGGAGACGAGTATGTACTCCGTGATCGAAGACAGTGCGCGGTAGCGTTGGAATTTCGCGCCCCGGTCGTAGGCTTCCGTGCTGGGGGAGAGGACTTCGACGATGACGGCGGGGTTGAGCAGCGTTCCTGTGACGCCATCGAGAAACTGGGCACCGCCGCGTGCGATGGAAATGTCCGGGTACGTATAGAGACCGATAGCGGCCACGCGGATGCGGGCGTCCGACGTGAAGACCTCGCACCCACACTGCTCCAAACGATTACTGAGTTCGTTAAAAAAGTCGCCTTGAATTCGATTATGGTCGGGCGAAGCGCCAGCCATGGCGAACATCTCGCCTTGGAAGAATTCGCTTTTGAATTCAGCTTTGGCTTCGATGGCGAGGTACTCGGCTTCCGTGAGCCTTGGAATGGATTGAGAGGCCATGGCGATCCTGATCTATAGTTTAGCGGACCGCCAGACGTCAAAAGTCCAGACGTAGCGCGAACTGCAACCGCCGCATCTCGTAGCTGGGAGCGATGCCGGTGATGCGGCCGGCGTTCGGTGACGTGACGTTCGATTCCGGGTCGCCGAGGTTGGTGTGGTTCAACGAATTGAACGTTTCCAGCCGTAGCGACATACGGTATTTTTCCGTGAAGGAGAAATACTTCATCAGGCTCGCGTCCTGGTTGAAGAAACCGGGGCCGCGGAGTCCGTTGATCGGGAAATTGCCGAAGGTGTTGTTGGCGGGCAGGGCGAATGGCGCGCCGGAGCCGATTCCGCCAACGTAAAACTGGGTCCGGTCTCCCTTCGCGTTCTCGTAGGGCGACGCCGTGCCCGAGTCTGGGCGGCCGGCCGGTCCCGCGTTCGGCCGTACCGCGCCCGACGGGGTGTCGCCGATGTTGGGGGTAAACGGTCTTCCGCTGTAGAGAGTCGAAATTCCGCTGACGTTCCAGCCGCCCACGAGTCCGTTGAGCAGACGGTTCCACTCACCGCCGAACTTCCGTCCCCGGCCGAATGGCAGTTCCCAGGTGGGCGCGAATACAAACTGTTGGTGGGTGATGTTGTCGCGCTGGCCGCGGCCGAGGGGACGGTTATAGAGAAACGTGAAGGAGTCGCCGGAGTCGCCCACCGCGTCCTGGTAGGTGTAATTCACGTTGTAGCTAAACCCGCCGGAGAAGCGCTTGTCGCCCGTGATCTGTAGCGAGTGATAGCGGTTGGTGGCGCAGTTACAGTAAAGATCGATACCCTGATTCCACCCGTACAGGGCGAAGTAAGGCTTGCGAAGGTCGGCGTTGGGCTGGCCGGGGATGAAGGCGGCTTCGTTAACGTTAAAGTTCGGTCCGTCACCCGCGAAAACGTGCCTTCCCACGTTGCCGACATACCCGACGGAGAAGGAGAAGTCGCGCCCAAGCTGACGCTGCACGGTGGCGTTATATTGGATGACACGCGGAAGACGGACGTTTTCCGGCCGCGCCTTACCGGCGATATTGGGCGGAAGGCGGAAGCGCCCCTGTTGATTCGGGGTGGGGAACGCCGGAGCGGCGGGACCCTGCGCCAGGGTGAAAACCGAGCCGAAATTGGTGGGCCGGACAAATTGCTGATTGGCGAGTACCGGCAGGTTTTGCGTGACGTTGTGGCCGAACGTTGAGCCGAAAGTGCCTAACTGATAGGACCATCCGTAACCGGCGCGGATGACGGTCTTGGGAGTAAGTTGATAAGTAACTCCGAGGCGGGGCGCGAAGTTAGTCCACTTCATTTCCTGAATCATGCTGAGCGAGTTACCGCCGACGCCGGCGACGACTATTTCACCGGTCCGCAAATCGAGCTGTCCGCCATTGCCGGCCGCGTTCACGCGCTCCGGGAAGATCATCTCCCAGCGCATGCCATAGTTTAGTTGCAGCTTGTCGGTGACGCGCCAAGTGTCTTGCCCGTACCAGAACAGGCGGGGCTGACTTTCGCTGGCGTCCGTGGTGGGGCTGACATAGCGGCCGCCGCCGGTCACCTGACCGAGCAGGAATGTCGCGAGGCCGAGGCCCTGCTGGGTTCCACCATTGGCGTCCACCAGCGCGGTACGCTGGGGGGAGAAACGAAGCTCGCCGGCGCGATGCGTATCGGAAGGAACGCGGATGTTCAACGCGCGGCGGATATCGGCCCCGAACTTCAGACTGTGATTCCCAAGCGTCTTGCCGGCATTGCCGACGAACTGAAATTGTTGCTCCCGTTGGGCGAGCGGGCAGTTGCACTGATTGACTCCCAGCCCATAGCCGAAGTTTGTTCCGCCCTCGCCTTCAATGAAGAACGCCGGCATGCCGGACGTGAAAAAGTCGTCGAGGTTGAGACCGGGAATTCCCGCGTCGGCGGCGGGACGGGTGCCGAGGCCATTGGGCAACACATTGACGCGGTAACGCATATATCCAAAGCGCCAGTCGGTGATCAGCGTCGGGCTGAACGTACGTGTATAGCCGATGGCGAGGCTTTGGTTGCGCACGTCGGAGGCGCCGGCGAAGTTGATCCGGTCCAGCGCCGGACCGCCCGGAAGCACGCCGTAGGCGCCGGGCGCGAACTTGCTGAAGCCGGCAAAAGAGTAGCGGCCGAACAGTTGATTCTTTTCGTTGGCAAACCAGTCCCAGCGGGTGTTCCACTGGTTGGAATCGAACTGCTCGGAGCCCGTGGTCACGTAGTTGTTGACGATGGGACGCAACTCCGCGGTTGTATTGGCGTCGACGTTATTGGGGAGAGGCAGGAATTCGAGCAGACGGCGGGCTTGCGGAGAAAAGCGGTCGGCGGGAATGGTGTTGTTCGGGAACTGCATGCGGCCGGCGCCGGTAGTCTGGTTTCCGGAAAGCGGATCGTAAAAATTGTTCCGGTTCGGGAAAACGTATTGGCTCAGGTTGCCGGTCCGGGCGAGCGCCGTTGGCACCGAGGTCTGAACCGAGGAACCGGTTCGCCGGCGGCTCAATTGCGCATCGCCGAACCAGAAAAGTTTGTTCTGGACAAGGGCGCCGCCGATGGATCCGCCGAATTGGTTCTGTACGAGCGGCGGCGTGCCATTGTTCTCGGCGTTGTTGAAAGGGTTGCGGGCCGATGATTGGAAGCCGGGCGAATTGTTGCGGATATACTCGAAGGCCGAGCCGTGGATGGCGTTGGAACCGGATTTCGTGGACGTGTTGACGAGGCCGGAGCCGACGTAGCCAAATTCGGCGTCGTAATTCTGACTCGCGATTTTCGCTTCGACTACGGAATCGATAGTGGGATTGATAACGATAATGCCGAGAATCGGGTCCTGGTTATCCGTCCCGTCCAGTTGAAAACCGGTGCCGGCGAAATGCTGTCCGTTCACCATTATTTGAATGGAGCCCTGTGGATTTTCGGACGACGCGTGATTCCAGCCCAAGCGGTTGGTTCCCGGTTGCAGGAGCAGATAAGACTGAAAATTGCGGTCGAGCCGGGGGAGGTCGACCAACTGTTTGGCCGAATACGTGGTGGCGACGTCGGCCCGGTCCGATTGCAACAGCGGAGCCGCGGACGTAACTTCGACGGACTCGGTGACTTGCCCGACTTCCAACGCGACGTCGATACGCGCGGAGCTATCGACGCTCACCTGGACGCGGCGAGTAACGGCTTTCCGGAAACCGGACGCCTCCACTTCCACCGTGTAGACGCCGGGGATAAGGCGGTCCTTCGTAAAATTGCCGTCCTGATTCGTGGCGACTTCGAATCGCGTGCCTTTATTGTCGTCGGAGATAAACACCTTGCCATTTGGAACTCCGGCGCCGGTGGCGTCGGTTACGGTTCCATAGACGCTACCGAAAATCTGCTGCGCGGGGATGGGTGCGGTGAACGGCAGTATGAGAGATAGGGCGATGAGGTATGGCCTGAAGCTCACGGGTTTCTTCTCCTTGGAAGGTCGTTCCAGTGACCCGACTATAGGCCTTGATCGGGGAAGAGGGAAGTCTCAGGCCGTCTGATACGGTTACATGGCTTAACTCCTTTGGTTGCAATTTGTTTTATGGATTGTTACTTTGGCAGCAGTGACCGCCGGGGGAAAGAGTTCCGCGTTTTTGGGCCAGGTGGAGCGAATTGTGGCGAGTCCGCCGCTGGCTTCCGCCGACTCCCTTTGCAAATTGCTGCGATATCTCGCCCACTTTGCCATCGATCATCCATCCGCACAATTGAAGGAACACCAGATTGCAACCGAAGTATTCGGACGCCCACCGCAGTTCGATCCGCGGATCGATTCGACAGTTCGAGTGCAAATGGGAAGGTTGCGGACCAAGTTGGCCGAGTACTACGGAGGTATGGGATCGCACGATTCGCTTATCGTCGATCTTCCGAAAGGCGCCTATGCGCTGAGCGTTCATGAGCGCCCCTCGGAACCCGCCGCGCCCGCGAATGGCGCGATATCGCCGGCGGCAGTTTTACCGCCGTTGTCCGCGCCGGTCCGGACGCTAAACCGGGCGGCGTGGGCGTTTGCGCTGCTTTCCGTTGGGCTGGCCGCGGTCGTGGTTTATTTGCTTGTTCCAAGCCGGAATGTAGCGGCCCCGGCGACGGCGGCGGCCCCGGCGCTGGAGCGATTCTGGGGCCTGTTCGCGGAAAAGGCGGACCGTCCGCTGGTGGTGTACAGCAACGCCGAATTCGTGGGCCGGCCGGAAACCGGATTGCGGTACTTTGAGGCGTCGAGAGACGGGAATAAGCAGATCCTCGATCACTACACCGGTGTCGGCGAGGTGATGGCCGTTCACGAACTGGACCGCGTGTTCGCGTTACTGGGGCGCGAACTGCGGCTGAAGCGAGGGCGGCTGTTGTCGCTCGACGACGCGAAGCTGAGCAATCTGATTTTTATTGGATCGCCGAGCGAGAATCTGAGTCTGCGCCAGCTTCCTTCGGCCGAGTTTTTTGTGTTCCAGAGGGTGTTATCCGGTGATCGGCGTGGGGATTTGGGGATCTGGAACGTGAAACCGCGTCCGGGCGAAGCCGCCATTTTCCTGGCTTCGCCAAGCGGGAAACCATTGACGGAAGACTACGCGTTGATCGCCAGAATGCCGGGGCTGAGCGCCAACCGCTGGATTCTCACCTTGGCGGGCTCCACGACGCACGGCACGCAAGCGGCGGTGGAATTTGTGTGCCGGCCGAAGCAAGTGGAAGCCCTCTTGCAAAGCTTGCCGGTTGGCCAGCCATGGTTTGAGGCCGTATTGCGGGTTACCGTACGCGCGGGAGTTCCGGTGGCCGGGGAACTGGCGGCACTGCGCTTCAAGAACCAGTAGAGGGGCGCGCCATCGATCCGGTGGATGGAGTGCCGAGACGCCGGACCTGCTCCGCTTCTTTCTTCCGCTTGACTTCCGCCGCAGCGGCGAACATCGCCCGCGCCTCATCCGTTTTGCCTTGCGTTTGAAGAATCTGGGCGAGCGTGTTGTAAGGTCCGGGGGTGGTGGAATCCAGGCGGATCGCCTCGCGGAGCGCGGCCGCCGCTCCATTCAAATCGCCATCCTGCTTGAGCGCCGTTCCCAGCATAAAATGCGCTTCAGGATAGGCGGGCCGGAGTGAGATCGCATTGCGCAACGCCTCCGCCGCTTCCTTAAATTGTCCGTCCTGCCAGGCCGTGATGCCCAGAGTGTAAAAGCCTTCCGTAAGCGTTGGATCCAGCCGCACCGCCTCGCGCAATTCCCGTTTCGCTTCGTCCAATCGATCGACTTGCTTCAGCGCCAGCCCAAGGTTGTAGCGGACAATCGGACTGGCTGGCAGATCGACCGACAACTGGCGGAAATGGCCGATGGCCCGCTCGAAATCGCCTTTCTGCAGATAGGCGTAGCCGATATTCGTCCGGGCCGCCTCATTGGCGGGGGACCGCTTAAGGATGCGGTTGAACTCGATGAGCGCCCTGTCGGCATCGCCCAAATCCACCAAAACGAAGCCAAGGTTATTTCGATATTCGGCGTTCACGGGCTTCAGCAGGACCGCTTTCTGGAAGGCGTCGCGGGCGGATTTCCGGTCTCCTTGGCGTTGGTTTGTCAATCCCAGAAGATTCCAGGCGTCGTCGCGGCGGGGATCCGCGGTGACGCACGCTTTCAGATGGGCGGCGGCTTTTTTGTCATCGGACACTTCATAGAACATGCTTCCGAGGCGGAAAAGGTACTCGGGATTTTTCGAGTCGAGTTCGACGGCCCGGGTCAGAGCGGATATCGCGGAATTCGGGTCTTGCCGAAGCCAATAGGCGACACCAATATGGTAGAAGGCGGGCGCGAAGCGTGGATTCAATTGGATAGCCCGGTCGAATCGCGCGATCGCCTCGTCGCGGCGGTTCATGACGGCGAGAAGAAAGCCTATTTCATGCTGCACGTCGGCGGCGCTCGAATCGGCTTCAGCGGCTTTTTCGAAGAGAGCCAACGCGGCGGCCGCATCGCCCGACTTTTTCGCCGCATACCCACGCACTTTTAACCGCTGCACCGTTTCCGCCGTTTCCGCGGCCAGCGAGAGGACGAACAGGCAGAGGATGGCGCGCACGCCTCATTATACTGAGAGCATGGTGCATGCCTGCCTGGCGTTGCTGCTGGCGGTTTCCGATTACGACGCGGGAATGGAACACTACCGCAAGCGCGAGTTTGGGAAAGCCGCCGAGGCATTTGAGCGGCTGTTGGCAATTGAGAAAGTGGATAGTAAACGGTTTGCCGAGGTCGCGCTGTTGCTGGGCCAAAGCTACTATTTGTCGGCGAAAAACCCAGCCGCGATCGGCTGGCTGGAAAAGGCATCGGAAGCGGGCGTCCGCACCCCGGAGCTTTACTATATGTTGGGAAACGCTTCGATTCTGAATCGCGAACCGGCCAAGGCGCGGCTAGCGTTTGCGAGAATGTTCGAAATTGAGGATGGCAGTGCGGCGGCCCACCTCATCACCGCGCAAATGATGGTGCGGCACGAGTTCGAGGACATGGCGGTCAGCGAGTTGCGGCGCGCTTTGGAACTCGATCGGAGGATTCCGGAGGCGCATTATCTGCTCGGGATTCTGGCGACGTTCCGGAGCGATTTGGAAACGGCGGTTCGCGAACTGAAACTGGAGATTGCGCTGAATCCGAACTTTGCCATGGCGTACTACAAACTGGGCGACGCCTATACAAGAAGCGAGACTTGGAGCGAGGCGATTCCGCTATTGCAGAAGGCGATCTGGCTAAATCCGAACTTCAGCGGGCCATATATACTCCTGGGCAAGGCGTATTTCAAGAAAGAGGACCTGAAGAACGCGGAAGGCATGTTGCGCCAGGCTGTGCGGCTGGATCCGCAGAATCATTCGGCGCATTACTTGTTGGGACAGACACTTATTAAGGCGGGAAGGGCGGATGAGGGCCGGGCGTTATTGGTGAAGGCGCAACGGATGCGTCCCGGTGCGGACGAGCGGTAGGGAGCGGTCGGAATGAACAGCCCGTTTACGGACACACCCAGGCCCAAAACGGCCCCTCCGCCCTGACTTTTTTCACCCGCGCCGGGGGTGAACAAGCGCGCCAGATCTTCCAGTTTCGGCTGACGAAGGGCCGCGATCATATCGCGGCGGCGTGCCGATTCGGCGGCCAGATACCGGAACGCAACGTCCTCACGGCTCTTCCGCTCGGTCCGCCGCGAATTCAGAATCCCACGCAATAACCGCACAAAAGCAGCCGCATCATCATGACCGGATGATAGGCCGTTTCCCCCTCCCATCGCCCCAAGATCAAGTTGGTATTAGGCGCTTCGAAACAAGCGGATACCTCTGAGGGTGTATGTCACCCTATACCCATCCTAAAGGAAAATCCTAGCCGCATGGTACTTCCGTTCTCCATAGAATAAGGGAGTCATCTTAGAGAGCGTAGGGTGAACCTAGAGACTTTCTAGGGTTTGATATAAGACTTGTCAGGCGAAGGTATTTTCATGAAAACATTAAATCTAGTAGGTCGTTTCGGCGTCGTGGTATTACTCACGATAGGTATCTCAGGTGCTGCTTTTGCCCGCAGCACCAATTACGGTCCTCTTCCGCCTCCTCCGTTGGAAGGACCGGGCGGCCTCCATTATGGTCCTCTTCCGCCTCCTCCGTTGGAGGGACCGGGCGGCCTCCATTATGGTCCTCTTCCGCCTCCTCCGCTCGAAGGACCGGGCGGCCTCCGGTAGAGTCCGCTTCCGATTTCTCCGCTGGAAGTTTGGCCGATGTTTTTGTTCAGGCCTACTCGAAAAGCCTCTACCAGCCGATAGAATTCGGGGGTAGAGGTTTTTCATTTTGCACATTGAGCAAATATTCTACGGGATCACAACCGCGATTACCTTGGTTTTGACAGTGTTGACACTGCAGCGGCTGCTATCGGGCTGGTGGCGGCAATACTACCTCCTGGGCGTGATACTAGTGTTGGTGCTCGTCGCAGTTGTTCCCCCTGTCGCTTCGTACGCCAGCAACGGCAACTGGACCTTGTCGAGTGCCCAGAAGCTGTATTGGATACAGGCGCTGGCGTTCCAGCTCGCCATGTTGCTCCTGGTCCTGCAATTGATCTATCGCGTGGGCCGCGAAACGCCGGCCCAGGCGACTCTTGTGCGGCTCTTGACATTGGCGTCGATAGCCGCGGCCCTGATATCCGTGTTTCTGCACTTCGATAATAGGCCGAACATGTTTATGGCGTCGGTAACCCGGGACCTGACGTTCCTGGCGGCGATCCTAAACTTGGTCCTGTGGCGGTTTCTGCTCCAACTGCGAAAGCGAGATTTTCTTGTCCTTGCGGTCAGCGCGGGTTTGGGAATCCAGTGCACGGGAGATACGATTGGGCATACGTTCCGAATTTTAGCGAGGCAAGCAGGTTCGGCCGGCGCCTTATACGAAATTGGCAACATTCTAATGTCGCTGGCCGCCGTGATGACGATTGCCATCTGGCACACAGCTTTTTCGAGGAGCAAATACCGGGTGGAAGGCAAGGCCGGGTCGTGAAAGCGGTCGAGGCGGTGAGAACGTGGAAATCGCCCTTAATTTCCGCAGCCTTGCCGGGTTTTCACGCACTGCGCCGATAGCCTAGCCGCGCGAACACCGCGCGCTCGTGACACTTTCGTTGGTCTGCCGAGCACGTGTTGAAGCCCATTTTCCAATTGCCCGATGAGTGAGTGGATGGCGGCAGTGTCGCCGGGCGTATCCTGCCCATCGTGAAGCCACTGACGACATCGAGGGGGTCGCGAAAATAGAGGTTTATCAAAAAACCGCTAGTCGAAGTAGCCTTTGGCGAGTTCCGGCTTTACATTGATCGCCTGACGCCAGTAGGACTTCGCTTCCTCATTGCGCCCTTGCGCCTTAAGTGCGTGACCAAGATTGAGGAGTGCCTCGGCAAACTGAGGGCGTTCGTTGAGCGCCTCCTGATAGAGCCGAATGGCGTCCTCCAACTGACCCGACTTCTGCAGCAGGAGGCCGGTGTTGTAGAAGACCTCCGGCGACCGTTCGCCGACATCGATCAACTGCGCCTGGAAATCGAGCGCCTTTTCAAAGTCTTCGCTTTCCACGGCCAAACCGGCGAGACCGCGCAGGGCTTCCACCGATTTCGGTTCCTGGGCGAGCAGTTTCCCGAAGGTCTCCGCGGCCGCGGTGCGGTTCCCGCCTTTCCATCGGGCCAGTCCGAGATTGATTAACGCTTCCTTCCAATCGGAACGCTTCCGCAGGCAGGTTTCAAAGGCCGCTTCCGCGCCTTTATGCTCGCCGCGATCAAGCTTCAGGAAGCCAAGACGGAACCAAGCCTCTTCCCAGTCCGCGTTCTTGGTCAACAGCTTCTGGTAGAGCAGTTCAGCGTCTTCCTTCTGACCCTGCGTCTCGAAAACAGTGGCGAGGTTGAAGAGGACTTCCGGCATGTCGGGGGAGAGGATCAGCGCCCGTTCATAGGCTTCCTTCGCGCCCGGCAAGTCGTTCATCTCCTGCTTGACGGAACCAAGATTAGAGAATGCCTGCTTGGCATCGGGCCGGATGCGCAACGCCTCCGTGTAGCCCTTGGCCGCCTGGTCGAGACGTCCCAGTTTCTGGCTGGCCACCGCGTAGTTGTACCAGCGCTCATAATGGTTTGGCGTAAGATCCACAAGTTTCTGGCAGAGCTTGGCGGCCGCCTCAAAATCGCCGCTTTGGAACGAGCAAGTGGCCAAGCCCTCCAGCGCGGCCTGCGAATAGGGACGGAAAACCAGCAACTGGTCGGAATACTGCCTTACCTGATCGTATTCCTTGCGGGAGATCGAGATGGCAATCAGATTCGTCAACGCTTCCTCGGACTTCGGATTGGCAGCCAGGGCCGTATGGTAGATTTCGGCGGCTTCGTCGAATCTCCAGAGCAACTGCAGTGCAACCGCTTTGCCGAACTGCGCCGTCTCATCCGATTCGTTCTTCTTCAGATATCTTTCAAACTCCGCCAGCGCCGGCTCCGATCTCTCCAAATGAAGCAAACAGATGCCGAGTCCCAGACGCGCTTCGGCGCGATCCGGTTCCGCCGCTAGAGTGGCCGTAAAACCCCTTGCAGCGTCTTCCCATTTGCCGAGTTTTTCGTGCGCGACCGCCTGGTTGAAGATAGCCACAGTATTGTCCGGCGCCACCTCCAGCAGCCGGGCGTAGGACTTAACCGCGTCTTCATACTGTTCCAACTCACATTGAAGATGGCCGATGGCGGCCAACATCTCCGGCCGTTCGCCGTGCGTGCCGACGCCGCTTTGCAGTTCGCCGAGGGCGTCCTTCAATTTGCCCTCCATGTGCAAGGCGACGGCGCGGCTCAATACCGCCGCGGCGCCGTCAACGGGTGTGCCGGCCGTCCCGTTTCCTCCGCGATTGTTTGTACGAGAAGGTTGATTTTTGCTCATATTGCTCACTCTCCGCCTGGGTGCTTACGTTACGATTCGAAGACCTTTAATCGGACCCCTGGCTATTTATCGGCTGGGGAGCCAAAAAAGAACAGAGCTTACCCAAAAAGTCGTTCTGGTGAAATACATGGACACCGTAGATGCGGGGGCGGTCGTCCGCTCCGCCGATCAGCCCCACGCCGCCTTCCCGCAATCGCGGATCGTTGAAGGTGTCGATGACCTGGTCCTGCAAATAGGTGGTGAAGCTGTCGCCCTTGACTTCCACCCGGATCGCATACAGGGTTTGATTGGCGCCGCCGTGCGGAAGCGGCAGACGGGTGACGCGCCCCGGCCGTCCATCAATGACGCTCCACCGCTCGAATTCGAGCTTCGTCAGCGGCGCTCCCGGCGTGACATTCAGACGGGCGAAGTGGTAGTTCTTTGGTCCGGATGCGCGCACAATCCACTGAATCGCGCGCCGGTCGATTGAAGCCTTCATCTCCATCACGTAGTCCCGCAGTCCGATACTCGGCTGGAAGATAGCCATCTGTCCGGGCCGCACCGTTCCGGACCGGTCATACGACCAGGAACGGGCCCACTCTCCCCGGCCGTCCCATTGGCTGAGACCATTGCGGAAATCCTCCAACAGATTCACGCTGGCGCGGCTGGAGATCCGGGCGGTAAAGGCATCCCACCCTCCGGTCGCGGCGGCGGGCTGTTGGCTTTCCCGACTCCTGGGGGAGCGAACGGGTGATTTTCCCGGCCTAGGCGGGTTGACCGAGACTGGTGCGACGGTCGCTTGGGTATCGATTACTTCGATTGGCGGATTTGACGCCGGCCGCTCTTCCCGCTGCATCGACGTCGCGGTGTTAACCCGCTCAACCTCGAACGGCCTCGCCAAAACCCAAATGCCGATCGCGAGCGGCACCGCCATGGCGATCCATTTGAGATTCGCCGGCGGACGGGCGACTCTCATCCACGCGGCGCCAAAGTCAAATTGCGAAAATCGTTCGCGGAACCGGCGGCCAAATCCCCGCGGTGACAAATGTTCCGGCCCGCGCCGGCCATCGTCGAAAGGCAAACCGGCGCCGCAAATAGCCGGAGGGGTACGCCACTGGTCCAGTCCGCAACACAGCGGCCGGCCGCTGGCGGGGCGGGCCATCGGTTTCGCTCGCGGCACCTGGAAGAGGCGTATGGGGATCCCGCGCGGGGCGCGGAAATCGGCCTGTTTCGGTCGGGCCGGCAGGATTTGATCCGGGTAGAGATCGGTGCCGCCGACCAGCGCGGCGCGCCAAGCAAGGGGTTGATTTTGCGGCGGGGAAAGCGGCACGCATTCGGCGCTCAAGTGGCGGCGAAGGAGTGGTGGGGAATGGAGCGGCAAACGAAACCGGAGTATTGTTTGCAGTGGCTGAGCGCTGTACGGCGGGAGAGGGGAATCGACTTGGCCGGGCCGCAGATCGTGGCGTACATTTCCGGCGAGGGTAAATCTGCGGCCTACACCGGTGGTACGGCTGGAGGGCCGGCATGCCGATACGACCGCGGTGAACCACGGGGGAGAGATTTTGACGCCGGCGCTCGCGCCGGCCGCGTCCGGCGCTGGAACGGCTGTTCCAAGCGCATTCGCCAAACCCGCTGTTGATCGCCAGACTCCCCACGCCGACAGGACCTGGGGCGCCAACTGCGACGCCCATGTTCCATCACCGCCGGCGACCCGATTTCCGGTCACAACGGCCGGCGGCCGCAATGATAGTATTCGGTCGCTCGCTATCAACGAAAGCGATCGTTTGTCATCCTGCCGTTTGGGTAGTTGCCGCGAGACCCGTGGCTCAAGGATTGCGGGGCCATCGCCGATCCGGCATCGGAGGGTGGCGTATGCGGGCGGGCGAACGGGCCGCGGGCCGGGAGCGGGAAGACGCCGGCTTACGGTTCCCGGGATATCGAGCGCGCCGGGGAACGCGAGCGCCGGCGAAGGGTACGCAGCGGTACTCGATTCGGGCGAATTGATCGGCGCCCCTATTTCGCAACTGATCGGCTCGACCGTCAAACAGTGGGTAGCGGCCACGAGGCAGCCGAGCGGTGAAGCTTCGAGGATGGCCCAGAATTCTTCCGGACTGTCATCGTTTTGCGCGGCCTGGGGAGACGTAAGAGCCGTCAAGCGGCTGACCGGCCAACAGATTGTTCCGGCGAGAAAAAGCGGCGAGTCGAAGCGTTTGCCGGTTCGACCGTCGCCGCTTGCCGCCATCAAAAGGCGAGACAACCGAAGCGTGGGAATCAGCTCACGATTGCGGCGGCGATGCGGCCGGGGCGTCCATTGCAAATCGACAGTCTGTTCCAAAGTTGGAGATCTGGCGACCGTTACCCGCGAAGTGATAGGCGCGCAGGCGAGCGCCAATAGCACCCTGGCCGGCGCGGCACACCACTGTGCTTTGCGCGTTGGCCGGGAGGCAAGATCGGGGGGGATGGTAATTCGCAACTGGGGGAGTTGGCTCAGTTGGGTGGTGGGAACGCGCGACTGCACGGCCGCTATCGCGGGTAATCGAAGGCTGCGCGAACACCACGGCATTCCCGCTTGGAAGAAGATTTCCCGATCCCGGAATAGGAACGCCGTCGCCCGGTACAGTTGTTCCGGCACGGTGCGCGGACAGGCTATGGCGGCGATAGGCAGCGGTACAAATTGCACCAGACCGGCCACGATGTTCATTTGCCCGGGCGCGGCCACGGCCATCCGCTGCGTGCGCTGCAGGGCGGGTTGCGTTTCCGCCAGCCGGCGCATAGCCAGTTGCTGCTCGTCGGCGTTCGAAAAACGATGCGCATCGGAGCAGAACTCCGCGTCCTTCAAACGCCGCAATAACGATATGGACTTATTACAATAGCGGCAGCGCAAATCGGTTTCCTCGGACTGTCGGCATGTCCCACCACCAGCGTAGGCTCCAAACACGCCAATTGATACGCGGCGAATGACTGCTTTTCCCGAGGGCACTTAGGCGCTAAGGGGACTTGAATTGGGGTTTCACCTTACATCTTTCCCGTTTTGCGAGAGAATTTGCCGCCGCCGCGGGCACTACTTATGTAGCGCAACGGCCGGTCGCGGCTCCCGACCATTCACCAGCTCTCGACCAACCCCCGCCGCGACCGAGTCCGTTTTGCGCGAGTTCATCCTATACATATGCGGCTCGATCTTCTTATCGTCAGTGTGTCCCGGCAGGCCGATGGGCGCTCTATTATCGGCCATGGGGCGGCGAGCCCGGGGAATTATGGGTTCGTTCGGCTGGTGGCGCCAACACCGGGCGGCGTGCTTTATCCGGAGCGCCACCGGATCCAGAATGTCGTGGAGCCGCGGCCATTCGACCTGATTCGGGTAGAGGCGCCGTGGGCCGATAGCCGGCCGGCGCAGCCGGAGAACCGCATCGTCGACGACACGGCTTGGGAGTTGCTGGAACGGCCGGCGTCGCGTGAACACATGGATCGCCTGGAACGGTCCGCGGTGAGCGGCGGTTTGTTGTTTGGTACGCCTGGGCGCTCCGTGCGGGCCGGGGGGAGCGAACCGGCCGCTTCCATTCTCTACGTCGACCCTCGCGACACCGAAGCCGTTTGCGATTGGGACGGCGCGCGGGAGAAGTTTCGGGCGCGGCTGTGTTTCACGAGCGGCCGGACGGCCTACAACCTGCCGCTCACCGATGCGCATTTTTCGCAAGTACTTCGCGGCATGGGGGAGGGAGTCTATCGGTTGGACCAACTCGGGTGCCGAGCGCCGCACGGGTTGCGGCTGCTGGTGACGCTTGGAGAGCCGTTCCATGGCTGGCGCTACAAGATGGTGTCGAGCATCCTTCCGCGGCGAACGGTTACACTGTGGCGAGATGCCGCCCCGCCGCCAATTTCTCCTGCAATCCGGTACCCTGCTGAGCGCCCTGTGGAACTCCCAAGCGCCTTTGTGGCCGACGCCTAAGTTCTCGGCGTATCCTTTCTCGTTGGGCGTTGCGTCGGGCGATCCGGCCGAAGACGGCGTTGTGATCTGGACGCGGCTGGCGCCCAAACCGCTTGAGGGCGGGGGCATGCCGGACACGGCCGTACCGGTTGATTGGCGGGTGGCGGAAGACGAGGGCATGAAGAGAATCGTCAAGAAGGGCAGGACGATGGCGGCCCCCGCCTTGGGGCATTCGGTGCACGTCGAAGTGGCGGGATTGCGTCCGGACCGCTGGTATTGGTATCAATTCCAGGCGGGCGGCGAGTCGAGCCCGGTGGGACGGACGCGAACGGCGCCGGCGGCGGGCGCGTTGCCGGAGCGGCTCCGCTACGCGTTCGCCTCCTGCCAGCACTGGGAGGCCGGCTATTTCACGGCCTATGAGCACATGGCCGCGGAGAATCCGGACTTAGTCGTGCATCTTGGCGACTATATCTACGAAGGAGCGCCGCGGCCCGGATATCCACGGAGGCATAACAGCAATGAGATAGTGACTCTCTCCGATTACCGGAACCGGCACGCGCTATATTAAGACAGATAAAGCGCTGCAAACCATGCATGCGCGGGCACCGTGGATTGTTACATGGGACGACCACGAAGTAGACAATAACTACGCCGGCGATATAGCCGAAGACAAACAGTCTCGGCAGGAGTTGCTCGAACGCCGCGCCAATGCGTATCAGGCTTACTACGAACATATGCCGCTGCGGGCGGCGGCGATGCCGAAGGGATCCGGCATGTTGCTGTACCGCGACATTCCGTGGGGCGCGCTGGCCAACTTTACCGTACTCGATACCCGTCAGTATCGAACCGATCAGCCGTGCGGCGATGGGCGCAGGGCGCCGTGCCCGGGCGCCTTCGATCCGGCGACGACGCTGCTTGGCGCTGAACAGCATGCCTGGATGGAGCGGCATTTGTCGCAGTCCAAGGCTGTGTGGAACGTAATCGCCCAGCAGGTGCTGCTGGCGAGAATCGACTTCCAGCGCGGCGCTGGCGAATTCTTTTCCATGGACCAGTGGAGCGGCTATGAAGCGTGCCGCGACCGGGTGCTGCGTTTTCTGAATGAGCGGCGGATCGGCAACCCGGTCGTGATCACCGGTGACATTCATTCCAACTGGGCTTGCAATTTGAAGCTGGATTGGCGGAACGAAAAGTCGGCGACGGTGGGTGTGGAATTGGTGGGTACTTCGATTTCCTCCGGCGGCGACGGCGTCGATGCGATCGTGGGAATCGAAGCGGTATATGCCGAGAACCCGCACTTGAAATGGCACGGTGCGCGGCGGGGCTATGTGTCGTGTACGGTGACTCCGAAGCGGACGCAGGCGGATTACCGGACGATGCCATTCGTCGCGAAACCTGGGTCGCCGATACAGACATCGCGGAGTTTTGTGATGGAAGCCGGGCGGATGGGATTGCAGAACGCATAGCGGCGCCTTGAACCAACGTTTTGAATCCGTGCCGGTTGATTTGCGAGACACAAGCGGCAAGTCAGCCCCGTCCGCATGGATACAACTGAATTTGATCGATTGTCACGATGCTAATTTGCCCTCGCCAATCGGTCGCGGACTCAACAATGGCTCTACCTATGGGAGTAAGTCGCGCCACTGTGGCGGGGTGAATGCGAAACAGAACTACTCCGGCCCAGCGTAAGGGTGCTTTTCGCTGACGGACAATTTGAAAAAAGTCTTTATCGAGCGTAAACACGATGCGAGACTCTACTTCCGTTAAATCCAGCAGTTGCGTGTCCTTCCAGCTCATACAGTCGGTTCGAGCCCACAAAACATCGTGATCGCTCGCGCGAAGAATATCAACTAGCGGACCAGGAAAGCGCTCGTCCGCGAGAAGACGCATTTCCAGGAGAGCTAGGCTGGGATCGGATAGACCCTAAAATCATGGACGATCCGGCTTGCATACGAAAGGCATGCCAGTATGTCTTCGTGCGTAAGCCCTGGGTAATTCGCGATCAGAACCTGCTCGGTCTCACCGGCGGCGAGCAATTCCAAGATGAACTCTACCGCAAGGCGCGTACCCTGGACGATCGGCTTTCCCCCTAGGATTTCCGGATCGGCGGAGATGCGTTCAGCCAGGACCATGTCCAGAGTATACCTTTAGAAACGCCCACGCCCAACTAGAAGCGCCCACCCCCCAACCTCCCAAATCCCCCATAATAATATCAATGCCCCGCTTCCTCCTCCTCCCGGTTGCCGCCGCGCTACTCTCCGCGCAAGCTCAACCGCCACCGCCCTCCAACTGGCAGTCCGCCGTCACTCTCCCCGGCGTCGAAATGAAGGGCCTCACCCCCGCCCAACAAAAGCTGGCGCTAACCGCGCTAAGAGAATCCACCTGCCCCTGTGGCTGCCCCATGAATCTCGCCCAGTGCCGCGTCGAGGATCCCGCCTGCAGCCAAAGCAAGACGCTCGCCAACTTAACCGTCGAAGCCGCCGCCGCCGGCCAGGACGCCGTCCAGATTCGAAAAACGCTAGCCGAATCCCCGCTCGTCAAAGCCGGCGCTCAGCGCGACCGCCTGCTGCTCGACCCGGTCTCCATCAACATCCTCGGCGCGCCGTTCAAAGGTCCCGCCAACGCCAAAATCACCATCATCGAGTTCTCCGATTTTCAATGCCCTTTCTGCGTCAAGGCCATCCCCCAGCTCGACGCCGTCTTAAAGGCATTTCCCAACGACGTCCGCCTGGTTTACAAACAGTTCCCCCTCGACAGTCATTCCCAGGCCGCCCTCGCCGCCCGCGCCAGTCTCGCCGCTCACGCCCAGGGCAAGTTCTGGCCGCTACACGACAAAATGTACGCGAACAGCCGCGCCATCAATCGCGAAACCGTGCTCGCCTGGTCCAAGGAGATCGGGCTCGAAATCGACAAGTTCACCAAGTCCTTCGACGATCCCGAAACCCAGGCCGCCGTCAACCGTGACCTCGCCGACGGCAGCCGCGCCGGCGTCAACGCCACCCCCACCATCTACATCAACGGCAAAAAATACCAGGGAGCCCTCGACCCCGCCAAGTTGCTCCCCGTCATCGCCAACGAACTTAAAAATCCCTAAAACTCGCTATCCGCGAAAAGTCCGTCACGGCGCCAATTTCACCAGCCGCGAGCCGCCCACCCACCGAAGAGCTAATTGCGTATCCGCATGCTGCGGCTGACCCGGCGGGTCGCCCGGTCTGAGATCATCCCGGCCACCTGCCCCAGCAATTCCGGGATGTTTTCGGTCTCAATCAACATCGTTCCGGCCATTTTGGCGGTTTCATACTGCTCGGGCTGCCAAGTGGAGAGAATCGCCGTCGCCGGACGATAGTCCAGCCCACGCGCATGCGCCACGACGCGTAGCCCCGATTCAAACGACTCCATGTGTAAGTCGCTCAAAATTAGGGAGTATTCCTTCGCGTCCATCTTCGCGATGGCCTCCGCCGCCGATGCCGCCGTGTCCACTCCATACCCGCCCGCCCGCAGTACCGTCTGCAGCGTCAGCCGCGACGCCGGATCGTCGTCGACCAGCAGTACCTTCGACATTTCAAACGCGCTCGGAGGAGGGAACACAGGACATTTGGCAGCCGCCATTAAGATCTCCATAACTAGTGTAGGAGATATAGATTTTTTTCCAAGTACCAAATTGAGCTAGGGACTAGTTCTTTTAAACACGTTTGGTTTGTCAAACGATCACAAAATGTTCATCTGATTGAAAAGGAAAGGGATATCTTCTATTGATATTGTTTAATCAATAGAAGATATTTCAAGGCAAACCAACCGGCTACGGTTAAGGCCTTAGTTTTATGCCCAAAGTTATCCCATCGCGAAGAGGGATTAGGCTCGTCAGGAATCGCGGATCGGCAAAAATCCGGCGGTTGAACGTGTCGACGCCGACGGTTTCCTCGTCTTGCGGATCCAAAACCTGGGCTTTCCAAAGGGTGTTGTCCGTCGCAAAAACTCCGCCCACCCGCAAACGGTCTGGAACGGCGGCGTGGACGTCGGGGTAGCCCTCTTTGTCCACATCGTTGAAAATCATGTCGAATTCGCCGGTCGTCTCGGCCAGCGCCATCAGCGCGTCGCCGGTGTGGATCGTAATCCTGTCGGCGACCCCGGCGCGCTCAAAATAGCCGCGGGCGCGAACGGCGTTGGCCGGGTCGCCGTCGGAGTAGTGGATTTCAGCGCCCGGCCCGGCCGCGCGGGCCAGCCAAATGGTGGAATAGCCGATAGCCGATCCGAGTTCGAAGATCCGCCGCGCGCCGGTCATCACGACCAGTTGCGCGAGGATCGTGGCGCAGCCCGGACCGATAATGGGCACGCTGTTGGCGAAGGCGTAGGCCTCCATCTCCGCCAGCACCGGGTCACGGGCGGGCAAAAGGCCGGCGATATACTGTTCCAGCGCGGGGTTGACGATCATACGGCGAATACCCGTTCAAAGATTTTGTCGACGTTGCCTAATTGGCGGTCCATGGAGAAGGCTAATTCGATCTGATCCAGGCTCAAGTGTTTGCGAACGGCGGGATCGTTCTGAATGGCCTCCCGGAAGTTGGATTCCGTCTCCCAGCTCCGCATCGCATGGGTTTGCACCAGTTTGTAGGCCTGTTCCCGCAGCATGCCGGCGGAGGATAGGTCCAGCAGCAACTGGCCGCTAAAAATCAGCCCCCGCGTCAGGTTCAGGTTGCGCAGCATACGTTCCGGGCTCACGCGCATACCTTCCACCAGCCAGATGGTTTGGGCCAGCAGGTAGTCGGTCAGGATGCAGGAATCGGGCAGGATCACGCGTTCGACGGATGAATGGGAAATGTCGCGCTCATGCCACAGCGAGATGTTTTCATAGGCCGCCTGCACGTTGCCGCGCACCACGCGCGCCAGTCCGCAGATCTGTTCACAGGTCACCGGGTTGCGCTTATGCGGCATCGCGCTGGAGCCTTTTTGACCGGGCGCGAATGGCTCCTCGGCTTCGCGTACTTCGGTCCGCTGCAGGTGGCGCACTTCCATCGCGATCTTTTCGCAGGTCGCGGAAATCAATGCCAGCGCGTTGATGAACGCCGCGTGGGAATCCCGGCTGACGACCTGCGAAGCGATCGCCGCCGCCCGCAATCCCAGCCGGGCGCATATCTTCTCTTCGGCCTCCGGTCCAATGTGTCCGAAGGTGCCAACGGCGCCGGAAATCTTGCCGCAACGCATATCTTCGGCCGCGTCGGCCAGCCGCCTCCGGTTCCGGCGCAGTTCGTCGAACCAAAGCGCCATTTTTAACCCGAACGTGTACGGCTCGGCGTGGATGCCATGCGTCCGTCCCATCTGGACGGTGTGTTGGAACTCATACGCGCGTTTTTTCAACGCGGCCAGCAGCTTCTCCACGCCCGACATCAACAGTTGCGCCGACTGCTTCACCTGCAGCGCCTGCGCCGTGTCCACGACGTCGTTCGAAGTCATTCCATAGTGGAACCAGCGCGACGCTTCGCTCTTGCCGGCCGCCGCCATCTTCTCCGCGACCGCCGTCGTAAAGGCGATCACGTCGTGCTTCACTTCGCGCTCAATAGCGAGCAGCCGTTCGATGTCGACGGCCGCATGGGCGCGCAAAGCGGCGGCCGCTTCCTCGGGCACTTCGCCCAGCGTGGCCAGCGCCTCGCTCGCGGCCACCTCCACTTCCAGCCAGCTCGCGTACTTATTCTCGTCGCTCCAAATGCGCCCCATCTCGGGCCGCGTGTACCGTGCAATCATGCGTCCTACCAGTTTAGTGGGTGACGGCCGGCTTCTGCGCGCAAAGGCCGGTCGCGGCCCTCAGCTATCGCGAATCCCCGCACCCCGCTCCGCCGCGACCGAGTGCGTTTGGCGCGCGTTCCTCAAACGCCCAACGCTAATAAATGAAAACCGGAGTCTGCTTTCGCGGCTCGGCCACATGCAACCTCAGTTGCGCGCCACGCGCACCCAAGGCCCGCTCCGCCATCTGTTCCACCAGCGACGGATAGTTCGTGTTCTCGCTCAAATGACCAAGGACCAGCGTCGATACCGATGAGTCCATGTCCTGCGTGATGAAGTCGTACGCCGCGTCGTTCGACAGGTGTCCCTTGCGGCCCATTATGCGCTGCTTGATGGACCACGGATACGGCCCGACCTTCAGCATTTCCAAATTGTGATTCGATTCGAGCAGCAGTAAATCCGTGCCGCGCAAATGCATCTTAATCGAGTCGGGCATATAGCCGAGATCCGTCACCAGGCTCACCCGGACGCCATTCGCGCGGACCGTGAATCCCACTGGATCCACCGCGTCGTGTGGAATTGTAAAGCTGCCGATCTCCAGGTCGCCGATCGCAAATCCGGTACCCGCGGGAAACGTCTCCCGCGGGGCGCGAATCTCCTCCCAGTCCAGTACCTCGGCCGTCAACGTCGTGCAGTAAACGGGCTTGCCGACGGTCCGCGCGATTACGGGAAGACCCAAAACATGATCGGAATGCTCGTGGGTGATAAGGATGGCGTCAATCGCATCCAGACTCTCGCCAATCGACGCCAACCGCGCCATCGTCTCTCGACGGCTCAGTCCGGTATCGATCAAAATTCGCACCTTCTCCGTTCCAATGAACACGGAGTTGCCCGAACTCGACGATGCTAAAACACAGACTTTGAGAATAGCGGCCTCGCTTAATAGAGTACCGCGCCCGCGCAACTTCAAGTACCCCAATCACCGTAGTACCGATTCCACACAATTCGACAACAAAGGTGAGAGTTTTGTCGGCTGGGAAGCACTAAACATATAGAGGTGTCAATCATGGCAGTCACGAAACCACGCAACCGGTTGGTCAACTTCCGTGTTAGCGAAGACGAGTTCCAGAGCCTGCGAGAGGCTTGCGAGACGGGCGGTGCCCGCAGCATTTCCGACTTCGCCCGTTCCGCGGTCCTCACCACTCAGGGGGGCAAACCGGAAACCGATGAGATTCTCCGCCTGCGTCTGGCGCTGATTGAAGAAAAGATGGGCGAGGTGGACGCCAAACTCCTGCTGATCGCCGGCATGTTGCGCGACACGGCGCCGCTGTCGGCGATGTCCGCCGGTGCAGCGCAGTACAGCTAAATATCAACACCCGCGTCAATGCGAGACACGCCGCCCTGGCCGCAGGCGCCGGGATCTTGGTCCAGTTCTGTAATGTAACGCGCCAGTTGCTCCTCGTCGTGCATGGGATTGCGCTTTAAGACCCAATTCGTAATAAGCGTCTACCGTTTGATAGGACGCCGACTTCGGTACCTGGCACCCGCAGTTTGGGTGTCGGGTACCCCGGATGCCGCCTGCAAATTTGTATTTGCCGCAGACGTGCAAAGTCCGGTCGCGGCCCCCAACCATTCACGAACGTTCGCTTAGCATCAGCCGCGACCGAGTCCGTTTTGCGTGAGTTCATGGAGAGCGACCTCCAGGGCTCGGGAGCAGTTGCGTCCGAAGGGCTGCCGATAGCGAATACGAACGTTCCAGTGGCATTCAGGACCCGCGCGCCGTTAGATATCACGTACTCGTACTGAACGGCTCCATACGATTAGCCATTGGAAAATAAAAGAGTTTGATCGAGCCGCTGCGACGATAGAACGGTCAGGATGGACAACGACACTGTCGCCCGGCTCCTTCTCGATGACCACCGCTGGCCCCGGCGCCAAGGGACCTTGTTTCATCTCGAGCTTGTAGCCCGCTTTCGGCTTGGCATTCGGATCGATGACTTGACTTAGTGCCGCGAGTGAAATCAACAATGCGATTGGATATTTCATAAAGTCCTTGCCCCTGATAGCCGAAACGAAGATGATAATGATTGCCCTCGGAAAGGATTTGGCCGCCATCGGCGCCTCTGTAATACGTGGCAGGCTTCAAAAATACCTGCGTGTAAGCATGTAGCCGTGCTGTTGGAACGTCCACATTTCGACCATTACGATTCCTTGCGTGAGCGCAACTATTGGACCAATACCGAGCGGCCAACACCGGCCAATTCGGGCTTGCGTAAGCCGGCCTCAAATCGAAGGTTCCGCCATAACCTAAGCTTACGTCATTGACCGATGGCGTTAGCACTTTCTGGGACCTGAGCCGTCGCATGATCAACGGGATCGCCAAGATCACATTGCCCGTGCCGTAGTGGTTCAGCGAGTGATTGTTGTTCGCGCCGACCAGATGATAGTCGACACTACCAGGTTAGCCTAAAAACACCTCACGCTCACCCCGGAATGGACGCAGAATCTGCGCGACCTCGCGGCGGCATCGCTTCCAGAACGCGCGCGGAAGTATTATCTGGTCGTTTCGCTGCACAGTTTTTCGCTTGATGTCGCAGACGCAATCCTTAAGCCAGTGTGGCTCTCCGCACGCGCCAGTGGATTGCCAGCAGGCACGGCGCGAGCGAACCCTTGACCGCGAGGACCGTTCCGTAGAATGAAAAGGAAGGGAAAGACCGTGCGAGTTCCTGGGGCTGAATCCGGCCTGATCGGGGGGAAAGATCGCGGTCCGTTACACAAGAAGGAAGAAGCCAAGCAAGCCTTTCAGTCCGCTGCCAAATATACGCACGCTCGATGCTGGGACCAGAACGGATGGTTCTGGAATCCGGCCAAAGACGCTCGCATTCGTCTCAAACAGATGTAACGGGTGTTCCTGGGCTATGCAGCATCAAGGACTTTTTTGGGGGGAGATAAGGAGGGATGCGGCAGGGCTTATAATTGCTAAACCATGCAGGCATACTCGCCGACGCCCATCATCCGGGTCGAGATGTTGCCCTATATATCGGAATTGCTCTCTAGCCTCTTTCGGCAGTTGCAGTTTGCCGGGCTACTTATTGCCAATTTCGAGACGGCTCCGCGCGAGCCGAACGAATCGTTTCTGGATCGCTTTGGTCTGCGTCCGGCGCTTCTGCATTCGATCATCGCGGCCGTGGAGATGTACATGCCCGGCGTTGTTACCATCTGTAACGTTCCAGCCATATCCAACCGCGCCCACTGGGCCAACCCAAATCAACTCGGGGGGTATTCCGGGCGCGACCTCGTCGCTAAACCCGGTGACATTATCACGAGCTACCTCGGTTGCTGGCAGCACGGCGTGCAGTACCCACGCTCCGCACCCAATCGTTTTGTGCGTCTCGCGTTCTGGTACTGGCTTGAACGCGGCAATGTACTGGATGGCCTCGGCCTGCTGCTCGATCTTTACGGTGCCGGATTCATGCTTACTCAGCAATCTCTGGCTCACGCGTTTTTGACGGTGGCCGACGCCTACACCCAGGAGTTCGACATTTCCGTTCTGAAGCGGCTCGACTTCTCGTCCGAGAAGGCAGACGACGTTATCCATGAAGCCATCGAATCCGTATCCAAGGATCCGCACGGCACCGCTAAGGCGCAGGCGGTCGCGGAGTGGCTCCTGGATCGGGCCATAACTGAAGGCGAGAGTGCACGTGAGTCGTCGTGCCTCGACCACTGGCTGATCAGAAAGACGCAGTTGCAGGGCACTGTGCAGGTGCTGCACTCCCTCGACATCGAACACTGTGAGCGTCTCACCGGCGTCCAACGCGTCATGGCCAGCCAGTTTGAGGAAGTCCGGGCCGACATTGGTGCCGACGCGCTTACCACCCGCCTATTTGCTCTGTCCGGCCGTCCGCTGGTCGAGCGGGTGATCGGAATTGCCGGAGTCGGTCTCGAGTACCAGCGGCATTACGGGCACGATTGGCTCGACAAGATGCTGGAGGACCGTATCCTCGCGCCAAACGTTCTGCGCGGCCGGATCGCCGATGCGTATGCGGGTGCCGCACTCCCAGCCGTTCGTGAAATTGATCTACCCCTGGAATGGAGGGTCGTTTCGCCCGTGCTCGCTTGGCCATTGTGCACAGCCTTTGAACGCGACCAGATGATCGAGCGCTCAACGGAGGTCGATCCTCAGGACGTTCGCGCCGCGTGCCGCGAACTGGGATTCGAGCCGAAGCCCGGCGACGCGGACGCGGACGAGGAGTATAGGGACGAGGACCAAGCCGCGGCACGGCGTGAGCTGTCGGCTCTTGAACTAAGCGAGTTCTTTCGACGCGAGGAGCTGTTCGAATCAGATGATCCACGTCGCGCTATTCCGGAATTTGAAGGGGCCGCTGAAAGTTTCCCGTATAATCATCTGATGCAGCGCGAACTCGGCATTCGCAATGACCAGTCGGACAACGTCGAGGCAGCTTACGGGCATATGCGCGCAGCCGTCCTGCTCGAGCCAACAGACGCAATGAACTGGCGATCACTCGGCGTCGTTCTCCGGCGCATGGGTCACGAGCGCGACGGAGTTTTTGCTCATGCCGTGTCGGAAATGATTGAGCAGAGGAGGGTGAATTGAACAGGGCGATATCCGTGTCCAAGCTCATCGATGAAGCCGTTTACCTGCATGACAAGGGTACAAAAAATCTCGCCGGGTCCATCACACGCCCCGAAGACCTCGTTCGCAACGCTCGTGCGCTGGAGTCCCTGCACAAAGGTATGTTCGCCTTCCTCGCTTTTCACCCGGGGACAGACAAGGAAGTATTCGAATACGTCGAGAAAGGCAGCCTCCCTTCCGATTCCGGACCCAACATTCTCGTGCTGTTCTTCTCCGCGACCGAAATTCGCATGCCGCGCATCATCTCTCCCAAGGATCTAGGGTTGGGTATCAACCTCGACCTGAACGTCCACCCGGCTTACGAGTTCACCAAATGGCTCTTTCCCGTCGACACGATGCTCAAACTCCCGGGTCTCATCTTCTTCGATCGCGTCTTCGATGTTGTAGACGCTATCTACCTGCCGCTCTCGAAACGCTCGACCGTATCTGAAGTGGCCGAATTCTGCCGCTCCGCGTTCGTGCTCGCCGACGCAGTGGTTACACAGCGCCAGCGCGGCGAACCGATCTCATTCGATTCGTTGAGCTTTGAGTTAAAGTCCAACGGCATCGAATACTCGCGAACGGGATCGGCCAGTGCCGGTGAGTGGCTTCTTTCGGCTTACGGATTCGCGAAGAAGCACGGAGGCACAATCGCTTCGGTGATCGCAAAGATCGCAAAAGCTTTGTAGTTCTCGACGATCAACGACGATCATTGGCTAGAACAGAGTGACATCCGTTGACAGTGTAGGGATGACTTCCACACTATTCTCATATCGCGACGGCCCGGGAGGCGCCGAATCGAAAGCGTAGCGCGACATCTCAAAGATACTAACGCCGCGCATTCGTGCATAAACAGCGTCCTGGTTCGTTCAGGTTGGCGCCTTGGCGCCTAAAGCCCCCAAATCGGACAAGGGCGCTGGAACCGCGATTGGGCATCCGTCCAGATGGCATGAGATAATAAAGAGTATGCAGGCTACAGTCGAACTTCCTGATCCGTCCCGGGAACTTCGCATAGCAGGCAAACAGAAACGGCCGAAAGGCGACAGAGTGCGTATTTGGAACAATCATGGCGGACAAAGGAAATTCGCAAGCGGGAAAGGATCACTGGCAATGGCGTCGGAGAGGCTTCGGAGAGCCGCCTTTCCGCGACGGGACACGTCGGTGCGACCGCCCCGTGATCGAAGGGCGGAGAAGGCAACCAAGGGTGTGGCGGAGGGGCGGAGTTGCTATTGGGCGGGAGAACGGATGGGCGGGAGCGTGCGAAGCAGGGAGCGGTACAGTTGGCGCGCCACTTCGAGCAGGCTTAGCGGACGCAGGCGCATGATTTTTGAGTGGATCAAGGCGAACGCCGAAGACAGTAAAAAGGCAATACAAAGGATGAGTACGACGGCGGCCAAACCGTGATTGGGCGTTAATGGCGGTCGCGCCGGTTCCGTTGGCAGCTCTGGCCTTTGGCTGATCTTGCAGACATGAAGGAAGCCATGCTTGAGCGCCTAGTTTTGAGTGAGATCGTTCCACCCGTTGTTCTCGTTCTTCCGGCGGTCGTGGCCCAGCGCGCGCACTTGGGGAGGGAAAGACCCTTTCGGCGCTCCGCGACGGCCCTGGTGATCCTTCGATATGACGAAACGAAGCGCCCGTCCTGACCGGTCATGCTAGATCGAAATAAATTTTCTCCCACGCAATCAACAACTTACGCCAATCCGATCCTGCGGTTCGGTTGCGCGGCCTGTTACGCTGCCAAGTAGAAAGGTTCTTCCGGCGTCGCGGTAGGCTACCCTCAAGCGAACCCAACAAATTTGCCCATATCTTATTGCAAACAATCAAAACGAGGCAAAAAAAAGAAAAAACGATTTGCCGCCCGTTGTTGTATGCTGGCATCCGAGGAAAATTGATGAACACAAAGAATGAGTCGCCCGCGCTGCACAATGCGATGTGGCCTGGCCTGGTAGGCAAAGGCCCGGATTCGGAGCCTCCGATTTCGCTGGAACAGATGCTGGACCTGACCGTCGGCGCATCGGTGAACGGCGTGAAGTTCGATGGCGTCGACCTGTTTCTATCGCTTCCGCATACCGATATAGATTCTTCCGACGATGACCTGAAGAGGCTCGCCGACGACATTGGCGGGCGCGGGTTGCGCGTCGGTTCGATGGTGGCGCCGGTGTGGGGGCCAACGGGCGGCGGATCGGCCATGGGCAGTGACGAGGAGCAGGCAAAGTTTCTGGACCAAGTGCGCAAGGCCTGCCGGATCGGGAAGAAGTTGAAGGACCTGGGGGTGCGGAAATACGGAGTGGTGCGCATTGACTCGGCTACGGGGCCGCATGATTGGCTGGCCGATCCCGAAGCGGGCACGCGGCGGATCGCGGATACCTTCGGCGAGGCCTGCGATATCGCCGAGGATTTTGGCGAACGGTTGGCGGCGGAAGGGGAAATTTGCTGGGCCGGGATGCATAGCTGGCGCCAGAACGTGAAACTGCTGGAAATGGTGGGAAGGCCGGAAACATTGGGTTTCCAGGCCGATATGGCGCATACGATGCTGTTCACCATGGGGTACAACGCTCCGGAGGATCGGCTCCTGCCGGAGGATTTCGATTGGAGCGATAAGACGACATTGGCCGACGCATACCGAACCATGGCGCGCGCGTTGCGGCCGTGGATGATTGATTTTCATGTGGCGCAGAACGATGGAACGGTGAAGGGTGCCGGGTCTCACGATAAAACCGGGAGACATTGCCAGCCATATGATCCGAAAGGCAAACTGGACATCGTGCGCGATGCCGGGGCCTGGCTGCGCGACGACGCCGGCAACCTGACCCGCGCCGTGCAGCACATTTGCTGGGACGGCTGCATGTTTCCCAACGCCGTCATGTTGGATCAACAGACCTGGAATGACGTGTTGCAGGCGATGATCTCCGTCCGCGACGCCCATGGGTGGAACTAGAGTTATGAAGAAACTCCGGATTGGTCTAATTGGTTATGGATTCATGGGACGCACGCACTCGAATGCGTTCCGCAAAGTGAATAACTTTTTCGATGTTCCTTTTGAGCCGGTGTTGCAGACCGTCTGCGCCCGGAACGAGGAGCGCGCAACGGCGTTTGCCGCTAAGTGGGGCTATGCTTCGGCTGAGACCGATTGGCGAAAGGTGGTGGAGTCGCCGGACATCGATCTGATCGATATCGCGAGCCCGAATGACACCCACGCCGAGATCGCCATCGCGGCCGCGATGGCCGGAAAAATGGTCATGTGCGAGAAGCCGCTGGGCCGGAACGGAGCGGAGTCGGAAGCCATGGTCGACGCCGTGGAAAACGCCGGCGTGCCGAACATGGTTTGGTATAACTATCGTCGCGTGCCGGCAGTCACTTTGGCGAAGCAGTTGATTGACGAAGGGCGGCTGGGAAGGATCTTCCACTATCGGGCGAAGTTCCTGCAGGATTGGACGATTTCGAGTGACCTGCCGCAGGGTGGGGAAGGCTTGTGGCGGCTGGATGTGAAGGTGGCCGGAAGCGGTGTGACCGGCGATTTGCTGGCCCATTGTATCGATACCGCTATGTGGTTGAACGGTGGAATTGAAGAAGTGTCCGCGGTTACGGAGACGTTTATCAAGGAGCGCAAGCACACGCTAACCGGTGAGGTCACGCCGGTGGGGATTGACGATGCGAGCCTGTTTCTGGCGCGATTCAATAACGGATCGCTGGCGACGTTTGAGGCCACCAGGTATGCGCGCGGGCACAAAGCCCTCTACACCCTGGAGATCAATGGCGAGCATGCGTCCATCATGTGGGACCTGCACGACCTACACCGCTTGCAGTACGTCGATCACAAGGACGAAGGTAAGTTGCGCGGCTGGAAAAACGTTCATATAACCGACCGCGAACATCCCTATATGGCTAATTGGTGGGTGCCCGGTTTGCAGATCGGTTATGAACACACGTTCGTTCACCAGGTGGCGGATTTCCTGACCGCGGCTGGCGGCGGCAAAAGCGCCTCGCCAACGTTCCGGGAGGGGCTGGCGACCGATGATGTTACGGACGCCGTGCTGCAGTCGGCGGCGTCGCGAAGTTGGACAAAAGTCAAATCCCGTTAAGGACTTTGCAGCGTGCGGTATTCGATTTTCCGGATGCCGCCCGCTGTATTGTAACTGGCAAAGCCGAGCGGCGTCGAGAGATTCATTTCACCTCGACGGAGTGAGATTGCGCGGCCGGCGATAGGTGCGTCGATAATGACTTTGTCGTCGATCCAAGCCGCGATGCGGGCGTCGGTAACTCGAATGCGGAACGCGTACCAGCGGGCGGTTTCAAAGGTGAAGTAAGTCCGGGTTTCGTTATCGGAGGCATCCCAGCCGTCAATGCTGGAGAGGCCGACGATGTCGCCGCCCCAGCCGCCCGTGACCCAGGTACAGTGCGATTCGCCAACGGGGAAAGTAACGCTCGCGAAGAAGTCGCCGCCTTTCAATCGGGCGGCCTCAAAACGGATTTCGTAGTTGGTCTTTGGGAACGGGCCCGGGCGGGTAACGCCGGTCATGGGTGCGCCGGGATCGAGGAAGATGTTTCCGTTTTCCACGCGCGCCTTGCCGTGTCCCGTGAACTTGGTTTCCTGCCAACCGGCTACAGGTTGCCAGTCGGTCTTAAACCAATCGAACATACTTTCCTGCGTGGAGCGGCGGAAGCGGTTGAAGTCCAGCGGTGTTTCGACGGTCAGGTTCTTGTAGGCCACCGGCTTGACGGTCGCCGCCACATCGGCGATGCGGGCATAGCGATCAAGCGTGGGCGAGATGAGGAGTACCGGTCGCGGAGCGGCGAGGGAAAGGGCCGCATCGAAATCGAATGGCAGTCGCGATTCGTGGCCTTCAAAGAAGCCCAGCCGCGGCATAAGCCCGTGAATATGCGAGTAGTGCCGAACGCCTTCAACGCCCTTGTCCTTGGTCGCCAGCCGCAGCGGATCGAAGCCGCTGGCGGCGGCCAGCGAGTGCACGCTGGAATCGAGCGCCATCGTCAACAAACCGATCTTGGCGCCAAGCGAATAGCCCATCAGCGAAATGCGCGCCGGGTCGATAATATCGACCTGCGTGCAAGTGTCGATAGCGGCGCGCGTGTCGGCCACCATCTTGCCCATCAGCGACCATCGCGGATAGCGTGAGTAGAATTCGCGGGCATCAAGCACGCGAGTGCCGAAACCGATCTGATCGAACGCCAACACGGCGAAGCCGCGGCGAACAAGGCTGGGTATCGAGGGGCGCTGATCCATGCGAAGTTCGTTGACCGTCGAAAGCCAGGGCGATTGAATGGACCAGCCGTATTGATAGCTGTAGCCGTGAAGCCAGATGACGACCGGTAGTTTTCCGGTCTTGTGATTCGCCGGGTAGAAGAGATCGCCAATCACGCCATCACCGATGGGCACTTCCTTCCACGCCATGCCTTCCTTGGCTATTTGTTCGCGTGTGGAAGCGTGGGCGGAGGGCCGCTTGAAAAGGTTGGCCAGCCAGTTGTCGGACGTTGACACTTCCAGCGGCGCGTGGCGCAATTGCATGTTCGCCGCTCCGGGCGGTTCCTCGCCGAGCGCCCATTCGATCTGTCGACGCGGGTCCTTGATCGCCGGCTGCTTAAGCGGATCGATGACTTCTTTTGATAGGCGGCGCCAACTTTCGAACGTATAACCGTGCGACCACGTTTCCAGTTTTGGGCGAGGCCGGCGGCCAAACACGGAGTCAAAGAAATCGCAGAAGATTTCGATGTCGCCGTCCGTGGTTCCGTGCTCGCCGGCGCGAAGATGAAGCCAGACGTTTTGCTCGCGGCCAAGAAAACGATAGACCCGCAAAGCGTCGCGATAGGCCTGTTCGAACCCGACCGGATTGCTGGCGGATTCGGCATAACCGGTATAGAGCATCAGTCCGCGCGGGGCGACCAGCGCGAGTAGTGTGTTTTGATCGACTGGAAGTTTATCTTCTCGACCGGAGAAGAAGCGCAGACGCGGGTGGAACCAATGCGACTGGCCGCCGGTGAGCAGTTCGATGCTTTCGTTCGCGAATGGCTCGGTGGTGAACCGCCACGGATCGCCTTCGCCGCTGTTACCGCTGGAGGGGACAACGGCGCCGATCCGTTCATCGAACGCCGCGGCGAGCAGCGCCATCTTCCCGTTGCGGGAATGGCCGGTAATGCCGATTTTGGCCTTGTCGACTTCAGGAAGCGTAACCAGGTAATCAACGGCGCGAGAGCCGGCCCAAGCCCATCGGGCGAGAACGGGAAAGTCAGTATTGGGATAGATGTCGAGCCAGGCGTCGGAGTCGTCGCCGTTGCCGTAGCGTGGATCGGTAGCGTGATAGATGCAAGCGATATAGCCGCGGCGGACGGCGGTATAAACCCAAGGACGATTGTGCGCGTGGTTAGTCAGGAAAACCGGGAACGGACCTTTCCCATCGGGAATGATAAGTTCGACACGGAGCGTGGCGCGGTGGTCCGGACCGAACTCCAGGCGCGCTTCACGGACGGTAGCACGGCCTTCCCGGCGGCTGCCGGTCACGACGGCGCGAAGGTTCGTTGGGGTGGGCGGGAAATCGCCGTACATCCAGCGCTGAACGTCCTTGCGGAGTTGCTGTTTACGGGCGGGCCATTGGGCTTGGGTGGTAACGCCCTGGAGCGGATCGGGCAGGCCGGGAATGGAGGGAAGCTTGTCGAAATCGGGTGGCATCTCGCCGGTGCGGCGGACCCAGTCTTCCCACGTCTTGTCATGCGGGTTCAGCCGGCCATCGGCGGGAACCCGCGAAGGGCGGAGTAGGGTGAGCAACTCGGCCAACGTCGCCGCCGGATCGGCGGCGAAAAGCGGGAATGTGGCGAGGAGGAGAGCGGCTGGGCGCATGGAACTGTTGACAGTGTAATGAGAGAATGGGTTCCTCCGCCACATGAAAAGACGATCCTTACTTTTTGCCGCGCTACCCGTTTGGGGACAGAAGAAATCCGCCGAGCCGGCGCAGCCGAAGGCCAATGCCGATGTGACACGGCACAGGAAACCGGGCGCGTTGAAGAAGGACGCGGTGACTGAGGATTGGCCGTCGTTCTTGGGGCCAAGTCACAATGGCGTGTCGCGTGAAACGCGAATCGGCAAGAAATTCCCCGCCAACGGCCCGCCGTTGGTGTGGGAGATGACCAAGGGTACGGGCTATACATCGCCCGCCGTTGTTGGGGACAAGTTGGTGTTTCTGTACCGGCGCGGCAACCAGGAAGTGGTCGATTGCCTGCATCCGGAATCGGGAGAAAGATATTGGCAACATACATACGCGACTTCGTTTGAGGATCGCTATGGGTATAACAACGGACCTCGGTCGAGCCCGGTGGTTGACGGCGACCGCGCGTATCTCGTGGGCGCGGAAGGTGTTCTGCACTGCCTTAGCCTGCTGTCTGGCCAGGTGTTGTGGCGGCGGCAGTTGCGGGACGAGTACAAGGTGCCACAGGACTTCTTTGGAGTCGCTTCCACGCCGTTGGTGGAAGGGGATCTGTTGATCGTGAATGTCGGCGCGCCCGGCGGCCCGTGCGTGATCGGACTCGACAAGTTGACTGGAAAGACGCGCTGGGGAGCGGGCACTGAGTGGGGTGGAAGTTATGCCTCGCCGATTCCGGCGGTGGTACATGGCAAGCGAAAAGTCTTTGTCTTCGCCGGAGCGGAGAGCCAGCCGCCGGCCGGCGGTCTATTGATGCTGGATCCTTTGAACGGCGCGGTGGATTTCACGTTCCCGTGGCGCAGCAGGAGTTATGAATCGGTGAATGCGTCATGCCCCGTAATCATGGGGAACTACGTGTTTGTCTCGGCGAGTTACAAGACGGGCGGAGCGATGTTGGAAGTCACGCCGAATTTCAAGCACAAGGTGCTTTGGACCACGCCGGAGTTCGGCTTGCACTTCAATACGCCAATTCACAAGGACGGGTATTTGTATGGATTCGACGGGCGGAATGAGCCTGATGCGTCGCTGGCCTGCGTCGAGGTGAAGACGGGTAAGGTAGCTTGGCGAACCACCCTGGAATGGAAAGAAACGTTCCAGGCCGGTGGGCAACAGCGGGAACAGATGATGAGCCCGTATCGTGGAAATCTGTTGCACGTGGACGGGCGCTTTCTGGTGCTGGGTGAAATGGGGCATCTACTGTGGATGGATCTGAATCCCGCCGGATTCAAGGAAGGGTCGCGGGCGTGGCTGTTTGCGGCACGGGAGACCTGGTCGCTGCCGGTGTTGAGCCATGGCCTGTTGTACGTGGTGCAGCACAGCAAGGATGTGCTGCAAAACAAGAGCCCGCGTTTGCTTTGTTATGACTTGCGAGAGTAGGCTAGAGGTGTGGATAAACGGTTAGCAAAACGGCATAAGCGGCAAGTGGCACGGGCGCAGAGTAACGTGAAAGTCTCTGAGCCGGACGTACGGACGCATGAAGAAATTGAGGCTGCGCGCGAAGCGAGCATGGCTAATTCCGGGATTTCGACGCCGGGTAAAGTGGCCGCGCCCCAGGGTCCGGCCCGTCGTGCCGGTTCCGGTATGGGCAGCGCGGCGAAGACGGACAACGGATAAGCTTGAATTGGCGCGCCTACCACGAGGCGACAAAGCACACTCCGGAGCGCTTGCGGCGGGCCGCGCACACCCTTGATTGGTCCAACATGCCGGATCCTTTTCGGCACTATGAAGGGGTACCGGTAATCGATTTACCGGCCGACCCGCCGTCGCCTGACGTGGCGGCCTGGGATGTCTTGAGAGGCCGTCTGGGGCCCTTAACGGCACTGAATGGTCCGGCGTTATTATCGCGGTTGCTGTTTTATTCCGCGGCGATCAGCGCATCGAAACTGGCGCCGGCCACCGGCTATCGCTATGCGTTGCGCGTGAACCCCTCCTCGGGAAATCTACATCCGACGGAATTCCATTTTGCGACGCGCGGGTTGGCCGGATGGCCGGACGGGATCTATCACTACCGCCCTTCGCAGCACATGGCGGAGCGGCGCGGGAGCGGCGATTTCGGGTTCGATGGGACGCTGGTTTTTGTGTTGACGACAATCGCGTGGCGAGAGGCGTGGAAATATCGGGACCGGGCGTACCGGTATTGTTTGCACGATATTGGACATGCTTGGCAGGCCCTGGAATTGGCCGCGCGAGCGATGGGATTTACTTGCTCCGCGGTAGGTTCGTTTGACGACGCCGAACTCACAAAGCGGTTGGGTCTGGCGCACGATGAATGGCCGATGCTGGTGATGACGTTGCACGGTGAAGCGGCGCACGGCGCGCTGGACCGGGAATTTCTGGGCGGAGTGCCGAACGTGCTGTCCGACGATTCGAAAGTATCCGATCTTATTCAACGGATGCACGCCGCGACTTGCGGGCTGGGCGTTGAGTGGATCGTTGACCGTCCAGTCGCGGATGTACCCGCAGTCGGCGGACGCGGATTTGGCGAGGTGGTGCGGACGCGGCGCTCGGCGCTGGATTTTGCCGGCGGGGAGCGGGACATGACGATGGCCCAGCTACTCGCAGTCTTGTCCGTTGCGCGTGCCCCGCTGTTGATTTTGTATCTCTACGTGCATCGTGTGGCGGGCTTGCCGGCGGGCCTATACCGTTACGCCGGCGAATTGGAACTGCTCCGAACGGGCGATCAACGGGTGGCCGCCGCCGGGCTCAGCCTGGGACAGGATCTGGCCGGGAATGCATGCATAGCGATTTCCATGATCGCCGATTTGGACGGTGCCGTTTCTCGATACGGCGATCGCGGGTATCGCTATGCGCACTTCGAGGCGGGGGCGCTCGGGCATCGTTTGTACATCGCCGCCGAAGCCTTGGGACTGGGCGCGACGGGAATCGGCGCGTTCTTCGATGATCGCGTGCACTCCTATCTCGATGTCGAGAGAGGCCAGGTAATCTACCACTTCGCGATCGGCTATCCGATCCCCGATCCGCGGCTGGAGGCGTAACTGCGATGCTGGGAATTCTGGTACACGGGGATAATCACTTCATCGTCGACGGGCCGCCACCGGACCGCGAGTCGGCGTTCGCTTTGGTCCGGCAGTGGTCGGTAATTCAGATTGGCGGTGTGCCGCCGATCCCGGGTTGGGAGATACGGACGAAGGCGTTTCGCGAGGACTTGGAATGGGCCGTAATAGTGCCGGGACAAGGCGCCAACTCGGTGGGCGTGGTAGAACTTCTGGCCGAATTGACGGCGCGCGGCATCGCCGTTCAGACCTGGAGCCCCGTGGACGCGCCGACCCAGTCCATGTTCTTGTTGTGATCCACGCCCATCATTTTCCCCCGGCCAAGGCGAACAAGCATCGCCACCGCATGCAACTCATCGAGCCAGATAAACATGACGCGAATCTCAGCCTGAGTCGGCCCGGCCGGTGTTTCGATCAACGGCGTGAATCGGCAGCGGCGCTGCAAAATCCAGTTGGCGCGTTCGCCTCGCGGAATGGCGTCGAGGTCCTCTCGTACCGGACCGACGACTACACCGAGGCCGGCGAAGGAGAAGAGCGGCTTCAATACCCATTCGTCGAGATCCTGCGGCCACTTCGGTAATCGATCCAGAAAGTAAGTAGCTGGAACTGTATCATGGCTCAAATATGGCAGCGAGAACTTACTGATGCGGAAATAGTAGTTGGGATGCCCGGCCCATTCCACGTCGAGATCGTCGGTCCACGAAAACCCAGGTTCAATTCCGCGGCGGACCTGCTCGTCGGTGATGGCGCGATTGTAGATTCGGTGGATCGGGACTTCCACGCCGTCGCGCTCATAATACAGCTTTTTTTTGCGCTGACGCACCCGTGTAATGCAGACCGGCCGCACGCCAAACCAGTCTTCCGTGACGTTGAAATCGCAAACCGTCTTTTGATTGGCCGGGTCGATCTCGAGCAGGACGACATTTTCCGGGTCATGTCCGCCGAGCAAAGCCGCGGAGAGTACGCCGGAGTAGTTGGGAAATCGCTTCTGCTCCAGTCCGTAGACCTCACAGTAAGTCTCGGTCAATAGCGTTTGAAATCCATAGAGGGAAGGGAAGCCTTGGATCTCGACGAGCTTGGGCTGAATGCGGCCATTCTCATCTCGCACAAGTCCGAAATCCACCTGAATGAACAGCGGCTTGGCGTCTTCGTTCGGAACGCGAAAAGCGGGCGGAATGGCCGCTTCCGACAGCTCGCGGTAAGCCGGCAGTTGTAACTGCGCAATCAGTTCGCGGCCGGACTCAATCAAATTCCCGGTCAACTCCGGGGGAAGGAAACAGGGCGTTTCGGCGATACGAAAGGGAATGGTTGTGCGGCTCCGCTCGTTGAGGAGCCGCTGCAATTCCGCATAGGATGCCGACGTCCAGCGGGCCAGAAAATCCTGGCGTAATTCCGGGATCACGCCGTCACCAGAAAGCGGCCGTTCTCCATAATCTGGATCTCATCCAGCCAAATGCTGAAGGCGCGGCCAACCACATCGATATGTGTCTTGGACACCCATTCCGCGCCGGTATGGTCGCCATACGGATGGCCGAAGGCGATGTGCATCCCAGGGATTTTTTCGTCCTGCAGAATGTTGCCGATCACATCGCGGACGCCAATATTGGTGCCGATCGCGAACTCGCCGACGCGGTCGCTATTCTCGTCGGTGTGCGTGTAGTCCCAGAACTCCTGGGCAAGCTCTTTGTTGGCGCAATCCACTGAATGCAACCGGTTGGCTTTCACGGTGATCGTAAGTGGAGTGTCCTTCAGATCGCCGTACTTGGCACACAGGTAATCGCCGACGACGCCATCGACGACATACACACCGTTCACCTCGCCGGGCGTCGTCCAAACTTCACCGCCAGGCAGATTACCCCAGGTATTGGGACTTATGATGCCGGAAGTTTTCAGCCAATGGTAGGCCGGCGTCATCCGCGCTTCAATGTGCGTTCCGGCGGGGGTAGTCGCGCGGACTACACTCACCTGCCGCGCCATATCCAAGAGCTTCAGACTCAACCGGTCCACGGCGTCATAGTCGGCCCGCATACCATGCGTCATGATCTCCGGCGTGATATTGACCATGTGCGCGTGACGGATCTTGCGGCGGTTCACCACCTCCGTCATCTGCATGCGGCTGGGTAACTCCCCGGTCTGCGCCTGCGCGCAGAAGATACTCACCGAGGCTGTTTCCAGATCATCGAGAATCACGCGCGGCATATGGGATAGCGGCCGCTGCCCCTCCTGTTCCAAGACCCAAACGCGATGATCCGCTCCTATTGTACGCAGTTCATCGCGCAGAGCGGCCGCGATAGGCGCGCTCTCGTCGTCGGTAATGACGGTTACCCGCTCGCCGGGTTGCACCCGAAGACAGACGCGGACCGCATTATGCGCGCCCGTTTGAAATTCGGAATCGTAAGGAATCTCGGCCAACATTAATGGGTCGCTCTCATTTCCAATGGCCCGGGCTCGCCCACGTCTCGTTCCGTTTCGCCGATGATGTAATCGACGACCTTGACCAAATCGCCGGTCTCGCGCCATACGCGCAATTGCCGGTCGGCGCCCGTTCCCTCATCCATCAAACGGCGCAGGTAGTTGATCTCCTCGCGGCTGCCGAGTTCGTCGACCACATCGTCGATAAACTCCAGATACTCTTCGAGCAGCGCCCGCATGGGTACCTCGATGCGCTTTCCGAAGTCGATCAACTTACCATCCAGGCCGTAACGTGCGGCGCGCCACTTGTTCTCCATGATGAGCGCGCGGCGGTACATCCGGAAGCTCTGGTTTTGAGCGTGCAGCTTATAGAGCTTAGCCACTGTGGCCTGAATCAGCGCGGCCAGCGCGATAGTCTCGTCGGCGCGCATAGGCAAATCGCAGACACGAAACTCAACCGTCGGAAACGTCGGATGCAGCCGGATATCCCACCATATGCGCCTGGCGTTGTCGATGCAGCCAGTGGATACGAGTAAATTGATGAAATTCGTATATTCGCTATAGCTAGGGAAATACTCGGGGATATTCGTTCTCGGAAATTTGTCAAATACCTTGCAACGATAGCTCTTCAGACCCGTTTCCATACCCCGCCAGAACGGAGAATTGGTGGAGAGCGCCAGCAAATGCGGCACGAAGTAGCGCGCCGCGTTCATAAGGTGAATGGCGGTTTCCGGATCCTCCACGCCAACGTGCACATGGAGGCCGAAGATAAGGTTTGAACGCGCCACCATCTGCATATCTTCAACGATGGAATCGTAGCGCGCGTCGGGGTAGATTTCCTGGGCGCGCCAGTCCGCGAATGGGTGCGTGGCGGCGGCGGCCAGACGCAGACCGTTCTTGTGCGCCAAATGAATGATGTTGGCGCGGATCATCTTGACTTCCAGCGCCGCTTCCTTGATGTCCCGGCAAATCGACGTTCCCACTTCGATCACCGACTGGTGCATCTCCGGCTTGACGCGTTCCTTCAGCAGCCGATGGCCCTGCGCGATGAGTTCGTTTGAAATATGGGAGCGAAGGTCGCGAGTCTCCGGATCGATCGTCTGGAACTCTTCTTCGATGCCGAGCGTGAATGAGGGTTTCATGCGCCTTGTAGAAATTGAGACCAATGATAGCTGCTGCGCGCGTCCGTCACGGAAAGCGCTCGGGAAATGGCCATGTCGGCAACGGCGTTGACGACCCAGTTAAAGTTTTCCGGCCCGACCGACTGGATGTCGGCGTCCGGCGCGGGATTCAGGAAATCAATGGCGTACGGGATCCCGTCTTCCACGGCGAACTCAACGGTATTTAGATCATAGCCGAGCGCCCGGCAAAGAATCAGCGCGTCCTTCTCCACGCGTTCGAGGAGCGCCGGGTCATACGCCGGCGGGTCTAATACATAACGGTGCGCGTGGGGTTGCCGCGGGTCGTATGGCATGATGCGCACCTTCTCCCGCCCAATGACATAGCAGCGGAAATACTCTTTGAAATTAACCTCTGCCTGCAACACCATGCCCAGCGTGCCGGTGGAATTGTAAGCCGAGTAGAACTCGTCCGGATTGTCCACCTTATAGACATGTTTCCAACCGCCGCCCAGATGCGGTTTGAGAAACGCCGGAAAGCCGATGTAGTCGAAAATCTCCCCCCAGTTGAGCGGGTAGATCAGGTTGCGCATCGATTGCGATGTGGTGCCTTCGGGGTGGTCGCGGTGCGGCAGCATAACAGTCGCGGGCACCGCCACGCCGAGTTTGGAAGCCAGCGCATAGTTGAAAAACTTGTCGTCGGCGGACCACCAGAAAGGATTGTTGATGACCTGGCAGCCATTCAGAGCTTCATTCTTCAACCAGGCGCGGAAGAACGGAATGTCGTGCGAAATCCGGTCGATGACGACATCGTAGCCTGATGGCTTTGCCATCATCACGCCGCCGATCTTTACATGCTCGGCACGGACATCGGGAATGTTCCGGTCGTTGATGCAATCGACAAGTGCGGACGGAAATGAGTTTTCCATTCCGTAGATAATTCCAATTCGTTTCATGCCGCGCTCCCCTAATGTCCGAAGAATTTGACCGCCATTTGTTCCCACCACGGCCAGTCGTGACCCGTTCCGTTGCCCCAGACATCCAGATAGTGAGGGATATTCTTCTGTCGCAAAATGTCGCTCAACTGCCGATTGTCCGCCAGGCAGATATCGGTTTCACCCGTTGCCAAAACGATGCGTAGGCGGCGGATTTCGTTCAGCAATGTCTCATCGGCCAGATTGGGAAGGAAGTCCGGCGGGCAATTAAAATAGCAGTCCTGGTCGTAGTAGCCATTGATGAACTGATGAATGTCGAAGGCGCCGCCTAAGGAGACAAGCCCGTCAACCAGATGCGGATTGCGGAAGGCGAAATTCGCCGAGTGATATCCGCCGAAACTGCAACCCGTAACAGTCACGCGCGGGGATGGGTTGCGCTGTTGGATGAAGGGAAGAACTTCCTGAAGCAGATACTTCTCATACTGCATGTGTCGTTCCACGCGGGCGCGAGGCGAAACTGATTTATCGTACCAACTCTCGGTATCCACGCTATCGACGCAGAAAGCCTGTAGCCGGCCGGAAGCGTACCGGTCGCCCAGAATGTCAATCATACGACGGTTTTCGTAGTCGAAGAAACGCCCCATGGAGGTAGGGAAAACTAGGAGTGGAGCGCCGCCATGGCCAAAAACGAGCATCTCCATGTTTCGGCCGAGGGCGGGGCTGTACCAGGATTGGTATTCACGATGCATAGCGGGGACTTAAGTTTAATTGTATCGAGTATCCTTACTGCATGGAGGACCGTTGCGGCCGGTCGCCGGAGGTACATCCTGCACGCTTCCGAGTTGAAGAAAATCGCCCTCGATTGCGGCTTCGATCTTGCCGGAATCGCCGCCGCCGGGCCGATGCCCGAAGCCGATCATTTCCTCGATTGGGTCGGCCGCGGAATGGCTGGCAAGATGGGCTACTTAAGCGGCCATCGTGCCGACAAGCGCCGCGACCTGCGGCTGCTGCTGGAATCGGCTAACAGCGTCCTGGTTGTCGGCCAGCTATATAACTCCCCCGCGCCCTATTCGACCACGATGGATGACGCGACGCTCGGCTGGATCAGCCGCTACGCCTGGGGTGACGACTACCATAACGTAATGCGAGCTAGGCTTGCAGCGGTTGACCGGCAGCTTCGCGCTAGCGTCAATTGCGAAACAAAGATTTGCATCGACACCGCCCCTCTCCTTGAACGCCCGCTTGCCCGCGCCGCCGGCCTCGGTTGGATCGGCAAGAACGCCTGCCTGATCAACCAGGAGAAAGGCTCGTGGTTCTTTCTCGGAGAACTGCTCACCTCGCTCGAACTCGAACCGGACTCTCCTCCCCCCGATCGCTGCGGCAGTTGCACGCGCTGCATCGATGCGTGTCCCACGGAGGCCATCGTGCCCACCGGAGAAGCCGTCCCGGCCTGGGAACTCGACGCGCGCCGCTGCATCTCCTACCTGAATATTGAACTTAAAGGCGACATTCCGGAAACCCAACGAGCGGGCATGGGCCGTCACGTTTTTGGCTGCGATATCTGCCAGGATGTCTGTCCGTGGAACGGCCGTGCGGCGGTGACGGACGATCCCCCATGGCAGCCTCGCCGAATGGCGCCCCCGCTGGCCGATCTGGCCGCGCTCACCGCGGATGAGTTCCGCCGCCTCTTTCGCGGATCGCCGCTGGAACGGACAAAATACCAGGGCTTTCTTCGAAACGTGGCGGTCGCCATGGGCAATTCAGCAACGCCCGCCTTCCGTGCGCCGCTGGAAAAACTGGCGGCCATGAACGACCCGGTCGTCGCCGGCCACGCTCAATGGGCGCTGCGACAACTAGAATTGAAGCTGGAATGATGCTGATTCTGTTTGTCGCGCTGGTGGGCCGGCTTTGCGCCGCCACATCGCCGATCAGCAAGGGCTTCGACCACTTTTACAATCTGGAGTACGACCAAGCGATCGCGGAATTCTCCAAGGAAATTCGCGATCATCCCGCCGATCCTTTTTCCTACACGCATCTGGCGCAGGCGCTGCTCTACCGCGAAATGTTAATCGCCGGCGCCTTGGAGACCGAACTTGTCACCGGCGCCAATTTTTCTATCACGAGAGCGAAGATTCGACCCTCGGAAGCGGAGCAGAAGGAGTTCGACGGCGCGATTGCCGAAGCCATCGCCCTCAGCGAGGCTCGGCTCGCCGCGAACAATCGGGACACCGACGCTCTTTACGCTCTCGGTGTCGCTCACGGACTTCGTTCCAACTATAACTTCCTCGTCCGTAGGCTGTGGCGCGACGCGTTGCGCGAGTTTACTGTGTCCCGCAAGCTACATCAGCAAGCGCTGCAAATTCGGCCGGATTTTGTCGATGCCCAGTTTGTAAGCGGCGTGCACGATTACATCGTAGGCTCCTTGCCATTCGCCTGGAAAATGCTTGGGTTTCTAATTGGTTTCCGAGGCGACAAGGACGGCGGAATCCGCACTGTGGAGCGGGTGGCGAAAGAAGGCAAGACTACCCAAGTTGATGCGATGATCTTACTTGCCGTGGCCTACCGCCGAGAGCGCCACGCGGAGAAAGCCATCCCGTTGCTGCATAAGTTGATCGACATGTTCCCACGCAATTATTTATACCGTCTCGAGCTGGTGCAAATGTACGCCGATCAGGGTAAGAAGGACGAAGCCCTGGCCGTCCTAACGACGATGGAGGAACTGAAGGCTGCGGGCGCGCAGGGGTACAAAAATCTCGCCGGCGGTAAGGTCCATTACTCTCGCGGTAATTTGTTGTTCTGGTATCGGGAGTACGCGGCCGCCATCGTGGACTTGCGGCAAGTCACGGCCGAAGACACCGAGGCCGGACTGAACACGCTCGTGAACGCTCGGCTCCGCCTGGGGCAATGTTACGACATGCTCGGCCGTCGCAAGGATGCCTTGGCGGCGTATCGCCATGCTATCGACCATGGTCCCGAAAGCGACGCCGCGAAAGAGGCCCGCCGCTATCTCGGTTCGCCGTACCGGCGCAGCTAGGGGAGCGGTGAATCCTGCGCTATTTTAGGACGTATGCGCTCCGTGTTTCGGGTCAAGGTGCCGGTCGCGGCTCCCGTGTTTTTGGCGTGCCTGCTTTGTGTCCATTCCGCGTGGTGCCAGATACCGGAGCCGGAGGTCTTTTCGCCGCTCGGAAAGTCGTTTACGGCCATTCCGGACGAGACGCGGTCGGTGGAAACGGCTGATCGGGCGCTGACAAAAGGACCCGCTTCGGCCGACTTGCTGTTAGCCGCCGCCCGGGCCCGCGACGCCGTACTGCGCTTCAGCGAATCCATTCCGCTCTACACGCGCGGCATGGATGACTACCCCGGTGATGTCCGTTTTCCTCGTTTCCGCGGGCACCGGTTCATTTCCACGCGAAAATTCGACCTTGCAATCTCCGACTTAAAGCGAGCCGCCGGCATTGCTCCCGCAAGTCTTGATGTTAGTTACCACTTAGCGTTGGCTTACTATCTACGAGGGGATTACAACCACGCCGCTCGCGAGTATCAACGCTGCCTCGCCATGGCGCCCCAGCCGAAGCCGCGATTCATGAAAGGAATGCCGCCCGACTGGCGCTCCTGTCATTCGATAGATGACGACACCCTGGTCGCCGTTACGGAGTGGGCGTGGCGTTCGCTTCGCCGTGCCGCCAAGCCGGAGGAAGCCGTGAAGTTACTCGTAGCCATCAACCCGCAAATGGCGGTCAAGGAGAACCAGTCCTATTTTCGGACTCTTCTTCTGTATAAGGGACTACATACGGAATCCCAGACATTAGCCGCTCCCCTCGAAGGTAATGCGGCTGCCACTGTCGCGTACGGCGTCGGGCTCTGGCACTGGGTGGAAGGCCGCAAGGAACGTGCATGCGGCGCCTGGGAGCAAGTGATGACCGGCAGTCAATGGGCGGCATTCGGATTTATCGCCGCCGAGACTGAATTAGCTCGCGGCGCCTGCAAACCCGTAAAGAAACGCTAAGCCGTCGCGAACGCTTCGCTCAATCGCCGGCGAGTGGACGACAGTTCTTCTATGTGAATGCGTGTCTCGCCGATCACGCTCATGAAGTTAGCGTCCCCCGGCCACCGCGGTAGTAAGTGAAGGTGTATATGTCCCGCGACGCCCGCTCCGGCGCACTCGCCCAGATTCATGCCGATATTGATACCCGGCGGCTGGAAAACCCGCCGCAATACCCGTTCGGTTCGCTGCGCCAGTTCCATCATCTCCCGCGCCGTATCCGCGCCGGCCGCCGCCAGCGTATCGACATGCTCGTTCGGCACGATCATCACATGTCCATTTGTGTACGGATACAAGTTGAGTACCACATAGTTGAGTCTCGCCCGATAGACGATCAGCGCCTCCGCGTCGTCCTTCGCCGCTAACTTCTCACAAAAAATGCAGCTGCCCGGGGGGGCGGCCTTCGTCACGTATCCATACCGCCAGGGACTCCAGATATGGTCCATGGGTTGACGTCTATTCGGCGTCCTCGCCGTCGTCGTCGAACCCGGTGTCCTCGCCGCCATTCACCAGATCCTTCAGTTCCTTGCTCGGCTTGAAATACGGAATTCGTTTTGCGGGAACCTCCACGCGCGTTCCCGTCTTCGGGTTGCGGCCCACGCGCGGCTGGCGCTGCCGGGTGCGGAAACTTCCGAAGCCCCGGATCTCAATTTTGTCTCCTTCACGCAAGCTACGGACGACGCTGTCGAAGATGGCTTCAACGATAACTTCGGAATCCTTCCGGGTCATCTCAGTAACCTTTGAGACCTCTTCAATCAGATCAGCCTTTGTCATGCCCATTCCTCTCGGTTCCTTCCTCGCTGGCCTCGGACGATTCGGTCGAACCCGCACCTTCCGTTCCGTCAACCGGCGCCGCGGAACCCGTCCGCGCCGCCTCCTCCGTGGCCGTCGTCACCGCCGCCGCCTGTTTCTGATACTCCGCCATTCGCTGGCGTTCTTCCTCGACAATCGCCGCCTTATAACTCAATCCGATCTTCTTTTCCGCCGCATTCAACCGAATGATCTTAAATGAATGTTCCTCGCCCACCGGCAACGCGGGCTTTTCCTTGCCCGTGGCGCCGGTAATCTCCGATGAATGGCACAACGCTTCCACGCCCGGCGCCACTTCCACAAACACGCCGAATGTCGCCGAACGGCAAACCCGTCCACGCACGATATCGCCCACCGCTTGCGCCGCGAAGAATGACTCCCATTGGTCCGGTTGCAGTTGTTTAACCCCCAGCGATAACCGGCGCGTCGGCGCGTCGATGTTCAGGATCACCGCCCCCACCACCTGCCCTTTTTTCAATACTTCCGACGGATGCTTAATATGCTTGGTCCAGGATAGATCGGACACATGCACCAACCCGTCGATGCCTTCCTCTATCTCGATAAACGCCCCGAATTCGGATAGCTTCCGCACTCGCCCTTCCACCACGCTCCCCACCGAGTACCGCGATTCCACCGTCGTCCAAGGATCGTCTTCCAACTGCTTGATACCCAACGAAACCCGCCGGTCCCGTGGCTTAATATCCAATATGACGCTCTCCACCGTATCGCCCACCTTGACGACTTTCGACGGATGTTTCATCCGCCGCGACCACGTCATCTCGGAGATATGAATCAGCCCCTCAACCCCCGCCTCCAGCTCCACGAACGATCCATAATCGGTAATTGAAACCACCCGGCCGATAACTCGCGCGCCAATCTGATACCGGTCATGGACCGATTCCCAGGGATCCGGCGCCATCTGCTTCATCCCCAACGAAATGCGTTCCTTGTCCTTGTCGAACTTCAGAACCCTGAGCGATAACTCCTGGCCGACCTGCACTAACTCCGACGGATGCGTCACCCGGCCATAGCTCATGTCGCTAACATGCAGCAACCCGTCGATCCCGCCCAAGTCGATAAACGCGCCGTAGTCCGTCAAATTCTTGACAACACCCTGAATAACCGACCCCTCCGCCACTGTCTCCAATAAAGCCGATTTCCGGTCGGTAACTTCGGTTTCCAGCGCCGCCTTCCGGCTGACCACCACGTTACCCCGCCGCCGGTTCAATTTCAGTATTCGAACCGGAATGTGCTGCCCAACCAGCGAGTCGAGATTATAGACCGGGCGCACATCCACCTGCGATCCGGGCATGAACGCTTCCACGCCCACATCCACCATCAGTCCGCCCTTGGTTCGCCCCGTGATGTGACCGCTCACCAGCAAATTATCGCGGAACGCCTGCTCCAGCGTATCCCAGGATTTGGTGTTCTGCGCTTTGCGGTGCGACAGCGGAACGTAGCCTTCCGGAGTCAGCGTCCCGCCTTTTTCCACCATCACTTCAATCGTGTCGCCGGCGTTGACGGCCGGCTTGCCGTCCACCACTGGAATCTGCGCGATCGGCACCACGCCTTCGGACTTATACCCGAAGTCGACAATCACGTCACTCGCCGTAACTTTAAGGACGTAGCCCTTGAGAACTTCCCCTTCCGCCGGAGGCGCAAAGTGGCTGTAGTCCTCCAGCATTTCATCCGACATCATCTCTTCGGTGAAGTATTCGTCCTCCGGCATGTCCGGATCTTCCGGAGAAGGCGGACCGGGAAGTCCCGGCCGCCCGTGCTCGGCTTCGGTCGCGTGCCCCATCCCGTGATTCGGTTGGGGCGTCGGAGCCGTTAAAATTACTTCGTCCGGGGTCGGAAATTCGGGATTGTTTCCCATTGCCTGTTCTCCGTGCACGGCGAAGGGATCCCATTCAATCCCGTGGAACGCTTGACCCCGCTGCCGGCCGCAAAAAATCCGCTCCAACTACAAGAAGGAGGAGCGCAAAGTTACTTGGAAACTATAGCGGATTCAACGAGATGTGTCAACGGCCCGGGTCCCGCACAAAGCCGCCGAACGCCCATGGAGCCCTTTCTTGGACCAATTGGACTAAACCTTAGGTCCTCTATGGCCGATGAAGTAGGTAGGAGTATTTGTTGCCGGAACTATCCGTTGCCGATCCGCCGATTCTGGACTCGATGCAGGAATTGCAGCGCACCCACGCAAAAATGTTGGCTGCGCTCAATCACGAAATCCGTACGCCGCTAACGGGCATCCTCGGCATGTCGGACCTGCTGCTGGAGTCCTCTCTTTCCGCCGAGCAGCGCGAATACGTCCAGTCCACCCGCCTCTGCGCGGAAAGCCTGCTTGAATCGCTCTGCAATGCGCTCGAATACGCCACGGTCATGGCCGGTGAACTCCATCTCTCGGATTCCCCGTTCCATCTCCACGAAGTGATCCGCGCCTCGGTCGCCGCCATGCAAGCCCGTGCCGAAGCTCGCGGCCTGCTTATCCAACTCCTTGCCGAACCGGCCGAAACGAACTCCCCCGAAGTCGTCGCCGGTGACGCCGTGCGCCTGCGGCAAGTGGTCGGCATCCTGCTTTCCCATGCCATTAACGCCTGCTTACAGGACGAAATAACCGTAGCTGTATCCACGTTCTCCATGGAGCCCGAACGCCGCCTTATCCTTACTGTCAGCGTTGGCGACAACGGGCCCGATCTCCAGCCGTCCAAACTCCGCCAACTCTTTGCTCCGCCCGAAACCGGCGGTTATACCCAGGCCCGGCTGGAACTCGGTCTCCCGCTCGCCTTTCAGCTCGTTCAGGCCATGGGCGGTCGACTGGAAGCCGAATCGGTTGGCGGCGCCGGCACGTTCCTCACGGTCACCTTGCCGCTGCGCGTTTCGGAAACGCACGTCGACGTGGGCGCCCGTCCGGCCGTCGTCTTGCCGTTGCGTCCGCAAATCCTTCTCGTGGAGGACAATGACGTCGCCCAGCGTTTCATGCGCACCGTCCTCGAACGTAAAGGTTACGATGTCTGCGTCGCCCCCAGCGGAGTCGCCGCCATTGAAGCCGTCGCCGCCGCCCCGTTCGACCTCATCCTCATGGACGTCCAAATGCCCGAAATGGATGGTCTGGAATGCACGCGCCGAGTCCGCCTTCTGCCCGGCGGCCGCTCCGTCCCCATCGTCGCCTGCACCGCCAATACGGCTTACGAAGTTCGCAGTTCATGCATGGAGGCCGGAATGGACGACTTCCTTTCCAAGCCCGTCCATATCGCCGAACTCGTCGAGATCGTCGCCAAGTACCTGGCGGTCGGTCAACCGGGCGCCATGCGATAATCGAAGGGTTAAATGCCTGACCCGAAAACTCGCCGTGAGGCCCTCTACGACGCGCTCGCCACCCGTGTTCTCGTGCTTGATGGCGCGATGGGCACTGAAATGCAACGGTGCAACCTCCACGCCCACGATTTCGGCGGCGCCCAATACGAAGGCTGCAACGAAAACCTCGTCCTCACCCGTCCCGACGTCGTCCTGAAAGTCCATCGCGACTACCTGGAATCCGGTAGCGATATCATCGAAACCAACACGTTCGGCAGCATGCCGGTGGTCCTGGCGGAGTACGGTTTAGAGGACAAAGCCTACGAAATCAGCGCCACCGCCTCCCGTCTCGCTCGTCAGGCCTGCGACGAATTTTCCACGCCCGATAAACCCCGTTTTGTCGCCGCCTCCATCGGCCCGACGACTAAAATGATCGCCCTCACCGGGGGCATTACGTTCGATGGCCTCACCGATAATTACTACGAACAGTTTCGCGGCCTTATCGATGGCGGCGCCGACATCCTATTAATAGAGACCTGTCCCGACACCCTTAACATCAAAGCCGCCCTTCGCGCCCGCCAACGGCTCTGCCGCGATCTCGGCCGGCCCATCCCCACCATGGTTTCCGGCACCATCGAAATGATGGGCACCATGCTTGCCGGCCAACCCGCCGAAGCCCTCTATACCTCCGTCGCGCACGCCGATCTGCTTTCCATTGGCCTCAATTGCGCCACCGGCCCCGAGTTCATGACCGATCACATCCGGTCGCTCAACGAGATCGCCGAAATCCGCATCTCCTGTTATCCCAACGCCGGCCTCCCCAATGAGGAAGGGAAGTACCTCGAAACGCCCGAATCCTTGGCGGCCCAGTTGGAACGGTTTGTCGACAACGGCTGGCTCAACATCGTCGGCGGCTGCTGCGGCACCACGCCCGCCCACATTAAGGCGATCGCCGAAATGGCCCAAGGCAAAAAGCCGCGCGCCAATCGCCCCCCCGCCCACCGCGCCTACTATTCCGGCGTCGAACTCGTCGAAGCCGAAGAGTCGAATCGTCCTCTCATCGTCGGTGAACGGACCAACGTCATCGGTTCCCGCCTATTCAAAAATATGGTCGCCGAAGAGAAGTGGGAAGAAGCGACCGACATCGCCCGCCGCCAAGTCCGCAACGGCGCCCACATTATCGACGTTTGTCTTCAATCTTCCGACCGCGATGAGCGTGAGGACATCCCCCACTTCTACAACTTACTCGTCAGGAAGATCAAAGCCCCCATCATGATCGACACGACGGACCCCAAAGCCGTCGAACAGTCGCTCAAGTATTGCCAAGGTAAGTCCATCATCAATTCCGTCAATCTCGAGGACGGCGAGGAAAAGTTCGAGTTGATGTGCCCGGTGGCTAGATCGTATGGCGCCGCGCTGGTCGTCGGGACCATTGATGAGGATCCCATCCAGGCCCAGGCATTCACCCGTGAGCGCAAACTCGAAGTCGCCAAACGCTCCGTCGACTTACTAACTACGAAATACGAAATCGCGGCCGAGGATATCATCATTGACCCGCTGGTCTTCCCCTGCGCGACCGGAGACGAAAACTACATCGGCGGCGCCGTAGAAACCATCGAAGCCCTCCGTCTCGTTAAGGACAACATTCCGTTCGTAAAGACGGTCCTCGGCATATCGAACATATCCTTCGGCCTCCCCGCCGCCGCTCGCGAAATCGTCAACTCGGTTTTCTTGTACTACTGCACTAAGGCCGGCCTCGATCTGGCCATAGTCAATGCCGAAAAACTCGAACGCTTCGCCGGCATCCCCGAACACGAGCGCCGCCTTGCCGAGCACCTGCTCTTCAACTCCCCCCCGATCGATGTGCCGGAGGACCACGCGAATTTCGAACTCCTCCAAAACGTCCCCGACGACTGGCGCCAACAGCCCAAGGAACAACGCGCCGCCGTCAACCAGTTCCACATCGCCGCCATCACCGACCATTTCCGTAAAGCGGCCCCAAAGACAAAAGCGAAATCCGCCGACCTCCCTCTCGACGAACGCCTGGCCAGTTACATCATCCAGGGATCGAAGGACGGCCTCGTCGACGACCTCGAACGCAAACGCGCCGAAGGCGCCAACCCGCTCGACATCATCAACGGCCCCTTAATGGCCGGCATGAGCGAAGTCGGCCGCCTCTTCAATAACAATGAGCTAATCGTCGCCGAAGTGCTGCAATCCGCCGAGGCCATGAAAACCGCCGTCGCCCATCTCGAACAGTTCATGGAGAAGGCCGATACCGCCGCCCGCGGCAAAATCGTCCTCGCCACCGTGAAGGGCGACGTTCACGACATCGGCAAAAACCTCGTCGAAATCATCCTCGCCAACAACGGCTACACGGTCGTCAACCTCGGCATCAAGGTCCTGCCCGAAACGTTAATCCAGGCCTACCGCGAGCACAAACCGGACGCCATCGGCCTCTCCGGCCTGCTCGTAAAGAGCACCCAGCAGATGGTCATCACCGCCGGCGATTTCCGCGCCGCCGGCATCCACGTCCCGCTCCTGGTCGGCGGCGCCGCCTTAAGCGAGAAGTTCGCCAAAACCCGCATCGCGCCCGAATACCAGTCCCCGACGTTCTATTGTAAGGACGCCATGACCGGCCTCCGAACGATGAACGAGATGATGGATCCGGAAACCAGGGAAAACACCCTCGCCGGCGCCACCTGGGAAGAGGGAACCGTGGCGCCATCCGCTCCCGCGGAGGTCGTCAACACCTCCGAGCGGCGCGCCCCCAAAGTCCGTTTGGATTTGCCAATCCCCCCCGCTCCTTACTACGAACGCAAAAAGCGCGATGTCCCCCAACTAGCCGAAGTCTGGAGCTACATCAACCCCTTCATGCTCTTCGGCCGCCACCTGGGCTTCAAAGGCAACTTTGAAAAGTTGCTAGCCGAACGCGACCCCAAAGCGCTGGAACTCTTCCATCAGGTCGAGGAAGTGAAGCACTGGGCGGCTGGCTTTTTGAAGGTGCGCGTCGTCTGGCAATTCTTCGAAGCCGAGCGGTCCGGCAACGCCATTAACCTGTTCAACCACCAAGGCGCGACGCCCATTCATGAATTCCAATTCGGCCGCCAGCCGAAGGACGACGGCCTTTGCTTAAGCGACTACATCCTCCCGGTCGCCGACGACGGCCGCCGCGACCATATTGCAATCTTCGTTGTCACCGCCGGCGAAGGCGTCCGCGAGCACGCCGAGGAATGTAAAGCCAAGGGCGAATACCTCCGGGCGCACGCTCTCCAAGCCCTGGCCATCGAAAGCGCCGAAGGCGCCGCCGAATGGCTGCACCGCAGAATCCGCGAAGACTGGGGCTTTCCCGATTCCCCGGCCATGACCATGCAGGAGCGCTTCACCAGCCGCTACCGCGGCAAGCGCTACAGCTTCGGCTACCCCGCCTGCCCGAATCTCGATGATCAGCAGGGAATTTGGAAGCTCATAAACCCCAACGAAATCGGCGTCGAACTAACCGAGGGAATGATGATGGAACCGGAAGCCAGCGTCAGCGCCCTGGTGTTCCAGCACCCTGACTGCGCCTATTTCACCGCCAGCTCATTGGAGATGGCCGAAGTCTAGTGCCAGCGGCAAAGAAAATCCTTGCGGTCTTGGATGACCTTTTTTTCACGGTAAAGATCTTGGATGCCGCCAAGCGCATAGGCCTGGAGGTCGTTTGTGTCAAGGAAGAGGAAAAAATCCTCGAACTAGCCAAACAACTCCCAGCGCTAATCGTCTTCGATCTCAACACGACCGCCGTAAACGCGGTAGATCTAATCCAAAAAATCAAACATCAACCCGAAACAGAGCACATAAGCCTGATCGGCTTCGTCTCCCACGTCCAAATCGACTTAAAAAGACACGCCCTGGAAGCCGGCGCCGACACGGTCATTCCCCGCTCCACTTTCTCCCAGAACCTGCCGGCGATCCTGCAGCGCCACGCGGAAGCCCTTTCCCCCGAAACCTGACGCCACTCCGGGCGCCCGTCCAAGGCGTTCAATCGAGAGAACTACTGACACGGGCCTTTTCCATTTCAACCGCCGCAACGGAGCTCTCGCCATTGGACCCGTCACCGAAGCTGGCAAAGCGAGGCGCAAAGGGCCGTAAATTCCACCGGCATGTTGACAAAATCTATTTCCCTGCCATTTTGTTGTACCGTGTGATAGCGGACATTATCACGCGTATGCTTGCAGCTCACTTGTTGCCTTCACCAGGAGACCACCTGTTCCGACGATTGTCGAAGCCATCCAGGCGTAATCTGGAGGGAAGTTGGTTAACTAATTCGCAGAGTTATAAGCAAGCGGCCGATGAACTCGTCCAGGTTCGACCGACATCGCTCTCCGAGGCTCAGGGAGAGTTCTTTGGCTGGTGAAACCGGATAAAGCTCTCCCGCTCACACCTCGCCATACTATATGCGAAGACACCCCTGGGCCATGCCCGGACCCCGCACCGAATCACGATCCTGGCAGGAACGGGCGGGGGTTAATGTGAAAAAAACTGCCCCCTAAACAGGCTAAGACTGTGACCCGTTACAGAATCCGAACTACTTCAGAAGGTCAAGACGGCGTCACCGCCCTTTTTTTGAACGCCTTGTCGTCAGCTTGCTAGCAAAGATGGGATATGGCGGCAGTTTTCGTAATGCAGGTCATGGCCATCGGGAGGAGTGGGGATGGCGGCATTGATGGAATTATCAAAGACGATCGACTTGGCTTGGATGCGATATACATACAAGCTAAGAGGTGGGAATCCGGGGTCGGACGCCCAGAAATAGAGAAGTTCGCGGGTGCATTGCAGGGACACCGGGCGCGTAAAGGCGTTTTCATAGCGACCTCCAACTTCACGAAGGACGCCGAGGAGTATGTCGGCAGGATCGACGGCAAGATCGTTCTTATCGATGGACAGACGCTGGCTGGTCTGCTGGTTGACTATTCGGGCGGGGTGTCCGCCATTCGCTCCTAACCGTTAATGAAAGTCCACCCGGATTTTTTCACCGAAGAGTGAGCGGCGTGCAGAGGCAGCGGAGAAACCAAACTCTATATGCGACGAAGTATACTACCCCCAGCGCGAATTCAAACGTCCATTTCCTCTTACAACGGAGCTACGCAATGCGACTACTTGCCATAATACTTATCGCCGCCGCCGCGGTTTCGGCGCAGACGGCTTCCACACAGATTCTCGGTTTAGTAACCGACGCAACGGGCGCAGTGGTACCGGGGGCCGTCATCACCGCCAAGCGGACCGAGAGTGGCGATACGCGCAGCACGACCGCGAACGAGACGGGAAACTATATCTTTCCGCTGGTCGACTCCGGCGGGTACGAGGTGACCTGCAAGGCCGCCGGATTCAAAACCGAGGTCCGCCGCAACGTGCTTCTGGAGTTAAACCAAAAGGCGCGCATCGATTTTCAGATGCAGGTGGGCCAGCAGACGGAGACGATTGAGGTTTCCTCCTCCATGCCGCTGCTGAAGACGGAGGATGCGACATTGGGGTCGGTGGTGGAGAACAAAAGGATCATCGAACTGCCGTTGAATGGCCGCAACTTCGCCCAGGCCGCGACGCTGATGCCGGGCGTGGTATATGGCTCGGCCCGTATGGGCATTGATGGGGGGTCGACCATCGGCACGCGCGCGATGCCTGGCCAGATCGTCGGCCTCTCCGCGAACGGCCAGCGGGATGCGAATCAGAACATTACTTTGGATGGCGTTTCGGCCACCGATGGCTTCAAATCGTCCATGTTGTTTGTGCCTTCCATTGAAGCTATCGAAGAGTTCAAGATACAGAGCGCCGTGTATTCGGCTGAGTACGGAATGAACTCCGGGGCGCAGGCGAATGTCGCGATCAAGAGCGGGACCAACAAATGGCATGGCGCGGCGTTTGAATTTCTTCGCAATGACACCTTAGACGCCCGTGGGTTTTTTCTGGCGCCGGGACAGCCGAAGAACAAGCTTCGCCGCAACCAGTTTGGCGGGCTGTTTTCAGGCCCCATTCTCCGGGACAAGACATTCTTCCTGGTGAACTATGAAGGCCGGCGCGAACGGCGCGGGACGCCTTCCCGAAGCACGGTTCCGACGCTCGCGATCCGGGGCGGCGATATGTCGGAAATCATCCAGCTTGGCAACCGGTGGTATCCGCGCGAGACCAATCCGGCCGCTACGCGCGCCATCCGCTTTCCTGCCTCCGCCACGCCGTTTCCGAACAATGTCATTCCGCGCAGCCTTTTGAACCCGGTATCGCAGAACATTCTGACGGCGACGAAAGGCACGCCGCTGGCGGAGGGAGGCTTTATGCCGCTGCCCAATTTCGACGACCACGCGCGGGCGGCCGGCTCGACGTTGAACTATGTGGGCACGAACGACCAGGAGCTTGATTCCAACCAATATCTTACTCGCTTGGATCATCGATTCAATGACAATCACCGGTTATTCGGCCGCTATGTCATTGTGCCGTCGCGCTGGTTGAATAATCCGTTGTTGCGCGTGAACCAGTTCACCACTCAGTTCCGTGCGCAGAACGTGGGCGTTGGTTATTCCTGGGTTGTCAATCCACGCATGTTGAATGACCTTCGCGTAGGATACAACCGCATCCGCGCCAATCAGGTTGCCTTCCAAACCGGCACCGATTTCACGCACCGCGACCTGGGGCTGGATCTGCGCGTCACCGGTGACGGGAACCGTACGCTGACGCCTCGTGAGGAAGGCCTGCCGAATATCAATATCACCGCGTTCTCAGGAATTGGATCGGGCAACGTCACGTTCAATACGAATGAAACCGCCGAAGTGGCGGACTCGCTGTCCATCAATCGTGGCCGCCACAACTTCAAATTCGGCGGGCAGTGGCGCAACAGTCCGGTGGTGAACGAGGCGTCGAACCAGCCTCGCGGTCAGATCACGTTTTCGCCAGACATAAATGGTATTCCCGATGCGTTTGCGGCGTTCTTGCTGGGCATTCCGCTCAACGCCAATTCGGCGGAGGGCGTGCCCACCAACGACATGCACCAGAAGAAAGTTGGCCTTTACTGGCTGGACGATTGGAAGGCGACGTCGCGGTTGACGATCAACTTTGGCGTGCGCTGGGATTGGTTCGGCGCCGTAACCGACGTGGCGGGCCGTATCCGCAACCTATCTTTCGCGAACAGCGATCTACTGACGGCGGGCGCGGCGACGTACCCGAAGCTGGTTCCGAATCCAGGAGATTCCAGGCCGCTCTACGACATTAACTGGAAGCAGATCATGCCGCGGCTTGGCATCGTCTACCGGTTGAACGACCGCACAGTGATCCGCACGGGTTCCGGCCTGTTCTATTCGCCGCAGCAAACGAATAACTTCAACATTCTGGGCCTGAATCCGCCCTTTTCCGGATCGACGGTTTTTCAGAACGACCGCACCAATCCCACCGCCACCATTCAGAATCCGTTTGCCGGGTCACCCGCCGGCGGCGGTCCGGCGGCGCTCGTGATGCTGGGATGGACCAAGGCGGACCGCGACAACCGCTCCATGTATTTGAACAACAAAATCTGGCAGTGGACGACGGAGATTGAACGCAGCTTCGGCCAGAACTTCGTCACGGGAATCGCTTACGTGGGCAGTGCTGGATCGCACCTGGACATGCCGGTAATGAACTGGAACAACCCGGATCCGGGGCTTGGCGCGGTGCAGAACCGGCGGCCGTATCAGTTCTATGTCGATTCGCGGAGTCCGTCCACGCCGCTACCGCTCGGGACCGTCCGTCGCCTGGAGTCGTGGACCAACTCAAACTATCACGCGTTGCAGCTTCGCGGGGAGAAGCGATATTCGCGCGGATTGACGTTTAACGCGTCCTTCAACTTTCAGAAGGCGATGTACATCGGTTATGGCGTGAACGAGGGCGGACCTTACGGAAACAGCTTCACGCAGGACCCGCGCGACCGTCTGGCCGACTACGGGCGCTCCCAGATCGATCAGCGATTCCGCTTTGTGTTTTCGCAGATCTGGGAGATTCCATGGCTGCGCGATGCCAAAGGGCCGAAAGGTTGGGTGCTGGGCGGGTGGGCCGTGAACGGAATCATTCAACTCACGTCCGGCTTGCCGGTGACCGTTTCACAAAACGGCGATTCGCAGAATACCGGACCGTCGTCATTCTCACGTCCGCACGTCGTCGCCGGGACGAAAGTGGGCCGGGTGTGGGAGAACCGCACGATCGACCGGTGGTTCGACACGTCGGCTTTTATACGCTCGAAATGCGATGGCTGCGCCGGAGAAGGAATTTTCCTGGGGCCGAAAGGCTATGGGAATGCGGGCGTGTCGCTGTTCGATGCGCCGGGCCAAAAGACATGGGATTTCGCGTTGTTCAAGGAATTCAAATTTGCGGAAACGCATCGAGTGCAGTTCCGGTATGAGGCGTTCAATTTTCTGAACACGCCGCAGTTCGCCGCGCCATCGCGCGCGCTGGGGGCGGCGGATTTTGGGCGGATCGGCGGAACGGTAGTCAATAACCGCGAGATGCAATTGGGTTTGAAGTATATTTTCTGAGTTTGCTTTTAGACCCTCGGTGGAATCACGCTTTGAATTTGGGCGTGATGTTGGTCATGGCTCATACACCTCGCTACGGTGCCGGATGCGGGTCACTTTCACCATTAGCGTCCTGTCGTCAATGGTATACACGACGCGGTAATCGCCGATGCGGATACGCCACTCGTTGTCACCACCTTTGAGTTTTTTGCACCCCGGAGGCCGTGGATTGAAAGCCAAGCTTTCCAACCGTGAAAAGACACGCGCATTAAGTTTCCAGGGCAGCCCGTCTAATTCTTTCGCGGCACTTGGCTTCACCTGGACGGCATATTTAGCCACGCAGCTTGCCGCGCTTTATGAAGTCTGCTTTCACCTTGTCGAGTGGAATACCCTTTTCGTGTTTACGCGACTGTGAAACGAGGATATCCTGAATGTCTTCCCACAGCGCCCTATGCTTCTTTAAGTCGATCACCGCCGCCGTCTTGCGGCCCTTTTCGTCAGTGATGAATTGTATGCCGGTCATGCCCGCGCTCCTCCTTTGGGTTGCCCTTGCATTCCACCCTACGCCCCGGTCGAGTTTCCGTCAACCATAGGAATTCAAGTTCGAGGAGATGTATCGGCGCCGTCGCGCGCGCTGGGGGCGCGCATTGGGGGAACGGTATTCAATAATCGGGAGATGCAATTGGGTCTGAAGTATATTTTCTGATTTGGAGTGTGGCCTCGGATAGTTTCACTTTTCACTCTCCGGAAGGTTCTGCGGATCCGCGCTAATCCCGCCAATGCGAAACGCTTCGAACAGCGCGCCCGCCGCCGGACCCATGGCGGGCGGCGCGAAAACATTCAAAGGGTTCGCGCGCGTCCAAAGTTCGACAAAGTTCTCGCGCAGCAGCCGGCTCTTCCAGACGCTCCCAATAGGCGACAGCCTCGCCACCGCGTCTTCTGGAAATAGATTTTCGCGCACGATCGCGCTTATCTTCATTAGCTCCGCCGCGCCCCGCACCAGAATATCGCGGGCCTCCCAATCCCCATTCTCGGCCTCTTCATTCACCAGGCGGGCCAACGCCGCTACGCGCTTCCGCGGCCATTCGGCGGTGTACATTGCGTGCATCATGTCGTTCGCATCGTTAAAACCCGTCGCCGCCAGCAGCCGCGCGTGCAGCGCCGTCGACGTCCCCCAATTTTCATGCACGCGCATCGCCGCGCGAACGGCCTCGCATGCGATCCAAAACCCGCCGCCCTCATCACCAAAAATGTAGCCCCAACCCCCGGCCCGCGCCAATCGCCCATCCCGCCCGCGGCCCATGCTGATGTGCCCCGTTCCCGCGATCGTAATCAGTCCCGCCCCGCCTCCGCATGCCCCCGCCAACGCGATCGCGGCGTCCGTCGTCACCAGCAACTCCTCCACGCGCAGTATTTCCCGCAGGATCTCTTGCTTGTCCGCCGGCCCGCCGCTGAAGCCCAGACACGCCGCTCGGAACATGGGGCTCGCCTCGCGGAGCCCGGCCGCAATCGCCGCCGCGCGCACGCAGCCGCCAATCACGCGAATGAACTTCTCCCGCCCTTCCATCGACGATTGCACGTGGTTGCATGGGCCGTCCGCTCCCCGTCCCAACACGCGTCCCGTCTCGTCCGCGATCAGTGTGGTGGTACTCGATTGCCCCCCATCCACGCCCAAGAACAGCATCACTTCGCCACCTTTCGACGCGCCTCAAACTCCTCCCGCGGCAGCAGCCGGTAGAGGCGAACATCGGCCACGTTGGCCAACTCCTCCAGCCCCCACACGCTCCGATTCAAAATCAAATCCGCCGATCCGAAATCCGCCCCGGAAATCACCAGATACTGCACATTTCTCCGTAGTAACTCCTCTATAGCGGCGCGCCGCAACCCCAGCGGCGTTGTAACTTCCACTAACTGCAAATCCGTCTTCATGCGCACCCACGAATTGCCCGCACCGGGTACCTCTACATGATACGAATCCCAAGGCTGATCCGGAGTAAGATTCAGTATCATCAGGTCAATCGCCTCCTCCCGCCCGAAATCCACTTCGACATACATCCCGTTGTACCGCCCCCGGTCGGTAATCCAGCGAGTGACAAAGGAGGCGTCGAACGCCTTCTGTACCTCATGCAACGCGGGCCGCGCGCGCAAACGCCACAGCGGTGAACGTTGGACCTCCTCCGCCCCGCGATAGACCCGCATTTCCGTAATCGTCCATTGCCCGCCGGATTCGTCCCGATTCTGCACGACGCGCACCGCCCGGTGCCGTCCCGCCGGGAACTGCAGCCGCACGTGCCGCGTCGCCTGCCGCTCGCGCAGCAGCGGCGTCAGGAAGATATCGCGAAGCCCGTTGCCCTCGGCCGACTGAAACGCCACCATGAAGTCGCGATTCGTATACGCCTCGGGCAACTGGCTGAACCCCATCACTCGCCGCCCCGGCGGCACCAGTTCCTCCAGTTTTCGAGTAAGCCCATAGCTAGGTATATGTGACAGTATGTAGTTATCCTCGCTCCGCAGCCGCAGCGCCTCTTTCCAAGTTACTTTTTCCAGGCGCCACGCCCACTGGCTGGCGTAAATGGGAATGACATTTGGCCAACTCAGAGCGGCATGCGCCGCCAACAAGGTCACGGTCATCCAACGAGACACCCCGAATGTCATTCCCATCGCCAAAGCCACGAACGGCAGCGCCGGAATCAGAAAGCGAGTGCCGATATTCGAGGGATAAACGGCGAGAGCGAACAACGCCGCCAGCAGCAACCGCCGGCCTTCCGCGAATCGCAGCGCCGCCAGCGCCAATGGCGCCAGCAGGAAAACCGGCCCCAACAGCCCGTTCAACTGTGCGCCGTGGACCGTGACTTCCATGGGGATTTGAGTCCACGAAGTCAGCGAGTACATCGCCATATGCCGCCGGTATTCCAGCTCGAACCAATATTGAACGTAGGGGTTTGGAAACCAGTTGTTGAACAACGGCGCCAGCGGATTCCGCCACCACAAAATATTCCGTAGCACCCACGGCGCGATGAATGGGGCCGCCGCCGCGCCCAGCGTCAATAACGGTCGCGGAGCCGCCCGGCCGTGCAACCAAACCACCCACACAGCGGCCAGTAACAAAGCGGGGAAAAGCGTGTACTTCATCCCATACGCGCAGCCCCCCAACACTCCGGCCAACACAACCAGCCCCCGCGACGCAGGCAAGTCTTCCATCCGCCGCAGAACCATAAACAGAGCGAACCACACACACGCCGCCGCAACGTCGTTATACGCGCTAATCCCGTCAAGCCCCACCACGGGCGAGCAGTAAACCAACAGCGCCGCCGCTACCCCCGCCCCCGGCATCGCATATCGCCGCCCAAAGCAAATCAAAAGCCACGGCAAAGCCAACAAATATGTAAAGTGCATCATCGCCGCCGCCGAGTGCCTTCCCACCGCATACGCGGCCAGGAACAGCATCTCCATCCCCTGCGAGAGAGCCGCGTACAGGTTCGTCGTCACCGGCACCATTGCCCGCTCCCGATAGTAACGGGCAACCAGTCCCAGGTGATACGCCCCGCCATCCGGACTAGTCTCCGGCGCCATCGCATTCGCCAAATAGAGCGTCGTGAACGGAGCCGCCAGCCATAGCGCCCGCCGCCAGAATATCGGCAATGGAACCAGCCGCTCCGATGGCGGCGTCAACGCTCCGCTTCGCCACGCTACAGCCAATAAAACCAACGGTACCGCGACAAATACGCCCCGGTAATAAAGGTGCGCAATTCCCAGCAAAAACACCAAAAAACTATATAAACCCGCTCCCGCCACGAACCGCAGCGCAATCGATTCTTCCCGGCTCCAAAACGAACCCAATCGCGCCAACAACAAGGCTCCCGCCGCATAGCAAGCCGCTACCGTCAACGCCCAGCCGAGCAGGATATAGATCACCGCGCTCATCGATTTACTTGTCGCGCTCCAGCCCGATTTCGGAAACGATCATACTCAGTTTCACTAAATCCGCTTTGGCGATATAGACCGGTTCAATCTCGCAGCGCAGCAGGTTATCCGCGTCCACCAGCAGCCACTCCGCCGGCACTGGTCTCCGGTACTCCAACATCCCCGCCCGCCGGTAGATCACCGCTTCCAACAAATGGTCGTTCACGAAATACTTCACCGTAATCGGCAGCAGTGGCGTGTGGCTCTCTTCGGGGAACGCAAAATTCACGCGCAGCCGCAGGCCCGTGTTCTCGCTCACACGCACGCGCACAGTGGGACTCGTCGTGGCCCATCGCCAGAAACTGTCCGGCGCCGCCGGCAAAAAGCCGCTCACCACATAGTCCGGCGACCGCGCGTCGGAGAACGACACGAACGCTTGCAACGGCTCCGGTTCCGGCCCATCCTTCACGGAGCGCTGTTCCGGCACCGGGTATGACTCGGGCAGCGGTGCGCAAGCGGTTAACCAAGCCACCGCCGCCGCCAGCGGCGCCCAACCCCTCATGCCCGCTTATCCTTGGAGTAACATAACTCCGCTATCGGACATTGCTCGCACCTGGGCTTGCGCGCCACGCAAATCTGGCGGCCGAAATAGATCAGTTGGTGCGCGAACGATATCCACCGCTCGCGCGGCAGCACCGCCATCAAGTCCCGCTCAATCTTTACCGGAAGCGTCTCGCGCGTTAAATCCAGCCGATACGCGATACGCCCCACGTGGGTGTCGACCACCACTCCGCTCGCGATCCCAAACGCCGTTCCCAACACGACATTCGCCGTCTTTCGCGCCGCCCCCGGCACGGTCAACAGCGCCTCGATACTCCGCGGAATCTCTCCGCCGAAGTCCCGCAGAATGGTCTGCGCCGCGCCCACCACGCTCTTGGCTTTGTTATTGAAGAATCCCGTCGAGCGAATATCGGCCGCCAGCACCTCCGGGCGCACGGCGGCGAAATCCTGAATTGTCGGATACTTGGCGAATAGCCCCGGTGTGACCATGTTGACCCGTACGTCCGTGCACTGCGCCGACAGGATCGTCGCCACCAGCAGTTCCCATGCGTTGGCGTGGTGCAGCGCACACGTCGCATTCGGGTACAAATCATCCAAAATGCCCAGAATCCGCTGCAACCGAGCCTGTTTTTCCGCCTTCGACCGAGGCCTTTTCATGAACCTCTCATGGTAGCATCGCGCCCGCTCGTTCCCCTTGCCGCCCTGTTCCTTTTGTGGCTCGCACTGCCCGGCACTTTCGTCTTTGACGACCACTCGCTCTTCGTTGACCCGGCCGTCGTTCCCCTTGACGCTTGGCGCCAGTGGCTGAAGCTCGAACAAACCCGCCCGCTCACTTACATCACGTTCTGGCTGGATGCGCACCTGTGGGGCCGGCTTCCCGCCGGATTCCGCCTGACTAACTTACTAATCCACTGCGCCGCCGCGGCTCTTTTGTACCTCATCGTCCGCCGCCTCTTCGACCGGTCGATTGCAATAACCGCCGGCCTGGTTTTCGCCCTCCACCCGCTGACGCATGAGCCTTTACTATACGTATTCGCGCGCGGTTCCAGCCTCGCCGCGCTCTTCTGCCTGGTGGCGCTCTGGCTCTGGCTGCGCGACAAACCGGCCCCCGCTCTCGCCGCCTTCGCCGCCTCCCTTCTCGCCAAGGAGGAATGGGCCGCCTTCCCGTTCGCCCTAGTTCTCATCGATTTCGCCCGTGATCGCAAACCTCGCTGGGGCTACGTAACGGCCATGCTCGCGCTCGCCGCCGCCGCCGGCGCCCGCGTGCTTTACGCGACCAAAATAATCGGCGGCGCTGGCTCCGGCTTCGCCCAACAGACGTCGCCCTGGGAGTACTTCCTACTCCAAGGCCAAGCCATCCCCGCCTATCTCTGGCGAATTATTTTCCCCATCGGCATGACCATCGACCCCGCTCGCCCCAGCGATAATTTGGAACTCGGCCTGTTCTTCTGGGTCTTGCTCGCCGTCGCTCTGGCATTCACCTGGTCGAAGAAGGACCAACCTAGCTTCTGGCTCCTCCCCGCGCTAGTGTTACTGCTGCCCAGTTCGTCAATGCTTCCCGCCGCTGACGCCGTCGCTTTCCGCCGCATGTACCTACCCATGGCGCTCATCGCCCTTGCCTTCGCCCGTGCGCTTCGCCGCTGGCCCAAAGCCGCAATGGGGGCGTTGCTTATCTGGACGGCTCTCGCCGCCGCCCGTCGCGAAACCTGGCAAAGCGAGACCGCGCTTTGGTCGGAGGCAATGCAACAGGCCCCGGCCAAAGTCCGCCCCTACATCCAACTCGCCCGCCTATCTCCCATCGATGATGCCCTTCGCTACCTCGACCGGGCAAGAGAATTAGCACCGGACGATCCCGAAGTGGCATCGGAAAGGGGGAGAGTGTGGTTGGAATCGGGCAATGCCGCGCAGGCGCTTTCCGAATTCGGCCGGGCCCTCGCCCTGGCTCCCCGGCAGGCGCGCCACTTGCAGAATCGCGGCGCCGCCCTGCTCGCGTTAGGTCAGGCGGAGGCCGCCCGAGACGACTTCGACCGGGCGCTGCGGCTTAATCCCTGTCTCGGCCCGGCGCGGGAAAACCTTCGCCGCCTGAACGTCCAGCCGCCTCCGCCCCCCGCACCATGTCCCACTATCGACTCGTCTGTGAAATGATCGTCCCCAAACCTATCGAGGATGTCTTCGCGATGTTTGAGGATCCATACAATCTGGCCACCATCACGCCGCCCTGGTTGAACTTCCTCGTCACCTCTAAGCGGAAAGTGCAGATGGCTCCCGGCGCGGAGATCGAGTATGGCTTCCGCTGGCTGGGCATTCCAATGTATTGGCGCACCCGCATCACGTCTTACTCTCCGCCGACGCAATTCGTCGACGAAGCGATTCGCAGCCCCTACGTCTTCTGGCGTCACCTTCATACGTTTGAAACCGTCGACGGCGGCACCCTGGTCCGGGATACGGTCGATTACGCTCTGCCGCTCGGCCAACTCGGCCGGCTGGCTCATTCGCTCGTCGTTCGTCGCAATCTCATCGCCATTTTCACTTTTCGCCAGCGGGCGTTGAACCGCCATTGGGGCTGCGGCGCCCGTATCGTTTGGCCTACGGTTCGTTGGCTTGAATCACTACCCGCGCCTCCAGAAACTGCCAATCCGGAAGATCCATGGCGCTCATCCCCGTCTTCGCTTTCGCCGAGACCTCAGCCGAACCGAACGGACTGAGCCGCTTCACCTTCACCGGAAACGCGGCCACGTCTTTCGACGATCCTCGTCCACCGACCACCACGTCCATCGAAAGATCCGCGATTTCCGCCGCGCTATGGTTCACCACCACAAGCTGCACCTCGGCCTGTCCGGCTCTCGGCAGCCTCAGACGTATGCCGGTCACTTCAACGTACTTCGCCAGCGGATGGGTGCTTTGGGCACTTTTTACGGACTCCATCTCCATCGCCGCCTTCGTCGCTGCGGCATTCTTCTCCGCGCCGTCGTCCTTCGTCCAGACTAAATAGCCCACGCCGAGGAGCGCTACGGCGACGCCGACGGTCACCAGCAGGTCGCGTATGCCGGTCGATCGCGGTTCCGGCGGCGGTGCATAACTCAGCGCCGGCGGCGAATAGACTGGTGCGGCGGGAGCGGTGTAAACAGGCGCGGGCGGCGCCGGTGGCGCAATTGGCATTTGCGCGGGTGGCGCGGCGGGACGGGCTGGCGGCTGCACCGCCGCGGCCGGTTGCGGCGCGACAACTTTTGCGCAACGCGGGCATTCCTCTTGCGACGGCAGTACTTCCCCGCCACACTGCGGACAGATCCAAGTGAACATGAGGCCTCTCTGTTTCAGAGTACGACAGAGATAATAAGGCGATGGAACTGATCGAGGGAGAATTCACCACCGGCGGCCCGGTGGCCATTCTTCCGGGCAGTTTTCACCCGCCGACCGTCGCTCATCTCGGGCTCGCCCAAGCCGCCCTCGCCCGCGTCGAAACCGTTATCTTCACGCTGCCCCGCGCCTTTCCGCACAAACGTTACGAAGGCGTTTCGCAGTCCGATCGCATCGAGCTACTCTCGCGGCTGACCGCAAACGAACCCAGGTTCGCGGTGGCAGTCACCGAAGGCGGCCTCTTTGTTGAAATGGCCCGCGAACTACGCCACTTGCGCCCGGCCATACGCCATGTCTTCCTCGTTTGCGGTCGCGACGCCGCCGAGCGAATCGTCTCCTGGCCCTACCCGAAGAGCGAGCCGATTGAACGTCAGTTCGACCAATACTCGCTGCTCGTGGCGGCCCGCCAGGGAGCTTTCACGCCCCCGCGCCGCCTGTTACCTTATATCGAAAACCTGATCACGGAAGCTAACTGGGACGAAGTTTCGTCGACGCGCGTCCGCAACGCCATCGAACAAGGCGCCGACTGGCGGCCGCTCGTTCCCCAGCGCATTCACGATCTGGTCGACGCGCTCTACTCCCCGTCGCGGGTCGATTCCAAAAACGTCCGCAGCCGGTGACTGCGGCTCGGATGCCGTAGCTTTCGTAGCGCCTTGGCCTCAATCTGCCGGATGCGTTCCCGCGTCACCGCGAAGTGCTGGCCCACTTCCTCCAGCGTATGTTCGCTGCCGTCCTGCAGGCCGAAGCGCATTTTGATGATCTTCTCTTCGCGCGGCGTCAGGCTCTTCAGCACTTCCGCCGTCTGCTCCCGCAGATTCAGATTGATCACCGCCTCCGATGGCGACGCCACCCGCCGATCGATAATGAAATCGCCCAGGTGCGACTCGTCCTCCTCGCCCACCGGCGTTTCCAGCGAGATCGGTTCCTGCGCAATGCGCATGATCTTCCGAATTTTACCCACCGGCAGTTCCAGCTTCCGCGCTAGCTCGTCGGTGGAGGGCTCCCGCCCTATTTCCTGTTGCAATTGCCTCTGCGTCCGCACCAGCTTGTTGATGGTTTCAATCATGTGTACCGGGATGCGAATCGTCCGCGCCTGATCGGCGATGGCCCTTGTAATCGCCTGACGCACCCACCAGGTGGCATAGGTGGAAAACTTATATCCCCGCTGGTAATCGAACTTATCCACGGCCTTCATTAGCCCGATATTGCCTTCCTGAATCAGGTCCAGGAACTGCAATCCGCGGTTGGTGTATCGCTTCGCGATCGAAACGACCAGCCGCAAATTGGCTTCTATCAACTGCTTCTTCGCCGACTCCGCCTCGTTCTCCCCGCGCTCGACGACATGCAGGCTACGGCGCAGTTCGGTGTACGTGGCGCCATAGTCCTGCTCCACCTGTTCCAGCCGCTCGGAGCACTGCCGCAGCGCTTTCCGAAGCTCCCACGCCTGTTCCGCGCTCCCGGCCGCCGCCGGCGTTCCCGCGCTCTGGTCTTCGCTCTCGACAGCCGCTAACACGCATTCTTCGTCCGTCTGCGCATCCAGGTCTTCAATCCGCCGCTGCGTTTCGGCGATCTGCCGCTCCATCGGACGCAGCGTTTCCACCGCCGCCCGCAGCCGGTTGCTCATCCGCCGGTTCACCAGCGAACCAAACGACATCAGCCGGATCAATTGGCTCATCTTCACTACCGTCCGCGCCAGGCTCCAGTGCAGGGCCCGGTATTGCTTGCTCTTCCCCGACCGCGGCACCCCCAGCAGGCGCTGCCGGAACTGCGCCGCCCGCTCTCCCAGCTTGTCCAATTCTTCGAAGAACTGCGCTAGCTCCGCGCTCTCCACCGGTTCGTCGTCGTCTTCCAATACCTCCGTCTCTTCCTGCCGCAGCAGCACATCGTCCAACAGCAGGTTGCCGTTGGCGACGTCTTCGCGGATCCGGTACAACTCGCGAACGGCCACAGGCGATCTCGACAGCGATTTGGCGATATTGCGCTGCCCCCGTTCAATCCGCCGCGCCAGTTCAATTTCCCCTTCGCGCGTCAACAGGGGGACCGTGCCCATCTCCCGCAAATACATCCGCACCGGGTCGTTCGTCTTATCGGCGAACTCGGCCAACCCTTCGCCATCGCCGGCCTCTTCGCCATCGTCGAACTTACTGCCGAAACCCATTTCCTTGGGCTCCACCAGCAGTTCGACCCCGGCCCCCTCTAGATCCGCAAGAATATCTTCGAGACTTCCCCCGGCGCCTAGATCGTCCGGCAGTATCTCGCTTACGTCGTCATAGAGAAGATAGCCCTTCTCTTTGCCGGCTTCAACCAGATTGCGGATTCGGCCAGTCTTTTCTTCCGATGCCACGGCTACCCCTGCACTTGGAAACATCATTGTATCGCAACGGCCCCCCCGGTTAGCCTTCGCGCTCGATCCTGTTAAGCTCTTCGGCAATTTGTAGCGCTTCCATAATCGAACCTCGCTGTTCCGCTTCACGAACTCGTCTTTTCAACTCGCCGATCCGCCCTTTCCGGTTCCCGGCGCCCAATTGAGCGAGACACGCCCCCGCCTGCTCCACCATGTTTTGTTCCGATTGAAGATGATCGGCAAAAGCCATCGCCGCCATTAGAGTCCGGCTCGCCGGCGAGAGTTTCCCCTCCAACTCTTCCCACTGGAAAGAAGCCGCATCCGGGAAGCTCAACAATCCCTCCCAGATCTCCCGCCCCGCCGATTGCAACAATTGTGGGTAGTTCCCCAATTGCGGAAACACGCGCTCCCGCACCTCGCCGCTATGCAGAAACAGCTCCAGCAGCATCTTCTCCGCCGGCGAAACGTCAATCGCCGGCATTTCCAATCTTTCCTCCCCGCGCCCGCCCGCCGCTCGCCGGAACTGCTCCAATAGCAACCCCTGTTCCACGCCCAGCACCGCCGCCATCTCATTCGCCAGCGCCGCCCGCTCCACCCGGTCTTTCACCTGCCGCACATGCGGCAATAGGAATTCGAGCGCCTGCACCTTCCCCTCGCTCGACCGGACGTCGAACCGCTGCCGCGCCCGCCCCGCCAGCCAGTGGAAATACGGCTGTGCATTCGCCAGCCGGTCCCGGTAAACATTGGCGCCGTTGGTCTTCACAAATTCGTCCGGATCCAACCCCCCCTCCAGCGCCGCCACCCGCACCCGGAACCCCTCGTCCAACAACAATTGAATCGATTTCTCCGTCGCGTTCGCCCCCGCCGCATCCGGATCGAAATTGACGACCGCCAATGGCGCCAGCCGCCGCAACGCCCGCACCTGCCCCGCCGTCAATGCCGTTCCGCACGGAGCCACCGCCTCCGGCACCCCCGCCGAATAGGCGCCCATCACATCCATATACCCTTCCACCAGAACAATTCGGCTCGTCTTCCTGGCCCCCTCCCGTGCCCTATGCAAGCTGTACAGAACGCTGCTTTTGTGATAAATCGCCGTCCCCGCCGAGTTCAAATATTTCGGCTCGTCGCCTTCCTGCATCGCCCGCCCGCCAAAAGCTATCACCTTGGCGCTTTCGTTACAAATCGGAAACATCAGCCGTCCCCGAAACGAATCGTACCAACTGCCGTCCTCGCGCTTCTTCACCAGGCTCGATACTTCCATCTCCGGCGCCGGAAAGCCTTGCTTCAGCAGCAGCCTCGCCAGCGCCCCGCCGCGCTCGGAAAACCCCAGCCGGAACTCCGCCGCCAGCGCCGCTGTCACCCCGCGCCGCCCCAAATATGCCCGCGCCTCCGCCCCCGCCGGACTTTCCAGATTCTGCTGAAAATGCCGCGCCGCCACCTCATGCATTTCCAACAGCGACGCCCGCAGCCGCGCCTCCGGATCGTCCGCCGGCCCCCGCTTCGGCATCGGAATCCCGTACCGCTCGGCCAGCGAATTAAGAGCCTCTAAAAACGTGACGCTCTCATACTCCATCACGAACTTGATCACGTCTCCGCTCGCCCCGCACCCGAAGCACTTGTAGAATTGCTTCTCCTGGTGCACATTGAACGAGCCCGATTTCTCCTGATGAAACGGGCAAAGGCCGACATAACTATAGGTCCCCCGCTTCTTCAGCGGTAGCCTCTCCCCAATCACGGCGACAATGTCGACCGTCGATTTCAGTTGCTGCGCGAAGTCCATGCCTGACCCTCTCTTATTGTCGGTCATGGAATGACGGGATGTGTCGATGAGTGGTTGAGGAGATGAGCGTAAAGATTTCCCAATCCGGGACTGCCGTCGCTCGGCTGCCTCGCCGATGGTGGGTCCGCGCGGTCGTAGGGCTGACGATTGCCGCCGTCGCGGTTGCCGGCTACATCCAACTCGACCGGATCCTGTCCGCCGACGTCGAAGCGTCCCTGGGCCGGTCCATGTCGCTGCGCGTCCAGACACTCGAGCGCCACTACAGCCTCAACCGGCAAATCGTCGAAACTTGGGCGCGCAATCCAATCTTTCTCCAGCTTTTGCGCGAGGGCGCCGTCCCGCCCCCGGCGGGAACCTTCGAACCGCTTCGGCGGCAGATGCGGATCCACGGCTACATAGGCTACCTGCTGGTCGACCGCGATCGTCGCATCTACCGTGCGGCCCGCGGCGGGGACAAGACCAGCCAGCGGCTCTCGGCCGCCAACGACGCCTTTGACCGTGCCTTGCAAGGCCGGGCCGGTTTCTCATCGCCCTATCGCGAAACCGAGTTCCGGCTCCCCGACCCCAACGGGGAACCCGCCTTTGGCGTCCCTACTATGACGTATGCCGTTCCGCTCCGCGAGGATAACGGCCCCATTGAAGGGGTGTTGTTGTTGCGGATCGACCCAGCCCAATGGTATGCCGATGTGGCCGAAACCGGTTTGGAACGGGATGAGGAACTCTTGTTGGTGGACGCTCGCGGGCGTCTGTTGAATTCCCAGCGCTCGGCGCCCGAACTGCGTGCCCAGGGCTGGTTCAACGAATCGAACCGCTATAGCCTGCTCGGCGAAATGCGCGTGGCGCAACCGGACGCGGTTCCGCTCCCGCTGGGCGGCCCCCGCGAGAATTGGCCTCTCACGGCCGCCGCCGCGGGCGTCGTTCAACGGCGGGACGCCGTTCGCGTGTCGTCCTATCGGAGCTATCACGGGGGCGCGGTCGTCGGCGCGTGGCACTGGATGCCATCCATCGGCATCGGAATGATCCTCGAACGCGACGCCCGTTCGGCCCTCCGCACCTTGCAGGTGGTGCGCTGGCTGCTGGCGCTGGTCCTCGCCGTCCTCTTGGTCTTTTTCGTTTATTTCGCCCGTGCCTCGCATTACCGCCGCCGCGAAACGGCGCGAATGGCCGAATCGCTCGCTCGTTTTGCCGCCATCGGCGACTCTTCGCCGCTCGGCATTCTACTCCTTGATTCCCGCGGCCGGTGCCAGTACTCCAATCCCGCCTACACCCGGATTACCCGGCAGACACCGGAGGTAGCCGCGGGCAACGGCTGGCAAAGCGCCATCCTGGCCGAAGATCGCGATCAATTTACCGCACTCTGGGATGACGCCGCCGGCGCCGGCGGCTTTCACGTTCAGATTCGCCTGGACCGCGCCGATGGTTGGACCGTGATGGCGGAAATCCACGCCGTTCGCATAAAAATCGACGCGAAGGAATACGGCTTTGTCATAACCTTCGAAGACATCACTCACCGCCATGCGCGGGAAGCCGAGATGCACCGGCAAAGCGAACGGCTCCGCCTCGCGCTCGAAAGCGCCCGCGAGGGAACGTGGGATTGGGATATGGAATGCGGCATGCTTAGCTGCTCCGAAGTGCTCCTTTCCATGCTGGGCTACGGTGAAGACGCCATCAACGGCCCGCGCGAAGTCTGGCTGAGCCATGTGCATCCGGACGATCTATCGGCCTTGCAGTCCGCCTTGGCCCCCCACCTGGGGCGCGATGTTGAAATCTACGAGTGCGAATACCGGATCCGCAACGCCGCCGGCGACTGGTGGTGGGTGCTTGATCGCGGCCGCGTCGTAGAGCGCGACGAACAGGGCGCGCCGGTCCGGATGATCGGCGTGATTGCCTCCATCGAGGAACGCAAGCGGTTTGAAGCGGCCCTGATGCAGGCCATGGAGCGGGCCGAATCGGCCAACCGCGCCAAGAGCGAGTTCCTCGCCATGATGAGCCATGAAATCCGCACGCCCATGAATGGCGTCATCGGCATGACCTCGCTGCTGCTCGAGGAAAACCTCACGCCGGAGCAGCGCGAACTGGCCGAAACCGTCCGCGTCTCCGGCGAAGCTTTGCTGACCATCATCAACGATATTCTCGACTTCTCCAAGATCGAAGCCGGCAAGTTGCAGTTGGAGAACATCGCCTTTCAGCCCCGCGCGGTCGTTGAAGAGGCGGTCGACCTGATGGCCGAGCGCGCCGCCGCCAAACACTTGGATCTCGTCGCCTTGTTCGATCCGCGGTTGCCGCAGCAGGCCTCCGGCGACCCCGGCCGCCTGCGTCAGATTATTCTCAACCTCGTCTCGAACGCCATCAAGTTCACCGAAGCGGGCGAAGTGTGCATTCGTCTAAAGGTGGACATCGCCACCGCTAGCACCACGCTTATCCGCTGCGAAGTGATCGATACCGGTATCGGCATTCCCAAGGAGGCGCAGGCGCGTCTTTTTCAGTCCTTCTCGCAGGTCGATAGCTCTACCTCACGCCGTTATGGCGGTACCGGCCTCGGCCTGGCCATCTCGCGCCGCCTGGCGGAGTTGATGAATGGCGAAGTGGGTGTTTCCAGCGAGCCTGGCAAAGGCAGCACGTTCTGGTTTAGCGCCCAGTTGCAAAACGTGGCGGCGGCGGCTCCGGTGGACCTGGCGTTGCGCGGGTGCAGAGTCCTCGTCATCGACCCTTCGGCTCGCACCCGCGAACAAACGGTAATGCAACTGGCGCGTATGGGGATTCGCAATGTCGCGGTTGACGCGCTGCCCGAACACTTCGATGCCGCGCTTACCGACGCCATTATCGTGAACTACCGGGTTGTCGATGCGGACGGCTGGGCCGCCATTCCCCGGTTGCGCGAACTCGCCGCCCCGGCCTCCGTACCCGTGCTTTTCCTGGCCGCCGGTTGGCAGCGCCACCAAGCGGCTGAAGCCGCCGCCGCCGGCTGTCGGCACTTCCTCGCTCGTCCGATTCGCCAATCGCAACTTGAGCGGACGCTCACACAATTGCTGGTCCCGCCGGAGGACCGGACGCAGAGTTTGGTCGACCTGCGGGCCGCCGTTTCGCCCGGCGTTCCCTTCCGGGTTCGGCGCGTACTCCTGGCTGAAGACAATCTCGTCAATCAGAAGGTGGCTGTGCGGATCCTGGAGCGACTGCACGCGGAAGTGGAGGTGGTTCCCAACGGCGTCGCCGCCGTCGCCGCCGCCACCCGGAAAGCCTTTGATCTCATCCTCATGGACTGCCAGATGCCCGAGATGGACGGTTTCCAGGCCACCGCCGCCATTCGCGTCGCCGAAGGCGATACCAGACATACTCCAATCGTCGCCCTCACCGCCAACGCCATGCAGGGCGACCGCGAGCGCTGCCTCGCCGCCGGTACCGACGACTACTTGCCGAAACCCGTGCGCAGCGACGAACTGGCGCGGATGCTCGAAAAATGGGCGCCCCAAAATGCGTATGATGAAGATGGTGCCGGTGTTTCGAATCCTTCTGTCGACGCTGTTCTCGACCCTCCCGGCGCTCTTCGCGCAAGCTGAGCAAGTCGTCAGCGCCGAGCAGGGTAACTTTGAACTGCAAGGCCGCGTGCGCGAGACCCCGGGCAAATCGCCCATTTTGCTTTTCCGCGCCAAGTCTGGATTGGGCTATAGGATCCAGTTTTCCGGCCCCGGCGCGGGCCGTCTAGACGATCCAGGCCGCCGCCCGGGCGTCCTCGCCTCGCCATTGCCAGAAACGCTCGCCACCGGCAAGGAAATAGCCTTCCGCCTCACAGCCAACGGGCCGCGAATCCAGTTGGAATGGAACGGCAAGCCCGCCTGGGACTACACCGAGCGCGAAGCGGGCGTGGCCTCCACGGGCTCGGTCCTGTTTCAATTCGCCGGCCGCGAACGCCTACGGGATTTGCGCTTCCGGCCCCTGCCCGCCACGCCGCTCTCTTTCGCCGAACGCTACGGCCCAGCCATCGGCGAACGCGCGCCGGCAATCGGGGCCGTCGATCAATCTGGCAAGCCCCGTGACTTTGCCTCCCTCCGCGGCCCGAAAGGGCTTTGGATACTCTTTGTCCGCTCGGCGGATTGGTGACCCTACTGTAAAACCCAACTCGTGGAGTTGGGCACGCAAGAAGAAGCCATCCGGAAATTGGGCTATGGTATCGCCGCGCTCAGTTACGACCAGCCCGGCGCGTTAGCCCACTTCGCCCGGCGAAAGGGGATAAAGTACCCGCTGCTCTCCGACCCCGAATCCAAGACGATCGACGCCTTCCGCATTCGCAACGAAAACGTCAAGGACGGCTTTGCGAAGGGAGTGCCGCACCCCGGTCTGTTCCTGCTGTCCGCCGACGGCCGCGTGGAAGCGAAATACTTTGAAGAAGACTATCGCGAGCGCATCACCGTCTCCTCCATCCTAACCGGCCGCTTCGGCGAACTCGCCGCTCCCGCCGGCGATGTCATCGACCGCCCTCGCATCCGCGTCACCCCAACTTCCGGCGCAACCGTCGTCCGCGGCGGCCAGCATGTACGGCTATCGGTGGAAGCGGTCCTCGGTCGCGGCCTCCACGCTTACGCTCCCGGTGCGCCCCCGGAGTTCATCCCGGTCTCGTGGACCATAACCCCGTCGTCCGCCTGGAAGACCGGCGAGCCCGAATGGCCCATCGCGGAAAAAACGCAGTTGTACGGCGTCGATGAAAAGGTGCCGAACTACTCCGGAACGCTCCGTGTTTCGAGAGAAGTTACGCTTGCCGCGCAGCCGGTGCTGACGAAGGAGGCCCCATCGGGCGAACTGACCGTCAGCGGCGAATTCCGCTACCAGGCCTGCAACGACCGCGTCTGTTTCCCGCCGGAAACCGTGCCATTGAAGTGGAAACTGCTCATCGAAGGCCACGACCGCGAGCGCGTCCCGAAAGAGCTGCAAAGGCCCGGTTTCTAGCCCGCCGCGCCGCGAAATGCCGCGAGTGCGTCCCCACAAGTATTAACTTAAGATCTCGATAGTTTCCGAATAGCGCGTAATCCGCTCGCGATCCCGCCGGGCGATCACCGCTACAGGCGAATGGCCGACGATAGGTCTGGAGAACTGGCGAAGCAGTACCCGCGTGGCGGCCGTACTGGAAAAAGAAACACTACGCCGTTTTCGGCGGGCTATCCCCATCCTGCGGCTGCAATGAACGCATCAGCGCTACACCCATTGCGCGTTCGCACACGTTCGTATAAATTGTTTCATGCCAGGGGGGGATTGGACGTCTGGAAACGACTCCATCCTTGCGGCCACCACAATTTCCAAGGAGGTTTCTCTTGATTCAGCTACGCCAGATCCCGTTTATCCTAATTGCCACTGCGTGCGCAGCGGCACAAACGTCCAGCCCGGCACCCACCATATCGGCGGCCGGTATCGTTAATGCGGCGTCACTAAGCCGCACAGCTAGCGCCACCCTGGCGCCCGGTTCAATTGCCACCATTTTCGGCGAGAACCTCTCTACGACCACGGCACTGGCGGAATCGATGCCTTGGGCCACGGCGCTGGGCGGCGTTTCGGTGACGTTCGCCGGGATGCCCGCGGCCGTCCTTTATGTCTCGCCGCGGCAGGTGAACGTGCAGGTACCGTGGTCTGTATTGGAGTTCGGACAGACGACGCGGATGGCGCCAGTGGTGGTAACCCGGGGGGGCTTGGCGTCAATGGGGATGGATGTCTCTATCGGGCGGAGTTCGCCCGCCATCTTCACCTCCAGCGGCATGGGCACCGGCCCGGCAGTAGCGATGAACGCATCCGATGGCACGATCGCGCAACCGAGTCGCTCTGGAGCGCGGCCAGCCCGGATCGGGTCGGTGATTGCGATCTACGCCACCGGCCAGGGCCCTGTATCGCCCACTCTGCCTACCGGCCGGCCCACGCTCGACGTCAACCGGCGGAACACCATCCTGCCGGAGGTACTTATCGGCGGGCGCCAGGCGCAGGTGCTGTACGCGGGATTGGCGCCGAATGTTCCGGGCATCAATCAGATCAACGCCGTGGTGCCGGAGGGCGTTGCCGCGGGCGGCGCGGTGCCGCTACAGATCCGATCCGGCGGTGTGACGTCGACCGACCGGGTGACGATCGCCGTAGATAGCGCGATGGAGCCGGCGGCTCCGCTTCCGGGCGCCACAGCGGCCGACGTGTGGAACTACCTTTCCAGGCAGAACCACCGGCAGAACTTCCCGCTGATCGAGGGCAAACGACAGCTCTACTCAGGGATTCCGCCCCACAACAATCTGCTCACGGTGCAAGTGAGCCCGAACGCGCAGGAGGCGATCAATCGCAAGGCCGGCTCGTTCCCGGCAGGCTCGTTTATCGCCAAAGACGCGCACGGCCCCGACAAGAATCTCCTCCTCTCCTACATCATGTTCAAGATACCCGGGTTCGATCCAACCAACAACGATTGGTTCTACTCCACGCGCCGCCCGGACGGGTCGTTCGGGGCGTCCGGCGCGGAGGCCGGCTGCATCGGATGTCACGCAAGATCGAAGGCCAACGACTATGTGTTCCTCGCCAACGTGGTGCCGAATCCGGCGCCGAACGCGGCCGCCGTCCGGCAGTTCCTGGCGAACTCCAACTACCGCGAGGCCTGGCGGCTGTGGCCGGGTACCATGGAGAAGCAAGCCAGTGCCGCCCCGCATGGCGCTACGGTGTCCATCTGGCTGAACGAGCTTGCCTACAACGCGATTCAGAGCCGCGCCGGGCGAATGCCGGATGGCGCGCTGATCGTCAAGGAAAACTTCATGCCGGACCGCACTTTGGCGGCGCTGACGGTAATGTACAAGTCGACCGGCTTCGACCCGGCCAATAATGACTGGTATTGGCTCCAACAGACCGCCGACGGCACAGCAGCGGCCGAAGGGCGGGTGCAGGGCTGTACGAACTGTCACAACGCGGTGGCCTCGAACGACCTTCTATACACGGGCTCCATCGCCCCCCTGCCTGAGCCGCGCTCCGCAACCGTTTGGCCCTATCTGCAAGCGCAGGATTACCAGAAGAAGTGGACGCTGATGCCTGGAACCACGGCACAAATGCCGGGCAACTCGCCGCACGGCGCGTTGATTACGACCTATGTCAATGACATAGCGCTCAACGCCATCACCGCCAAGCGGGGCACGATTCCTCCGGGCGGCATGGTGCTGAAGGAAAACTACATGCCGGACCGCACGCTGGCTGCCGTGACGCTCATGTACAAAGCCGAGGGTTTCAATCCGGACGGCAACGATTGGTATTGGATGCAGCGAACCGCCAATGGCATGGTACCCGCCGAGGGTCGTGTGGCCGGATGCATCAATTGCCATAGTGCCAATGCCGGGAATGACTTCCTGTTCTTGAGCCCATTGAAATAGCCGGCCGGGCGTATCCGCCGGGCTTCCAGGCGAGCATCGACCGGGGTCTTATCGCCGGGCACTATCGCGACTTGCTGCACGTAGCAATTTCGATAGTACCCCCGCGCGCGGATTCCGGTATCGACGATTTTGCGGCGTGCTGGATCGGAAAACCGAAAGAACGAGGTGTATTTCGCGATGCGAGAACTCGGCCGCGTTGATCCGGACGGCGTTGCTATTGGACGACATCACGCGCATCGGCCTGCGGCGGCGGATCCCCTGGCGGTGACCTACAAGCCAGAGGCCTCCAACCCCGTCATGCAGTGGGGTTCTGGTAGCCAGTCAGGTCATCTTTCACGCGGCGGTTCTGATGACGAGGGCATTGGAAGAGATGCCGGCCAAGGGCGAGACGGTGGGGGCGCGGGATTTGGGCGCGTTTCGATCATCTCTGGGATCCGATGAGTCCAGGAGGGATAGGATTCATGGCGAGGGTCCGGGCGATTTCGTCGCGGCGAAGTATCGGAACCGACATGGCTGTTTTTGTCCGAATCCTTGCCTACCCGATAAACTCGCCCCGACGGTGAAGTGGCGCAGTCGATTGGCTGCGAATTCGTCGGCGATCTGGAAGTTGACCGCGAATGGCCATTCCGAGCGATATAGAACGATAAGTCGCCCAGTGTTCCGTGAAACGGTACCGTCCACCAGTTGGTACCCTGCTGGGCCGCCTAGCGCCCTGTTGCAATGAATCCGGGTGACTCCGAGCGAGTGGTCGGCAATACGGAACGTGAGGGGTGGGTGCGGTAGCTTAGCGACTTTCCGCATAGCCAGCAGCTTAAGTTAACGCTTATGCGAGTGCGTACCCTATCCGCGGCATCAACGGCCGGCACAGTGGGGCTACTGGCGGCACTCCCGTCCACCCGCCCGCATTTTACCGGTCCACCCAGAAAAGCTCCGCATCCGCTTTACGAACATAATTCGCGTCCAGCAGCGCCGGGTGCCTGGCTTGGCCCCACGCCAGGCGCGCAATCGCCCCGGCCAGCGCAAAACCAGCCGTTATCCGCCGCGCACTCGCGAAGCGGCTGGCGTCGAGCGCCGCCGCGAATGGCGCCGCATCGGCGAAGATAAAACTGACTTCTTCCTCAATGATCGATTCAAGCCAGACAGCGAATGGCGCAACGGTTTCGGAAGTGAGCACCCGCGCGTTAGCGTCATACACAGCTCCATAAATATCCCCCCGCCGCGCATCGAGCACCGCCGCCCGCTTCGCGCCTTCTCCCAGCAGGGCCAGCGCCTGCAAATTACTGATCGCGGCCGCTGGCTTTCCCAACGCGGCCGCGAACCCCTTCGCGGCCGTCAAACCAACTCGAACGCCCGTAAACGACCCCGGTCCAGCCGCCGCGGCGAAGAGGGCGATATCGGCCAACCGCACATTCCGCGCGGCCAGCAGCGCCGCGATGCGGTCGAACAAAACGTGCCCGTACCCGTCGGGCGAATGCATCGTCGTCTCTTCGATCACCGTATCGCCCTCGGCCAGTGCGAGGCTACCGAATGCGGCGGTCGTATCGATGGCGAGCACCAGGCCGGAACTCACGGAACCAGGCGGTATACGCGGTCGAGCGCGTACGCCTTTCCATTCGCGTTCAACGCCGTGACTCGCAGCACCATCACCGCCCCCCCGGTCTTGGCCAGTACGGCGGGTATCTGCAACTGCCCCTTCGCCCCGGTGGCCAGCACGCGGAAGCCTTGCCCGTTCGTGGTCACCTCGCCGGTGATCAAGTACGACATCGTGCGGGTGGCCCGCGTTTGCCGTTTCAATTTGATCTCAAAAGCGGGCGGTTTCGACAGTGAAATCGTGTCCGATTGCGGTTCCGCGAGCGTGAATGGCACCGCTTTTTCCACCGTCTCCAACTCCTGCACCGGCACCGGCCGCGCCTCAAATTTGTACGACTTCAACATCCCCTCTTTTTTGCCGTCGCGCGAAAGGTGAAGGATCCAATCCTGAGTCTGGTTCGGCGGCTCGCCGACAAACTTTTCGCCCTTCCAATCTTTGTCTTTCGGGCGCGTGGCTTCGCCCGTGGCTGGGTTGATCCAGTAGACCTCGTAGCCGTGTTTTTCCACCAACAACTCCAGCGGCCCCGCGGACTTTTCAATGTAGACGATGTACTCAATCCCTTCGAGCGCGATGGCGCGTCCCCCATCGACATCGAAATACGGCTCAAAGTCCCAGTAGCGCGCATTGGAGAACAGGTCGAACCAAACCGCCATCGCCTTCAAGTCCTCGGGCGACTCGCCTATGCGCCGGCTCGCCGGATATTGCCCGTTCATGGCGGTGCGCCAGAGGCGGTGGCGGAAGCCGGCGCCTGTCGCACTCGGCTGGCCCGCGAAGCCGACGTTGACGAAGGGCTTGGCATAGACTTGGCGTTCGACGGCGTTCAGTTGGTCGTCGTCGGAATCGTAGAGGATATAGTCCATCCAGCCGTCGTTCGCCAGCGGCGCGGCCGTTTGGGCGGCGTGAGCGGTTCGCGGATGCGCCATCGGATCGTACAGCTTCATGTACCCGCCAAGCTCTTTACAAAACGCGCGGCCGTTGTCGTAAGTCTCGAACTGCTCCACCAATTGCCACGTCACTCCGTAGGCCGAATAGCGCGCGGCGACGAAGCGCGCGAAGCGCTCGCGGTGGGCGCGGTCCGGAAGCATTCGCGCCAGTTGATTCTGCGCGTGGCCGAGAATCAGATCCACGGTAAAGCCCTGTTCGTTCATGGCGCGGACCCGTTTGTCGACCTCTTGAAAGAAAGGAATGTTCGGGCGGTCCGAGGCGGGGAAGGCCTTGGCCGGATCGTCCCCCAGCAGGTATCCGCGCAGGTGATTGAACTTGTTCTTGGCGCGGTGTTCAACGGCTTGGTCAAACCCCGCGCGGTCCATCGTGGCCAGGTTCGGCAGCGCATCGCCCATCCACAAATGGGGCTTCTTATTCTCTTCGTAGGCGAAGTGGCGAACGTTCTGCACCCGCACGAAGCCGGGGTGCTCGGAAGGCGTCGTGTCGAAGCGCCCTTCCTTGCCGTTGAAACGAGGCAAATTCGACGTGAGCCGAAAGTCCCATGACCCCGGATCGGTCGGCGCGAAGCGGATCACCATGCGGTTGCCGCCGTCATGAAATGCGTGCGCCTGATAGGTTTTAAACCGCGGTGAACGCACCTCCGCGCGGAGGTCCACCGTCCAATATGGATTCGGATGCAGTTTGCTTTCGGCCGCGTCGAGCTCAAAAACAATCTCGCACGGCGTGTAGGCGGGCACGGGTTGACAGATGGTCTGCGCGCCCAGTGCGCCGGCCGCGAACCCCAGACTGACTAACCACTTCATCGCTGATTCCCTGATCATCTAAACATACGACAATGCAGAGATGCGTGTGTTAACGGGTCTCTTAAACGGTTGGAGGCCGCGGTAGGCCTTTGCGCTGCTGATTTGCCTCTGTGTCGCCGCCCATGGCGCCGCAATCGCCGAAAAAATGGCCGGCATGAAAAAGCTCAACGGATTGTATCCACTCTATTGGGACGAAAAGGCCGGAAATCTGTTTCTTGAAATCGAGCGAATGGGTGAAGAGTTTCTCTTTTACACGTCGCTCGCCGCCGGACTGGGGTCGAATGACGTCGGCCTGGACCGCAACCAGATTGGTTCGGAACGATTAATGCGGTTTGACCGTATAGGCCCGAAGGTGCTGCTGGTCGAGCGGAATCTCAAATTTCGCGCGATCTCGAACGATGTCGCCGAACGCCGCGCCGTAACCGACGCCTTCGCCGAATCCACCCACTGGGGCTTCCCGGTGACGGCCGAGGAAGGCGGGCGCGTGCTGATTGACCTGACTCCGTTCGTGCTTCGCGACGGGCACGGGGCGTCCCCGCGGCTGCGTGAGTCGCGCCAGGGAACCTATCGCGTGGACGCTTCGCGCTCGGCGATTTACCTCGACCGGACGCGCAATTTTCCCGATAACACGGAAGTGGAAGTCACCCTGACATTCACCGGTGAGCCGGTCGGCCGGTTTGTGCGTGACGTCGCCCCGGACGCCGAATCGATTACCTTGCGCGAGCACTATTCGTTTGTCCGGCTGCCGGACGCGGGTTATCGGCCGCGGGCGTTTGACCCGCGATCAAGCTTCATGGCGATGAGCTTCGCCGACTATGCCGCGCCGCTCGGCGAACCCATTCAAAAACGTTGGATTCTGCGCCACCGTTTGGTCAAGAAGGATCCGTCGGCTGCGATCGGCGACCCGGTGAAACCGATCGTCTATTACCTGGACCCAGGGACGCCGGAGCCGGTGCGGTCGGCGCTGCTTGAAGGCGCGCGTTGGTGGGACCGGGCGTTTGCCGCCGCGGGCTACCGGAATGCGTTCCTTGTGGAGATGCTGCCCCCTGGCGCCGATCCGCTCGATATCCGCTACAACATGATTCATTGGGTCCACCGTTCGACGCGCGGCTGGTCCTATGGCGCGACCGTATCGGATCCGCGGACGGGCGAGATTTTGAAGGGCAATGTGACTCTCGGCTCGTTGCGCATGCGGCAGGACTACATGATCGCCGAGGGGCTGCTGAGCCCATACGAAGACGGCAAGCCGGCCAATCCCGCCATGCGCGAGATGGCCTTGGCGCGGTTGCGGCAATTGAGCGCGCATGAGGTGGGCCACACGATTGGGCTGGCCCATAACTTCGCGTCGAGTGTAAGCGGCCGTGCGTCGGTTATGGACTATCCGCACCCGCTCGCCAAGCTGGGCGCGAATGGCGGCGTGGACCCCTCGGACTCCTATGCCGCCGGCATTGGCGAATGGGACAAGGTAGCCATTACATATGGCTACCGGCATTTTCCGCCGGGCACGGACGACGCTAAAGCGCTGGACGCGTTGCTGCGCGCGGCGCATGGCCGCGGCCTGCGTTTCATCGCCGACGCCGAGGCCCGCGACCCCGCCGGGTCGAGCCCGGTGGCCCATTTGTGGGACAACGGAAAAAACGCGGTGGACGAATTACAGCGCGTCCTCGCGCTGCGGAAAACGGCGATGGACCACTTTTCGCCCGCCGCCATTCGCGCCGGCGCGCCCATGTCCGAATTGGCCAATACGTTGGTGCCGGTCTTCCTGATGCATCGCTACCAGACCGAAGCGGCGGCGAAAGCGATTGGCGGCGTGGATTACAACTACGCGTTGCGCGGCGATAACCAGACAGTGACCGCGATCATTCCGCCTGCGGAGCAGTTGCGGGCGTTGGACGCGTTGCTGCGGACGCTGGACCCGGGCGTGCTGGAGATCCCGGAAAAGCTGTTGACGCGGATTCCGCCATTGGCGTTCGGCTACCCGGAAACGCAGGAGCGGTTCAAGGGCCGGACAGGCCGGACATTCGATCCGGTGGCGGCGGCCGAGAGCGCCGCGCATCATACTTTGGGCCTGCTGCTGCATGCCGAACGGGCCGCGCGGCTGGATCAATTGAAGGCCCGCGACGCAGCCCAGCCGGGTTTTGACGGCGTGCTGCGGCGTCTGATGACCGCCACGTGGTCCGCCGCGCCCCAGCGCGGGATGCGCGGCGAGATCCAGAAGGCCGTAAACATGGCGGCGTTGCATCATTTGATGGCGCTGGCTGCGAACGAGGCGGCGGCCCCATCCGCGCGCGCCCAAGCGCACGCGGCGTTGGCGGCCTTGCGGCGGAACCTGGCGGCGCGGCGGTCCCCCGACCCTGCCTGGAGTGCGCTCAATTCCTTTGCCGCCGCGCAGATTGAACGATTTGAACGTGAACCGAAGGTTATTCCTGTCCCGCGCCCGTTGGAGCCGCCTCCAGGCCAGCCGATTGGCTGTTTGATGGAGTGAGCCGGTGTTAATAGATCGAAAAATATTTTCTCCCACCGAATCAATCATTTACACAACTAACCTGCGCAAATACTTGCCGCGCCCCAGTAGAATGTAATAAGGATTTCTCTTGGTGCCGTGCACCGGGCCGCGCTCCGCCGCCCAAGCGAAAACTTTTAGCCAGCGGATGGTCCCACAACTCCTTGAAAACAAAAGGACGGAACCCGAGCGGAACCCAGGAATAACCTGGAAACCCCAGCGTCCTCCGCCCAAGCCAAAAACTTCCCGCCAGCGGAGGGTCCCACAACTCCTTGAAAACAAAAGAACGGAACCCGAGCGGAACCCAGGAATAACCTGGAAACCCCAGCGTCCTCCGCCCAAGCCAAAAACTTCCAGCCAGCGGAGGGTCCCACAACTCCTTGAAAACAAAAGGCCGGAACCCGAGCGGAACCCAGGAATAACCTGGAAACCCCAGCGTCCATCCACAAGTCCTTGAAAACAAACCCCGGAACCCCGATACCCGGCCAAATAGCCCCTCCGCCAAAAGCCGGTGTTAATAGATCGAAGAATATTTTCTCCTTCAGAATCAATCACTTACAAAAACTGTAAGCACAAACGCTTGGTGACCACCCGGTAGAATGTAAGTAGAGGACAAAGCACCCGCCCGCGCGGGTGCTTTTTATTTTGGTGTCTAAAACTATTCGAATCTTATCCATCGACGGCGGCGGGATCCGTGGGATCCTGCCCGCCATGCTGCTCGCGTGGCTCGAGCGCAAGACCGGTCAACCCGTGTCGCAACTCTTTGATATCGTCGCCGGCACATCCACCGGCGGCATTCTCGCTCTTGGTCTCACCCGGCCCAACGCCGCCGGTAAACCCGCCTTCTCCGCCGAAGACATGGCCTGTCTCTATGAGCGCGAGGGCGAACGTATTTTCTCCAGCAACATCTGGCACAGGCTGCGCTCTCTAGGCGCTATTGGCGACCAGAAATACCCATCCGCCGGTGTCGACGAGGTGTTGCAGCGTTACTTCGGCCACACCAGGCTTAGCGAAGCGCTTACTAGCCTCATCGTGCCCAGTTACGAAATCGAGCGGCGTGTTCCGTTCTTTTTCAAGAGCCATTCGGCCCGGACCAAGCCGACGCACGACTTTCCTATGTGGCAAGTCGCCCGCGCCACTTCGGCCGCGCCCACTTACTTTGAGCCCGCCCGCATCGACGCCTCGCGCGCCGGAGATTACTGGGCCTTGATCGATGGCGGCGTCTTCGCCAATAACCCGGCGGCCTGCGCCCTCGTCGAGGCTCGCACGCAGTTTCCCGATGCGGCGGACTATCTCGTCTGCTCGCTCGGCACCGGCAATCTGACTCGCCGGATCGCGTATGACGACGCCCGGACCTGGGGTGTCGCCCGCTGGGCCAAGCCAGTGCTGGATATCGTGCTTGACGGTGTGTCGGAAACGGTCAATTATCAACTCAACCAGTTACTGCCGGCCGGCAGTTACTACCGGTTCCAAACGTCGCTCCAACGCGGCGCCGAACAGTTGGATCAAACCAGCGCCAGACACATTCGCGGCCTTCGCCTGCTCGGCGAAAAATTCGTCCGCGACAACGCACCCGCGCTCGAAACGCTGGCCGGCAAGCTCACCGGCTGAAGCGCTATTGTCGTAAAAGCCATGACCCGAACCTTCGTCGCGCTCTTGCTTCTCTTGACGCCAAACGCCGCCGCCCGCCTGCGAGCGGGCGCGGCGGCGGCTGACATAACGCCGCAGGAATGGCCGGTTCGCGTGATCGGCAACTTCGGGCTGACGATGGCCGATAAAGCTCACGACCCGCTACACGCCCGCGCCATCGTGTTGGAAGATGGCGGGGTGAAAATCGCCATCGCGTTGATCGATTCCTGCTACGTGAAACGGGAAGAAATGGACGAAGCGAAGGCGCTCGCGTCCAAACGTACGGGCATTCCCGTCAACCGGATTCTGATCGCCGCCACCCATACACACTCCGCGCCGCCTTCCCGCGCCGCCAAGGGCAACGCACTGGAGGAGCGTTACGTCCGGCGGTTAGTCGAGCAAACCGCCGCGGCGATAACCGAGGCCAATGGTCGCATGGTTCCCGCGCGCATCGGTTGGACCGTGGTCCCCGTTCCCGACGAGCTTTTCAACCGCCGCTGGTTCATGCGCGAGGGCTCCATTCCGCCGAACCCCTACGGTGAGACCACCGACAAGGCGCGTATGAATCCGCCCGCCGGATCGCCCGATCTGCTGCACCCGGCCGGCGGCACCGATCCCGGTTTCTCCGTCGTATCCATCCAAACCGCGAATGGCAAGCCCCTCGCGCTACTCGGCAACTACGGGCTGCATTATGTCGGCGGCGTCCCTGGGACGGCGGTCTCGGCCGACTATTTCGGCGAGTTCGCCCGGCTCGTTGCAGGGCGACTGGCTCCCGCCGATCCTTCTTTCGTCGCGATGCTCACCAATGGCACGAGCGGCGACGTCAACAACATCGACTTTATCCATCCGCGGCCGCGCGCGCAGCCGTATGAGCGCATCGGGATCGTCGCCGGAAAACTTGCGTCGCATGCGGCGACCGCCGCTCGGACCATTCAATATGTTGACAACGCGCCCATTCGCATGACCGAGAAAGAGTTGCGGCTCGCCTACCGCAAACCGAGCGCCGAGCAATTGCGGTTCGCGCGCGCGGCGCTGTCGTCGCCGGACGAATCGAAATTACCCCGCAACGCCAAGGCCTATGCCGAGCGCGCCCTTCGCCTTCAGGAAGGCCCGGCGTTCGCGGATTTGAAACTGGAGGCTCTGCGCATTGGCGAACTTGGAATCGCCGCCATTCCGTGCGAAGTATTCACGGAGACCGGACTCGCCATCAAGGAAATCAGCCCGTTTCGGACCACCTTTACCATTGAACTTGCTAATGGACACTACGGCTATCTGCCCACGCCGCGCCACTACGAGTTGGGCGGGTATGAGACATGGCTCGGGACCAACAATCTGGAGCGGGAGGCATCGGTGAAAATCACTCGCACACTACTGGAGTTACTCCGCGACATACATCGAGCTAAGTAATCCGCGCGCCAGCCGGAACCAATCAGACCCACGCCGCTGAACTTACTCCAAGACTTACAGCGCGCTAAATAAACCGCGCGATCCAGTCATAGGCGGCCATACGCACCGGATCCGGGAAGTCATGATCGCTTTCGGGATGTTCGACTCTTATGTTTCCCTGGGCGCCGTAAAGCGAATAAACCGGCAGCGCGGCGTCGCGAATGCGATCGACGCTATCCCAGCGGAAGTTGCCATCGCGGAGCGGGGCGTTTATAAATACCGGCCGGGGCGCGAGCGCCGCGATCAGTTCGTAGAAATCGAAAGGTACGTTTTGCGGCTGCGTTATATATTCGTTCAGACGCATCATATAGCGTGGCTGCACCCAGCCTTTGATGTTACCGCCGTAGTAATCGAGGAACGAATCAAAACCGCAACTGCAGACGATCAATCTTATTCGCGAGTCGTTCACGGCGGTATAAATTGCGTTGTGTCCGCCAAGCGAATGGCCGATCGCCGCATAGCGTACCTTGCGCACGGATGGCATTGCATCCAACAGATCCAAGGCGCGGATGTTATCCCAGATGGCCTTCATGGTCCCGCTGGCATAGCCGAGATCCTTCAGGTCCGGCTGATAGGCGGCCAGTTGCACATAGCTGGGCGAAATGGTGACATAGCCGCGTTCGGCGAGTTCCGCCGCGTATTGCCGATGCGGCCTTCCGCCAAGACCGACCACCACTTTATAGCCGTCAACGTTGTCGGTTGGGTGCAGGCAAAGCGCGGCCGGCGCCTTTTTCCCGGCGAGCGCGCTCTTAGGAATGCAAAGATACGCGGTCGTCCGCGAGCGTGGCTCCGAAGAATACACGATGGCGCGCCGAACATAGGAACCCATGTCCTTCTCTTCTTCCACGGTTACATTGAGTGGACATCGTTTTTGGCCGCCCGGCAACGGTCCCGTAATCTCATGCATGCCCGCGAGCGCCTCACGCCGGCGGATCTCCCAGTGCCGGCGATTCTTCGCGATCTGTATCCGCCCGCCTTCCCGATATTCGAGCAAATTCGTCCGGCTCAATCCGCGGATCGGCGGAACCGCGGGCGCTCCAATAGCGAATGGCAAGCCCGCCAGAAAAAGTCTACGTTTCATGCGGTTGTTTCAGCATACTCTTCGATCGGCGGGCAGACGCAAACCAAGTTCCGATCGCCGTAAACATTGTCGATCCGCGAGACGGGTGCCCAGTACTTATCGACCTTGGCCGTACCTTGCGGGAAGCAACCTTCGGACCGCGAATAAGGCCGTGTCCAGGTGTCCTCCGCAATGTCCTGCGTAGTGTGCGGGGCGTGGCGGAGCGGCGAGTCTTCGACCTTAAATCGCCCCTTTTCGACGTCGGCGATCTCCCGGCGGATGGCGATCATAGCGTCGACGAAACGGTCGATTTCGTACTTCGATTCCGATTCCGTGGGCTCAATCATCAATGTCCCGGCAACCGGGAAGCTCATCGTCGGGGCGTGAAAACCGTAATCGATGAGACGTTTGGCGATATCGTCTACCGTCACGCCGCAGCGGTCCTTGAGCGGGCGCGGATCGAGAATGCACTCGTGCGCGACGCGGCCATTGTGGTTCTTGTATAGCACCGGAAAATACGGATCGAGCCGTGTGGCAATGTAGTTCGCGTTGAGGATGGCAACCTGCGTCGCGCGCTTCATGCCCGCGCCGCCCATCATGCGGATATACGCATAGCTGATGGGGAGAATCGACGCGCTGCCATAGGGCGCGGCCGAGACGGGACCTACCGGCGTGTTCGGATTTGTCAGCGGGTGGCCGGGCAGGAAGGGCGCCAGATGCGCCTTAACGCCAATCGGGCCCATGCCCGGACCGCCGCCGCCGTGCGGAATACAGAAGGTCTTGTGGAGATTGAGATGCGAAACGTCGGAGCCGAAATCGCCGGGCCGCGAGATGCCCACTTGGGCGTTAAAGTTGGCGCCATCGAGATACACCTGCCCGCCGTGTGCGTGGATGATGTTGCAGATCTCGCGGATCTCTTCTTCAAATACGCCGTGCGTCGAAGGATACGTGATCATAACGGCGGCGAGGTTAGCGGCGTGCTTTTCGGCCTTGGCGCGGAGATCGCTCAGGTCAACGTTGCCATCGGCATCGCAAGCGGTCACCACCACTTCATAACCCACCATTTGCGCCGAGGCCGGATTCGTTCCGTGAGCCGAAGATGGGATCAGGCAGACGGTGCGGTGCGCGTCGCCGCGCGAAACGTGGTAGCCGCGAATGGCCAGCAGGCCGGCGTACTCGCCCTGCGCGCCGGAATTGGGTTGCAGACTGACGGCGTCGTAACCGGTCACTTCGCAGATGTCGCGTTCAAGGGTGTCGCAAAGTTGACGATATCCGGCGGCCTGTTCGGCGGGCGCGAACGGGTGCAGCGCGCCGAACTCGGGCCAAGTGACGGGGATCATCTCGGTGGTGGCGTTCAGCTTCATCGTGCAGGAGCCGAGCGGGATCATGGCGCGGTCGAGCGCAAGGTCGCGGTCGGATAATTTGCGCAGATAGCGCAGCATTTCGGTTTCGCTCCGATAGCGATGGAAGACGGGGTGGGTGAGGAAGGTCGATTTGCGTTCGAGCCCCGCGGGGATAACCGGGTCGGCGACCACGCTCTCATAGGCGAGCGATTTGCCGCTAAAAGCCTGCCAAACGAGTTCGATAAGGGCGGGCGTCGTGGTTTCGTCGGTGCTGATGCCGAGCGTTTCGGCTTCAATCCGGAAGTTGAGTTTCAGAGCCTGGGCGCGGGCGACAATCTCGCCTGTGTGTGCGCCGGTCTCAACGGTGACGGTGTCAAAGAATGTGTCGCTCTTCAGCGTGAAACCGAGTTGGCGAAGGCCCGCGGCGAGCGCGGCGGTCCGCCGGCGAATCTGGTTGGCGATATGCGTCAGGCCTTCGGGGCCGTGATAAACCGCGTACATCGACGCAATGACGGCCAGCAGCACCTGCGCGGTGCAGATGTTGGAGGTCGCCTTCTCACGGCGGATATGTTGTTCGCGAGTCTGGAGCGCGAGACGGTAGGCGCTGTTGCCGCGTGCGTCGATAGACACGCCCACCAAGCGCCCGGGCATGTGGCGTTTATAGACATCCTTCACGGCGAGGTAAGCCGCGTGCGGGCCGCCGTAGCCCATGGGCACGCCGAAGCGCTGCGTGCTGCCGATGGCGATTTCCGCGCCGAGTTCGGCGGGCGAAGCGAGGAGCGTGAGCGCCAGCGGATCGGCGGCCAGAATCGGTACCCCGCCCTGCGACTTGACCCTCGCGATGGGGCCGCGCAAGTCGCGAATGGCGCCATGGGAACCCGGATATTGAAAGATGGCGCCGAAGCAGTTTTCAAAGTCCGCCGTCAGCGGATCGCCGGATATCACGGTGATCCCGAGCGGTTCGGCGCGAGTGACGATGAGCGCGTGGGTCTGCGGGTGTGCGTCGTGGTCGACAAAGAACGTATTTCGTTTTTGCGAGGCCACGCGGCGCGCGACGGTCATGGCCTCGGCCGCCGCCGTGGCTTCATCGAGCAGCGACGCGTTCGCAACGTCAAGCCCGGTGAGATCCGTGATCATCGTCTGATAGTTGAGCAGCGCCTCCAGCCGGCCCTGCGAAATTTCGGGCTGGTAGGGAGTGTAGGCGGTATACCATGCGGGGTTTTCCAGGATGTTGCGCAGAATCACGCCGGGCGTGTGCGTGCCGTGATAGCCCATGCCGACGAAGCTCGAAAAAACCTGGTTCTTCGCGGCGATTTCGCGCAAGTGGGCGAGTACTTCCACCTCGCTCATGGCCGGGCCGTGCTCCAGCGGCTTCGGGTGAAGGATGGATGCGGGAACGGTCTGCTCGATCAAGGCATCGAGCGACGGAAGGCGGAGCGCGGCGAGCATAGCCGCCACTTCTTCCAAGGAGGTGCCGATGTGGCGGGAGGCGAATGTATTCTGGAGTTCGGGCATGACAAATAGTCCTTGTCTGCCCGCTCTGTCTTTGGTGCCTGAAAAAGTTATCTCTTCGGCGGGCTTTTTGGGAGCCACTTTCCAGATGGTTTTGGGAAATCGGGGCGGTCCTTTTGCCTGAGAGTTTCCGGGGCTGTTGCTCCTTCGGCGCCTGCTTGAGGTCTCTCCCGCGCTCGATTCTAGCGAATTATTTTTGGGGTAAAAGCTACTTTAAATAGCATAGCGCCCGGCGGCGGCGGTTGGCAATGGCGGGTTATGCTGGGAACGGCGAGCGGGGGATTTTCGCCGCTTCCGCGACATATCCTCTACAGGACTATTTGATCGAAACAACTCCATCGGCCGCAAACGCCGGCGTGGCCGCGGACCGCGCGCTGGCGGAGGCCATGCTCGCGCGGGACCGTAAGGCCGCCGCCGAGTTCGTTCAGCGTTTTTCCGGCCCGCTGGCGGGCTATGTCCGCTCGCGTTTGCAACCGCGTTGGGAAGACGTCGATGATATTGTGCAGGATACTTTTGTGACGGCGTTGCGTTCCATCCAGAACTACCGCGGCGACTCACCGATGCGCGCTTGGATCCTCGGCATTGCGCGGCACAAAGTGGAGGACTACTACCGGGAACGGCTGCGCCATATCGCGGTTCCGGAGGAGACGGCCGATGTTGAGCTAATGGCGGATTCCGGACTGGATGCCCTGCTGGACCGGGCGGGTGTACAGGAGCGGACAGCGTCGATACTACGGGCCTTGCCGGAGCGCTACCGAGTTGTGCTGCTGTGGCGGTATTGGGAGCAGCGAAGCGCGGCGGACATAGCGGCGGCAACCGGAAAAACGGCGAAAGCCGTGGAGAGGCTATTGGCGCGGGCGCGGGGCGAGTTCGGCGAGCGCTGGCGCGCGAAACACAAGGAGGCGGCATGCATTTAGATTCGTGGTTGGAACAGTTGGCCGCCGAAACCCCATTGGAGGAGAACGCGGCGGCTTCGTCGTGTTTGAAATCGAAAATCTATAGTTCGTTGATTCTGGCGATGGAAGAGACTGGGCCGCTCTTGCCGCTGCCGGAGACCAAGAGCGCGGGCCGTGCATTGTGCGTGTTCGAACATCTCGTGGAGATTTTGCCGGCCCCCAACGCCGTCCAGAGCTTGCAGTACTGCAAAGTCTGCCATGCGAAAGCGCTGGGCGAACGAGTGGAGAACGCGCCGATTTACTGGTCCGGTTGTCCGTACTGCGAATTTCAGAATCGTTAGAATCGTTTCAACACGCAGAAGACGCTTTGAAAATTCGCCAGGTTGCGCTGGCCGGGCGGCGCGAGTTGTTTGCTGACCGGATTGCCGGAGAGGGTCTCCCAAAAACTGTAACGGAAGGCATAGCCGTGAGGCAGGCGGACGTCAATACCGACCGCGGTTCGCCACATTGGACCTGCGGCCTGGAAGCGCGCCGGGGGCAGTTGAATCGCGCCTTTGGACACCGTTATTGCGCCGGCCGTGGCATCGAGACGCACTACGCCCAGGCCACCCGATAGATACGGCCGGAAGCGGCTGGCGCGACCGCGGAAATAGAGCAGCCCTTCGGCGGCGGCGGCTTGGGAGCGGCTGCGGTAGTCCTGCTGGAAAGTGGATTCGGCGCCGGCGGCGAGCCGCGCGCCCGTAAGCCCGAGCGCATTTCGATTCCAGGTGTAGCTGCCCTGCAGGCTGAAATAGTCATTCACGTCGCGGCCCGCGAAAACGTGCGCCGTCGGCCCATTCTCGGGTTTGTATAAGGAGATAGCTGTGGCGTCGTCGTCGATGCGAGTCTGCCCGTCGGCTGACAGCGTGGAAATTCCGCCGCCCGCGCCTACGAACCATTGCCCCTGTAACGCGCCGGCCGCCACCCAGAACAACACACACCCGCGAAGAATCATTTCTTCATTTTGGAGGGGGATTCGGCCATTTGTCACGACTCAATCCCAGGAAGCGCTTCCGAAATCAACTTCCCCAAGGACATAAAAATGAAAATCGACTTTGGCAAAACTCTCTTCACGATTCCGTTGCTCGCGGCCGGATTGATCGCGCAACCCGCCGGACTCCGCACCATTGGCTCGCCGTCGACCGTAGATCAGTCCGGTTCCTACATCCTCACGGCGGATCTGTTCATTCCCGGAAGCGCCGGCGCGGGCATCTCGATCACGGCCAGCGACGTGACTTTGGACCTGAACGGACATACCATCACCGCACCCGGCAATCTCTCCGGCGCCGGGATCCGCATCGTGAACGCGCAAAACGTGACAGTGAAGAATGGAAACATCGTGAATGCCCTGATGGGTGTGGTGGTAATGAATTCCGTGAACGTGCGGCTGGATGGGCTGAGTATTCGCGCGACCGGCCTGCCGCCGTCGGCGCCGCCCCCCGAAATGGGCATTATGTTAGTGCAGACGCGTAATTCGGTGGTGTCGAATAACATGATCTACAATGCGGCGCTGGGTATCTTCGTTCGCGGAAGCCGCAGTTTCGGCAACCGGATTCAAGGGAATACCATCACGGGAACCACCGCTGGCGCGTTCGGCATTTGTTATAACCCCGCCGATGGCGACACCGGCGCGCCGAAGGGCGACCTGGTGACCGGGAACCTGATTCGCGGCTATCCGGCGGCCATTCAGATCAGCAGCCGGGCCGATTATAACGCCATTACGGGAAATACGTTAATTTTCACGATGGAAGGTTTGTTGAATGAGAATTCGACCAACGTTGCGAAAGACAACACGCTGATCAAGATTCAGTAACTCGCGGAAACGGAGCGGGTCGCTCGAACTTACGGCAACCCGCTCCCCACGGTCCCCAAATCGCCAGCGTCATGGCTTTTTCGTGAAGTTCCGCGCCCACTGGATATAGCGGGTTACCTCCCGTAGAGTCGTCGTTCGAACTTTGCCGTACCGGTGAAGCCCGTGGGTCTAAATTCACTCGGAATGTGGGCTCCGTACCGTCCTCGCAGATGCCGCCGCCGCGGGGCCGGCCGCGATGTTGCCGGGCTCCGGCAGCCTTAGTGGAACGCCAGCCGCGCGATATGATGGTCGCCTTGAACCGCGCCTTACGCTGGAGCGTCGTGCTGATCGGCGGCGCTTTACTTTATTTCCTGCCGATTCCGGGGCTTACTGGCGAGCAGCGCCGACTGCTGGCGGTCTTCATTGCCACCATCCTCGCGTTGGTTACGCGACCCGCGCCGATGGGCGTCAGCGTTCTGATCGCCATGACGCTCCTGGCGGTCACGGGCACCGTTCCGGCCAATCGCGTGCTGCTTGGTTTCAGCAATCAAACCGTCTGGCTCATCTTCTCCGCGTATCTTTTCGCCCGCGCCATCGGTAGCACCGGACTCGGCATGCGCGTAGCGTATTTGTTGATCCGCCGTTTCGCCACCACGCCGCTGCGCCTCGGTTACGCCGTCGTCTCCGCGGGCATGCTGGTCGCGCCTTTCGTGCCCTCGGACACGGCCCGGGGAGGGGGAGTGATCTTTCCCATCACGCGCAGTCTGGCGCATGCATTTGCCTCTGAACCGGGGGCGACGGCGGGGAAAATCGGATCGTTCCTCATGATTGTCTGCTTCCACGGCAACTATCTGGCCTCCGCCGTTTTCCTCACCAGCATGGCCGCTAACCCGCTCATCGCGGACTTCGTGATGAAGATCGCCAATGTCGAAATCACCTGGCTCGGCTGGCTGGCCGGGTCTTGCGTTCCAGCGCTGTTCTCATTGGCCGCCGTGCCGTACTTGATCCACCGTTGGCATCGCCCGGAGATACAGAACACCGAGCCGGCGCGGGCGCTCGCCGCGGACCGGCTTCGCGAGATCGGCCCGATGAGCGCGCGTGAACGCGGCCTGGTCGTGATTCTCTTCGCGGTGATGTTCGGTTGGGTGACCTCTCCATGGCACGGTATTTCGAACGCCTTCGTCGCGCTCACCGGCATTAGCGCGCAGTTGCTGACCGGCCTGTTGCAATGGGACGATCTGCTGGGCGAGACGAAGGCCTGGGACGTATTGCTGTGGTTCGCGCCGCTCATTATGATGGCCGATGAACTGAACTCCGGCGGCGCCGTGAAGGTCGTGTCCGAAGCGCTGTTCCAAAATCTGCACGGCCTTCCCTGGGGCGCGGGCCTTGGCGTGTTGGTCTTGGTCTACTTTTACATTCACTACGTTTTCGCCAGCATGACGGCCCACACGACCGCGCTCTATCCCGCCTTTTTCACCGCCGCCCTTGCCACCGGCGCGCCACCGATGTTGGCCGCGCTGCCACTGGCATATTTTTCCAATTTGAACGCCGGCATCACGCACTACGGAACCGGTTCCGCGCCCGTGTTTTTCGGCGCGGGCTACGTCAATGAGCGGGAGTGGTGGCGTATCGGTTTCCTGGTCTCCCTTGTCAATGTCGCCATCTGGCTGGGCATCGGCGGCGCGTGGTGGAAGCTGATCGGCCTCTGGTAGCCGCTCACTCCCAGGGCTGATCCTTCACGAACGCGACATGATCGGGGAGCGGCTGATTTGTCCGGAAATGCTTCTTGTACGCCCCAATCCAGTCGGCCGCAATTTCCCGCTGCGCCGTCGTCAATTCAAGCGACCCATCGCACACCATCGACCGCAGCCGGTCCTCCAGCGCGTCCTTCACTCGCGCGTTCCACGTCCCGGCGCTATATGCCTGCGGCCACAAATTCGCCGGATCTTCCGATCCGCCAAGATCGGGCGGAATCAGCAAATCCACCTCGTACGCGCGCGGCCGCGGATCATGAATCCCGTATTTGCGAAACACTTCCAGCGCCACGGCATTGGTGATCGCCGGCCGCTCCACTTCTCCCCCGCAAACGCCCACGTGGGTCACGGCGCGAATGGCGCCGGGCGTCAACGCCGCCCTCGGCGCCCGCTCTTCCGCGCGTTCGGGAAGGAATTGGAACACCATCGAGAGCGCCGCCGCCGCCAGCGCCGCCACCGCCAAATAGCGCTGGCCTCGCGACGGTTGCATGCGGGCCTGCAGCAAAGCGCGGGCGCCGTCGATAGGCGGCAATTCCCGATCCAGATGCGCCTCCACGGCCGCGCCCAGCGCGTGCGTCAGTTCCAGTTGGCGCGATCGGCACGCCGCGCAATTGGAGACGTGCCGGCGCACGTCGCCACCGCGAACGGCGTCCAGTTCCCCATCGGATTCCATCAGCAGTTCATAGTCGGGAATGTGAGTCATCGCGCGTTCCTACTCTTGGTGAACATGGCTGATTCGGGCCAGCGCCCGCCCCAATGACAAGGCCACTCCGCCCAGCGAAATTCCGAGAATTTCGGCGATCTCCCGGTACCGCAGACCCTCCGACCGCAATGCGATACACGCCCGGTCCTGCCCTGGCAGCGCCTGGATCACGGCGGCCACGCGGCGGCGCGTTTGGTTGGCGATCGCCTGTTGTTCCGGAGTCCGGCTTGGCGGCGGAATAAGCGCGGGCGCCGGCCTGCGTTGACGGAGCTTCAACGCCTGATTGTGCGCGGACTGAAATAGCCAGCCGCGCAAATTGTCGCGCGGCTTCCCGGCGCGCAAGTGTTTGAAGAGCGCCAGAAAGACCTCTTGAATCGTCTCTTCGACGTCTGCCGCGCTCAGTCCCAGCGAGAGCAGAAACCGAAATAGCGGACCGCGGTACCGGTCGAAGAGCGCGGTGACTGCGGCCTCCGGCGCGAGCGATGGCTCCGCTCGGTTTTTTGTGAACTCGCGCAAAACGGACTCGGTCGCGACCGTTGTGATGGGAGCGTTCCCAGGTCGTTGGGGGCCGCGACCGGCCTTTGCGCTTTCGAGCAACTCCGGCAGCGCCGCAATCTCCGGTTGTAGGGTTCGCACAGGAATACTGTATCCGTTTCAGAACCGGACGCGCACGCCGCCCCAGGCGCCGCGCGGCGCGCCGGGCGCGAAGAACGTCGCGTGTTGCAAAGGGAATTCGCCGTCAACGGCCGGGAACGGCCGGGCGATGAAGTTACCTTCCGCGCTGAAACCAGTTGGCCCAAGTTGCGCCGCGGAGTAGTATCGGCGATCAAACAGATTGTTGACTTGAACGAAGAATTCCAACCGTTGCCGGGCCCGATAGCGCCCGCCGAGACTCACCAGCCCATATCCGGGCGATTCTCCCGGCCCCAGGAAATTCAGGCCATCCGGCTGGTGCCGGTTGTTCTCATTCCCACGCGCAAACGAACTGGAGACGACAATGGCGCCAACGTTGACGACAACTTTGCTCGTGATCGCGATGTCGGCATAGGACTTCAACATGTGCCGCGGCGTGAGCGGAATGCGGGCACCGGGTTGAATTTGGTTGATACCTTCGCTGTTCGATTCCCCGTTCACCGTTTCCCGGCTCTGGTAGGTGGCATCGAGGAACGTATATCCGGCGCCGGCGGTCACCTGGCCCACCCGCCCATTGACGTCGAACTCCGCCCCCGCCCGCCGCGTCCGGCCGAAGTTCTTGAAGTAGCCAAAGCCGCTCTGCGGCGCGGCCACAAACAGAATGTCGTTGCGGTTATCGGCGCGGAACCATCCCGCCGTCCAGTTCCAGTTGGATTCCATCGTCCCGCGCACGCCCGCATCCCAACTACGCGTCACCACTTGCCGCAAAGGCGGATCGCCGGCCATCGCGTTCGGCAGTTTGCAAGGTTCATCGGGGTCGGCGCAGCCGAGTTCGATCGATGTCGGCGCGCGGCTTCCTTCGCTGTAGCTCAGGTACAGATTCGCGCGTTTCAAAGGGCTATAGGTAAGGCCGGCCGCCGGATTGAATCGGCCAAACGTGTGCCGGCCGCTCAGCGACCCGCGGCCGGGTTGCGGACGAATGCGATCTTCGTTGTGGATGCGCGTGTGATTGTAGCGCCCGGAAAGCGTCAGGTTCAAAGCGCCGCCCAGCGTCAGTTTATCGGTTGCGTAAACGCTCGCGGTGCGGATGTTTCCATTCAGATCCACTCGCGTGTCGAACGGTTCGCCGTCCACTTCGCCGCCGGTAACGCCATCGCCAAACGCATTCACACCCGTTACCGAACGGTCCGGATTCAGATAGCCGAGTTGCGAAGTCTGGAGGAATTCGACGCGGCTGCGGTCGAAGGCCGCGCCGCCCGTAACCTGGTTCTTAGCGGTGAACCACGTCAACTGGCCGGACGCGCCGTAGTTATGCTGCTGTGTACGAGAGCGGTTGATCAGGCCGTTGCATTTTTCGGCTGGCTCGTCGTTCTGAAGCACCTGCGCAATGCAGCGCCAGAAAGGGAAAGGCGTGTTGGCCGCAGTGGCGCCGCCGGCCGGAAAGCCGGTGTAGCCGGCGGCGGTTAGCGCGCGAATATCGGCGGCGCTGGGCTGATAGATGGCTTGGTCGAGCGAGTCTTCGTTGATATCCCCATTGAACGCCGTATTGCGGATATGGCGGTAGTAGGCGTTGCCGAAAAACGTAAGCCGGCTGGACGCGGCGTGGCTCGCGGTGAGGTTCAGAAAGGGCGACCGGTTGGTGTTGATGTCGGGCTTGGTGTAGATGCTGTCGTAGCGCCGGACCAGGTCGCGCCGTTCGCCGAGGCCATTCCCGTTCAGAGCGTTGTTAGCGTATGAGACCGTGAGACTGACGGCGGTCCGATCGCGCCGCCGCCCGAACTTGCCGAACAACTGGCGCACGTTCGATGGCGACGATTCGCGCCAGCCGTCTTCGAAAAACAGATTGCCGGCGATGTACCAATGCAAACCATTGACCACCGATCCGCCATGTTCCAAATCGGCCATTTTACGGCCAAAACCGCCGCCGCTGAGTTGCAGGGCCGTACCCGGCTGCGTACGCCCGCTCTTGGTATGAATCGACAACGCCCCGCCCAGCGTATTAAGCCCGAACAGTGGATTCGACCCCGGCATGAACACCATCTCCGCAATCGAAATGCGCGGGATCAGGTCCCAACTCACGACATCGCCGAAGGGCTGATTCAAGCGGACCCCGTCCATGTAGACCGAGACGCCTTGCGGCGTGCCCAGCAGCGGACTGGCCGTGTAGCCGCGGTAGTTCAAGTCCGGCTGCATGGGATTGCCTTGTATCTCATTAATGTGAACGCCCCGCATGCGGCGGTTCAGAAGGTCGGAAACGTCGAGCGCGTTCGTGCTCTCAAAGTCTTGGGCATCGGCGGTTTGCACGGGCGTTGGAACCTCGTCGCGGTTGACGTTGACGCCGGCTAAGGGCGTGGCGTCGATAACGTCAATCGCGCTTCTGGCTGCCGCCGGGTTCAGCGCGATGGTCCGGGAAACAGGGGCGGCGCCTGTAATGTCAATAGTCAGCGATTTCGCCGCGAATCCCGGCTTGTTGACGGTCAGCCTGTAGGAACCGCCGGCCAAATTGCCCAGCGTAACCGCGCCCTTGGGATCGGTATCGAAGCGGCGGGCGTTCAGCGTTCCGGACGCAGGCATCGGCGCTCCGGAAGAGTCCGTCACTTGGAGTCGAATTTCACCTTGGGCGAGCAGCTTGGCCGCAAAAACCAGCCCAACCAGAATCTTCAGCACGAGCGTATATACCTCGAACGCCCGTTTTGTTCAGGGTTTCTTTTGTAGCATGAGGACGTGGATAAATTGCGCATTGGCATCCTCGGCTTTCTGCATGAATCGAACACGTTTCTGGGTGTGCCGGCGCGGTGGGAGGACTTCGCAGGTACGTCGATGACGGCTGGCGACGCCATGCGCGCCCGCTGGACCGGAACCCATCACGAACTGGGTGGATTCTTCGACGGTTGCGCGGCTGAGAACCTGGAAGCGGTGCCTGGATTCGCTACTTTCGCCGTTCCCGGGGGAGCGATCGCGGCCGAAGATTTTGAGCGCATTGTGGACGCGCTTCTCGACGCCGTCGATGGCATGGGGCGAATGGACGGTCTATTGGTCGCGCTGCACGGAGCGACGGTTAGCGAGGACCATCGCGATGCGGATGGCGAAGTTCTCTTACGTCTCCGGGAGCGCGTCGGCCGCAAACTGCCCGTTGTCGTAACGCTCGACCTGCATGCGAACGTCTCTTCGCGGATGATCGCGCTCAGCGACGCCATTGTCGCTTATCGAACCAATCCCCACCTCGATCAGCTCGAGCGAGGCGAAGAGGCCGCGCGTCTGCTGGCAAGGATCTTGCGCGGCACGGCAAAGCCTGTAATGGCTCTAGCCACGCCGCCGCTGGCCGTGCCGATCGCGGTGCAGAAGACCGACGAACTCTTCCTGTTTGACGATCTCCGCGAAGTGCTCACCTGGCCGGGTATTCTTTCCGCCAGCGTCTGCCTGGGCTTCTATTACGCCGATGTCGAGGAGATGGGCACTTCGTTCCTGGCCGTTGCCGATGGCGACGCGGCGCTCGCTGGACGCGCTGTGCAATGGATGTCGGAGCGGGCCTGGGCGCGCCGGGCGGAATTGGTGACGACGCTGCCGGCCGCGGCTGAAGCGGTCGCCTGGGCCATGACGGCCGCCGCGAAGCCTGTCGCGCTGATGGACGTTGGCGACAACGTGGGCGGCGGCAGCGCCGCGGATTCGCTGGTCCTCTTCGAAGAGTGCCTTCGCCAGGGCGCCCGCAATGTGCTGGTCGTGCTGTTCGCTCCGCTGCTGGTCGAGCGCTGCGTGGCGGCGGGCGTGGGCGCCAATGTCTCGCTCGGCTTCTGCGCCGGAAGCGTGCGTCTGCTCGCCGACGGCCTGTTCACCGAACGTAAAGTGCGCCACGGCGGCTGGACGCACTGCGATCAGGGCCTTACCGCGGTCGTCGAGTCGGCTGAAGAACACACGGTCGTCTTAACCTCCCGCCGCATGGCGCCCATGAGCGTCGAACAACTCCGCAGTGTCGGCGTCGTGCCGGAGCGCAAAGACATCCTGATTGTCAAAGGCGTAGTCGCTCCGCAAGCGGCCTATCGCGAGGTCGCCGCATCCATCGTGCTGGTCGATACGCCCGGCCCGACCGCGAACGATCCGGCTTCGTTCGTCTACCGGCACCGACGACGCCCCATGTTTCCCATGGAGTCGATGGCGTGAAGTCGATCCTCTTTCTACTCTGCGCCTGGCCGGCCCTCGCTCAAGTCGAGTTGCACCTAACCTTCGGCGTTCTGCAGCAAGTGATCGGGGCGCAAGTTTTCACCGAAGACGGCCGCAAATACGTGAAAGGCGGCAAGAACAAACGATGCAACTTCGCGTACCTGGAGAATCCGCGCGTCGGCGAAGCCGACGGCCGCCTGCTCGTGCGCGCCAAATTCAGCGGCCGGTCCGCCTTGGACGTGCTCGGCCGGTGCGTCGGATTGCGCGATTCTTTCGACGTTGTCGTCCGCATGACGCCCTACGCCGAGAAGAGCGTCCTGCGCCTTCGCGACGTCGAAGTTGTTAGCGACGGCAAGCGCGGAATTTACGCGCGCGCCGTCTGCAAGTCCTTGGCGGAGACCATCCCGCGCGTCCTGATCTACGATTTCGCCTCCGACTTCAAACGCGCCCTGGAGGCCGAGCAGGCCGGCGTCCCATTCCGTAAAAGCGTCGAAGACCTGACGGTTCGAGCCATGCGCGTCTCGAAAGAGTCGCTTGTGCTGGAGCTCGGCCTAAAGCTGACGCTGCGTTAACCGTTGCCCTCTTCAATCGCCACGCGCCGCTCCAGGAATCGCCGCATCGGGGCCCGCCCCTGCGGTACCAGTGGCTGATTTCGCGGATGTTCCCGAGCCGGAAACGGCTTTACGTCTTCGGAACTCGGCACCGGTTCGTGATGATGGCTGGCCTCGTCCGCGTCCCGCATCTTGCGCGCCACGCCCGGCCGCGGACAGGTCGACTTCAAACCGTCGATATGCTCATGCAACTCATCGGAAATCTCTTTCCACATCGGATCGAGAATGAAGTCGATCCCTTCGCGCCGGGCCAATTTCGCGGCCGGCACAAAGTCCGCGTCGCCGGCAATCAGCACGATTTGGTCCACCTGCTTCTTAAAGGTCAACGACGCGATATCGAGCCCAATCCGCATGTCGATTCCCTTCTGCCGGACCTCATAACGCACATCCTGCGGCTGCAGGTCGGCAGGCGCAAGTTTACCCGCCAGCACCTGTTTCATCTTAGTTGGCTCCAACGTCCAATTCCCGTAATCGGCTAGCCTCCCCTGCCGCAGCGCCACTTTCCGCAGCTTGCGCAACTCCGAATGCACGCCGGAACGAAATATCGCGTCTTCCGACTTGCCGATGTCAAGCAGCTCCTTCGTAATCGGATGAAAGATTTTCTTATCCAGCGGCGGACAGTCGTAGTAGAAAATTCGATAGAGCTCTCGCAGCTCGTTGTTTTTTCCTTCCAGGTGTTTGAGAGACCACGTGAACAGATCTTTCGCGACCTGTCGCGAATCCAACGTGTGCCCCTTCAATATGCGGTATCTACGTAAAAAGAAACCGCCATCTACCATGATGGCTGTAGGCATTAGGGAACTACTCCTTACCCATGCCGAGACACATGAGTCATATAAAGAAATGCCCCTGGGATCGGCACCACCCCGATTTTTCGGCGGCACTTACGGCCAAGGGCTCGATGACCGAAGTATAACAGATCTTTTCAGTAGTGTGAAGGGTCGACAACTATGCGCGAATAAGCGCGAACGCCCGCCGCATGGAATCCGCCACCGTCGCCAAAATTTCTTCCTTCGGCTTCGCCCGCAATGCCGCATTGAAAGGCTCGCATCGGACGGGCGCATCACACCCTAAACCCTGCAAAGTATTAAGAAATCCCGCCGTGTCGATCACGCCGGTCGCCAGCGGTATCTCCCGCTTGCTGTCGATCTGCTGATCCACCGGCACCCCCGCCGGCGCGTCGTTGAGATCTATGCAAATAATTTCGCTATTCTTCAGCGTTGCCAACTCCGCCGCCGTTTCCCCGGCCGTATACCAGTGCCAAGTGTCCAGCACGAAGCCCATATTCGGCATGCCAATCTCGCCCAACAACTCCCGCATTTCCGCCATCGAGTGCACGAAGGGATACCGTTTCGCCGTCCACAGCGTCTTCGGCCCCACGTACTCCAGTCCCAGCCGCTGCCCGTGGCCGCCCAGTATCCGCGCCACCTCCCGCAGCCGCGCCGCGTGCCGTTTCAAATTAGCCATGTACGGCAGACTGTCGTGGTTCGGCATAATCCACGTCCCAACCCGTGACGCGCCCGACTTTTGCAGCGCCGCCGCTATCGCCGGCAACGCCGCCACATCGTTCCGGAACTGCGCGTCGTCCTTCCGGAAATCCACCGTCAACCCCGACTGGCCCCACGCCAACCGGTAGTCCTTCCGCTTGCCGTTCAATTCATCCAACTCGGCCGCGCTCTTCCCCGCCAACTCATCCCCATACGGCTGCACCGCTTCGTAGCCGTAGTCGTGCGCGTACTGAATCGTCTCAAGCTGGTTCGCTTTAACGCCGATCGAACCCGGCGTCAGGCAGATGGTCATCTTACGAGGCATAGTGTGACTCCCCTCTTACAGTATCGGGCTTGGCTCCGGCCGGTGCCAGGCGAATAGCTTACCCTTCAGCTCGTCCAGTTTCCCCTGGTATCGCCGGTCCAACGCCAAATTCCGCCTCTCCTCCGGATCCTCCCGCAGGTTGTACAACTCCGCCATGTCGTTCACCCAGTGATTGAACTTCCAGTCGCCGTCGCGAACCATATAACGGGCCTGCCGCGTCCCCAGCGCATACTCCGCGAACACCGGTCGCGCCCACGCCACATCCGGTTCCCGCAGCAACCGCGCGAAGCTCGGCTCATCCAATCCATTTGGCGCCGGCAAACCGCAAGCATCCATCAATGTCGCCGCTAACCCTACTTGCGAAACCGGCGCCGCGCAAACCTGGCCCGTCTTCACTCCCGGCCCGCGAAACAGCAGCGGCACGCCACACGACGGCTCATAAAACAAGCTCTTCTGCCAGCACCCATGCTCGCCCAGCATCTCACCGTGATCGGACGAATACACCACCAGCGTATTCTCCTCCAGCCCCAGTTCCCGCAGCCCCCGCAGCACGCCGCCCAGCACCTCGTCCAAATACGCGATGTTGGCATAGTACATCGCCATCCGCAGCCGCGCCTGCGCCTCGTCCCGAACCTCCGGTGTCGGTGCATGCCGCGCGGCAATCCCCCGTATCGCCTGCGGCACCGTCGCCGCCTCCGCCTGCCCCGGCCTTATCCGCCCGAACGTCGCCGGCAACTGCATATCCTCCGCTGAAAACATCTCCGCCCATCGCCGCGGCGGCATGAACGGATCATGCGGCTTCAAGAAACTGGCGATCAGGAAGAACGGCTGTCGAGTCCCATGCGTTTTCAAGAACCTCTGCGTTTCCCGCGCCACAAAACTCTCAAAATGGTCTTTCTCCTCCAACAGCGACGCCCGTCCCACATGCACGAACCCTTCCCGGGCGTCTTTCGTTCTCGCGCCCAGCCACGGGTCCCCGTGGTCGTCCCACAACGAAGGAATCTGCGGCAGCCCGGAACCCGAATTCGGCTGTGCCAACTCATCGGCATACACCCGCGCTTTCGGTCCCAGATACTGCCACCAGTCGTTGAAGTCCAGCCGGTAATCGAACCCGTGCGTCTGCGCGTCCACAAAGTGCATCTTGCCGATCAGGCCTGTCATGTACCCATGCCGCCCAAAGTAATCAGCCATCGTTTTTACCGCGAACGGCCACGGCGTCGCGTTGTTATAGACCTTGTTTGTATGCGCCCAAGTGCCCGTCAACATTGCCGCCCGCGATGGCGTGCACACCGGGTAGGCGCAGTACGCATTGTCGAACCGCATGCCCGCCCGCGCCAAAGCGTCCAAATTTGGCGTCCGCGCATGCCGGTCCCCGCGGACACCCAACGCCCGCGGCCGGTGCTGATCGCTCAGCAAAAACAGCACATTTTTCGGACGCCCGCCGCCCGCCTGCGCCGCCAGCGCGGCCGGAGACGCTAGAAACTCTTTTCGGCTTATTCCCGCCATTCCGTTGCAGTATATCCAAGCCGGGCCCAAGCAAAACTGAAACAAATGCCTCGTCGTCTGAATCTATAGACACGTGGCTAAGACCATTACGGAAGAACGAACCGGTATCGGTTCCGGCGTCACCGGGCCGCGCATACGCTGTCCGCACTGCAATTGGAATCCCCCGCCGGATGAACTCTGGGCCTGCACTTGCGGTCATCAATGGCACACCTTCGATACCGGCGGTGTCTGCCCCGCCTGCGTCAAACAGTGGATGTCCACGCAGTGCCACGAGTGCCACGGCTGGTCGGCCCACTCCGGCTGGTACGAATACTCGTAGAGGACAATTACGTTTATGGACTCTTGGCTCGACATTCTGGCGCGGCACGGGGCGGGACTCCTCTTCGCCGTCTGCCTAGTCGAAGCTCTTGGCCTCCCCGTTCCCGCCGCCATTGCGCTTCTCACCGCCGGCGCGCTGGTGGCTCTCGGGAAGATGGCCATCGGCGCCGCCATCCTGGCTGGAATCGCCGCCTTTCTCCTCGGAGACGTCATCTATTTCGTCCTCGGCCGCTCCACCGGCTGGTGGCTCCTCGGTATACTGTGCCGCGTCTCCACCAATCCCGATTCCTGCATTCTCTCCTCCGCCGATGCCTTCTATCGCCGCGGACGCGTCGTCCTTCTTTTTGCCAAATTCATCCCCGGTCTCAACACCATGGCCCCGCCGCTGGCCGGCTCCATGCGTATGCCCTTCGGCCAATTCCTGCTGCTCGATTTGGCAGGCATTGCCTTATACGTCGGCGCCTACATCGGCATAGGATACGCTTTCCGGGATCTCCTCGCCGCGCTGCTCGACACCATGGGAAAGGCCGGCCATGTTATGGAGTTCGTTCTGTTCACCGCGCTACTCGGCTACGTCGGCTATCGCGTCTGGCTCGGTTGGAAATCCCGCATCTACCGCGCCGTACCACGCGCGGAACTCGGCGAAGTCACCGGTCCCGTCTTCGACGTCCGCAGCCACGGCTACTATGAGGCCGGCTCCAAGCGCATTCAAGGCAGCCTGCGCCTGGAGCCCAACCGCCTCCCCGATGTCATCGCCCAACTGCCCGAGGCCGAAAAAATCTATCTGTACTGCACCTGACGGGATGACGCAACCAGCGCCCGGGTGGCGCACCTCCTCAGAACACAAGGTTTCGACGCGCGCATCATCCGCGGTGGGCTGACCGCGTGGAAGAAGGCCGGACTCCCTCTCGAAGACGTGCCCGCCGAAGATATGGTGCAACTCCCCAGCTTCGCCCGCCGCTAATCTTGTAGCGCTAGATTCCCCTTCCGCTCAATCGCAATACTAGATAATCCCAGCCATCCAGCCAACGTCTCCAATTCAGCCAGCAGCGGGCTCTTCACCGCATCCGGATCGGCGCCGTCTTCGCAATATGCCGCCATCACGCGCAGCGTTTTCGCCGCCCGCTCCGCCTTTAAATCCACCCGCGCCGTTAACCGCTCGTCCTGCAGAAATGGCAGCACGTAGTAGCCATACTTTCGCTTCGCCGCGGGCGTGTAAATCTCAATCGTGTAATCAAACCCGAACAGCCGCCGCGTCCTCGGCCGGAACCAGACCACCGGGTCAAACGGCGATAACAGCGCGTTGGCGCGAACGGCCTTCGGACGCGCCGCCATCGGGTGCAAATACGCCGTCTCCGCCCAACCCTCAACCGAAACCGGTTCCAACTCGCCATCCGCCGCCAAGCCCGCCAGCGCCACGCGCGCTTCAGTAATGTTCAGCCGATAGTAGTCGGCCAAATCATGCGCCGTTCCCACGCCATGCGCCCGCGCCGCACGGAGAATCAACTCACGGTGCGCCTCCTCCCGCGTCGGTTCGTGCCCATGATGCTCCCCAGGAATCCGGCGCTCCGCAAGATCATAGGCCCGTGCAAAATTCGGCAGCCGATTGGCAGACGCCAGGACCCCGCGTCCGAACTGCGCCTCTAATACCGCCCGTTGAAACGTCCCAATCCAAGTACCGCTAAAGCTGGCGGTTTCTTCCGGCGGCGCAGGCAAATCCGCCGCCGCCAACGGGCCGTACTCACGGATCGCCTGAAGAACCCGGTCGGCGTACTCCTTGTGGCTCTCGAGCAGCTTGTCGAATCCGTGCGGCCGTACCCGGTGACCGGCCATCCGGTGTTTCAAAAAAGGCCAAGTCTCCACCGGGATCACCGCCGCCTCATGCGCCCATTGTTCGGTGAACTTGGTCTGCGAATAAATCAGCGTATGCAGTGTCTCCCGCCGGTACGCTCCCAGCCGCGAGAAGGGAATCAGGAAATGCGCCGGTACCAGAACATTGACGAAGTCCAATTGAAGCGGCGCGATCCGCCGCACGGTTTCTTCCAGGTGCCGCTCGGTCACTCGCGCGGGCCGCGCCCGCCCAAACCCTTGCGCCGCAAGGGCAATTCGTCTAGCTTCGACTATGGATAGCATTGGGATACAATCTAGATTATGAGTACGATAGAGATCGTGCTGGAAGACGCACTTCTGGCGGCGTTGGACGCCCGAGCCGCCCGCCAAGACGGTGATCGATCCGCTTTGATCCGGAATGCGGTCCGGGACCACTTGCACCGCCTGAAAGAGCGGGAATTGGAAGAACAAGAGCGGCTCGCCTATGAGCGCGTCCCCGACACCTTGGAATTGGACGACTGGAAAGACTGGGAAAAGATCGTGGCATGGCGCCCTGCGTCGTAAACCTTCACAATCTGATGACAGAGCCCAAGGATAGCTTGGGGAAATGGCTTACCAGACTGAACCTCGAGCGCATGGACGAGATCTGTAACGCACTCCGCTTCGCCCTCGGCTGCAAATGCGTTACGTAGCCCAAATCACTCCAACGCAAACGCTACATACGCCCCGCCCGACGACCCCGCCCCAGCCTTTCCTCCGCCAGCCGCGATCACCACATACTGCTTCCCACTCACTTCATAGGTCGCCGGCGTGGCGTTCCCCGCGAACGGCAAGACAGCCTCCCAAAGTAACTTCCCCGTCTTCTTATCAAACGCCCGAAACTTCTTATCGAAGTTAGTCGCTCCGATAAACAACAGCCCCGACTTAGTAATCAGCGGCCCGCCGTAGTTTTCACTCCCCGTGTCCTTCGCCGCCAGTTCCGGATACTCTCCAAATGGAATCTTCCATGCATAATTTCCTGTGTCAAGCGAAATAGCATTCAGCGTCCCCCACGGCGGCGCAATCGCCGGGTAACCGTCCGGATCCAGGAACTTGTTATACCCATCGGTTGTGAACGCCTGTTCATAGACGGAGGACGGCGGCGCCACTATTACTTCTTTCTCCTCGCCAGTCAACAAGTACGCTTTCAACGCATTCAGAGACGCCGTCCCCAAGTGTCCAAACCCCGGCATCCGTCCGACGCCCGCCCGCAGAATCTTATCCAGGGCCGCGTCGTCCATTTTCGCGCCGAGCGCCTTCAACGACGGAAATTCCGGCGGACTCCCGCCCAAATCGTCCCGGTGGCAGCCCGCGCAACTGCGAATATATAGCCGCCGCCCGTTCGTCGCCGCCGTCGCCTTCGCCCGCGGCACCAGCCGCAAAATCCAAGCCATTTCGTTCGAATTCACGTAGAACAACCCGGTTTCCGGATCGAACGCCTGCCCGCCCCACTCCGCCGCCCCGTCAAACCCCGGAAACACAATCGTCCCTTCCACCGACGGCGGCTCCCACTGCCCATTGTTCCGAATACTCCGCAACCGCGCCCGCGCAATCTGATTGGCTTTGGGCGTCCGCGTGGTTAACGTGTCCTCCGTCAACCGCTGTCGCGCAAACGGCTCCGGCTTCAACGGCAAGATCTGAGAAGTAGCCAACCGCTCCCCCGCCGCCGGCGACGCCGGCACTTTCTTCTCCTCCAACGGAAACAGACTCTCCCCACTCACCCGATCAAACACATACACATGCCCCGATTTAGTCGCCTGCGCCACGGCATCGATCAACTTACCATTGCGATTGACCGTAACTAACACCGGGTTAGTCGGAAAATCACGATCCCAAACGTCATGCTTCACCGCCTGGAAATGCCACACTCGCTTGCCCGTTTTCGCGTCCAGGCACAACAGTGTATTCGCGAACAAGTTATCCCCCGGCCGGTTCCCGCCGAAGAAATCGAATGCCGCCGAACCGGTCGGCGCATATACTAATCCACGCTTGAGGTCCAACGCCATCCCCGCCCAGTTATTCGCCCCGCCCAGAAATTTCCATCCATCTTTCGGCCAAGTCTCATATCCAAACTCTCCCGGATGCGGAAGGGTATGAAAGCTCCAACGCAGCCGTCCGGTTCGCGCGTCGTAGGCCCTTATGTCGCCGGGCGCCGACGGCAATCCCTCGCTGCAAAGCGAGCCGATGATCAACAAATCGCCGTAAACCACGCCGGGCGTCGACATCGCCACCGTCAGCGTCTCCTTCGGCCGTCCCAAATCCTCGCGCAGGTCAATCCACCCTTGCCCGCCAAATGCCGCGTCCGGCTTACCCGTCCTCAAATCCAACGAGTACAACTTATGCCGCGCCGCCACATACAGCCGCGACTGCTTCCCATCCGTCCAATGCATCAACCCGCGGTTACGCTGCTTGTTCCGCGCCGCCGCGCCCTCGTAAGGGTCAAAACTCCAAATCTCCTTCCCCGTCGCCCCGTCAATCGCCATGACGCGCAGTTTCGGCGAGGTCGCATAGATCAATCCATTCAGAACGATCGGATTGCACTGTATCTCCGACCCCTCAAACGCATCGCCCGTCTCCAGCGTCCACGCCACTCTCAACTTACTCACATTGGCCGGCGTAATCTGCCCCAAAGTCGAGTAGTGTAAGTTATCGGGTCCGCCATGGTAGGCCGGCCACCCACGATAGTGCGAATCGGGAACCGGCTTACGCTGGGCGAAGCTCAACAACACCGAGACGAGTAGAAGAAGTAAAAAACGCATGTCTTCTATTCATAACGCAACGCCTCCACCGGATCCAAACGCGCCGCCTTCATCGCCGGCCATGTCCCGAAAAAAATCCCGATCGCCACCGACACGCCGAACCCCGCCGCCAGCGCCATCGGCGGCACTGCGCTCGGCAGCGAAGGCACCAGTTTGCCCACCAGCAGCGTTACCAGAATCGCAATCACAATGCCTAATATGCCGCCCGCGCTCGTCAGCGCCACGGCCTCCGACAGAAACTGAATCACGATGTCCGCCTTCCGCGCCCCCAGCGCCTTGCGAATCCCGATCTCCTTTGTCCGTTCCGTCACGCTTACCAGCATGATATTCATCACGCCGATTCCGCCCACCAGCAGCCCCAACCCCGAAATGGATATCGAAATCAAGACGATTAACTCCGTGATCGAGTCGAACCGCGCAATAATCTGGTCGGCCGTAGTCAACGAAAAGTCATCCGCCGCACCCAGCGGCGTCTTCCGGAAGCGCCGCAGAATCAACCGCGTCTCTTCTTCCGCCTCGCCGCGCCGCCCCTCCCGCGCCTTGGCGATCACCACATACCGGTCGATTTGCGGATACCGCAACCGCGCCACCGATAGCGGTACCGCAACCTGCCGGTCAATCGGATTCTCCCCGAAAAAGCCTCCCTTGGCCTCCTCCGTCACCCCGATAACCGTATATTCCCCGCCCGCCACCGTCACCGATTGCCCCACCGCGCCGCCGTTCGGAAACAGCGCCTCCGCCAGCTTCGGCCCCATCACGCACACCCGCGCCACCCGCCGCTCCTCCTCTTCCGTAAACGGCCGCCCCGACAGAAAATTGCGCGGCTGCGTAATAAATCCCGATGCGCTCATCCCCACCATATTCACCTGATCGGATTCAAACCCGGGCACCTTGGCCGTAATCGGATTTCGTCCGATCAGCCCCGGCAGGTACATCGTCACGCTTACCTCTTCCACCGATGGCACCAGCCTCCGGACCAGTTCCGCCGTCTCCGGCGCCACATTCTTCCGTCGCAACTCCGTCTGCGGCGGCGGCTGGTTCGGGTCCCCCGAGAACCGCGAAATGAAAATATTGTCCGGCCCGAATTCGGAAAAAAACGTAGTCACGCCCTCCTGCAGCCCCGTCAGCAGGGACGATACCGTCACCACCGTCGTTATCCCGATTACAATCCCTAAAATCGTCAACAACGAACGGAAACGGTGCGCCCACACCGAGTCCAGCGCCACCGTGATGATCTCGCCAAACGATATTGTTCCCGATATGTTCATGCCTCACTCCGCTCGCAACGCTTCGATCGGATCTAGTCGCGCCGCCCGCTTCGCCGGGTACCAGCCCGACGACACGCCCACCGCCGACGACACAAACACCGATAGGAAAACGTAGAACGGCGTCACCTCCAACGCCACTTCAAACGCAATCGAAAGCCCCTTCGCCATCAGGTATCCCAGCCCCAATCCCATCAATCCCCCGAGAACGGAAAGAAATACCGCCTCCACCAGAAACTGCAGCATAATGTCCGCTTGCCGCGCCCCCACCGACTTGCGGATTCCAATCTCCCTCGTCCGCTCCGTTACGCTCACCAGCATTATGTTCATAATCACGATCCCGCCCACCACCAGCGAAATCATCGTCACCGGAACAATCACGGCGCCGATCAATCCCAGAATCTGATCGATAAACGCGCGGATCGAATCCGGCGTCAAAAAGTCGAAATTGTCCACCGCCCCGGCGCGCGTCTTGAACCGGATGCGCAACGCCGCGCGCGTCACGTCCAGTCCCTGTTCCAGCGACAACCCGGACTCCGGCCGCGGCCGCGCGAAAATATTCACCGACCGCGCCGGTCCGATGATGCGCGTGAACGCGTCGTCCGGAATGTAGACCGTGTTGTCCTGCGACCGGCCTCCCGCGTTCCCCAGCTTTTCCTGCAATCCGACAATCACGAAGGAGGTCCCGCGAATCTTGATCGTCTTTCCGATCGGACTGCCGCCCTCGAAAAACTTCGCTTGAATGTCCGTCCCGATCACGCACACAAACTGCCGGTTCTGCTCCTCCTGTTCGGTGAAAAACCGGCCCTCGGTCGTGATCACTTCCCGGATTTCCGGCAGTACTCCCCCGGTCCCGATAATCGACGCGCCCTCGAATGTCAGATCTTGATACTTCACGTCCTCCACCCGGTTCCGGTACGGACTGTAGAGCATCTGCTCACCCGTCGTCGCCCGCAGATAGTCCAGGTCTTCCGGCCGGATTTCTTTGTTGACGCGCAGCTTCTCCGCCCGCTCCTTGCGCGTCATCTTGCCCACGTTCGCGATTTGCGCGATCAGGAAACTTTCGCTCCCGAACGCCTTCGATGTCGTCTCATTGGCGTAGTTGCCCAAGCCCTCGATCGCCGCCCCCACCAACACCACGCTAGCCACGCCGATGATCACCCCCAGCAGGGTCAGGAAACTTCGCAGCTTGTGCGCCAGGATGGAGCTGATAGCCAGTGAGAAGGCGGTGAAGAATTTGTATCGGAATGCGTTCATGCAAAGTTCTCAAACGGTCATATCGCCGACGCGCCAGCCCGCCCACGCGGCGGCCAACCCACCCACATTCGACGCTGTCAGATAAAGAACGGCGGACGGGATCAGACCGTGCCTGAAAAGGTTCAGCGTTTCCATGCCGAACGCGGAGAACGTGGTAAACCCTCCCAGAAAACCGGTGATCAGCGCCAGGCGCAGCACGTCATGCGTGACCACCCTGGAAAGCAGGCCGATGCAAAAACATCCCGCCAGATTCACCGTCAAGGTGCCGGCGGGAAATGTCGAGTCGGGCTGCGAAAACGCGCGCCAAACCAGATAGCGGCAAAGGCTTCCCGCGCCCCCGGCTACGGCGATCCAGACATAAATCATCTCCCAACTAGGTTAGCAGCACCGCCGCCGCACGCCGTTCCTTAGCTCCTTTCCGGGGCCTGGAGGGCGCGGTCAATTGCCCTTCGAAGAGAAGTCGCAGCCCCGTCAGACCAGACTCGAGCGCTGCACTCGGAAGCCGCCCCTCTCGCTCGTTAGCCTCGTTCTTGTCTACCGTGACAACTTGAGATCCATTCACCACGCTCGGTCGCGACAGGAGCGCATCGCTTTTTTCTCAATGCCACGTTTCCCGGCGCGGCGGCGCGGCCTACGTTGGACGTGATCAAGCGGACCACGGTCGTGGCGATGCGGCTGCGATTGAAAACGTCGCTTTGCACGACTACACCGGGGTGCCGCTCGGCCGGTGCGGAGCGCGGCGAAGGTCCAAAGTCCAGCGAGTATACGTCGCTCTGACCAATCTCTCTCACCAGCGATCCAGAACGGGGAGCTTCGTTCTGGGTCTCCGGACCACACCCCTCTCATCCGAGCTGGGATCATTCGCACACGCCTGATTCAATCGCTCGGTAATCTGGGCTCGCCGCCGCCCCAAGTAGTCTCGCAACGCCTCGGCAATCAGTTCGCCACGGCTCAACCCCGGATCGCGAGCCGCCTCTTCTGCCTGTTCGAAGGGCCCAGAACATCCTTTGTTGCGAAAAACGGAGCCGCCATCTTGGCCAGTCATGCGAGCCTCTTGCAAAACCCCCTCGGGCCTGTGGAAAACAAATCGGACAAACTATCAATAAAAGGGCAAGTCCGCTAGAATTGAGGCTCCAATCCTTACCAAACGCATCGGCTTTCCCTCGGCAGGTGC
>JBJXFL010000242.1:0-7726 GCA_046155405.1 Bryobacteraceae bacterium | reverse complement strand
ATGGCGCCATTCTGGTCTCCGAAAGGCGATCGCATCTACTTCCATCGAGGCGGGCCGCTCGGTCCACTCTGGTCAATAGCCGCAGTGGGCGGGGCCGCCGAAAAAGTGCTCGAAGGCTATGCGTCCGCCGACATCGCTCCCGACGGCGTGACAATGGCCGTGGCGCGCCGTAACGAATTATCATTCGGGAAACTCGGCGGCAAGGAATGGATGCCTTTGAAAACTGCGCCCTTCGACAAGGATTTTTCGATTTCCCGAATGCGCTTTTCGCCCGACGGCAAGAAGCTGGCGGTTCAATACACACTGGTGAACTCTTTTGGAGGCGAGCTCTGGGTGGTGCCACTTCCCCCGGGTAGTGGAGCGGCGAAAAGATTATTCGGGGACGAAAACGAGCAGGGCGCCTCAGGTGGATTCGATTGGATGCCCGATAGCCGCAATTTGGTGGTGTCGCTAGGGGGTAGGGGATCGTTCCAACTTCATCTCGCCGACTCCGAGACCGGGAAACGTCGAACTCTCACAGCCTCTATGGAGGAAACTGGTTCGCCTTCCGTATCCCCTGATGGCCGGAAGATTGCCGTTGTGCGAGGAGTGAACGACTCCGATCTGGTCGAGCTTTCCCTCGACGACTTAACTCTACGACCGCTCTTGGAAACCTCGCGGGCTGAGCGTAACCCGACGTGGCGACCGAACGGCCGCGAGTTCGTGTACGGCTCCAATGCCAGCGGCCGCGCCGAACCCTGGATTCGCAGCGCCGAGGATGGACGCGCGCGTCCGTTGCTGGACAGGCTCGACGGCCGACTAACCGGCCTCGAAATGGGCGGGTTCTCCCTTTCGCCCGACGGCGAACGCCTCGCGATTGTCAGAGGCGCCGCAGAGCATGCAGTTTGGGCCCTGCGCGTCCGCGGCGGCGACGCCATCCGGCTCGACCCCGCGAGCACCGATCATCACAGCCCGTCCTGGTCGCCCGACGGAAATTGGATCGCCTACGGGCGCGTGCGGCCGAAAGCGCAGTTGATGAAGGTTCCCTCCGGCGGTGGAACGCCCGTGGTAATTTCCGATGACGAGGCGCCGCCCGGTCCATCGGTTGTTGAATGGTCCCCCACGGGCGAATGGATCGCCTGGGCGGCGAGGGAACTGGCGATTTATTCACCCGACGGAAAGCAGAAGAAAAAGCTAGCCAATATTCGGCGGTTCCTCTGTTTTTCCCCCGACGGGAAACTACTTTATGCGTTCCGTCCACAACAAGGCAAGGTGTTGATCGACGTCTTCGATGTTGCGACCGGCAAGGGCCGCGACATCGGCAGCGTCGAATTACCGGCCTTTTCAGGTCTCTCGGAATTCTCGATGCATCCCGACGGCAAACGATTCATCGCCACGTTGAGCAAGAACCGATCCGACATCGCCATGCTCGAAGGCTACTGAGCCTTCGCCGACAACAGCCGGATCCCGTCCAGCGCATGCACCCACTCGAACACCGCGAACGGCCGCGTCTCCCCATCGAGAAACAACTCCTGGCGGAACCGCCGCCAGTACCGTTTCACCTCCTCGGCCGAAGGCGCCTCGGCACCCTCATACCCGAATAACTGAATATCGCTCGCCAGCCCGTCGACGAACTTGACTGTCCGCGCGAACGGCGGCCGCGCGCCCAAATCCGGCCCCTGCTCCAACACCGTCACCGATTCCCGGATCGTCGCCTTGCTCTTGCAGCGGTATCGCACCAGCGCGACCGCACCGACAAACCGGTCGGCCGCGTAGATCTTTTGACCGGCCGAATAGAGTTCGAGCTTTTCGCCCCGGTGCGGTTTCAGGAATTCGACCTCCACCCGAACGGCCTGTGCACGCGGTGGCGTGAACGTAAACTCGGCGGCCAAAAGCAGAAAGGTTTGCAGAAACATGGCCCGAGTCTGCTCCGAAGCCCGCTGAACTTCGATAGATCGGGTCTGAACTGGGCCTGAACCGTCCTACAATGGCTTTGCGGAATGCCTGCCGACCCGAATTTGCGCTTTTGCGGCTTCGAAGCCAATCTCACCACTGGCGAGTTGTGGAAAGACGGCGCCAAGGTCAAGCTCCAGGAGCAGCCGTTCCGCCTGCTCGCGATGCTGCTGCAAAAGCCGGGCGAGATCGTCACGCGCGAAGAGCTGCAAGAGGCGCTCTGGAAGGAGGTCGAATACGGCGAGTTCGAACAGGGCCTGAACACGGCGGTAAAGAAGGTACGCCAGGCGCTCGGCGATTCCGCCGACACGCCCATCTTCATCGAGACGATCCCGCGCAAAGGCTACCGGTTCATCGCGCCGATCGACACCGCCAAGCCGAAGCGGCGGATGCTCTGGCCGATCGCGGGCGCCGGTTTGCTCGCCGCGGCCTTCGGCCTTTGGGCGCTTCTCCCCGAAAAGCCGCCCCGCTATGCAAATCCCGTTCCGCTCACCAGCTTCCGCGGCTCCGAATTGGAGCCCCATTTCTCGCCCGACGGCCGTCAGATCGCCTTCAGTTGGAACAGCGAGAAGGAAGACAACTTCGACGTCTACACTAAGCCCGTCGATTCGGAAACCCTCACTCGCCTGACGACCGATTCCAATACCGATTTCGGTCCGGCGTTTTCGCCCGATGGCAAACGCATCGCCTTTGGCCGCATCCTTTCGGAAACGCGAATTGGTGTCTTTCTTATCCCCACAGCGGGCGGCCCGGAGGCGAAGTTGACCGAGATTACGCGCGGCTGGGCTCGCAGTTGGCAGCATCACAGTCCGTTCCTGTCCTGGTCGCCAGATGGCAAGTGGCTGGCCATCTCCGACTCTTCCGCAAATAGCCGCGCCGTCGCTCCCTTTCTGCAGCTTCTCTCCATCGACACCGGCGAACGCCGCCGTCTGACCACTGTGCCCGCGGACCGCGATATCGACATGGCGCCGGCGTTCGCGCCCGATGGCCGTTCGATTGTTTTCCTACGCGCCCGTTCCGGATGGGCGCAGGAGCCGATGCGCCTATCGCTCAAGCCGGACATGTCGCCGTCCGCGCCACCGGCCTATATTGAAAATCAACCCGACGGCTTCACCGCGGGCCTCGCTTGGCGCGACGGAAAGCGTGTACTTCTAGCGAAGTCGGGCAAGGGACTGTTTTTGGACGATGGCACGTCAATTCCCGGCGCCGCAAGCATCGGCGAAGCGGTCGCGGTCGCTCCCAACGGCGATATCGTCTTCCCCGTGACGCATCGGGACTCCAACATCTGGGCGATGAAGCTCAATCCGCCGGGTGCGCCCGCGCCGTTGATCGCCTCCACGAAGTTCGACGGCGTGGCACAGTTTTCGCCCGATGGCCGGCATCTCGTTTTCGTTTCAAGCCGCAGCGGGGCGAGTGAAGTGTGGACCGCGGAGTCCAACGGCGCGAACCCGCGACAAGTCACCACGCTTGGCGGCGTTGGCTCGCCGTCGTGGAGCCCGGACGGAGCGCACATCGTTTTCGATTCCAACGCGTCCGGCGGCTTTGAGATCTACACCGTCTTGGCGTCCGGCGGCGCTCCTCGGCGTCTCACCAATCAAGCCGCCAACGACGGCGTTGCTTCGTATTCCCGCGACGGCCGTTCGATCTATATGGGGTCCAGGCGGTCCGGTGAAAGGCGCATCTGGCGAATGAACACCGATGGCAGCGGCGTGGCGCCCGTGACCGCGGGCCGTGGCCACGCGCCCATCGAATCCTTCGACGGCAAGCTCGTTTACTACTTCAGGTCCAATGCCATTTGGCGGATGCCCGTAGGAGGCGGGGAAGAGGTCGAGGTTTTGCAGGGAGTCAACGGGTTCCTCGACTACGCGATCTCTCGCGACGGCATCTACTTCGTTCCGGCGCAAACCATCCCCGGCGCGCGTGGGCAGCGCGAGATCCTCTTCTTCGACTTCGCCACAACGACGAAGAGGAAGATCGTCGATATCGGCAACGGGGCGCTTCCGGGTCGCGTGGCTATTTCGCCCGATGGCAGCACGCTTGTTTGGGGCCAGACCGATACGACCGGCAGCGATCTCATGCTGATGCGGCGCTTGCCGGATTAAGATGAAAGCGTGGAACGCATTTGTGCGGAGGACTTGGTTGGTGGAGAATGGGCGGATTGGTACTCGCTAACGCCGGAGAAGCGATGGCGTGAGTCTGAAAAACTCTGGGCCAACTATCGATGCCTGGGAGGATCACTTGAGCCCCAACCCGATACCGAAAGCCCTTTCTTCGATCGCGACGAGTGGATTGAAGGCCATCGTGATTGGGGGCCAAGCGTGCGTGTTATACGGCGGGGTGGAGTTTAGCCAGGACCTCGACCTGCTGATTAAGATCGATCCGGAATCGCTGCACAGGCTCGGCGTCGCGTTGAGAGACTTGGACGCGGAATTGGTGAGCGTTCCCGCACTCGATCCCGCTCATTTGGCGCGTGGTCACGCCATTCATTTTCGATGCCTGCGCGACGACGTCCGCGGCTTGCGGATCGATGTATTTGCGAAACTGCCCAGGCTCGAAGGCTTCGACGCCCTTTGGGAACGCCGGAAGCATTTCGAATTTGACGCGATCCCACTGAACCTCCTTTCATTTGCCGATTTGGTTCGCGCCAAGAAAACACAACGATCGACCGATTGGATTCACGTGCAACAGTTGCTGGAGCAATCCTACTTCTACGGACCCGAGCTCCCTGACTTCTGGCTGCGGGAATTGCGAACACCCGAATTGCTGATCGAGGCTGCGAAGCGATTTCCGGATGAGGCCGCTGTTCTCAGCACGTCCCGTCCCGCGCTGCGCGCCGCTATGGAAGAAAACAAGGCGGCGATTTTGAAACATCTTGCCGAGGAGTTGGCGCTGGAAGCGGAGCTCGACGTTAGCTACTGGGACCCCCTAAAAAAAGAACTCGAAGCCTTCCGCGCCGCTAAACGGCTAGACCGCAACTCTCCTTCGTAAACAGTGTTAGCCTGAGGCAAGAGGATTGGGCGTAATGAAAATCCAGCATTCCGTACTCCTGCTGACGGGCAGTTTGTACGCGCAGATCTCGGGGGAGAACTGCACCTTCACCGCGAACCCGGACGAGTTCCTGCTTCGCGAAGAACGCACTATCGCCGACGTTCACATGCGCGCGATGAAGTACGCGAGCAAAGCGGCCACCAAGTCCGCCAACGCCGCCGATCTGCCCTGGCGCAACTTCATCGACGAAGAGATTCTCGGCAGGCTTGAGAAAGACCGCATCCCAGCCGCCGCGCTGACCACCGACGCCGAATTCGTCCGCCGGGTCTATCTCGATCTCGCCGGTCGCCTGCCCAAGCCCGCCGAATATCGCGAGTTCATGGGCGATAGCGACCCCACCAAGCGCGAGGCCCTCGTTGACCGGCTCCTCAATTCTCCCGACTACTTGAACCGCTGGTCGACCTGGCTCGGCGACCTGGTGCAGAACAACCGCACGGCCTTCAATGCTAACCAGAACGTCAACGGCCGCAACACGATGTACGACTACTTGCGGCAAACGGTCGCGGAGGACAAGTCACTGCGCGATCTCACCTGGGAGCTGCTCTCGGCCAGTGGCAATAACTACGACAGCGGCCCGGCCAACTGGTCGGTCCGTACGATTACGCCGGGCGGTCCAGTGCAGGACCGCTACGACACCGGGTTCATCCGCCCCGCGACGATTTTTCTCGGCCTCGGTCACTACGATTGCCTGGCCTGCCACAACGGCCGCGGCCATCTCGACATCCTCAGCGTCTGGGGCCGCGGCGTCACGCGTTTGGAAGCCTACAAGATGTCGGCGTTCTTCGCGAGGCTCAACATCGCCGGACGCAACGCCCCGGCCGGCGACAAGTACCAAGGCAGTTTCGACATTTCCGACCGCGCGACCGGCACCTACGATCTCAACACCGGGTTCGGCAATCGTCCCAATCGCATTCGCATTGGCACGATGCTGAACGTCACGCCGGAATACCGCGACGGCAAGACGCCGCGCGCCGGTCAGTCTTGGCGCGAAGCATTTGCAGATTCGCTCACCGCCGATCCCATGTTCGCCAAGAACATGGTCAACCGCATTTGGAAGCAGCTTTTCCAACTTGGTCTCGCGGAGCCTGTTGACGCGCTCGATCCCGCCCGCCTCGATCCCGACAACCCGCCCGACGCTCCGTGGACGATGCAAACGCAGCATCCCGTCTTGATGAAGCGGCTCGCCGAACACTTCGTCGCGACGAACTATAGCTTGCGCGAAACCATTCGCGCCATCGTGCTGTCGACGACGTATCAGTTGAGCTCGCGCTACGACGCGAAGTGGTCCATTGACTACGTGCCGCTGTTCGCCCGCCACTACCCGCGGCGCCTCGAAGCTGAAGAGGTGCACGACGTGTTGGCGCAAGGTTCCGGCAACTGGGCCAACTACATGCCGCAAGGGTTCGCCGCCACGGTGCAAAGCGCGTGGGAGTTGCCCGACACCACCGAACCGGGCGGCGGCGCCGGCGCGTTGATGAACACGTTCCTCCGCGGCAATCGAGACACCGTCGCACGCCGAGGCGATGGATCGATCCTGCAATCTCTAACGATGATGAACGACGCCTTCATTCGCGATCGCATCCGCAACGCATCATCGCCGAACGTGCGCGCCGTCGTTGCGATGACCGATAACAACGCCGCCGTCGAAGAGCTGTTCCTTTGGTATCTCGGCCGCACGCCGACGGAATCGGAGCGGACCAAAGCCGTCAGCGCGCTTAGCCGCGCCACGACGCCCGCATTGCGCACCGCCACCTTCGAAGACCTCGCCTGGGTCCTGGTCAACAAAACCGACTTTCTGATCAAGGAATAACGCCATGCCGAACCCCATTCAAGGTCAACGATTCTGGCGCGCGCCGCACATCAACCGCCGCGTATTTTTCCGTCATGCTGCATCGGCCGTCGGCGGTTACTTCCTGCTGCCGCGGCGCCCGATGGAGCGCATAGCTTACGCCGCGCCCGCGACCAAGGCGACCGCCGACAACGTCATCTTCATTCTCATGAACGGCGGCCCCAGCCACATCGACACGTTCGATTTGAAGACCGGCCCCTGGCTGCCCGCGAACTATCAGGCGACGACTTATGACGGCATGGCGTTCGCGCCCGGACTATTTCCGAAGCTCGCCGAGCAGATCGACGATATCGCGCTAATGCGCTCGATCAAACCGTGGGCCACCGCGCACGGGCTCGCGCAGACGTGGCTCCAGATCGGCCGCAATCCGGTCTCCGGTCTCGCGCGCATTGCGCCGCATATCGGCTCGGTGGTGTCGCTCGAACTCGGGCCGAAGAACACGGATCAGACGCTGCCCGCGTTCCTGTCGCTCAACACCGGCGGCGGACCCGCGCAAGGCTATCTTTCGCCGGAGCACGCGCCGTTCTACGTCAGCCCCGGAGGCGGCGGCCTCGGTAACACGTCCCACTTCGACAGCCAGGCGATTTTCGAACGCCGCTTCAACATGCTGCTCGATATGGACAGGGAAACGCGGGACGCCGGCGTGACCGGTTCGGTGGGCGTCGAAATCGCCAAATGGAACGACAGCGCGCGGCGGTTGATGTATAACGCCGACGTCAATCGGATTTTCACGTTCGACAATAACGAACGCATTCGCTACGGCAACTCCGGCTTCGGCAACGCTTGTATCACCGCCCGCAACCTCCTCCGCGCGAAGAAGGGTACGCGGTTCGTGCAGATCACTTCCGGCGGCTGGGACATGCACGCGAATATCTACACGGCCGGCCTCAACGCGGG
>JBJXFL010000238.1:0-6439 GCA_046155405.1 Bryobacteraceae bacterium | reverse complement strand
TGAGCCGGGTTTTCGCGGTCCGGGCATTGAAGTGGAAGTCTGGGCCATGCCGACGCGCAACCTGGGTGGGTTTATGGCGCTGATCCCTTCGCCGCTCGGGTTGGGCTCGGTGACTCTCGACGATGGGACGAAAACGACGGGATTTATTTGTGAGCCGGCCGGCCTTGCGGGTGCGATGGAAATCACTCATCACGGGGGGTGGCGGAACTATCTGAAAACAAAGTGATCTGAAGTGTTGTACACTTTGGGTGGCGGAGAACCTCGTACGTGTTCCGTATCACCCTGTTGGCTTTTGCAGCCCTGTTGCGTTTAAATGCCGCGTCGCCGGAAGTGACCGTCATAATTCAGCTGGGTGAAGTGTTTTCGCCGCAAGCATGGCAGGCGATGGAAGCCGAAACGGGCCGAATCGCCAAGCAGGCCGGCATTCGTCTGCAGTTCGTGGAACACTCCAAAGCCGCCGGCAAAGAGTTTGACGATCTGGTGGTATTCCGCATGAAGGGCAGATGCGCGATGAATGCGTTTCCAGCGCCTTTCGACGAGCGCGGTCCTTACGCCTCGGCTGCGGTGGCCGGCGGCAACGTGCTGCCGTTTGGCGAAGTGCGGTGCGACCGGATTCGCGAATCGCTGAAGACGGCGATGGCGGGCCGGGATTTTGCGCAGGGCGACGAGTTGCTTGGACGAGCGTTGGGACGGGTGGTCGCCCACGAGCTTTACCATATGCTGGCGAATACCCGCGGACACAGCAAATCGGGCGTAGCGAAGGAAGCACTGTCGGCGCGCCAGTTATTGTCCGACGATCTGAGCCTTGCCGATCACGACTGCGCCGTCCTCAGCGCGCGCCGCGACTTCAGGTAATCACTAAAAGCGCAGCCCGAGCAGAAAGCGGAAGGCTCGGCCATCGTTGAGCGTGTTTGTGATTTGGCCAAAGTTCGTCGCGGTAAGGCTTCGGCCAGGTTCGGCGAACTGCGGGGTGTTGGAGAGGTTTATCGCTTCGGCGGTCAACTGGAGAGCAAAATCGTTCTTGAGTGGGAAGGTACGTGCAACGGCTGCGTTCCAGTTGAAAATTGTGCCCTTGCGAAACGTGTTGCGACCGAGGTTGCCGGCGAGTTCGCGTGGCGCCTGAATGAAGGCAAACGCAGAACGTGGTAAACGAGCGACCGAAGTATCGGGATTGCCAATGGTCCGACCTAGAATGGAGGGATCGACGATGTTTGGCCGGTCGCCACTGGTGCCATCGACGTTGCCGAACCCGGGCCCATCCGAGCCGGCATCGACGGTAAACGGAGTCCCGTTCTTCAGGAGAACGACGGACGAGACCTGCCATGCGCCGCGCCTGGCGGCGGAACGGGCGGATGTCCAATTGGCTTGCAGAAGAAGGGCGTGGGGCTGATCAAAATTGCTGAGGCCGCGCATATCGGATTGAAGGCCGCGCTCGGTCTGCCCGGCTTGGCCCCACCGTTCCTGGCCGCCGCCGGTGACCGTGTAGTCGGCGCCTTGGTCGATGGCCTTGCTCCACCAATACTGTGTTTGAAACGCGCCGCCCTTCCAACTCGGTGATTGCAAAGAAACGCGGCCCGCATCGTAATAGGAGCGGGCGCCGTTGGAAGTATAGAAACGTTGGTAGTAGTTTTGATCGGCACGGCGAAGATTCGTCGTGGCTGTCGTGAAAGGGATGCCCGGAACGACGCGGCCGCGGTTGAGTTGGTAGGTGAGGAAGAGTTTGTGGGTCCGGCTACCGACATAACTCAACTGGGTCTTCCAGCCGCCGGGCAGGCTCGACTCCCAGCTCGCGTTGTATTGATACGAGTACGGCGTCGCCAAGTCTGGAGCGATATCGAAGCGGACAGCGCGGCCCGTTCCGTTTAGATCCGAGGGAGACAGACCTCGCAACGGGGCAATGGCATCGGGCGCAAGAATCGAAACGGAGAAATTGTAGGGTGGATTGAGACGATCCTGACCGTAGGTGACCGGGAAAAGCTGACCTTGCGACACGGCCGCGCCAAATCGAACAACGCCGGGAGAGAGTCGATAGGCTGCGCCGAAGGAACCGCCGAGATTGTTCCAATCCGATTGGAACGGAGGCCGGCTGAGACCCATGGCGTCGGAAGGCAGTGTCCAAGGCTCCCAGCGCAACGCCGCGCGCAAAGACAGCCGTGGCGAAATTGTCCATTGGTCGCCAGCGAAAAGGCGAGGCTCCCAGTTGCGGAAGCTGCGAGCGAAGATGCCGAACGATTGCGAGTAGATCGAAGGCGTTCCGCGTCGCAGGTTGTCGATGGCGGAGCGGCCGAAGTCGTCACGGACCATAAATGTAGGCCGGGAGTCCTCGGTTTCAAAGCCGTTGTAATGCAGGCGCGTAAGGCCGCCGCCCATCGACAAGTTGTGGCGGCCGATACGGCGACGGAGATGACTCTCGGCGCGGAAACGATTGATGGAGCGGTTAATGGGGACTACCGAGGGCGGGCCGAGAACTTGCAGTCCGATCACATACGCCGGACCGACCGCGTCTCCGGTTGGCAGGAGCAGCGTGCCTTGGCGGTCAAAAGCGAGAGTGGATTCGAGAATCGAGTTCGGATTCATGTTGCGAGTCCATGTGATGCGGGCCGAATGGTTCTTATTGTCGGTATTTGGATTCTGCCCTTTCGTGAATTGGAAGGCGTCGACCTGTTGACCGGTGAACGCATAGCGGAAGGAAATCGTATCGGCGGTGCCGATCGCCTGCGAAAGATCGCCGCTGGAGATGGCAGTGCGCGTCGACTGCGGACTGTTGGTATTCAACGACCGGGCCGCGATGTCGGTCCGGTTGGGCGGAACGTTCGGGAACGCGTCCATCAAACGCAGTACGAAGGCGCGCAGGACAGGATCGTTAGTGAGCGGCTCGCGTTCGTTCTGGAGCGGAATCAACACATTGCCGTTCACCTGCCCCCGATTCTGATCGAGCGACAGATTCGACGTGAAGAACGCTCCCCTCCAAAGCGGTACGGAAGCGATTGCCCCAAATTGATTGCGGCGGGCCGGCTGCACGGAACCCGCCTGGAAAAAAGCGCGGGCGGCGAAAAGGCTATTGGTGTGATTCCAGGAGAGGCTGGCGTGGGGCGCCGAGCGAACACGCGGCGCAACATGAATCGAAGGCGAAGGGGCGCCGCCATATTCGGTGGCGAAATACCCGCGATCGGCATGGAACTCCTCGACGATGGTGGCGGTAACTCCGATGCGGACGTTGAGCTCCCGCGCCGAGTTAGTATCCACCAGATTGACCTGGACGTTTTCGTTGCGGCGGCCTTCGCCGCGCGCGGTGTCGGTTTGGCCAGCCAGGTTTTCCGCGCTGCGTACCGCGGGCGCGTCAGGTTGCGGTGGTTTGGAGACGGCCGGGGGGACGACGTCTGCCAGCAAGAGCAGAAACGCGCACCCGATTGACATGGACTATTCTGCCCCGTCCGGCAACGCGTTCCATTCCTTCATCGTCATGTCGAGCCCGGGATAGCCCGGGTTCTTGAATGGCCACTTAGCCTGAATCCAGCTCTTTACCGCCACGCCGAGCGCCTTGTCGAACGCGGGCTTGTCGCCGGGTTTGGCGATCCATACTCTTACGTGCGCGTCGAATCCGGCCTTTCGCGAGGGGTAGATGTAGATACACGCCATTTCCGTTTGCTCGTCCGGCGTCAAGACGCCGTATGCAAAGGCGGATGCGTTCTGAAACTCCCACTGATGGCGTTTGAGTTCGCCATAGTCTTCGCCCTTATTGAGAGACTCCTTCTTCATGCCCGCATCGAGCAGAAAGTTGAAATCGGGTTCGAGGATGGCCGGTTCCAAATGATGCCAGACGTAGCCATCGAGGTCGGGCGGCCGCGGCGCCATGAAAGTCTCGGGCACCAGAAGTTTGGTTCGCTTGGCAAATGCAGCAGTAGTGGAAGGCGAGGCCACCACCAAATCTGGCGAACAAGCCGTCTTGCCTTTTTGGCAAATCGAGTAGTGCACCCAACGCGGCTTCGACCCTTGGAAGGTTGCGGACAATTCGCCGTCCGCCGTGAGAGTCATCGGCAGTTCGGTGGACTGATCGTTAAGTTTGGTCTTGAGAACGAATGCGGAGCCGAGAGCACGGTTCAGGAGTTTCGCGCGTATTGGAAGAGCCTCCCCGGGATGCCACACGACGAGATCCTCGACAAGCAAATCCGGTGTTCCGTCCCCGTTGAGATCGGCCGGTTTTGCGTAGGTCAACCACGAAGGCGGCGCGCCGGCTTCGACTTTGCCCGGGTGGAAACGCCAAACGTTGCCCCAACGTCCATTGGCCAACCAGACCGAGCCATAGAGAACGCGGATCGCATCGCCGCCGGAACCGAAGAATTGGGCGGTAACGCGATTTGTGTTGGGATCGATTCGTGAGACAGGGATCGTTTTTTGCGTGACCCAAACGGCGCCTTCCCCAGCGGCGATGTCTCCACCGGCGCCGGGGACGCCAACTGCAATGGTAGCGACGACGGACTTCGACAGTGGGTCGATTTTGGAGACGCTGCCATCGGTTTGATTCAATGTCCAGATAAACCCTTCGCCCGCGGCGAGGAAGCGAGGCGCCGCGCCGGTGGCGATTTTGGCGATGACGCGATTGGTGGCCGGATGTACGACGGCAACCAGATTGTTGTCTGTACTTGTGACCCAGACCAAGCCGTAGCCGAAGACCGCGGTGTGGGAACCGGACGGGATCGGAATACGCGCGGCGACAGTGTTGGTCAGCGGGTCGATGCGCGCAAGTGTGTCACCAGGAGCAATCGGTAGCCACACCGAGCCCGCGCCGAAAGCAATCCCGCCTTCGTTGTTCGATGGACGTGCGGCGATGGTGGCGACGATCTTGTTCGACGCGCCGTCGATGCGGTGGACGACGCCGTCCTCGCAGTTCGGCGCCCACAACGCCCCCATCGCAACAACAAGACCGGAACAGGGCTTCTTCATCGCAACGGCGGCGACGGTCTTGTTGGTGAGCGGGTCCATGCGGAATACATAGTCGGTGGGCCGGGAGTTGGTCCAGACCATTGGCTTGCCGCTGGGATCTTCTCCCGCGGCGAGCCAATCCGGGTTACCGTCTATGGGATATTCGGCGTCCGGGATGAGCTTGGCCATGGGATGCAAAACTCCGGGAATACCGGGTTTTTGCGGCGTTTCCTGGGCGGAAAGTCCAACAAGACAGAGATAGAGTGTGAGACCGGTTCGAATCATTTCAGTTGTCCCCGTGTGCTATGCCAAGATGCCTTGAATGACTTGACCGGCGGTGTCGGTCAGCCGCATGTCCCGGCCCGAGTAGTGGTAAGTAAGCCTGGTGTGGTCGATCCCCAGCAAGTGCAGAATTGTGGCGTGGAGGTCGTGCACGTGGACCGGCTTGTCGACGGCTTTATAGCCGAAGTCGTCCGTGGCGCCGTACTTGGTGCCACCTTTGATACCCGCACCCGCAAGCCAAAGGGAGAAGCCGCCCGGGTTGTGATCACGTCCATTGACCACGCCGCCCACCATCTCGTTGGCGGTCTGGATTGCCGGCGTCCGGCCGAACTCGGTGCCGCAAATAACCAGCGTCTCGTCGAACAAGCCGCGCTGCTTGAGATCCTTGATGACCGCCGCGTACGGACGATCGGAATCCGAAGCAAGTTTGCGGTACGACATGATGTCGGTGTGGGCGTCCCAGGGGTCGCCCTTGCCGTAGTAGGTTTGCACCATCCGGACGCCCTTTTCGGAGAGACGCACGGCGATGAGAGCGCCGAGAGCGGTTGACCCGGGTCCATACATGTCCAGGACAGCCTTGCTCTCCTTGCTGACGTCGAACACATCCGGCGCCTCCGTCTGCATGCGGAATGCTGTCTCCATGGCCTTGATAGAGGCATCGAGATTGTTGTCCTTATCGCGCAGCATCTCCAGGTGCGTTTCGTTCAGCCGCTTCAGGAACTTCACATCGCGGTCCTGCATGGCTTTGTCGATCTTGGCGTTGGTCAGGTTCGGTATGAGCTTTGAGGCCTGAACCGGTTCGTCCTCCATCCACGTGTTGTGGACCATGGTTCCCTGATAGACCGCGGGCAGGAAGGCCGAACTCCAAAGTGGACTACCGATCGTGAGCGGCTCGGTGGGCGTCATGACAACGTAACCCGGGAGATTTCGATTCTCGGTGCCGAGACCGTAGGTGATCCAGGAGCCCATCGAGGGCCGGCCGATGATGTTATGGCCGGTATTCATGAGCGTGATGCAGGGCTCGTGATTGGGGATTTCAGCCCACATCGAGTTGATCACACAGATGTCGTCGGCCAAGGCGCCGACGTTGGGCCAGAGTTCGGAGAACTCGAGGCCGGACTGGCCGTACTTCTTGAATTCGAACGGTGACTTCATCAGGTGGCCCGTCTTGCGTTGGGTCAGGACCGCGGGTCCTGGCATGGGCTGGCCGTTGAACTTATCGAGCATCGGTTTG